>NZ_JASHIE010000001.1:0-659609 GCF_030056655.1 Flectobacillus rivi
GAGTTCTTTCAACTCTCGCACAAGTGCTCGCTTGACACAAGGCTTTAGAGCTTTTTTTCTATGACATATTTTGCCATATCCAGCTCCAAGGCTAATTCAGCATACATGCGCTTGAGTTTAGCGTTCTCTTCTTCAAGTTGTTTAACCTTCTTGAGTTCGCTAGCTTCCATGCCGCCATAACGCTGACGCCATTTATAAAATGTTACCTTGCTGACTCCATATTCGCGAATAATGGTGTCTAAAGACTTGCCTGATTCAAATTCCTTAAGAATCTTAGCAATTTCGGTTGGACTAAATTTGCTGCTTTTCATAATACTTACCTAAAGTTAAAAAATATCACACTTTTTAAACTTTTAATCCGTACTATTTTTGGGGAAGCTTACAGTATTCGTCCTTCCAGCAAAGAGACAACGATATCATTCAGAATATTGCGATAGATAAACAAGGTATTCAAACCTCCTCTCCTACCAATGCCGATGGCTCTAGAAACCTCAGCGTGAACCTCAATATCAACAAAGATTTTAAGATTGGAGAAAAGAATAAATTGACACTTTCGGCAGGTGGATATTACAGTATCAATAGAAGTAAAATGATTTTTAATGCTGATACTAGCTGGCAAACTACCAATCAACTATCGAACTGGTTTGGGTTGAATATCAATATCAAGGATAAAATCGAATGGAATAACTCTTACTCTCCAGATTTTAACTTTACACGATACACAAGTCCGAACTTTACTAATCTCCAAGCCAATTTGCATAATTTTAGCACAGGTTTAGTCATTCGCTGGACAAAGAATCTTATTCTTGAAAACAACCTGATATACCTGTATAATAGCAATTTGACAGGCACTAACAAAACCACAGTACGATGGAATGCGGCGATTAATTACAATTTCATGAAAGATCAAAGAGCCACCATCAAATTGAGTGCGTATGATATTCTAAATCAAAATGGCAATATCGTTCGTCTGATTGCCTCACAAAATACACTAACTTACAACAGAGGAAATCTTTTGCCAAGATATTTTATGGTAACACTAACCTACAATATCAAGCAGATGCCGAAGAAATAAGGATTCGTCTTCTAAGTTGCTGTAGACAACTTAGAAGACGAATATTGCTATACCTATAAACAACACGGTTAGGATTAAAGTAACAATATGTCCTTAATACACTTTGATAGTATCCTTTTGATTATAAGTAAAATCCAATAACTGATATACTATTAACTCACAACTTCCTTTAAACTAGATAAAATAATTAAACAAAATCCGATGAGACTCACTCTAATCTTTTTACTATTTCAGACACTAGTTTTTGCTCAAAAAAATACAGCCATTAACCTTGCCACATATATGCAGGCACAAGTTGATATTAACAATTTTAGCGGAACGGTATTAGTGACAAAGAATAACACTGTTTTGCTTAAAAAGGCCTATGGATTAGCAGATTACGAGTGGAACATCAGTAATACAGTTGACACAAAGTACAGTTTGGCCTCTGTAAGCAAGCAATTTACAGCTACTGCAATTTTACAGTTAGTTGACAAAAAACAAATATCCCTAAATGATAAGCTAAGTAGATTTTTTCCTGACTTTCCCAAAGGTGATAGTATTTCAATTCATTTGCTACTTTGCCACATGTCGGGCTTACAAATGGATTATGACGAATTGTATTTAAACAAGGTTGCGATAAAGCAAGAGGAAGTGAAAAGTCATGTGATACAAAAAGATATTCTTAACCAGCATGATGCATTAAAGTATATTGAGAAAAAAACGCTTCTATTTCCTCCTGGCACAAATACCGCTTATAGTAATATTGGGTACTATTTACTGGCTCGTATTATCGAAAAGGTATCAAATAAAAGCTATGCCGACTATTTAAAAACAAACATTTTTGACAAATGTGGCATGTACAACTCTGGTGTAATTACTAATGATGAACTAATTAAAAAGAAAGCAAGAAATTACATAAAGTCAGAGGATAAATATTTGAACAATCCTTATATCAATTGGGAATTTAACATTGGGCATGATGGCATATATTCTACCGTTGAAGATCTAGCATTATGGGACAAAGCCCTTTACGGAACAGCCATTTTATCAGCAGATATGAAAAAACTTATGTTTACGTCCTATAACGATCAAAATTGGGGGTATGGATTTATGATTAACCCATTTTATAACCATGGACATCAGCTAGTAGCCCATGATGGTGGTTTTTTCGGGGCAATGACTTCTCTAAACAGATATACTGATGATAAAATATTTATCACCGTTCTGTCTAATAATCAATCATTATCCCACATTATTGCTTATGGTCTATCAGCCATTGTTTTTAAGAAAGACGTAGAACTGCCGTACAAGCATTTTCAAGTTCAAATTGACACCTCCATAACTGAAAAATATGTCGGTAAGTATGGAGATAACATTGAAATATTAAAAATTGACGGTAAACTATACTACAATAGTGTAGAAATAGAACTCATCCCTGAATCCAAAACAAAATTCTTTAGAGCCGACAATAACGATAGGACTATCGAATTTATTCAGGATAAATTAGGCTCCTATAGTTCGATAATTATCACCAAAGGTGGAGTGAAGGAATTAATTAAAAAAAATATTCCGTAAAAAGCACATACCGCTAACATCGGTCATTGTTGTTCAATTTATTTAATAAAATCTTTAAAATTATCATCCTCAACCTCTTTTAAAGCGATTTAAAGGAGGTTTCTTTTTTAGATTATAAAACAAAATCCAGTTCCTTTTAAAACGGCAATCACTTAAATGAACCCATCAAGATCGACTTGATAATACCTGTTGGGAGGAGTTGGAAGTCCTTTCTTATTTTAAAATACTCCCTTAAAGGCATTGAGATAAGTCAAACTTTGAGTTTTCCAATATTTTATATTTCCGTATATTAGAGTCATGAAGATTGGCATTATTACAGCTAACGATATAGTACTACTATTTACCTTTTGTGTTATATTTTGCTGACAAATACAATTTCCACCCATTTGCCAACACCTCTACATTTGTGGAAATTTCTAAAAACCCTAAAAATATTCGACCATTTACATGAACTGCAAAAATTGTAACACCGAAATAACCTCTAAATTTTGTCCAGAATGCGGACAACCAACCACTCTAAAGCGAATTGATGGCAAGTATATTATGCATGAAATCGAGCATATTTTGCATTTTGAACGTGGAATTCTATATACAATTCGTGAGCTAACTCTAAATCCAGGGCAAAATATTCGTAAGTATCTTTCAGAAAATAGAAGTCGACTGGTAAAACCTATCATATTCATCATCATAACCTCATTGATTTATACCGTTTTAACCCACTTCTTTCATGTTGAAGACGGTTATGTTAAGTATCACGAAGCCGAAGGAGAAGTCCATAGCGCTGTTGGGAATATAGTTAAATGGGTGCAAGACCACTATGGCTATTCTAATATCATGATGGGCGTTTTTATTGCTTTGTGGTTAAAATTGTTTTTCAGAAAATATGATTATAATTTTTACGAAATTCTCATCATGCTATGCTTTGTGATGGGAATAGGCATGTTGATTTTTTCAATTTTTGTAATTATTGAGGGAGTTACACACCTTGCTGTAATGCCAGTGGCAGGTGTTGTTGGCATCCTGTATGCCGTTTGGGCAATTGGACAATTTTATGACCAGAAAAAAATCTTAAACTATCTAACCGTTTTAGCGGCTTATTTTTTAGGCATGATCACATTTTGGATATTCCCAGTGCTGCTCGGAACTGTTATCGATTTATTAAAGAAGCACTAAAATCATTTAATGAATGGTGATGGGGTGATTGATTCTTTTAAGAAGTTTCACTTCGAACTAAAGATTTATGAAAAAGCAGGCAAAGTCCTGCTTTTTTGCTTTTAGTACTTTTTGTAATGTCTTATTCCAAAAACTTTGAATTACCTTCTTCATAAAATTGACCTTCGTTAATAAAATCAAGTTAGTAACTCATACACTGTCTCGGTTGGAAAGACGTAACAAAATTTGGTTATATTGCAGTATAAACACCTTAGACAGAACCTCGTATAACAGAAAAAACTAACAAATATGAGAGGCTATTTAAAACTTGCCAGTCTTTTGTTGGACAAAGACGACCTTGACTTTAGTGAACAACCTAACGAATAGGGCAAAAGTCTTTTGAATAACTTTGAAAATTTTGGTAAAATCACCTCGGAGAGAATAATTTGCACCATAAGAAATTGAATTTAAAACCAACGAAAATCTTTTAGTTTGTTCTGCTATTGAGGTGAACAACGGAGAGGTAAATACTCCGCTCACTGATGAAATTCTCATTATAGAACGAATTGTGTTTGAAGAAACTCCAGTTAGGAGCGTTCGGACTTCAAAAAAATGGTAGATATGTATTCAATAACTTAGAAGAACTAATGAATTATGAGAAAACCTCAGCTAACAACCTATTATCAAAAGTAATTCTGAAAGACTTCGATCGGAGATTTTTGCAAAGTTTAACTTTTGTGCTGACAGTCCCTACCATTGGCAATATCCTACCCTTTACCAGCAATCCTACATAAAAACACACTACAAAATGGCAACAGATGGAGTAAAAATAATTGACGGAGATTTAGCCAGAGACACTTATTACCAAATTATGGACTTGTATGACAGTGATATAAGCATTGAAATAATAAGAAAAGAAGTCCCATTTGTGAAAGAAGACTACGGGTCTGACACAGACTTTTACCACGAAATATTTGTAACAACATACGCTTTAGCTTTTTGGGAAATCGGGGAACTTACAAATGAGATTCTAAGTGAAGTCAAAAAAGTTCTTGAACAAAAAGCAGGAGTTAAATTATGGACAGAAGAATGTGATGAAGCCATGGGTAATAAGCGACAGAAAGAGCTTGAAAAACTCCTAAAAAAGATATCCCAACCAAATTTGAAAGTTAGAAAAAGAAAAAAATATAGGCAAATCAAGAATTTTCATTTCTATCCTGATGATGTTTTAACTTTTCAACTGTCCGATCAAAATTATTATGCTGTAATTTGTGCTAAAGTGACTCAACAACGCGGACAATGTACTTATGACCTTGCTACGACAACATATCAAGGCAAAAGAAAACCGACGATTGACAACTTAAAAGACTGTTTCATTGCAGGACGTAAAATTGGTTCAGGCTATGACTCTCAGACCACTTTGTCGTATCAGCCTCATGTTGATGAAATTTGGCGTTATACCCAACAAGACAACTTCTTTTTTGGGCTTTCTTATCATCTAGTAACACACACAGATATGGTTTCATTTAAAGATAAGTTTGAAGTCGTTGGGCAACTTAAAATAAAGAAAAGTTTTAAAAAAGATGGAGGCTATGGTTATGAATCTTCATTTGACGGATTCGAAAGTATTTTTAGCGATCTTGACAACCATCTGAAAGTATTTGGAGAACAAAAGTATCCTGTAACTCTCCTATGCGAAATATGATAACTTAACAAAAGACAGCTACTACTATCTTGTATTGGTAATAGTGGATAAACAGCTGTAAAATAAATCTTTGTATTTTGATTGGGGAATCTTGCAGACCGAGGCTCTACAAATGTCCCCATCGCTAATATGTAAAAAATGAAATATGGTAAATTTCAATTATAAAGAAACATACGTAAGAGTAATCCTCTTAAAGGATGATATTTCTATTTTCCATCAAGATTTGAATGATGAAGAAGATTTTAGTAAAAAACTAAGAATACTCAAACACTGTTTTGTTTCTCTTGATATTCTAAGAGATTCTTTTCGCCATTTTGCATTCATAATAAAAAATGAAGAAGAACTTATCAAGAAGGCTAAAAGTTTAAAAAAGAGACTGGAGTTTATAAACCATTTAAGGAATAAAATCAGCGGACATTTAGATGAAAAAGTAATTACCAAGGCAATACAATGGGAACCCTTTATTTTCAGCAAAGATTTAATAGAAAATGAAAAGGCAAGAATTTTTCTAATTTATAAGTCATTGATAGAGTCATCAATAAACTCCTATATTGACTGTAATTCCAATCAAAGTGTATTTGACACAGAGATTGATTTAGCTTATCCACCTAATCAAAAATTATTTTTTAACTACGTTGGATCTTTAAATCTTGATGCTATCGATTTTTTGACAGAAATTGAAATAATAATAATGAATACAATTAAATTTTGGGATGAGGCAGAATTGTTTGAAATGGCAAAAAAAGCAGGAGAAACTGATTTTAATTTAAAAATGAACTAAATAAACCAACACCTATATAAAATGCCTTTTCAGTGGATTACACCAAGCCAAAACATTGTCAACATCCTAAAAATCATCAACAAATAATAGCACAAACCACTAATATCACTAACTATAGCTATACTCAATTTTTGAAAAAATATAGGTATTGCCCCCATTTAAAGCCATTATGAAAAATCTATTTTCAGTTATAAAATACTTAATATGAACATATTATACCCACTTAATGGGTGGAGGACAGACGATGAAAACAAATTTCAAAATCATTTCATTCATAGAAATAGAGTTTAATGGCATTGAACTTGATTTGCACAATAACTATGAGTTTATATATGGCCAAACAGAAATTTCAGCCCATCAAATATCTCTGTATTTTAGAAAATCTAATCGTGATTGGGCTATACATCAACATATCAAAATCTTTGTTTTGTCCTTTCAAACTATACTTTTCCCAAACAAATTGACGCTAATCCCGAATTATTAGAAGATGATTTTTGCCTTTCAGGGATAACATTTTTCGACTCCGATTTTCGAGAAAATGATTATGATTTAATGGATAGAACACTTCCGAATGAAAGCGATGATATAATTTTCTCTTTTGAAAGTGATAGAGTTATTAGAGTAAATTGTGAGACTGTAACTCTCATAACTCAATATATAAGCTAGAATTTAAAACGGCTTAATTAGTTTTTTGGTGAAGTTATCATTCAAATTGAATGATATTTACGAATCGAGTATTCTCCTGCTTTTTGTTTTTAGGGCTTTAGATACCTTTTATCAATAATTTTGACTTTGGTTAATATTATTAAAACCTTCGCTTACGTGACAAATTGATTGGATTGGCGTTTTAAAATTTGATTATATTGTGGTTACAATTTTTAAAAAACAGACTGACAGCAAAATAGAGAGAATGAAAATATTTTTGACACTTTTATCTATATCACTTCTATCAACTGTCTTCGGGCAAGCTAGGCAAAAGGAGAACCCTACAGAGTTCTTACCAAAAGGTTTTTTTGTGTATGAAACCATTAGAGGTGACTTAAACAGAGATGGTATTGAAGACTGTATCTTAATTATTAAAGGAACAGATAAAAATAAGATTATAACTGATAAATATAGTGGACAATTAGACCGCAATCGAAGAGGTATTATTATTTTATTCAAAAAAAATAACCATTATGAATTAGTTCTAAAAAATCAAGATTGCTTTTCTTCTGAGAACGAAGATGGGGGTGTTTATTTTGCGCCAGAACTTTCTATTGAAATCAAGAATGGAAATTTGACTGCTAGTTATGGACATGGTAGATACGGTTCCTGGAGCTACAAATTTAAATACAAAAATGGAGATTTTGAACTAATTGGCTATGATGCGAATTCCAATCGAGGTCCTGTAGCTCAGTATCAAATAAGCATTAATTTTTTGACAAAAAAGAAATTAAGAAGAGATAACCTAAATAAAGATGCTGATGGTGATGAAGAGTACGAAGATAAATTCATGGAGACGTGGAAGAAAATAAACATTAAAAATGTTATAAAATTATCAAATATAAAAGACTTTGACGAACTTGACATGACAAAATATTAAGAAAAATGTCACCCAATAACTATGTATCCACGAAGACTGAATACCAAAATATGAAAGCGATGTTGAATTTAACAAGGGTGGACAATATAGTTAGTCTCTTTGGTGGAGTTATTATCCAACTTAAAGATATTTGAGAAAGTAGATTTTTACCTGCTTTTTCTGTTAGTTGGGGATTACGTGTGTCTTGTTTTACCAATAACATTGTGACATAAGTTAATAAAATCAAAACCTTGAGTCGTTAGCTGTATTGATTGAAGAGACGCTTTAAAAATTTGATTATATTGTGAAAATATATTCTTTTAGTAACAGTTTTGTCAAACCATATTCGTATGGCAGATTAAGAACTAAATAGTTTTTTGTAATAGGATGTCATACAAATATCAAATCGAACAAGCATTACTTAGCAAAAATTGGGACATAGTAGAAATAGGGTTTAGCGAAGAGTGGTGGGATAACGAGAATTGGAAGATTCAATATAGATTTAACTCATCAATTTGTTTCTACTTGTGCTTTATTATTGACCCAATGTTTGACGGGAATAGAAAAAAAGGACAAGGGATTATTTATGAAATTAAGGCATCGACTAAATTTCCTCAAAATTGGAATGACGACACAAACACTATTGCTGCAATAGAAATGTCAAAAAGAAAATTTGATTTAAAACTAAAAGAATTTATAGATATTCTTGAGAATTATAAAAAAGTGATTAGCTAAAATCTACTGCAATCAACTTATTTGGCGATAGTCGGGCTTGACGTCCAAAATTCAATTTTAATAACACTATTGAACATTTTTACAAGATTTTGGCTGACAGTATCCAATTCTCCATCATCGCCAATCACTGTAAGCTACCTCTAATTTTATGACGACGTTAATAAACATAGACATACTTCGAATTTATCACGATTTTAATGGCAACATAGATGAATTCCTTAGAATGGGAAAAAGTTCAGACATTATCAAAAGTGGCTTTTATATGTGTTGAGATGAACACTCTAAAATAGGCTCATTCCAAATCCTAACTGTGGTTTGGGGAAGTTGAATAAATCTCAACTTTAGTAGTAAAATTCAATTTTAGTTTTTTAATCCACAGTACTTCTAAGCAAACGAAACTCTAATTCCTGACTAGCAAAAGTCCTACTCGTTAACATCAATTTTATGACCGAACAAGAACTTGAAATATTACTATCAAAAAGAGCTAAAACATTCGATTTAAAAAAGAATGCGTTTGAAACTCTAAATAAGATATTTTTGGAGCATACTAATGATAGAGACTTTTGGGGTAGTTTTCAACAAGTTGATATAAAACCTATTTTCGAGAGATTCGAATACCACATCGACAGACAGCACCGTGATTCTGTAATTAAAACAAGAATTGGACTTTATATTGAAAACCAAAACTGGACTGATAATTTAGAACCTATAGGATATTACGAACTCGAATCAAATTTGAATGGAGAAGTAGTAGACAATTGTTTTGTAATTGAAAAAGAAAAATACTTAAAGGACATAGAAATAATTTCGCACTTTCAAAGTATGAATAACAAGCTACCAATCGACTATTTGAAAAGAAATCATATTCAATACCAATTCGTCTCTTATGTTTCTATGGTTGGGACACTATTTGTAAGTAAGCAGTTTAAAGCTGCTGCACTATTTATAAGAAGAGCATACGTTAATCTAGAAACAATTGGCTCTGAGCAATTTGATAAAGACTATTTAACGGAAGCAAAGAGATTTTTGAAAATAGTAAAGGATTATTTAGTATCAAACAATTTGGTAACTGAAGGGATAATAAATGAAATAAACTAATCTAAAAACAGAAAATGAACATTTTTAAACAAAAAGAACTCTACACAAATTCAATTTTAGCATTTTTAGTAATTGTTTTAATTGACTGGTTTATGGGGGCAGGTTTTAACCTCTTTAAAGGCTATACTTTTTCTCAGACTCTTGATAATTACAAAATACCCTATACTTACATAGGTGTCGCATTTACAATTGTCTATTTCAATTTAAAAAATAAAAAGCAATAATATGTATGGTTTGCTACTAGTTGGCATCTTCCATGCCACTTAAGAAGATTTTGAAAGTATAGAAATTGGTTCAAAAACACGTCAGCTGTAGATAAAATCAACTTCCTCAAATATAAGCAAACCCACATTTCAGAATTGTATATTCATCAAAAAAGCTGTCAGGAAATTATTTCCGACAGCTTTTTTGATGCTTTAAGACTCATCTTTAGACGCAAAACATTGCGTCTCTACAAATCACCAAATGACACTCTACCATTTGGCAATATAGCCTAATTGTTCGTCTTCATCTTCGTATTCGAGTTCGGCGTCTTTTTCCCAAATTTCCATTTCGCATGGCTTGCAATTAAACTTCAATTTGTATTCTACTTCGCCATGTTTTAGTGTTAATGGTTCTACCACTTTTTCGCCCATGGTTTGACGTTGGTATCTCGCACATTTTCCTAATTCATATTTTACGCAATATTTGGTCGTCATTACACGAGATTTGCCTGGGTCCCACTGCAACTCGAAGGCTTTTTCGATTTCGGTAACGCCGTGTCTCTGATAAAATGTTCTCGCCATTTTATTCGAAACATTGTACATAAAATCTAGTTTTTCAACTGGATAAGGATGCGTTGTTTTTTCTAATTTATGCTCCTCTCTATGATATTCATTCACACGAATATCAACCAAACGCTCTAACACGTCTCTTCTAATTTCGTTTACTTTTGAAATTGGCAAGAACCAGTTTTCAGAAAACTCAACTTCCAATTCGTCAACAATAAATGGTGTATTGCCCGTTTTGGCTAAGTTTTTCTTGATATTCGGAATAACTGAATCTTGGCTCTTCGCTAGCTCTTTGGCTACTTCGATAGTACCAACAGACTGGTGACCGTCCTCGTCGATCGCCAATAATTGGAAACCCGTTTCTGTTTCGGTAAACTCCAATTTTACGCCAATTTTACGAACAGCACTGTTTTCTTTCTCCACCATTTTATTGAATTCAGCATCTGAGTTTCTGTAAATCTCAGTACCAATCGCCAATGGTTTGAAAGTATTTGGAATAACAATATTGTTAAAAATAATATTGATTTGTGCTCCATCGGCTTCTCCAGCTTCATTTTGGAAATACAAACCATCTCCATTATTCAACTTCTCGTAATTCTCAATGATATAGCCGTTTGCTTTAATTTCAAGCACTTTACCGATATACTGACCTTTCGATTTTGGACTTTCCCATGAACCAATTTTTTCTTTTCTTTTATTCAAGAAATAATCAGTATATCCACGGTTGAAGCTTCTATCCATTTCTGGTTCAAAGTTATAGAAAGTTCTACCAGAAGAGGCTTTTTCGAATCTGTCTGAATTTTCTTCTAAGAAAGAATCCAATTTTTTACGTAAGAAAGAGGTATTATTTTTTACATAAACAATATCCTTCAAACGACCTTCAATTTTGAATGAAGAAATACCTGCTTCAATCAGGTTTGGTAATTGATCACTCAAATCCAAATCTTTGATAGACAACAAGTGACTATTTTCAATCAACGTTTTACCTGTTCCATCTTCCAAACGGTATGGCAAACGGCAGTTTTGAGCACAAGAACCACGGTTGGCACTACGTTCGCCATTGGCAACACTCATGTAACAGTTACCACTAAATGAAACACAAAGTGCGCCCGATACAAAAAACTCTAATTCAACATCGGTAGCCTTATGAATCTCTTGGATTTGGTCAAGATTGAGCTCACGAGCCAATACCACACGCTTCATACCAGCATCCGCCAAAAACTTCACATGGTTGGCATCACGGTTGTTCGCCTGCGTACTCGCATGAATTACGATAGGTGGCAAGTCCATTTCCATGATAGCCATGTCTTGAATAATCAAAGCATCGACGCCAATATCGTACAATTCATAAATCAATTTACGACAAGCTTCTAACTCGTTGTCGTACAAAATGGTGTTGATTACTACAAAGACTTTAGCTTTGAACAAGTGGGCGTATTTCACCATTTCTGCCACGTCCTCCACCGAGTTGGTGGCGTTTGAACGTGCGCCAAATTGGTGCGCTCCCATATATACTGCGTCTGCACCAGCGTTGACCGCAGCCATACCTTGATAAAGGTTTTTGGCAGGCGCAAGAATTTCAATTTTCCTTTTCATTTCAATCCTATATTTTCGAATCCATAACAAGGGTGAGATTCGGTAATTTTACTTCAATTTGCAAAATTAGTGAATAATAGCTGATTCTCTGAGTGGTATTTGGTTTTTTAGTAAGAATACCTCAAGTAAGATTTTCGTGTCTAAAAGTTGCCGTATGCAAGAACAAGCTTACGCTCTTGATTAACTGTTTTAATTAAGCTATCTTGTTGTTGTAATTTAAAATCTAACACCCATTTACATCTAGCACACCCATTATGTTTCCTATCATTCCTTGGAATATCGACCCTGTTATATTCATGCTAAGCGCTACTTTTCCTATCAAATATTATGGGCTACTTTTTGCTTTGGGAATAACAGTTGCGTTTTTGACAGTGAAAAAAATTTATCAAAAAGAAGGAAGTTCCGTTCACGATTTAGATACCCTTCTGATTTATATTGTGCTAGGAACTGTCATCGGCGCTAGACTTGGGCATTGTCTTTTCTATGAGCCTGAGTATTTTTTCCAACACCCCTTAGAAATCTTACTTCCAATTAAGAAAATTGATGGTAGTTATCAATACATTGGTTTTCAAGGGCTGGCGAGCCATGGTGGTACAATTGGTGTGTTGTTAGCGATTGTGATTTATTGTATGAAGTTCCAGAAACCTCTATTGACCGTGCTGGATCGACTAGCAATTGCTGCACCAATAGCAGGCACCTTTATTAGATTAGGTAATTTAATGAATTCAGAAATTTATGGTATTCCCACAGATGGGACATGGGGATTTGTTTTCCTAAGAGACGATACCATTCCTCGCCATCCGACTCAATTATACGAGGCAATAGCATATCTAATAATCTTTTTGATTTTATGGATTATCTATCAAAAAACTAAAATTCTGAACAAGTCAGGGGTCATATTTGGTGTTTTCCTCATTTTAGTTTTCTCTTCAAGATTTTTCATTGAGTTTTTTAAAGAAAATCAGGTTGCATTTGAAAACCAAATGGCATTTAACATGGGACAACTCTTAAGTTTGCCATTTGTGATATTGGGCTTGGGGTTGTTGATATGGCGATTGTCGAGTGAAGGTAACAATAAAAATGTAATTTGATCGACATGACTGAAACTCTCGAAATCTGCGATACAACAATCGATTTACTTGCTGTAATCGCATAACTCATTACCACAAAATCGTTTAGTATTCTTGTATAAGCTCCGTAGGAGCTGATGGAAAGATTGGTTTCTAAAAAAACTGTTTAATAAATAGGCATATCTATATTCTATGATTGGATTAATCAGAAAGCAGTTTAACCTTTCTCATAACGGGTGAATAAATTCACCCACTAAGTGGAATCAAGGTTTAAATAATTTCAAGGTTAATTTTGTGCTAATAGATTACTGCTCAAGTTATAAGTCAAAATCATTTTCAGTTGCCCCCATCCCCCCCTCCTTTGTTGATATTCTTCCTCATTTTTCGTATCTTGAATAGTCATCAACTAATATCTATTCATTTCATGAAGAAAGTCTTACTTACCTGTCTTGGGCTGTTGTTAGCCAGTCCTATCTTTGCACAATTTTCTCTAGAACAAGTACTTAGTAGTGCTTTTCCTTCCGAATTAAAAGCATCTCCCGTCAAAAATCAAATTGCTTGGGTCTTTAACCAAACAGGTTCACGCAACATTTTTCTTGCCGAAGCTCCTGATTTTAAACCTCGAAAGCTTACCAATTACGAAGGTGATAATGGTCAAGAAATCAATAGTATTACATTTCTCCCGAATGGAAAGTCTTTGCTGTTTATTCGAGGTGGTGCCAACAATAGCGCAGGTGAAATCCCAAATCCTGCTGAGCTACAAGGCACTGTAGAAAGAGCTATTTACAAGATTGACCTTGATGGCAAAAACCTAAAGAAAATTGTTAATGGAGCTTATCCCAAAATTTCACCAAATGGCGGTACGCTTGCGTATATCTCTGGTGGGCAGATTTGGACATTGAATCTGGATAGTGCCAACATTTCTCCTAAAAAACTATTCCATTCTCGTGGCTCGCAAGGCTCTATCCGATGGTCTCCTGATGGTAGCAAAATTGCTTTTGTGAGTAGTCGTGGAGACCATAATTTTATTGGAGTTTGTGATATTGCCACACAACAAATCAAGTACATCGACCCTGGAGTAGATGGCGATATTGACCCAACTTGGTCGCCTGACGGAAAATCTATTGCCTTTATCAGAGTCCCTTTTACCAAAGATGCACTGATATTTGGTCCAGAAAGAGCAAGTCTTCCTTGGTCTATTCGCGTCGTGGATTTAACTACTGGACTAGCAAAAGAGATTTGGAAAGCTCAAAAAGGTGTGGGTAGTAACTTCTTCGCTGGTGGACTTGTGACAGAGAATCATTTATTCTGGACTTCGGACAATATGATTATTTTTCCCTACGAAGGTGATGGTTGGCATCATCTTTACAGTGTGAGTGCTTCGGGAGGAACGGCCAAATTACTTACGCCAGACAAAGGCGAAGTGGAATATGCCTTTTTAGCAAATGATAAAAAGACCGTCATTTATAACACCAATATTGGAGATATTGACCGCAGACATATCTGGTCAGTTACATCGTCTGGAAACCCCAAGCAAATTACGACTGGACAAGGCATTGAGTGGTCGCCTGTTCAAACCTCAGATGGACAGCTAGCAATTCTTCGCTCCGATGCCAAAGTCCCTGCTCGTCCAAGCGTGGTAACTTCGGATGGAAAAATTAAAGATATTGCCCCCGAATTTATTCCTAATGATTTTCCTAGCAATCAATTGGTCGTACCACAAGCCGTCATGATTACGGCGACCGATGGTATGCAAATTCCTGCACAATTGTTTTTACCAAAAAATCATAAAGTAGGTGAAAAACACCCAGCCGCTATTTTCTTTCATGGTGGTTCTAGACGACAAATGTTGTTAGGCTTTAATTATGGCGAATATTATCACAAAGCCTATTCCTTGAATCAATATCTCGTCAGCCAAGGATATGTAGTGCTTTCGGTAAACTATCGTTCGGGTATTGGTTATGGCATGGAGTTCAGAGAAGCCGAAAACTATGGGGCGACTGGCGCTTCAGAATATAATGATGTTGTTGGGGCAGGTCTATTCCTAAAATCCCTTGAAGATATAGATGGCACTAAGATTGGACTATGGGGAGGCTCTTATGGTGGTTATCTGACAGCTTTGGGATTAGCTAAAGCATCAGACTTATTTGCAGCAGGTGTCGATATACACGGGGTGCATGATTGGAATGTCGTCGTGAAAAACTTTATTCCGAATTATGATGCAAACAAAAGAGCTGAGTGGGCTAAAGTGGCTTATCAATCTTCGCCAATGCCATATGTTAATTCTTGGAAGTCCCCTGTTTTATTAATTCATGGCGATGATGACCGCAATGTTCCTTTTTCGGAAACAGTAACTATTGCTGAAGCTTTGCGAAAAAATGATGTTTATATGGAACAACTCATTTTTCCAGACGAAGTGCATAGTTTCCTTTTGTATCAAAATTGGTTGAATGCCTACAAAGCAACCGCAAGCTTTTTTGATAAGTTTTTGAAAAAGAAATAGGATTTCTAGTCATATTTTGAGTATAGTCTAAAAAGCTTCTCCTTTTCAGTGGAGAGGCTTTTTAGATGAAAAAAGGATAGATTTTCCCTGATTTATCTATATTTTGGCACTCAATTTTTCAACTTATCCCAATTGATTTAAACATGAAAAAAGTATGTTTTGCATTGATGCTTGTTGCTGGGGTCATTTTTAATATGACTGCACAAGTAGCAACCCCTTTGAAAGGCAAGAAAATTTTGGTTTTCTCAAAAACAGCAGGCTTCCGCCATAGTTCTATTCCGTATGGTATTTCTGCGATGTTTGAGCTTGGTAAAAAGTATGGTTTCTCGGTAGATACCACGCAAAATGCAAGTCTGTTCAATGAAAACAACCTCAAACAATACAAAGTTGTGGTATTCAACAATACCACTGGAGATGTATTGGACGCACAGCAACAAACAGCATTCGAACACTATATCCAAGCAGGTGGCGGTTTTGTGGGTATTCACGCAGCCTCTGATACAGAATATGATTGGGCTTGGTATGGTAAAATGATGGGTGGATACTTCGACGGTCACCCTGGCAAACACGTCTCTAACGTACAAATGGGTAAATTTACCGTTACTGATGCCAACCATCCCTCAACCGAAAAACTTCCTGCAAGCTTCGAACGCAAAGATGAGTTTTATAACTTCAAACAGTTTAACAAAGACGTTAAAGTCC
This sequence comes from Flectobacillus rivi, assembly GCF_030056655.1. Taxonomy (NCBI): domain Bacteria; kingdom Pseudomonadati; phylum Bacteroidota; class Cytophagia; order Cytophagales; family Flectobacillaceae; genus Flectobacillus; species Flectobacillus rivi. Next base: position 16,309 of record NZ_JASHIE010000001.1, read on the forward strand.
TAATGACTGTCGATGAGAAATCATATCAGGAAGGTACAATGGGCGATTTCCACCCAATAGCTTGGTATCATTTATACGATGGCGGTCGTGCTTTCTACACTAACTGGGGACATACGCACGAAACTTTCTCAGACGAAATCCCAATGAACCATATCTGGGGAGGATTACTTTGGGCTGGTAGCGGCAAACCTGTAAAAGCGAAAAAAACTAAATAGATATAATTGAATTGAGCGAATGAGTGTTTTAGTGATTATTTTCGATATAAATTTACTTGTAGACCGTCTATTTTGGAGATATTAAAAGAAGGTTCAAGCTAAAAGGAAATAATCACTCAACCACTCAAACCCAATTCACTAAATAGTCTTCTGTATTTTAGTACAAATGATTGCACTGAACTTACTCCTATGTGACAAAATCATTTTAATACAAAACTTTTATTCCTGATGATTACCACCTTTTAATACGTAAACCTTTTATTCTCTTACTAGAAACCCTTCTATTACCGCTATCTTTCAAGTTACATTTCGCATTTCACCGCTCTATTCCCACACATTATCACATTAGTTTCGTCCTATTTACTTGTCGTTAAAACATTTTTTTACTCCCTCAATTATTGCCCATTACTTGTTTATTGAGCATTTTTTCAGGAAAATACTCTCTTTTATAAACAAAAAAGTAAAATTAGCAAAACAATAAACTATAAAAACCATAGATTTTATATATTTACACACTTAAAATTGATTATACATTTGAGCGATAAAAGTAAAGGACACCCAAAATGAGAATTTCAATCATTCATAAATCTCTATTTTATCCAAAATCCTTTCGTTTAAAAATGAACTTATCAAAGAAATATTTAGCTGAAACAAATATTTCAATAGAAATATACCGTAAAATATCTTCTACTTTTGCATTAATACTTAACTAGCCCAAAATATGGTAAAGCAACAAACAACTGCCTTACACGATGAAGTCACTTTGTGGAACTCCTTTCGAGAGGGGGACAAAGAAGCCTTTGCCTGCATTTACCAGTTGTACGCACCACCACTTTTGAGTTATGGTTACAAGGTAACTTCTGACAACACTTTGGTGGAAGATAGTATTCAGGATTTGTTTATTGAACTTTGGCATAGCCGTGCAAATCTTTCTGCCACTGATTCGGTAAAATTTTACTTATTCAGAGCGCTTCGCAACAAAATTCTTCGCAATAAAGCCAAAGTTGAAATCGAAGTATTAAACGACTTTTCGGTCGAGCCCTCTCACCTATTTGATGTATCTAACGAAACGTTGATGATTGATGAAGAAGTTTATCAACTACAAATTTCGCAGCTTCAAACCTCTCTTCAAAAACTCCCCAAACGCCAACAAGAAGCCATAAACCTCCGCTATTATCACGATTTTAGTAATGAAGAAGTAGCTCAAATTATGGGCGTCAACTATCAATCTGCTTGTAAATTTATTTACACAGGTCTTCGTTTTTTAAAAGAAAACATCATTATTCCTACATTTTTCTACCTGTTAATCAGCTAGTTGAAAAATTTTCTATTTTTTTTCTTAAAAAAATGGACTAAAATATCGCATTCCCTGCATTGGTATATAAAAGCATTAGATAAATCATGATTACAGACTATGAACATTTTGATATAGAAGATTTTGCATCAAACGATTCTTTTAAAAATTGGGTACTACACCCCAGTCCGAAAAGTAACTTTTTTTGGGAGAATTATATACAAAATCATCCGCACCAAGCACACAAGATTGAACTGGCACGAAATCTCATTTTGGGTATTCGCAGTGCAGCACATCAAGTGCCTTCGGAAGCGACTGTATCGAGATTATGGAGTACAATCAATGAGCATACCGAAAATGAAGAAACGCTAGAAAGTCAAAATTTCTGGCATCATTGGAGTTTGAGTAAAATAGCTGCTTCGGTGGCCATTCTGTTATGTTTAGGCGCTGTGTTTTTTCAATATACTGATAAGCTACAGCATTCATTACGCTATTTTGCTAGTGATAACCCGATGATTGAACAGCAAAATGATACCCAAGAAGTCTTAATAGTAAGACTTGCAGATGGCTCTACAGTGAGCCTTGACCCTGATTCCAAAATCACTTACAGGACTCATTTTGAAGAACAAAAGAGGGAAGTTTACTTGGAAGGAGAAGCTTTTTTTGAAGTAACAAAAAATCCAAATAAACCTTTTATTGTATATGCCAACGATGTGGTGACCCGAGTATTAGGCACAAGTTTTAGGATAAAGGCACGCGATACAGACCAAAAAATTGTCGTTGCGGTAAAAACTGGAAAAGTATCTGTTTTTAAGAAGAAAGATTTTCAAGAAAACGAAAATATAGTGGCACAAAATAACAAAGGTGTTATTCTCAAGCCCAATCAACAAGTGGTGTATTTGAAAAGTGAAGAGGTCTTAAGTAAAACCTTGGTTGAAAAACCAGAGTTACTTTCGAAAAAATCAGTCGTAAGTTTTGATTTTGACAATACGCCCATCGCCGAGGTTTTTGCCCGACTCGAAAAAGCTTATGGTGTGTCGATTGTATATGATGAAGAGTTGATGAAAAACTGTTTTCTGACCGCTCCATTGGGCAACGAGCCGTTATTTGACAAACTCAAGGTAATCTGTAAAACTACAGGTGCAACCTACGAAGTATTTGACGGACAAATTGTTGTTACAAGTCGTGGTTGTAATTAAAAGTTTTAGAATAAGCTTACTAATACCCCAGCAACAGTACCAGTGTTGTTGGAAACATTTGAATATAAAATCGAACCCAACACCTTGGACATTTTGTGCAAGGGAAACTATTTAATCCCATTTGAAATGATATAAAATAATACTACTTCTTACCCAACAAAAAAGTCGGCGATGGTACCAGCATCAACCGACTTTCGAATAGCTCACCATGTTGATTGCTCCAACAAGGGTGAAAATGTTTTGTCTAATTTTCTAACAATACAAACAAAAACAGTCCAAAACTATGGAAAAAAAACGGAAAATTTCTAAGATTTTTCAGAAAATTATGTACCTATCCATCCAGCAAATTATACTGGCAATTGTCTTTATGAGTATGTCTTTTGCCAATGGCATTGCTCAATCGGTATTAGAAAAAGAAATCTCTCTTCAATTAGAAGACCGAGAGTTTAAATCTGTGCTTAAAAGCATTGAGAAAAACGCTGATATTCGTTTTACTTATACCAAAAATTTGATACAACTAGACAAAAAGGTTTCTGTAAATCTTCGCAAAGAAAAGCTTTCAACAATTTTAGAAAGTCTTTTTGTTCCAATGGGCATCAGCTATGAAGTGGCAGGCAACTATATTATTCTCAATCGAAAAAGTGTTGATTTAAAGTCCATTAATCACAAAAATGCGGACTTTCGGCTCGAACCACCCGCCCTTATTGCCATCACAGGAAAAGTCGTGGATGACAAAGGTGAAGGAGTTATGGGAGTCAATATTCAGATAAAAGGAACTACCAAAGGTACCAATACCGACCAAAATGGCTACTACTCGATTTCGGTACCAGACGAAAAAGCAGTGTTAGTTTTTAGTTCTATTGGTTTTGTAACTCAAGAAACCACTGTTGGGCGTAGAAGTACCATTAATATGGTATTGGAAACTGATGTAAAAACACTCAACGAAGTAGTAGTTGTAGGATATGGTTCAGTCAAAAAAAGTGATTTAACAGGTTCGGTTGTTTCCTTAAAATCAAAAGAATTAACTGCGGGGCTTAATCAAAACTTCCAGCAATCACTAATCGGTCGTGCAGCTGGGGTACAAGTCTATCAGAAAAGTGGAGAACCAGGCTCTGCCATGAGTGTAAAAATCCGTGGGGCGAGTTCTATTACAGCGGGCAATGACCCCTTGTATGTAATCGATGGTATGCCGATCAACGACGGTGCTCCTGTTACTGGTACTGGTGACAGCTTTGTGTCAAATCCCAATCCTAGAAACCCTCTCAATAGTCTAAATCCGAATGATATTGAGTCTATTGAAATTTTGAAGGATGCCTCCGCTACTGCTATTTACGGTGCTCGTGGGTCGAATGGGGTAGTTTTGATTACTACAAAAAAAGGAAACGAAGGAGGTTTGCGTGTCAATTATAGTAGTAGCTATGGTGTACAAACTGTCGCTAATTCACCTAAAATGCTAACAGGCGAACAGTACAGAGATGTACTCAATGGCATCATAGATGCAGGTGGAGGTAATGCCAACGAACGTATAACAGGAAGCGTTACAAACACTGATTGGCAGAGTATGCTGTTCCAACAAGCTACCGTACAAAACTATGATTTATCGTTTCAAGGAGGCAATAATAACACCAAATACTACGTATCCTTGGGCTATATGGACCAAGCAGGTGTTGTAAAAAACTCGGGGTCGACACGTTATTCGGCAAGATTTAACCTTGAAAATCGTATCAAAGACAAATATACTTTTGGTATCAATCTCAATACTTCTTACATCAAAGATTTATATAACTCTGTTGGTATTGGTGTCAACGAAAATGCTAGTGCGCTGTATGCCGCTATTTTTTATGACCCCACAATCGCCCCATACAAAGAAGATGGAAGCTATAATCGTTCTATCTACATGACTATGGATCACCCCGTGGCTTTGATTAATGGTCAAATCGCCAATAGTGACTCATACCGCACTTTCGGAACTATGTTTGCAGAGTATTTCTTCATGCCTGCACTATCGGCAAAAGTAAAAATTGGCGGTGATATTAATACCAGTCAGCGCAATGTCTGGATTGACCCAATGACTCTCAATGGTGTTCAAAACAATGGCATTGCTAGTATTTTGACGGGTACTCGTAGCTATTATATGGGCGAGTTTACCATGAATTATAACAAGCAAATCGCCAAGCATTTTATTAGCGCTGTAGCTGGAGCAACCAATGAACATTTCGGTTCTAATTCATTTTCGGGTACAGGAAAAGGATATACCCTTCCCGACCTTAAGTATGATGCTATCGGTAGCGGAACTCAATCCTTGAATACTATTGGTAGCGGACGTGCCGAAACGCAGCTGATTTCCTTCTTAGGGCGTGTTAATTATTCTTTCAATGATAAATATTTGATTACAGCATCTATTCGTGCAGATGGTTCATCAAGATTTGGCACTAACAACCGCTATGGATTTTTTCCTTCAGCAGCATTTGCTTGGAAAGCTCACGAAGAAGCATTTATGAAAGATATTCCTGCCCTTTCTGAATTAAAACTCAGAGCTAGTTATGGGGTAATAGGAAATCAATCTATCGGCAACTTTTTGTTTCTTCCTACTTTTGGTATAGGTGGAGATGCCATTTTTGGCGGTGTCAGAAATACCACTATTCAACCCTCAAGAAACCCTAATCCAGACCTAAAATGGGAATCTGCCAAGCAAATGGATATTGGAGTTGATTTTGGCTTATTTAAAAACAAAATCAAAGGAACCATTGAATATTATAATCGTACTACTTCAGACCTTTTGCTGAGTGTTCCACAACCGCTAAGTTCTGGTTTTGGGTCTAGAACTGAAAACGTGGGAAGTATGAGAAATACGGGTATTGAATTGACTTTGGGTGGTGACGTAATCAAAACTGGTGGATTTACATGGAACTTGAACGGCAACTTCTCTACGCTAAGTAATGAGGTTATTTCGTTGGGTTCTTCTCCACAAATTATCTATGGTGCCGCAGGATTTATTTCAAACGCAGCGATTATCCAAGTGGGCAAACCATTGGCTTCTTATTATGGATTTATTGTAGATGGTGTTTGGCAAACTACCGATGATTTTTCTAAAACACAGGCTGGAGTAAAAGCAGGTGATGTAAAATACCGTGATTTGAATGGCGATAAAGTCATCAATGATGCCGACAGAACAATTATTGGAAAGGCTTTTCCTGATTTTATTTATGGGGCAACCAGCAAAATGACTTACAAAGGATTTTCATTTGAGGTATTTATCGAAGGAAATCAAGGAAGTAGTATTCTTAACCAAATGATGGTGGATTCGTATTTTCCAGTAAGTTTTAGAAGAAATAAACTAGCAGATGTATATCTCAATCGCTGGACACCTTCAAACCCAACCAACGAGTATCCTTCGTTTGTAAACCCTACCTCACAAGGACAAAGAACCATCAACTCAAAAACCGTAGAAGATGCCTCTTATTTGCGTATTCAGGCGATTCGTTTGAGCTATGAAGTTCCTATTCCTAAAAACAAATTCGTTCGCAGTGTCAACATTTTTGTGACTGGTCAAAACCTTAAAACTTTTACCAACTACAAAGGAACAGACCCAGCTACCAATGCTGTAGGCGACGACATCCTTAAAATTGATTACAGTACCTATCCGCTTACACGCACATTCACAGGGGGAATCAATGTTCAATTTTAATTATTTAGCAGAATGAAAATCCAACAATACAGTATCATATTTTTTACCATTTTAAGTCTTGTTGCCTGCCAAAGTCAGTTTGAGCTAACGCCTTATTCTGAATTTGCGCCAAGCAATGTCCTGACCAACGAAAAGGGCTTGAAAGCTGTGCTTTACTCTGCACACGCTTCTATCCAAAATACCACAGCCTCTCGCATTTTGATTAATATTTCTGAGGTAAGTACCGATATGGCATATAACACAGGTGGTGCCGAAAACTTATATCTACAGGAATTTGTCAATTTTACGTGGTCACCTTCAACGGGCAATTTTAGAGATGATGTTTGGGCGCCCCATTACCGTGCTATCCGTGATGCTAATCTAGTTTTGGAAAATGTCAATAATGTACAAGGCTTAAGCGATGCAAGCAAAAAGCTATACATTGCCGAAGCCAAAACGCTGAGAGCATTCTCCTATGATGTTTTAAGACTTTGGTTTGGTGGCGTGCCACTTCGTAAATCTAGTGCCGACGAAGCCCAAAAGGCTAGAGCTACAGATGATGAAATGAAGCAATTCATCGAGTCGGAATATCTTGCTTCCATCGCTGACCTACCAGCTCCTGGGAAAGAAGAAGCTTACAGTCGCATCAACAAAGGTGTTGTGTATGCCATGCTAACCAAATTTTATCTCAATACTAAACAATGGCAAAAAGCGGCTGACGCTGCCAAATCAGTGATGGATTTGGGATATTACTCGCTTTTTTCGGATTATACCAAAATGTTTAGAGTAGAAAATGAAGGAAACAAAGAAATGATTTTGGTCAAACCCGCTCGCAATGAAAACGGCTACGGCAACTGGTTTTCGGCAGGGGCATTGCCACCTGGGTTCAAAACCTCTTCGACTATCCCTGAATTTGTATGGACTACCTCTATGGCAAATTTTGCGACACAATATCGTTTGAGAACAAAATTTACCAGTTCATTCGACCCACAAGATGCTCGTTTAGGTCTGATTATCAGAAATTATACCAATACCAGTGGTGCACAAATTACCCTAGGCACTGACGACGCCCGCAGTTTGAAATATTGGGATAATGCAACATTAGGGAACAACAGTGGTAACGATGTTCCTGTGTTTAGATACGCAGACATACTTTTGTCAAGAGCCGAAGCGCTCAACGAACTCAACGGTCCTTCGCAAGAGGCAATTAGTTTGGTAAATGAAGTAAGAAAAAGAGCAAAAGTAGCCGAGCTCCAGTTGAGTAATTTCAAAACTAAAGAGGAATTGCGTGCGCATATCTTGAAAGAACGTTCTTGGGAATTTTATTCAGAAGGAAAAAGCCGTGAAGATTATATCCGTCATGGAGTATTTATTTCGGCTGCCACAGACAGAAAAGTCCAAAATCCTGTCAATGATAGGCTGGTTTTCCCTATTCCTCAGGCGGAAACGGATGCCAACAAACTTTGCGTGCAAAATCAAGGATACTAGGTATTAGTTGTGAATGATGAGTTAAGAGTTGTGAATGTAAATTTTTAATTCACAACTCATTATCAATAGGCATTAGGCAAAATGTATTACTAGTTTCGTAAGAAATACTTTGATTCTTTTTACGTACAGCATAGAGCCTAATGCCTTTTGCAGGTAATTTTTTTAATTTTCTATAGATGAAAAAAACATTTTTCCTCCTATTGGCGATAAGTTGGCAGGTGGTGGCACAGGAAGCAAAATTTAGCAATCCCATGGCACCTGTTACCAATACCGAGTTAACTGTTCCCAAAGAAGTAAAACCGATATTTGACTATTGGCTTCGTGATACATATATCATGCTAGGTCCAGATGGAACGTATTATCTCACTGGGACGACCGCCACGCCCAATAGAATTTTCCCTAATGGTAACATACATTGTTGGGATTACAACGATGGTCTTTATATGTGGAAATCAAAAGACCTAAAGAATTGGACACCTATGGGTCTGATTTGGTCTTTTGAAAAAGATGCCGCTGATTGGCAAAAACAAGGTAAACCCATCAAAGAAGGAGCCAAATCACTAAATAAGGACCCACTTGAAGGGCAATATCGTGCCTTATGGGCACCCGAACTGCATTATATCAAGAGTCAAAAAAAATGGATGATTGTGACTTGTATCAATGGTGGCGCTGGTTCTTTTATACTTGAAAGTATTTCTGGAAAACCCGAAGGTCCTTATAAGAATATTGTAGGAAACACCACAAAGCCTATTTTTGGTAATATCGATGCAAGCTTGTTTGAAGACGACAACGGTGAAGTTTATATAGTAGCTCACAATCACTTTATTGCCAAAATGAATAAAGGCCTAAGTGATTTGGAGGAACCTTATCAAAAAATAAAAGAAACTCCCTACAACCCAGAGCCTTATATTGAGGGAGTTTTTATGACCAAACATCACGGAAAGTATATTTTGATGCAAACGGTTTGGTCTGTAAGAACGGGAGAAAACGAGTTCACTTATTTACCTGTAGACAAAAAAACTGGCAACGCACTTCATAGCTATGATGTGGTTATTGCGGAAGCAGATAGCCCTTATGGACCTTTCAGCGAGCGCTACCCTGCTATTTTACAAGGAGGGCACAATAATTTATTTGTTGATAAAAAAGGAGACTGGTGGAGCACTACTTTTTTTAATCCAAGAGGAGAAATGGGGAAAGAGTTCAAAATCACGTGTCGTCCTGGCTTAGTACCTGTCAAATGGGTCAACAATAAGTTACAACCAGACCATACAAGAGCTAAAAAGTTTTATGGAAATAAGTAAATACCAACTATTCAAGCTAGCTTAGCCCATAAGTCATAACTCTCAATTTTCATTATTTTACTATTTTTATAGATGAAACCAAGTGTACGTTATTAGTTAATAGTATATCAGTTATTGGAATAGACTCATAATCAGATATATGATTAATGAAAACTTTCCTGTTACCTAAAATTAAGCATCAGTACAAAATGAGTTTTCATCTTTTTTGAATATAAAATATTGACAGTAATACTTACACTCAAAATTCAAAACTCATCATTCAGCACTATTACAACTTACCTCACACGCTTTTTCTATGAAAAAACTGATTAGCATACTATTATTGAGTACCATTCTGTTCCACTCACATGGACAAAACAAACCTAATATCATCCTAATTTACCTCGATGATTTGGGCGTTGGAGATGTTGGCGCTTATCAAAAAGGAACGCTCAGAACACCCAATTTTGATAAAATCGCCAAAGGTGGTGTGCGGTTTACCAACGCTTATGCGACCTCCGCTACGTGTACCCCAAGTAGATTTGCGCTACTGACAGGCAAATATCCGTGGCGCAATCCCAAAGCAAAAATCTTGGCTGGCGATGCGCCATTGATTATCGACACTGCGAGTATGACTTTGCCCAAAATGTTTAAAAAGGCTGGCTACAAAACCGCAGTAGTTGGCAAATGGCATTTGGGATTAGGTAATGGCACAATTGATTGGAATACAGCCATTCAAGAAAACCCCAACGATGTGGGCTTTGACGAGTCCTTTATTATGGCTGCCACTACCGACCGTGTACCAACGGTTTATATCCAGAATCGCCAAGTGGTAGGTTTGCAAGCTTCCGACCCATTGTATGTTAGTTATGAGAAAAACTTTCCCAATCAGCCAACTGCCCTATCCAATCCCGAATTGATGACCAAGCAAAAGTGGCATCATGGACATAACCAAAGTGTTCACAATGGCATTCCTAGAATTGGATTTATGAAAGGTGGAAAATCAGCCTTGTGGGTAGATGAAGAAATGACAAATGTTTTTCTGGAAAAAACCTTGAATTTTATCGAGCAAAATCGTCAAGCCAATCAACCATTTTTCTTGTACTATGCCCTTCAGCAACCGCACGTTCCAAGAGTTCCTAATCCTGCATTTGTTGGAAAATCGGGCATGGGACCACGTGGCGATGCTATCCTCGAAGCCGATTGGGCAGTTGGTGAGGTATTGAAAAAATTAGAAGCTACTGGGATGGACAAAAATACGCTTATCTTGTTTTCGAGTGACAATGGTCCCGTACTCAACGATGGTTATCATGATGAAGCCATGGAGAAATTAGGAAAACATGACCCTTTTGCAGGACTAAGAGGAGGCAAATACAGCTTGTTTGAAGGCGGTGCGAAAGTCCCCCTCCTCGCTTATTGGAAAGGCACTATTCAACCAGCGGTGTCAAATGCCTTAGTTTGTCAACTTGATTTTTTAACAAGTTTAAGCAACATGCTTCATGTGTCAATACCTCAAAATGATGGATTAGATTTTATGAATGTTTTTCTCGGAAAATCTAACAAAGGTCGCAAAGAGTTAGTATTGGAAGCCTCAGGAAATTTAGCCTATCGTCAAGGTAATTATGTCATGATTCCTCCTTACAAAGGTGCTCCTTTGTTGAAAGAAGTAAACATAGAGCTTGGCATATTACCTGATTTTCAACTCTATGACCTTAGCAAAGATCCTTTTCAGCGTCATAATTTGGCAAGTTCATCTACAGATATTTTGCAGAAACTCAAAAAGGATATGCAAAAAGCCATCGGAGATTCTTATCAATCAACAGGAAAAGGCGTAGAATTAAAATAAGTATTTCACCTAAATTTTCTATATTCTTACCCAAAACAATCTATAATCATGCATCAAAAAATAAAACTATTAGCGCTTTTAGTGCTTTTGACTTTTTCAAAATCCTTTGCGCAAAAATGGACTGCCGAAAAAGCTAATGAATGGTATGCCAAACAAGGAACTTTGGTAGGTGCTAACTTTATTCCAAGCACCGCCATCAATCAGCTTGAAATGTGGCAAGCAGATACCTTCGACCCAACAACCATCGACCGTGAACTGGGCTGGGCAGAATCAATCGGCATGAACGTAATGCGTGTGTATTTGCACGATTTAGTTTACCAAGAAAATAAAGATGGCTTTTTGAAGCGTATGGATGACTTCTTGAAAATCGCAGACAAACACCATATCAAAATTCTATTCGTTTTCTTTGATTCATGCTGGAATGATGATCCAAAATTAGGCAAACAACCAGATCCAAAACCGGGCATTCATAACTCAGGTTGGGCAAGAAGTCCGGGCACAAAGGTGTTGTTTGATTCCAGAAAATGGGGGCGTTTGGAGGAATATGTAAAAGGCACATTAACGCATTTTGCCAATGACCCACGAGTGTTGGCTTGGGATTTATTCAACGAACCATCCAACAGTGGTTATATGGATGCTTGTTTGCCTTTGTTGAAAAAGACTTTCGAATGGGCCTTGGAAGTACGCCCTTCGCAACCTGTAACAGCAGCAGTTTGGAATAATCACGAATTGAGCAACCAAATCATGTTTGAGAATTCTGACATTATTACTTTTCACAATTACCATGATGCCCAAAATCTTGAGAATGAAATCAAACGACTTCAAAAATATGGTCGTCCCTTGATTTGTTCAGAGTATATGGCACGCCGTGATAATAGTTTTTTCCAAACTTGTTTACCAGTTTTCAAAAAATATAAAGTCGGTGCTATTAACTGGGGCTTAGTGGCGGGCAAAACTAACACGATCTATGCGTGGTCGCAACCTATGCCTGACGGCAGCGAACCGAAAATTTGGTTTCATGATATCTTCAGAAAAGATGGTAGCGTTTACAGCAAAGAAGAAATTGATGCCATCAAAGCACATGTAAAATAGATATAAACACTCTTTGTATCGGCTGTCAGCTTTCGGAAAAACCAAGCACCCTCTCCCAAAGCTGACAGCCGATTATTCAAAGTCCTTTCTCCCTTTCTTTTTATGAAAAAAACATTCAAGCATTGGAGTGTAGCATTTACACTCTTGACTATCATATTGCCAAATTTTGAGATTTTGGCACAAAAAACACCTGCTAAGAAACCCAATATCATCATTATTATGGCAGATGACTTGGGGTATTCTGACATTGGTTGCTTTGGTGGCGAAATCAATACACCTAATATTGATAGGCTAGCCAAAAATGGGCTTCGCATGACCAATTTTTACAATAATGCGCGTTGTTGTCCTACTCGTGCTAGTTTACTCACTGGACAATATGCCCATAAAGTAGGTTTGTCAATCAATGGAAATGCCCTCACCAAAAATGGTGCAACGATTGCTGAAATTTTAAAGGAAAATGGCTACCAAACGGGTATGGTTGGTAAATGGCACTTGAGCGACGATATCACAAAGCCAAGCAACCCCGAACAACTCAAATGGCTAAGTCACCAAGCCTATCCCAACGACAACTTTGCTTCTGTGGAGAGTTATCCGATTAATCGTGGTTTTCAAAAACACTACGGTATTATTTGGGGCGTAATCGATTACTTCGACCCTTTTTCGTTAGTTGACGGAGAGAAAAATGTGCAAGAAGTTCCTAAAGACTATTATATCACTGAGGCCATCAATCAAAAATCAGTTGAGTATATTCAAGAATTTTCGAAAAAGAAAGACCCTTACTTCATGTATGTGGCACATACCGCCCCTCACTGGCCTTTGCACGCACGACCTGAGGATATTGCCAAGTACAAAGGTAAATACGATATGGGTTGGGACGAACTCCGTAAACAACGCTATGCTAGAATGGTTAAACTAGGCTTAATCAACCCCAAATTTACCAAGTTGATAGATGTGGATGGTCGTAATCCTAAATGGGAAAAATTGACTGCACAAGAAAAAGAATTTCACGCCAATAAAATGGCAACTCATGCCGCTATGATTGAAAAGGTAGATACAGGCGTTGGGCAAATTTTGGCAGAATTAGAAAGAACCCATACGCTAGACAATACCCTAATTTTCTTCTTGGCTGACAACGGTGCATCGCCCGAAATCCCAACAAATCCGGGCTATGACCGTCCGGGGAATACACGAGCTGGCATTCCTATGAAATATGACAAAGAGTTATCCCCAAATGAAATTGGTTCAGAAATTAGTTACACTGGGATTGGTTCAAACTGGGCGAATGCTGCCAATACACCCTATCGTTTCTGGAAATTAGAATCATTTGAAGGAGGAATCCATACACCGATGATTGTCCATTGGGCAGGTTTGAAAACAGCCAAAGGTTCAAAAGCACCTGCCTTGGCACACGTTTTTGATATTTTGCCAACTATCTTGGACATAACCCAAACACCGTATCCAGCTTCTTACAAAGGCAATGCCTTAACACCATTGGATGGCAAAAGTTTTCTGCCTGTTTTACAAGGAAAAACACAAAAAGGACGTGAGGATATCTTCTTTGAACATGAGTCTGGCAAGGCGTATATCAAAGGCGACTGGAAATTGGTACAGAAAACCCGTACCAACCAATGGGAACTATATAACCTTTCTGCTGACCGAAACGAAACAGAAAACCTAGCACAAAAAGATCCAAGTAAAACCGCTGAAATGCAAAAAGCATGGGAAGGTTGGTATTCATCACTCAAACCCTATATCAAACCAAGACCAGGCAGTGGACCGAGATAGATTTAGTGAATTGTGATTTAGTGTTTGAGTGATTATTTTAATAGGTATTTCTCGATTCATTTCTATGAAAAAAAGCGGTCGAAAGTTATTTTTCGACCGCTTTTCTGATATTATATTTCAAATGATACTTCTTTAGACGCAAAGCATTGCGTCTCTACTAAAATATGTAATTTTAAAAATCACTAATTCGCTAAATCACTCAACCACTAAATAAAATCATCTATTTCAAACTTATCACTTGATAAAAAGCTTGGTTCAATTGACGAGTTTGTCCATTTACTTTTGTTTTTAAACGGTCATCATCGTTGATGATATACAAGGTAGATTTGTCTACCACTGTTACATCCTCAGCCTTCGTGTTAAGTTTTAGCACTTCTCCATTTGATGATTTTACAATCGAAATTTTATTACTTCTTAAGTCATTCAAAGAGGCTGTCCAAAGATATGCGCCTACATTTTCTGGGGTTTCGTACGAAGTTAGAATCACAAAACGCTTGTTAAATCTGTCATATTCGATACTCGAAAGACCCAATTTCACATCGCCCACCAATTGCTTGTCTGGCTGAAAATCAGCAACGACCTTCATCGCTCCTGACAAAGAAACCACACCATTTTTGAAAGTATATGGCACCTCGATTACTTTTACTACGTAAATCGGATTTTGAAAACTTTCTCCAATCTCTCTTACCCCCAAATACAAATGAGTGTTTGTAGCCGCAAAACCTTCTACTTTGAAATATGGCACACCTTCAGGGAATTTTTCATTGGCTAATACCTTCGAAATTTGTTTTCTCAAACCGACAGAACTTGTTGCCTTGCCGTCTTCTGAAAGTACTTTTGGCGATTCATCCTGCCCTTTTTCCCAATACAAAATGGTATTAAAACCATCCCATTCAGCGCTATTATCTTTTACCCTGTCAAAGCCCGTAGATAAAAATATCAAACCTTGATTTGGTGTAATAGCAAAGTCTTCGTATTTCTTAGCGGCTTTGAATATTGGATTTTTGAGATATACAATTTTAGAAGTATCTGTCGTGATCGTATTGCTTAGGATGGCAAAAACAGAGGTACGTCCATCTGGCATATCTTTATCGTTGGCAATCAAGATTTTGGTACCATCAAAAACAATCGCAGAAGTTTCGCAAGTAGCTTTACTATTGACCAATTCGGGTTGGAAGCATGAGATACAATTTTGTTCTTTAATCTCCGCAACCTCGACTATTTTGCTTGTTCGACATTGGACAAATAATAGGGCGGAAATACTACAAATAAGCAAAGATTTTTTTGTCATGTGATGAATCGTTTGGGTTCTTTATTGATGCAGTTTGTATTATGTAATCAACAAAAATAGTGGGTTTATTCAATTTTGAAGTATTGAACCGAAAATAAGTTGTCGATTGACGGATTCTGTCGAAGAGTGAATAAATTTTGTTTTTCATCATTTACCTTTCTGCAATAGCGCAACAATTTCTTCTATACGCTTCTGGCGAGTTTCAGGTCGCTTGGCTGATAACAATTTATACAGTATTTCCTTTTTTGCAGACTTACTGAGACTTTCAAATTTTTCAGACAAACCTTCTTCCAATTGTAGGCTTTCCATAAAATCTGATGGAATAACCAATGCTTCAACGCCATCTAACACCGTCCAAGAGCCATTTTCTTTGGCGATACGAATCGACTCTAATCCAGCAGGAGCCATCAATTCTGCTTCTATCAATTTTTCGATCTTATCTTTATTAATTTTTGACCACGTACTTTTTGCTTTTCTTTTGCTAAAAAACTGTAATGATTGTACCGCATCTACCGACACTTTTTTACTATCAATCCAACCAAAACATAACGCCATATCTACAGCTTCAGACCATGTAATAGTGGAAACCCCTGAAGATTTTTTATAAAATACGACCCAAATAGACTGATGTGAGTGATGATGTTTTTCTAGCCAATCTCGCCATTCGGCTATATTTTGAGGATAAAAGGTTTCTACTTCTTGCATGGTTTCAAGTGATTTGTTCATACGACTGTCACAAAGCTACGACAGCAATATGACAGCCGTATGTCAGCAGGGAGTTTTTAAGTTACCTATTTTTTAGTCTTTACATAATTCATCCAAACAATCGCTCCTAACATTGTTACAATCCCCATTAATTGAATCTTGCTTAGCGATTCTCCAAGTACCAAATGCGCACAAATCACGGCAATAGGTAGTTCGATGGTCATCAAAATAGAACTGATACCTGCGCCTATTTTAGGAATACTTTTGACAAACAAAACGGTTGGAATCGTTGTGCCAAGTATGCTCAAAAACAAAATCATATATCCATAATTCAAATCAAAATGCTGACTCGTTATAATAGTTTTGGCATTAACCATAAAAATACAAATCGCCGAACCAGTCATAATCAACGTACTTTTCACTTGCCAAGCTGTTTCATTTTTAATACGACTATTGGCAACGATATAGCTCGCATAAGTAAATGATGTGGCAAGCGCAAAGGCAATACCTACCCATGAAAAAGACTGTATTTCTTGTTCGAAAACGCCACTTGCGAATAAAGTCCCAATCAAAATTAATAGTACGGTCAGGAGCTCTATCTTGCTTGGTTGTACTTGATAAAATAGCCAATCCAATAGCAAACTTATCCATGTAAACTGCATTAAAATTACGATGGCAAGTGAGGCAGGGATATAACTTACCGATTGGTAGTACAAAAAATTGGACATTCCAATCGCAGCCCCAGTCAATAGTAAAGAGATACCCCCTTTCCTATCTAGCGGGGAGGATTTTTTATCTTTTACCAATAGAATCGTTGGTGCCAATACAATAGCAGAACCAAGTGCCTGCCCAAACGATAATTCGGCAGCATTGTATCCATAAGTATAAAATAATTTGACAAAAGACGACATCATGCCGTAGAGTACTCCGCCAAGAAGTACCATTAAAATATACGGTAAGTTTTTCATTAAAAGGTTGTTATAAAATTTTCAGTAAAACCAAATTGGTATAAATGGCAAAACAACCTTGCTTGAGAATGGATACAAAAAACAGCTCTCACAAATTTTGTGAGAGAAAATCATCATCCAGTTGTTTAGCCGTTTAGGCAACTGGTGGAGGCGTATTAGCAGAGAATAATAAGTTCATTCGAATAATTTTTAATTAAACAAAAATAAGGATATTTTTGACTAAACATAAAATTTTCCTCTTAATAAAATCCTATTTAAAAATGAAAGCAGATCGTTTTTTTGAAAAAGACCAAAAGTGGCAGTTAGAAATGGAAACACTCCGAGAAATTGTTTTGGAGTGCGATCTAGAAGAGGAAGTCAAGTGGATGCACCCATGCTATACCTATCAAAACAGCAATATAGTCTTGATTCATAGCTTTAAGGATTACTGTGCTTTGTTATTTTTCAAAGGCGTTTTGATGAAAGATCCTGCCCAACTATTGATTCAACAAACCGATAATGTTCAAGATAGACGCCAACTCAGATTTGTTCATCTAGAAGAAATCATTCAAAATCGTACCTTGATTAAAGCATATATCTTGGAGGCAATTGAAATAGAGAAATCAGGTTTGAAAGTCGAATACAAACCTACCTCAGAATTTACCATGCCAGAGGAGTTCAAAGAACTATTGGATCATGACGAAGCCATCAAAACAGCCTTTGAACAACTTACCTCAGGTCGACAAAGAGGGTATTTATTACATTTTTCGTCGGCCAAACAAGCCAAAACCCGTATAGCAAGAATTGAAAAATATCTTCCTAAAATTATGGAAGGCAAGGGAATGGAAGATTAGATTCTTGATTGTTTAATCCTCTGTACTTTGTGCCTCCTTGGAGTTATCTTTTTTTAGAATAATTGGCAATAGCATTCCTTGTCCGACTACGCTATATAAGATAACCATAAAGGTAATAAAGAGAATTTCGGCTCGCATAGGAAACGGGCTGTTATTCTCAAGTGTTTCGGGTAGTGCCAAAGCAATAGCTAAGGAAACAATCCCGCGCATACCCGAAAGACTGATGACAAGACTCTCTTGAATATTGATTAATACATTTTCGGAAATGTTCCTTTTGTTATCTTTTTGAGATTTCTGTAGCCCTTTTTTCAGTTTTTTTCTTTGTAAAAATATCCTCAGCATTCGGATGACAATCGCCAAGAGAGTAATTGCCAAGGCATAAAGACTGAATACGATCATTTCTTGGGTATCCAATTCTGGCAATACCTCCTCTAACTCTAGCCCTATCAAAATAAAGACAAGCCCGTTTAGTAAGAAAATCACCATATCCCACACGTGTTCAGATTGTTTTTTGATTCTTTCTGAAAAGTATATTTTACCTTTTTTCGAAACAATAAATCCTAAAACTACCACTGCAATTACGCCTGAAACATGAAAATCTTCTGCCAATAAATAGGTAACAAAAGGAAAAAGTAACAGAAAGCTATTAACCGCAGTGGGGTTATTTTTGACGGCTCTGAGCAAAAAACCTAATACTAATGCCATGCTCCAGCCAATCAAAACGCCACCACCAATAAGCAAAAGAAATGTCCCACCAGCTTGCCACCAGATAAAAGCTGCACCTGCTACTGAAGCTAACGCAAATTTATACGCTACAAGCGCTGAGGCATCATTGAGTAGACTTTCTCCTTCTAAAATTACAGTTGTTCGATGTGACAATCCTAGATTTTTGGTAATTCCAATGGCAGCCACCGCATCGGTTGCAGCCAGAATAGCACCTAACAAAAATGATAGCGGCCAATTCATATTCGGAATCATATAATGTGAGAGAACCGCAATACCGACGGTAGTCAAAAACACTAAACCAAACGCCAATGAACTAATGGTGGAGTAATGTTCCCAAAAATCCTTTTGAGGTATTTTGAAAGCTGCATCATATAAAAGTGGTGGCAGAAATAGGAGAAATATAATTTCTGGGTCTATGGGAATAGGCCTAAAACCTGGCACCAAACTCAATAATAGACCAGCAATTATCAAAAAAATCGGGCTAGACCAATTGAGTCGCTCGGCAAGCGCCGTCAGCAAAATGATTAACCCTAAAACAAATAATATGACGGTATAATTTTCCATAAAATACTGTTCAATTCACAATTACGCCTGAAAGCCTATTTTGTAAAGGTATCTTATCTGAATCTGATTACAAAAATCTGAATCACTTAATAAGCTCTTATCTACTTACCCATTACCTGCTTGACCTCCAAAAGCATTCCGTCGTATTTTTGATGTAGTTTTATGCTGACACCCAATTGTGCTAATTCTTTTCCAGAAAATACTCCAAATTTCTTTCCTGAAATAGCTTCGCTGATTTCGTAGTTTTTTTCAGATGTCAAAAAGTTAACATATATCTTCCGCTCAGATTCCTGACTTCCATGTCTGAACACACCAATGATGCCTCCTTCATGTGTTTCTGTATTTATTCGTTGAAAACCGTCCCAAAAACCCTCTTTAGGTTCTCCATATCCTTTTAAATCTTGTCGAAAACTCATAAAATGGTACTTATTTTCCATTTTATTCAACCAATCAGCATATTTACGATACTTTTTAAAATCTTCAGTGGACAACTGGCGTGGGTCTCCAAGCATAATGGGCAAGGCTCCTGCCAATGACTGAATGTGCGTCTCCCAGCCCTTGTCTTGCATAGCTGGATTTCCAATGACGAGTGCTGTTGCGGGCATCGCAGGCGACCTCCACCATGCCATATTTCTGACTCTTAAATCAACATTTTCGTCAGGCGGACCTGCAAAGTTTGACAGCCAGTTGCCTTCTGCATGTTTGAGCATGGCATAGTCAATCAGTTGTAGTCCTCCCATAGTTTCGAAGGTACAGTCGATAAACAGGTCTGGTTTGGCTTTGTGTAGCTCATCAAACAAGTTCCAAACAGCCTCATAATTTACAAAGAATGATTCCTCTCTATCTTGATGACTCGGGTGATTTTGGGCAAAACATCCTGCATTTTGATTGCCGAACTTATAGGGGCTTGTCACCACAGTAAAATCTAGTTTCATATATTCCAAGCCATAATCTAAAGCCATTTTCATCAAAACTTCTTTGATATAGTCTTTCCAACCTGTGCTAAAACAAGCCGTTACCATGGTTGAATCTTCCCAATGTAGGTTATAAGGTTGCTGGTTTTTGTCTAAGACAAACCACTCAGGATGCTGTTTATAAACCTTGCTTTCGGTAGAAGCACTTCCCACGCTGACCCAAAGACCTGGCTTCATTCCAAAAGATTTGATATAGTCAAAAAGTGGCTTTAATCCGTTGGGAAATTTAACTTTATCAATGGTCCAATCTCCATAATTATCACTCCAGCCATCGTCGATAATAAACTCCTTCATACCTGCATCAGCCGCACTTTTGGCTAGTTCTTTTACCAACTTTTCGTTGATGGCTTTATTGAAAGGCTCCCAAGTGTTGTACACAAAAGTAGGTTTTTGTACCAACTCTGAAAGACGAATTCCCATGTGTTTTCTTACAAAATCAGGCACTACGGTATTCAGGATTTCATCTGGGTCTTTTTGTTGGTTGTACACTGCCGTAAATACTTGGGAAGAAACAAAACTTTCTCCCGTTTTAAGATATTTTCTAAATGGATAACGTCCATCTCTATGTGTTAGACCTGCACAGACGGTTCTATCTTCCCAAAAGGCGGAGGTATGTTTTAGAATCCCAGAGGCTTCATTTCCTATCACGACGCCTTGTTGCCAATCACTGTTATGAATCGTCACGAGTGCATCTTGCATATCACCATTATAAGGTCCTAGTGAACGTCTGCGACCGTAATCGTGGCAAATCCAGCTGTAAGTTGTGGCATAATATGGTGTTACTGTCAATTTCTCTACGTCGACAGATTCTAGTGTAAATGTATTATCGGATAGATTTTTAACCGTAATATTTTTACGAATGATAGGTAAATTAGGATATAGCAAATATTGCAACCCGACCTCTACAAGCTTGTCGTCACTAAGTAACTTAATAATAGCACCTTTGCCTTGTTTGGTATCAGTCACAGGAAGAATCTCTGACAAAGTCCATAAATTAGCCCCTGTGTAAAGTTTGTGATTCAACTCAAAACTGAATTCGGGATTGGTATTTTCAAAATAATTATACTCTCCGTGCAAAGGTTTATATTCTGTTGTGCCAACAGAATTTACTCCTTGAGGTAAATGGATCGTTCGCTTGACCATGCCATTGTTCAAAACTAGCTCTGTTTGATTCCAGTGAGCATAAGTAGTTTGCGAGAAAATTCTATGAGAAAATGATGCGCCTCCGAGTATTATGAAAAAAAGGATAATATTTCTCTTTTTCCAACAAAGAGATTGAATACGGGTTTGAATAAAGACTGCGAACATTTGTGAATATTTAAAGATAAAAATTGAGTGTAGAGTAAGTTAGTCAATCCTAGTGCTATTTCTATCATTGTTAAAGGGTTAGATACGCCATTGACAATATAATTTCAATTTACCTTCAGGATAGTGGACAAAAAATATCCGTTAAAAACATAAAAGAATTTAATGGATATTTCATTAAGCCTCAATGTCAAACCAAAAACATAAGATTTTAGTTGTCAATATTTTACATTCAATATTCACGACTCATCATTAGGACTGTACGAAGATTTAAGTTTTGTTTTAAAATAAAATTTCAGTAGCGGCAACCCTTGCGGTTGCCCAACTCAACATGGCAACCGCAAGGGT
This sequence comes from Flectobacillus rivi, assembly GCF_030056655.1. NCBI lineage: Bacteria > Pseudomonadati > Bacteroidota > Cytophagia > Cytophagales > Flectobacillaceae > Flectobacillus > Flectobacillus rivi. The sequence continues at coordinate 37,889 of NZ_JASHIE010000001.1, forward strand.
TGCCGCTACTGAAAGAATGCTCATGATAAGAATACTTCTGAACAACATAAAATCCTTCGTACAGTACTAACCCATCATTCACATCTACCAACCTATTCCATAATCTTCGCCATGATTACTTGAGCCTCCCCAGAAACTTTTATGTTTCCAGTCGAAATAAATGGCATTGATAGGACCACTCGTGCGCTCTTGATAGTTGATTTTATAGCCCATTCGTCCTAAGTCTTTGCGAGTCCAGCTTGGGGTTGCTTCATTTAGCGTCAAGCCTCCATTGATACGTTCATGTTTTCCAAAACTAGAATACATCTGTAGTGTTTTAAAACTAGGCGCTTCACAAGCCTCTTGAACGGTCATATCAAATTCTGCCATATTCAAGAAAAACTGCAATAACAACTGGTCTTGTTCATCGCCTGCTTGTTTGGCAAATGACAGATAGGGCTTCCCGTCTTTCAAAGCCACACTTGGCGTCAAAGTCACGCGAGGACGCTTGCCTGGTTCAACCACATTAAAGGGATTTTCCTTCGGGTCTAGCACGAATGCCTGCATACGTTGACTCATACCAACACCAGTATTACCCGCAATACATGCAGGAACCCATCCCCCACTTGGCGTCATCGAAATTACCCAACCTTCTTCATCAGCTGCTTCTACAGACGTTGTTCCAGCTGTAAAATCCTCCTCGAATTGGGTATTATAAACAGCATTATTTTTAGGAGAAAAAGTGCTTGCTCCCATCCAAGTTTTCAAAATATCCTGATAAGGATTAATCTTCCCTTCAAATGGATAAGGATCGCCAGGACCAATTTTAGGGTCATTGGCTTCTGGGTTGATGAGCTTACTACGCTCTTTGGCATATTCTTTCGAAAGCAAGCCTTTCATCGGTTCTTCGGGTGCAAAAGCTGGGTCGCCATAATAGAAATCACGGTCTGCAAAAGCCAAATTCATCGCCTGATACAAAGTATGAATATAGCGAGTAGAGTTATAGCCCATACTTTTCAAATCGAAGTTTTCTAGGATATTCAAGGTTTGAAGCATCGCTGGTCCTTGCGTCCATTGTTGTAATTTGTACACTTCAATACCTCTGTAGGTCGTCATGGTTGGTTCTTCGATTTTTACTTTCCAATTAGCCAAATCCTGTTCAGTAATCAAACCACCTTGCTCCTGACAACCTCTCACAAATTCTTTGGCTATTTCACCTTTATAAAAAACATCATAGGCAGCATAAATGGCGTCTTTACGAGATTTTCCCTTTGCCAAAGCCTGCTGTTCTGCCTTCACTAGTTTACCCAAAGTTTCAAGTAAATCCTTTTGTACAAATATTTCACCAGCTTCTGGAGCTTCATATTTTGAGCCCAAATGAGGTAAAAATACCTTTTTAGAATACGGCCATTGTTTGATTTGTTCCTTCGCTTTTTCAATCGAATTAGCAGTTTGTGCTTCAATTGGGTACCCTTCTGCCATTTGCATAGCTGGTGCTAATACTTCCTTGAGCGACATCGTACCATATTCTGCCAAGATAGTCAACAAGCCTCCAGGCGTGCCAGGCGTAACTGCTGCCAAAGGACCAAATTCAGGCGGATATTTCATGCCCTTATTTTTGAAAAAATCAGCAGTTGCTCCTGTCGGTGCTACCCCAAGCGCATTAATGGCAATGACTTTTTTAGTTTTAGGATTGTATATCAAGGCTTGTGTTTCGCCACCCCAGCTCAGTACATCCCACATGGTACAAGTAGCGGCGAGCATGGCACAAGCAGCATCAATGGCATTTCCGCCTTTCGAAAAAGTCATGGCGCCTGCTGTGGCGGCTAGGGGTTTTCCTGTAACTGCCATCCAATGTTTTCCGTGTAATGGAGGTTTTTGTGTAAGTACAGGAAGATTATTAAAGGCTTGTCCGAAGGATTTGGTACAAAGCAACATGAAAGCGATTCCAATTCGTAAAGTATTTTTCATGAAAAATGTGTTTTGTTGATTGTCTATTAAAAATAATCGCTGACTAAAAAGAAGACAAACAAATTCTGCTTTTTACGACAAATAACGGGCTTTGAGGGACTAAAGCGATGATAAAGGGTTCACCCTTCAGAAAGTGACACCTATAATTATAAAGTGGAACATCGTCAGAGAAAAAATTGATTTCCTTTACAGAAAACAACTCAAGATATGATACTCAAAAACTTTTACCTCTTATTGCCTTTCTTATCGAGCATTCTTTCAGTTATGTCTCAAACTCCTGCACCACATGTTTCATCTGGCAAAATTGTTCGGATAGAGAATTTCTCTTCTAAATTCATTTCCTCTCGAAATATAGATATATGGCTTCCAGAGGGTTATAGTAGTCAAAAAAAGTATGCTGTACTCTATATGCACGATGGTCAAATGTTGTTTGACAGTACCACTACTTGGAATAAGCAGGATTGGCAGGCGGATGAAGTAGCCACAAAGTTGATGAATGCTCATAAAACCAAAGATTTTATTATAGTTGGAATCTGGAATGGCGGCGCAACACGCCATCCTGATTATTTTCCTCAAAAACCTTACGAATCACTCAATCCAAATCAGAAAGTTTTTGTCACAAACGAACTTAAGAAAATAGGAAGAACAGAGGAAAACTTTCAGCCAGTTTCTGACAATTATCTAAGATTTTTGGTCAAAGAATTAAAACCTTATATCGACCAGCACTATTCGGTAAAAAAAGACCGTGCTAACACCTTTATCGCTGGCAGTAGCATGGGCGGGCTGATTTCGATGTATGCGATTTGTGAATACCCCGAGATTTTTGGGGGTGCGGCTTGTCTTTCTACCCATTGGATTGGTATCTTCTCTGACACCAATAATCCAATTCCTGAGGCATTTTTGAAATATATGGATTCTCACCTTCCTCAGCCTCAAACGCACAAAATCTATTTTGATTTTGGGACAGCAACCCTAGATGCTTTTTATCCTAAACATCAAGCCAAGGTAGATGAGTTGACGCGAAAAAAAGGATTTACCTCAAATAACTGGGAAACTCTCCAATTTGAAGGCGAAGATCATAGCGAAAAAGCTTGGGCCAAAAGACTCCATTTGCCTTTTGAGTTTTTATTAAAAAAGTAAAGAAAAATTGGAAGCGCAAGGGCAGAATGCTTTAATACTTGGGTAGTCTGAAATTGTACACCCTAGTGTTGAAAATCTTCTATGGTTGAGAAATCTTTAAGTATCAAATTGATGGTAATTTTTGGAAAGAATAATCTTTTTTAATTGACTTTCTCGTATCTTTCTAAATACTTGAATGTCATTCTCTATGTCTGAATTACCAATAAAAAAACCTTTATTTCCTGAAGTAAATATTCCAATCTTAGAACACGAACTCTCTGATGAAGTGTTAGAAAAGTCCTTTTCTTTTTTAGACCTAGACTTTACAACGCTCACCGAATCTGACCACATCGAATTGGCATTAGCATCCAAAGAAGCTACAGAACCAATGGTATATCAACTGCTGTGCAATTATGATTGGCGGACAAGATTATCTGGCGCGAATATTAGTGCGATTAGAGACTTCAAAGGATTGGATGTGCTTATAGGAAACTTGTTGCTGAGTAACAAGCTCGTTTATGTAGGCAAAAGCTATTGTTTGGCTTTAGCTAGTTTTGATACGCTCTATGCAAAAAATGTATTATCTCAATATCTTGCAATTCATTTAACCCAAAAAGATTGCTATAACGACTCAATAGATGCGATGTGTGCACTCGCCTATTTGGAACCAACAAAAGTACAATCTTTACTTCCTCAATGGATCAATTTTTCGGAAGATAAAAAGTTAAGAAAGTTAGCCCACGCACAGAATCATTTTGAACGTTGTATGCAACATATTAAAGATATTCAAGAGTTGATTGTATACTAACTACCCCCCAAATACCTCTACCTCATGAACCTCAAACAGCCCCTTTTCTTAGTACTTTGTTTTCTACAATTTTGGATAGAATCTTGTCAGAATACTAAAGTGAGTCCAACATTAATGCCAACGTATGTAATTCGGAATGTCAATATTATTCCGATGACTGCGTCAAAAGAATTGATAAACAACGCAACAGTGATCATCCAAAATCGAAAAATTGTCGCTATTAATGAAGCCATTCCTAATAATGCCACTATTATCGAGGGAAAAGGAAAATGGTTACTCCCCGGACTGATTGATATGCACGTGCATAATTTAGCCGATGTGAATTTTAGCAATAATTTCCCCACCAAAGGGGCGACACTTTTTACTAACAATCAAGACTTTATGAGTCTTTACATTACCAATGGCGTTACCACCATTTTGGAATTGAGCGCACGTGTCGAGCATTTTGGACAACGCAATGAAATTATCAAAGGAAATGTTATTGGTCCTCGTGTTGCAATGGCATTTTTAATTGATGGTGGAGAAGACTCTGGTAATAATGCTAATACTCCCGAAGAAGGCAGGCAAACGGTAAGGATTGCCAAAGCCCAAGGATATGAGTTTATTAAAGTTTATTCTAGACTAAATCAAGCCACTTTCAATGCCATAGTGCAAGAAGCCCAAAAGCAAGGTATGAAAGTGGTTGGACATATTCCAAATGTATTTAGAGGAAAACTAGCGGAGGCTTTTATTCCAAATTTTGGTTTAGTCGCCCATGCTGAAGAATTCTCAAAGCAAAGTAAAAGCTTTAGCTTTTCGGATGCTCAACGCTTTGCTCAATTGGCTAAAGAGAATGATACATGGCTCACACCTACACTCATAACAATGGTTCGAATTGCTCAACAAACTCATTCGCTCGACAGTATCAAAAATTCGCCTTTGCTCAAATATGTCCCTCCACTTATGCAAAGCAAATGGTTGTTTTCGAATAATTACAATCGAGAAACAGATCCCAAACGCATTGCTAGAATTGACAGTATGGTAGCTTTTCATCAAATTTTGGTCAAAGCTTTTAAAGAAGCAAAAGTACCTATCATTGCAGGGACAGATGCTGGGGTATCGGGAGTTATTTGGGGATTTTCGTTGCATGACGAAATAGCATTGCTTGTAGATGCAGGGCTAAGTCCAGATGAGGCTTTAACCTCAGCCACCCGATTGCCAGCTCAGTGGTTGGGAATTGAGGATAAAATTGGGACTGTGGAAAGAGGTAAAATGGCAGATCTCCTACTACTTGATGCCAATCCCTTGGACGATATAGCCAATACAAGAAAAATCGCAGGTGTATTTGTCAATGGGTGTTGGGTCAACAAGAAAACACTTAGACAAATGCTATTTGAAGCCCAAAAGCATCATAAAGCCAATCAAGCAAAAGAGGAATCCAATTGGAAGAATAGAAAGAATTTTTAAATATGATGAAAAGACGATTTTATCGTATCTCAAACACAGAGAATTTACACAAATGAAAATACAAACCGACAGATTTATCCTAAGAGAGATTTTGCCAACTGATATAGATGGCATGTACGAACTGGATTCAAATCCCGAAGTACATAAATACTTAGGCAATCAGCCTATTGGTCATAAAGAGCAACTTGTTGATGTCATCAATTTTATTCGGCAACAATATCTCGACCATGGCATTGGACGATGGGCTATTATCGATAAGAAGACCCAAGATTTTGTAGGTTGGGCAGGTCTCAAATTCGTAACTAACGACACCAACAACCATATTCACTATTATGACCTTGGCTATCGACTTATCCAACGATATTGGGGAAAAGGTATCGCCACCGAAGTGGCACAGGCGTGTTTACAGTACGGATTTGAGCAACTAAATCTAAAAGAAATCTATGCCATGGCAGATGCTAACAATGAAGGTTCAAATCATATTTTACGCAAATTAGGATTCCGCCAGATTGAGTCTTTTGACTTGGAGGGTATTCTCCATTTTTGGTATAAAATTGAAAAATCCGAATTCATTGCGAAGTAAAACATGAGAATCTTTTTTGATTTTTTTCAATTAATCATGCAACCCTTCTTATAACCACTTACGTCTGTGTTGTTGAAAAGGCGATTATGTGATGCTTTTTATGACCACATGACAACATTTAACCTACATATTTCTATACTCCCATGTCGAATACTTGCTGGTATTCTGAGCGCTGTCGTATTGCAAAGCTGTGATACCGTAGTGGAGGCAACAATGCCAGTTTCGTCTTCAGGTATTCCACAAGCAAGTACAGAAGTATTCAAACAAAAATATCCAGAGGTTGGCTCCTTTATATTTGAACCTCTCGAAAAAGATAAAACTTGGCAAACTGAATTCGTAACTTCCGTCGGCAAAGTTTTTTGTTTGGTAGATTATCAAGGAGAAATTATTGATGCAAATAATTTGGTGGGCATTCCCAAAACTCTCCCCGAAGCCATTAAACAGCATTTTAATAGTCAATATCCTTCAGCAGAAATCCTTGCCGTGTATGATTTGATGAAATCCACTACGCTCACAGAGGGATACAAACTAGTTATTAAAACCGCCAACAATACAACTTTACATTTGTATTATGACTCGGCGAATGCTTTTGTTCGAGCGCAAACTCTTTCAAGCGAAAAAGCATTATCTATTATTTTTACCAGTACAGACCAAATCAACTATGACACACAGGTACCAGTTGTTGTGAAGCAATTTGTTAGTAATAATCAGCTCAAAAATGCAAGTATGGTAATTTATCATTTATCAGATAAATCCTATAAGTTGTTTGTTAATTTCAGAGAATTATCCAATGGTGCTTTACAAACTTTTGAAATAGTACTTTCAGAAACAGGTCAAGTGCTAGAATGGGCTTCTTCTATCGAAAATAATTATGCGTATAAAGTATTAAACTCTTCGAATGTATCTTCGAAAACGAAGAGCTATTTGCAAGCTAATTTTTCCAATTGGCAATTTGATTACGGTATTGTAAAAACCATTTTCGGACAAAATAAAACCAATTTTGTAGCACTAAAAACGGGACAAACAGATAGTTATATCATTACTGAAGAACAAACTAATGAGCATAATCTAACAATTACACATGCACAAGTTTTAGCCGAAAATAAGCTACCAGATGCTATAAAAAGTACGCTGAGCTCGACGTTCCCCAATTGGATTTTTGTTAATGCCCGTGTGGTCTATCAACCATCTGATCCAACTAATGCCGCTGCTACAGAACCTGATCACTTTCAAGTTGAAATAAAACAGGGAACTGTCAGATATTCCGTACGTTTGGCGGCCGATGGAAAAATTATTTACCAATATCAAATACAATAAATCGTACTATCTAGCCTAAAAAATTCAAACATCGCTTCATGATTTCTGAATATTAAGACTTATAAATGCCTCAAAACGAAAAAGATTTAGTGATTGCTTGCAAACGCAACAACCCCAAAGCACAAACCGACTTTTATAATTTATACAAAGGTCGACTTTTGGGGGTATGTAGGCGTTATGCACGCACTGTGAGCGAAGCCGAGGACATTTTTCAAGAAGCTTTTATTAAAATTTTCAAAAATATTCATACGCTCGAAAACATAGATTCTATCAACTCTTGGGTAAAATCAACCGTTATTCGAACTGCCATTGACCATTACCGACACGCCGTTCATGAACGCTCCCTCGTGGGATACGAGTTGATTGCCGAAGTGACCGAAAATGAGGAAGATTTGTTCTCCAACCTTGCTAGAGATCAGATTTTACAAATTATCAATGCTTTACCCGATGGTTACAGGCTTGTGGTAAACTTATATTTGATAGATGGCTACAATCATTTGGAAATTGCCGAAATGTTGAATATCACCGAGGGAACCTCAAAGTCACAATTATCAAGGGCTCGCAATTTATTAAAAAGAGAACTTTTAAAAATTGGCTATCAGAAAGCTTAACAACTACATATCAATCAGTTAATGCAATACAAAAGGATATAGAAATGCAAAATCCAGAAGAAGATAAACTCAAACGCTTACTCCAAGATACCTTCTCGGATTATGAGCCTGAGCCGTCCGAACAAACTTGGGAATACATAGATGCATCCATTCATCCACATCAGCCATTTGCTGCTAAGTTTGCTAAAAGACTGGCAGTAGCAGCCATTGCGTTGCTACTCTTGATAAGCGCTGGCGTTATTTTTATGCTTAAACAAAATTCTCAAAAAAGTGACTTTCAAGTCAGTCTTTTAGAAAAAAATAAAGACTATACACAACACAAAAAATCTCGATTAACAATAACTAAAGAAGCCTCTCTCCTCAAAAAAGAAAGTCAAAATAGTCATTCGATACCAAGTAAAAATAATCCTGTACCTGAAAGTTCTTTTTATTTGCATCATCAAAAAACGTTTTCATCAAAACAACTAACTCAGGCACAACCTTCAAGAACTGAAGGAGATAATAATACTGATTCTGGCTTACTTTCATCACCTTCCTCAAGTACAGAAGCGCTTAACAATCTTACAAATCATTTTTCAGCGTCTATTGAAACGCCTAAATTAGGAATCAAGATTGATAAAATCGAGTCTCTAAAAAGCAAAAATATTTTGGTTAACCAGCCTAGGATTGAATTACCAATTTTTGCAAATATTATTTTGAATAAACCTCAAAAACCAGTGTTAAAATCTGCCTATTTGAGTGTGAGTATCACCCCTTTACAGACGTATCGAATATTGAAAATAGACAATCCTGAAATAGTAAGTCTACAAAGAAATAAGTTACTTGACCACGAACGAAACGGTTTTGAAGCCACCATAGGAATTACTCAATCCATCAGTAATTCTTGGAATTTTAGAGGAAGTATTTCGTTCTTAAAAATGCGACAATGGGCTGAATATAAAATAAACACGGATAAATATCTAGTAAAAAACACCAACCAAGGCACTATTGAGCAAATCACTCAAAATAAAGTAGAAAGTGAAAATCTGGAGATGTTTGGGCTCCATGCCGACATACAACGATTGTTGCACATTGCTGGACGAAACCGCTATTTTTTGTCTACAGGTACTGATGTGATGTATCAACTCACCAATGGTCAACTCAATACTTTTCTGCAAGTTTCGGGTGGCGTACAACATACAATTAATGCACATTGCTTTTTGACGATAGAGCCGACGGCAAGCTATATGCTCAATAATATCAACCACTCAAGTAATTTGATTCAAACAAGTGCGTACAACCTTGGACTTAAGATAGGGCTCAGTTACAAAATACAGTAATTTTACCTGCATTAGGCAATATGCTTTAGGCGCTAGGCTAAACTAAAAACTCACATTCTCAACATAGAGTTAATCCTTAAAACTTCATTCACTAAATCTATATAGGCTTATTTAGGCATTTCAAACATTCCATTATATGAAAAAAATTACCTTTTTATTCGCTATTCTACTAGCGATGTGTGGCGCAGCCTTTGGACAAACAGCCCCAAAATTGCTATGGGAACGCCAAGACCTTTACCTAGAAAACGATGTACCATATACCCTGTTAGATGTCACCCCCTCTGGCAAAACCATCGTAACAGTTTTGAGTGGTTTCACAGGGCAAACGATGGGGTATCGAATATTTGATAAAGACGGAAATGAACTCAACTTTCCGTATGGAAAAGTATTTTCTAAGCTAAAAAGAGGCAATAAAGTCAGTTGGATTGCGACGCAGGACAGTCTCCTGATTTTTGATAAAGAATTATCGCTAATAAAAGCAGTTAAACATTCCATGACAAGCGTACTGGCTTCATCAGAAGTGACTGATGGGTTAGTTTTTTATGCTGAAAAAACTATTTACAAATACAGTTTTACAGGTGTTCTGCTTTGGCAATATAACGCTAGTCAAAAAATCGAAGGTTTTGCTAATAGCAAACTCACGCTATTTAGACTTGAAGGAGGCGAATATCTCTATTTAGACAGCTTTGGTAAAGAAAAAGTAAAAGTCCCGACGATGGGTGCGAGCGGTGCAGGCTTTGGTGGAGGTGCTATGTCAGTCATTAAATCTCCAGATGCTGGCTTTTGGCTAATAGGAAGCAAAGAAGTTTATCGTTACGACTCCACAGGAATTCGAATAGGATATGTGGATTTTGTGAAAGAAAAAATAGATTCAAACCCTTATTTCAGTCAAAAGGGTAGTATTGTTACTTCAAATAATGAGGAAGTAACCACCAATTCCATTGTGTTGGTTCATCAAAAACAGGATGGATTTTATCTCATCAAAATAGACAAATCTGGTCAGTATCAAACTTTGAGTTTTAAAGATAGCAACTTGTATGGTGCTTACGAACCATCTACTTATCGAATTGATGACGATAGAGTGATGTTTCAAATCAACGGCAATTCAGGTGGAAAATTCATTGGATTTGGTAATTTCAAAGCTGCCAATGCCAATTGGGTTAAACAACTGACCAGCACGGATTACTTCTCTGGTTTTTCGGGCAATGTATTTTCTGTGTTAAAAGAAAAACCCAAAGTGAGCCCTACCGACAATCTGGCATTCAATGAGGTTATTGGCTATGATTTGGATGGTACGGTAAAATGGTCATTTAAAGATGAGACCATTACCTATCCACAAGTTCTGGCTGATTTGATGTACATCAATCATGGGGCATTTTATTCAAAAATTCGATTGAGTGATGGTGGCTTAATTTGGAAAAAATCCAAACCTACCAATAGTCACAATGCGTATCATTTTTTTGTAAATGATAAAGAAGGCAATGACTATTGGATTTATTCGAAAGACTATGGCGTAGAGACAAAGATTGACTTTATCTCAAAATCGACACTTGCAACTACGTTATTCTTTGAGTACCCAAAGAACTATTATCCACTACGTTCGAACTATTTCATCGATTCTCAAAACAAAACATTAACCACCATTACCTCTGGTGAGGATGACACTATCACCATGCACCGCTTACGAAAATACGCTACAAAATGCTTCTATCATGCCAACGCTTCCATCGATGTAAGTGGTGCAGCAGAAGTATGTTCGGGCACACAAGTTCAATTATCTGTAGTCCAACAAGATGGCTCCAGCTATCAATGGCAAAAAGATGGACAAAATATAGCCTCCGCCAATAGTAATATTTACAAGGTTAACCTTTCAGGTTCATATTCGGTCATTATCCAAGACCCTCTTTGCCAGAGCGCATCTATTTCAAATCCTGTCAAAGTTACCATCAAGCCTACGCCTGAGGCAAGTATCACCACCGATATAAAGGGTACAGTCTATGAACCATTCAAGGTAAAAATGAATGCCAACACTGGAAGCGGATTAACCTATCAGTGGCTGAGAAATGACTCATTAATAGCTAGTGCAAGCAGCTCCATATACGAGGCTCAAGTATCAGGAGAATATCGTGTTAAGGTAACGAAAGAAGGCTGTAGTCAACTATCTGCACCTTTAAAAATAAGCATTGCTATTCCACTCGGAACAGAAGCAGATTTTGGATCTGAGCAGCTAAAAATCTACCCAAATCCCAGCCATGGAGACTTCACCCTTGTTCTACCAAACACCCTCAAAAATGCCGAGTTACAACTATTTGATAGTATCGGACGCTCCTATCCCCTTACTTTCAACGATAACCAAATTCATACAGAAATGCTCAGCAGAGGCATGTATTTCTTAAAAATTATACAAGGAAACAGGAGTGTAACCCACAAAGTAATGATTGAGTAAATGGATGTTATTGGTTATTTGTGTATCTGTTATTTGTGTATTCGTTATTGGTAATCACTTAACATCAGATACTAAGCATAAAGCTCCGTAGGTGCGAAAGAGTTCAAAGTCATTTGCTTTCTTTCGCACCTACGGAGCATTTAAAAAGGAAGGCAAGATAGTTTAGTTTATTAAATATTATTGCGCAATACCTGAGATTGACTATCTTAGTAAATATAGAGTAGTATTTTCCTATCTTTTTTGAAAGTAAAATCTAGTTTCAAAAAGAATACATTCATGTACCAGTAAATTCTCATGCAATAATCTCTATTTTGAATAAATTGAAATGTGTAAAAGCAAAAAGACCCAGATGAGGACGCTTATTCAAAGCTCTGGAGACTAATACATGATGGTCTTAATCTTACTTCTCTTTAATATATTCAAGTAAAGGTAATTTGTTTTATGTCAAAGAATCTGTTATTAATATTAGATTTAGATGAAACACTAATCCATGCAAGCTCAACCAAGTTGGATACTGAACCTGACTTTTTCTATGAACAATATTTTGTATATAAGCGCCCCTTTCTCGATACTTTTTTCAAAGAAATCTCAGCTCATTTCTTGATAGGAATTTGGAGTTCTGCCGATGATATATATGTGCAAGAAATCATTCAAAAGATTACGCCTGAAAATATTAACTTTGAGATAGTCTGGGGGAAAAATAGGTGCTCGTTAAAAAGGGATGTAGATCTTGATCAATACATTTTTGAAAAAAGGTTAAAAAAATTGGAAACAAAAGGATTTAAGCTTGAACAGGTTTTAATAGTGGATGATACCCCTGAAAAAGTGAAAGTAAATTATGGAAATGCCATCTACATTAATCCGTTTCGAGGCGAAAAGGAGGACAAAGAGCTTTTAGACTTATATCGTTATCTGTTACAATTAAAGTCTTCTCTTAATGTAAGAACCATCGAAAAACGATATTGGAAACAAAGTATATAATTCCTATTCTCCTCATTGTACCATCAAATATCTATGCAACATCCTACCATCGCCCACAGAATCATTGAACTCAAAAACAATGACCTTGCTCTGCGAGATCGGTTAGCAAAAGAGGGGCGCTTGAGCGATGGCTATGACGAAGAAATGAGTGCTTTACATATCCACAATGCCAATATTCTTAGCGAAATCATTGAAGAGATTGGGTATCCAACGGTTGAAAAAGTTGGAAAAGAAGCCAGTGAAGCCGCTTGGTTGGTTATTCAGCATTCGATTGCTTTACCAAATTTTATGAAACGATGTGCATCGCTTTTAAAAAAGGCTGTCGACGAACACAAAGCTACCCCTACAAATTATGCTCACTTAACAGACCGAATCGCTGTTCTTGAGGGTAAACCACAAATATTTGGCACCCAATTTGACTGGGACGAAAATGGACAACTTAGCCCCAATCCTATTGAGGATAAAACCAATGTAAACGAAAGAAGAAAATCTGTAGGACTGTTGAGCATTGAAGAACAAACGGAACTAATACGCTTTCATGCCCGCCAAGATAATCTCATCCCACCAAAGAATTTTGAGCAAAGAAAACAAGAAATGGAAGAATGGAAAAAGCGTGTAGGCTGGGTTTTGTGATTAAACTTCTACAAGTTTATTCAGCTTTGAGATGAAGACATATTGAATGTTTTATCTAATTTTGAATCTATAAAACCAAGAATCATGATGACCTTAAGAGACGCTATCCTAGAAAATCAAAATTATGTTGATCCCGATGAAGGAATGTATGTAGTATTCGCCCGAAAAACTAATAACGCTTTTGAGCCTTCTTCTGAAGCACGTATTTTACTGTTGACGCATCAAGATTTTGAAATCGAAATAGCAGATTATACCAATACCCATTGCCCAGGGTTTGACTATTTCTTGGAAATGAATATCATCCAAGATTTTTGGGGAGATTTGAAAGCTAATCAAAGAATCAATCAACAGGAAAAATGGGTAAAGCGATTAATACAATATGCTGAAAATGATGCCTAGAAATTTTCGTTTCTTGTGATATTTCTGATAAAGTAATAGTAATTACTTTAATGACTCTTTTCCATTTAATATTCTATTATCTTAAATATACATGCCAAACCAATATCTTACCGACCAAATATTTGATAAAATTAATGAGCTAACCAAAGGTGAATACGAAAATTGTAGTTTTACCAATTGTGATTTGTCAAACAAAAACCTCTCTGGATTTAAATTTACAGACTGTCGTTTCGTAGGTTGCAACCTGAGCTTGGCAGCGATCAGTGGTGTTGCTTTTCAAGGAGTTACTTTTAAAGACTGTAAAATTTTAGGGCTTCGATTTGATACGTGTAATCCATTTGGCTTTGAAGTTTCTTTTGAAGGTTGTCAGCTAAACCATGCTTCTTTTTTCAAAATAAAACTCAAGAAAACTACTTTCAAAGATACACAACTACAAGGCACCGACTTTGCTGAAGCAGACTTGACTAACGCTATTTTCGATAACTGTAATATGGAGCAAGCGATCTTTAACAGAACAATACTTGAAAAAGCAGATTTTCGAACTTCATACAATTATGCGATAGACCCAGAAAACAACCGAATAAAAAAAGCTAAGTTTTCAGTACATGGTCTTTCTGGACTTTTACATAAATATGATTTGCATATTGAGGGATAGTATGAGTTCTGAATTGTGAATGATGAGTTTCGAGTGTAATTTTATGATTACTGATACTTTATCTAAATAATTTACACAACTTAATTTTGAGCAATTTCTTAAGTTAGTGGGCAAAATATGAAATAACCCAAATTTTGAGAATAAGATTATTCACTTAGTGAGTAAAAAAAGGCGTTCGAAATTAGATTTTCGAACGCCTTTTTTGATACTAAAAATAATCAATAAATCACCACTCACTAAATTACAGATTCTCCAAATTAAAATCTATAATTTACTGTCAACGCTAATTGGCGAGGTGCGATAGGGTTAATACTATAACGGTCGTGAACGATATAATTCATTTCATTGAATATGTTCGAAACTTTTCCTAGAACAGACACTTTGCTAAAGGTATAACCAACAGAGAAATCAACCGTTGCGAAACCTGATAACGGAATCAAAGCATTGTATGAACTCAATGAGGCGGTAGTATTATTCAAGCCCCCATTCAAACCAACTACGTTGTTATTCCCTGCAAAGCGATTTCCAGTATAAAAGGCAGATAAGCCAAGCTTCACTCCTTTCAACTTCGTATTATCAAAAGTATAGAAAATCGAACCATTGGCTGTACTTCTTGGACTTCTAATGAGTTGCTCGCCTTCTACTTGTGAACCAACCGCACCTGTAGTGTTCGTGTAGCGCATATAGTTATATCCGTAACCAAGTAAAAAGTAAAAGTTTTTAGACAAAACACCATTGAAATCTACTTCAAAACCATCACTTGTTGTTTCGCCTGATAATTCTTTGATATTCGTATTGGTATTTGGGTTACCGTTTCGATCAAAAAGTGCCGTTTGAGCAAAATTGCTATTAATGATTTTGTACACACTTAAGTTAGCAGACAATTTACCGTCCAAAAACTCATTTTTCACGCCAATTTCATAGTTATCGATAATCGAAGGCTTAAGGTTGTCACCATTAATATCAGTACCAGTATTAATCGTAAAGCTATTGCTATAAGATGAATATATCGAGGTAGTTTTCAATGGTTGGTAAATCAAAGCTAATTTCGGAGAAAGAGCACCATCCGATTTATCAGCAGTAGCACCACGACGCTCAACATTTTTCTCAAGGTTCAAGATAGTTGATTGAAACGCTGTTTGATACGAATATCTCAAACCTGCTAGCACCTTAAATTTGGAAGTAATAGTTAACAAATCCTGAACATAAACGCCATAGCGATTCTGTGGAGTTGTTGTACGAGCCGTATCTGCAATCGTAGGAATATCGGTACGTGCTACATATTTCGAGAAATCAAAGATATTGATTTTGTCATACGCAGTACCCACTACGCCAGCCGCTGAAGTAAATTTAAAGCTATGACTCACATTTGAAATTCTTAAGAAATCAGCCCCTACCAATAATTGATGACCAATAGCACCCGTCTTAAAACCGCCATTCAAATTAACTTGAGCTGTGTAATCTTTCTCGTTTGTATGAACGGCACTCAGTGTACGTGTATAATCACCGTTAGTAGCAATTGCACTAGGCACTCCTACTCCAAAGCCTTTAACTTCTGTATTCTGAATCGATCCAATGGCAGTTAATTTCCAGTTCGCATCAAATTTGTGATTGATTGTCAAATAGCTTGATGTTTGTTCTGTATTATTATATGCCCAACTGGTGTTGATGAAACGATTTCGAGGAGCATCTGGCAATTCTGTAATCGTAACTCTACTGTTTGGAGTCCCTACCCCAGCATCTGGAACAATATTACTTTTCAAATAATCTACTTGTAACAAAACATCCGTTTTGTCATTAATTTTATATAGCAAAGATGGTGTAACGTAAGTTCTGTCAGTCTTTACAACATCACGATAACTTTTTGCATTTTCGTAAGTTCCTACTACTCTGAACGCAAGATTTTTACTGATTGGTCCATACACATCAAGCGTAGGTTTGTATTGGTTATAGCTTCCAAAAAGCATAGAAGCCTGTCCACCCCAGTCGAAACGAGGTTTTTTAGTAACCATATTGATAATCAAACCACCTGAAACGTTGCCGTATAACAAGGCCGAGCTACCCTTCATTACTTCAACTGACTCTAGCGTACTAGCATCAGGAAAACCCATTGTATTACTAATAGTTCCATTTTTAAATATACTTCCTCCTGCTCCCGCAATCCCTACGCTATATCCACGTGACGAAAACGTTTCAGCAACACCACCACGCGTTTCGGTTTGTGACACTCCACTCACATTTTTTACCACATCGCCAAGCCTGATAGCCTGCTGATCTGCAATTACAGTACTTGTAACTACCCCAGTACTTTGTGGTAAATCCAATGGACGAATATTGGCTTTTCCCAACGTGGGGGTACGATTAGCAATATAACTACCCGACACAACAATTTCTTTAATCATTTCAGAACTTTCAAGTAATTCAAGTGAAAGGTTTAGTGTTTTACCCTCCTCAATTACTATTTTTTGCTCAAGTGTTTTATATCCTACAAAAGACGCAACCAAAGTGTAATTCCCACCTTTCAGATTCGAGATAGTGAACTTACCTTGTTCATCTGATGTGGTTCCTTTTTTACTTCCTTTTATTTGAACAGAAACAAACGCTGCTGGTTGACCATCATTATTGGATACTTTACCAGTAATTTGCCCTGTTTGCGCATAAATCATTTGCGTAAATAAACATAACAATAGTACAAAAACACTTTTCATATAATTCATTTCATTATTGATATTTAGACTTATTATAAATAATTACACAAATGTAGATGCCGTAATTTTACTACGCAAGTTTTTATTT
Source organism: Flectobacillus rivi (assembly GCF_030056655.1). NCBI lineage: Bacteria > Pseudomonadati > Bacteroidota > Cytophagia > Cytophagales > Flectobacillaceae > Flectobacillus > Flectobacillus rivi. Next base: position 54,952 of record NZ_JASHIE010000001.1, read on the forward strand.
AGAATAAATTAAAATAAGATTAGAAATAGGACTTTAAGAAGATAGGATTATAAAAAGAAGTGCCAAAAGGTCAATAAATTGATATTAGTTTTACCTCAAAAAAACTGAGGTGCATAACTATACTTTTGCTATGCTCTTGAAAACTTGTAAATTCACTTTGTATTAGGAATTTTATTTTCCTGATAAGACAAAGCCCTATTTATCATTCTTAAAAATGGAAAACAATCAAACAGAAAACCTGACTGTAACTGAAACACAAGTCAGTAAAGAGAAAAGCAGTTTACGAAAGCGTGCAGACAAAATTAAAGAGTTTAGATGTAAGAATTTAATTGTAGTTCTCGAAGACCCTAAAGACCCCAATAATGTTGGAACAGTAATTAGAAACATCAATGCACTTGGTGCTGAGAAACTATACCTGATAGATAGTACCAATTCTTTACCAAATAACTGGGATGAATTCAAAGAAAGGAAATCCATTGTAGCTTCGTCAGTTTCGTCGGTCAAATGGACATTTGTAAAGAAATTTAGAAGTACCGAGGATTGTTTAGCATATTTAGAGAAAAAGAACTTTACATCAATTGTTACGTCGCCACATGTCAAAGGTCGTTCAAATGTTATCTTACACGAAGGCGACTATACCCAGAAAAAATTGGCAGTATGGTTCGGTAAAGAGTCTATCGGTATCAGTGACTTGGCATTAGAACGAAGTGAAGCCTGTATCAATATCGAAATGTTTGGGATTGTAGAGAGTCTTAACCTAGCAACATCGACAGGAATTGTGTTGTACGAAATCACCAAACAAAGAAGAGAGTTTGAGAAAAGAAGAAAATTAAAGAAACAATTAAAAAGTATCAATAAGGTATAACTAACACCTTTGCCCTCTTTTAAAGCTATTTAAAAGAGGGTTATTCTTAATTGTGGTATTCTTTCATTCTTCGGAACTAAATCATTTATCTGTCGAACTCAGATGTGATTAATTACTGTTTAGAATTACTCCTCTACAAGAAATCATGTTCCCTTACTTTACAGTTGACACCAACAATTTTAATCCAAATGAATATCTTTACAAATCCTTTAATACCTTTTACTCATGAAAAAATCACTTCATTCATTACGTTTTATCACATTGTTTTTCTTGGTATTTATCACACTTTTAGGTTGCAGAGAAGCCACCAATGTAAAAACTAAAAATTTTGACATTAAGGATGCAGAAATCCAAATGAACATTCCTCAAAGTTGGGAATTCGAAGCTATTGTTGGGCCAACAGATAGCTTTACCAAGTATCACGGGCAGTTTAAAAGAACAGATCATGGTGGTTTTATCGATATTGAAACCAAGTTAAACCAATATTACACCACCAAAACTGACGGTCAATTGGTTACAAGCGAAAAGGTCATGGGAGAACTTGTTCAATCTATGAAATCAGAGAGTAGCTTGTATAAAAACCTCGAAATTTTAGACGAGACCCATAACTCAGAAGGAAGCATCATTATTTGTCGCTATATATGGGGCAAAAAAGATGAACTAACATTCTCATTATTGGCTGTATCAAGGGGAAAAGAACTAACTAAAATTATCAAAGTTGAGACATGGGATCAACTAAAAGAAGAAGAACAATTGGAGATTTTGAAAGAGGTAAAGAATAGTCTTATGATGGAATGAGTATGATTAGTTTGAATAGTTTCATATTCATCACAATTTTGAACCATACCAAAAAATCTCAATGAAAATACTTGTTTACACTTCAATCCATTTACTGTTATGTATCCTAAATTTTGAATTCAAATCTCAAAATAATTCAAATGGAGCTAACGGTGAAAGCTTTAATACCTTTTACAAGAGATTTTATGAAGATAGTACTTTTCAAATTTCCAGAGTGGTGTTTCCTTTACCTGGTTTTAACTCGGATATTTACGATCAAGAATCCAGAAAACCATTAAAATATTTTTGGGAAAAGAAAGATTGGATTTTTCTAAAGACACTAGACGGAAGTTACAAGAAATTCTTGAAAAAAGATTGGGAGGAAGAATACTATAAAGTCATAAAAAAAGGCTCAAATAATACAATGTTCGAAACTATTTATATGAAAGAAAGTGGTTATTCCGAAGTCAGAAAATTCAAGCTCATCCATGCAAAATGGTATTTGTATTATTATAGCTATAAGAATTATTGAGTGATAATAGTCTTCAAAAAATTAAGCAAATTGTGTATTTGAAAACTTTATAATTTAACTATGGTTTATCTAAAACTAAATGTTCTATGGCTTTTCAAGGTATAATTAACAGAAAAGGTGTTGACTGGGCTAAAATAAGACAAAAGTATCCAGTTGGGATCAAGCTTGAGTGCAAAGTTGTTGTGCATCTTCCCTTTGGTATTTTTTTAGATATTGGCGATGAGGAGGTTATAGGAATTGTGGCAATAATTGACTTTGAAACAGGCGTAGCAGATTATCCGCCTGAAAACAGCATAGTAACTGGGGTCGTAATTGGGTACACAGATGATGTTCGTAATCAAGTCTGGATAAGTCTCAATCCAAAAGTTATATCAGGAAAAGAACTTCCAGTGCAATTGCGCCGATAACTTTCTAGTTGCAACTTCATAAGGTGTTAGTTTTACGCAACACTATCCTCACTATACTGCGATAAATTTGAAATAGTAATTCATTTAGCGAGTTGTTTGTTGATTAAACGTACAACATTCATCAAGTTAAAAAGTCTTTGCTATAAAAGTAAATGAAGAAACCTCAATTACTCATCAATAAAATGAATAATTGAGGTTTTTTCATTTATATAAAATCGCAATAACAAGTCTAACAAATCAGCTGACCTGCAACGACTTACGTTACAAACACTTATCCTTTTTTTACCTTAAACGAGTAAAGCAAAGAAAGGTTAACATAAAATAGATTGGTACCGTTGCGCGAAACAACTTCGGTGTTTCCAGAGGTAGTGACCACATTTTGAGGCATTACGTATCCTGGGGTAGCTACCAAGAATATATTATTAAAGACCCATACCACTGGCATACTAAATTCATAGCTCAACAGATTGAATACCTGTGTAGTTTGGGTTGTTGACTGATTTGAGATTGGAATACCTAAGAATTTATTGTTTTTAAAATACGTATTTGTAAAGCTCTGAGTACCAGCATTGGCAACTGCCGTTGGAGTAACCACAAATACGCTTTTTCCTGTTCGCATCACGATTGGATGCTCAAGTCCTGCACTAGCAAAAAAGTCTGTTTTATCCGAAAATGCCGCAATGCTTGTAAGATTTATATTAGCAACTTTGTTAAGATGAGAAAGATTCAAGCCCACTTGCCCTTGTAGTGCCGATTGCACCAAGGTTTTATTTTGATAAAAGAACTTATCACCGTAGATGCTTCCTGCAATACCTTGTTTTTTACCAAACTTATAGCCGATTTCAGTAACAGTTGCCGCATACTCAAGCGGTTGAACCGTATTAGTCGTAAAAACTGTCGAACCTGTCAAATACAACCCAAGACTATCAAACTGAACTAATACCGTTGGCATCAAGGCACTACTTTTTAGTTCATCGGTTCGGCCATAATAGTGTAATTTCGGAGAGTAAGAAAGCCCACTGATGACCGTTGCTATTGTTCTTTTAGGAGTTTCGGTTTGCGCTTGAGAAGAAAGGCTAAAACCCAAAAATATGAAAAGAGCAGTAAGGATGATTATATGTTTCATGGCGAGATAAATTTAAGATGGGTTTGGCTTGGTTGTTGATAAAAATGCCACCCCAAGTCTTGAGAGTGGCATTTTAAGCTTAGCAAATTAATGCTTAACAGCACTAGCACTTGAGCTTACAGAAGTACTAGATTTAATATTAGTATTCGCTTTTGTTTGTGAAGCAGCTTTTGCCTCTGAGCCTACCTTGTTTTTAACACCGCTACCAGTTTCAGCCATTTTTGTCTTTGTAGCATTGAAGGTGCTCGCTCCTTTTTCTTTTGCTACCACAAGGTTTTCTTTCAACAATGGGGTTGCATTTTCATTGGCATTGGCTTTACCAGTTTCGCTGGCATTTGCACTGGCTTGAGAGTTTACATTACCATTACCGTTGCTATTACTTAATCCATTCGCCTTATTGACATTGATGTTTCCATCTGTCTCAATCGAAACATTGGCATCCACATCCACACTTGAGTTATTCTTAGCATCAGACGCCGCATTTGCACTCTTACTAGCAGTTGCCTTGATAGTAGAAGCAGTAGAAGAAGCTACGTCCTTCGTAGCATTAACGGTGGCCGATACTACATTTTTTGTAGCATTAGTGACATTCCCCGTGGCTTTTGTTACAGCTTGCGTTGTAGCCTGCACAGCCGAAGTTGCGTTAGCACTCGCTTTTACCGCAGCAGAGCTACTGACTGCTGCTTGCGAAGATGCTTTGATGGCATTACTGGCAGCATTTGTACTTGCAACTGCACTACTTGTGGCTTTAATGGCACTTGTAGCAGAAGCTCCGATTTGGGCTGAAGCAACTTGAAAACTGAAGATTGCTAAAACAGCAGTCGTTAATTTTATGGCTTGCGTTTTCATAAGGATTTGAGTTTTATAGTTTAACGAATAATTAAACTGGATAAAGGGCTATCCAGCGTAAGGATGTTTTTGAAAGTTCATCACCTGAACTTCTACATCACTAACGACCATAAAACTGTTTTGGATTCACATGATTGAGTAAGCGGAAAATCTTCATTTTTATCATAAAACATAGAAGGAAACATCACAATAGCACACAATACACTGAAAAACAAACATTTACACACTTGTTTTAAATTTCAACTTAGACTATTTTAATATCTATTTAAGCTGAAATAGATGATTTTTAAGCTGAATTTAAGGTCATTTTAAGGATGTAAATTTGTAATTCGTTATAAAATAAACATCTATTGATTTGAATCAATGACAAGTGCTCTCCGACGCTGTAACTTTGAGTTTTAGACCAACTTAAAGTATAACATTTGTATGGATATCAATCTTTTGAACCAAGAAAACACACTCTCCAGAAATCTTTTCATCATTTTTAGTATCATCTTTTTTGAATTTTTAATTATGGGTATCTCTTTGGGAACCCTTCCAGATTTTGTTCATAATCAACTTCATTATGGGAATATCACAGTCGGTCTTGTTGTAGGTATCCAATATGTTGCTACACTCCTAACACGCCATCTTGCTGGAAAATCCTCAGATACTAAAGGAGGTGTATATTCAGTTAAAATTGGCTTGTTTCTATCTTCCTTATCTGGGTTATTTTACCTCTTCGCATTTCTTTGTGCTACTATCCCTACTTTAAGTTTAGGACTCATTATTATTGGACGAATATTGCTCGGAATCGGTGAAAGCTTTTTGGTAATAGGTATTTTTGCCTGGGGATTTGTTCTGGTCGGACCCAAAAATACGGGTAAAGTAATGGTTTGGAACGGATTAGGCATGCACGGTGGAATGGCGCTTGGAGCTCCTCTAGGTATTTTATTATCGACCAAACTTGGATTAGGTGTTACCTTTGGCACTGTCGCCTGTATTCCTATAATTAGTTATCTAATAGCCCAGCTATTGCCCTTAATTCCACTACCCCAACTTGAAAAACGCTTGCCTTTCTACCAAGCCATTGGTTTAGTCTGGCGCTCAGGAACAGGATTGGCAGTGGCAAGTATTGGATTTAGTGGCATTGCTTCATTTATCACACTTTATTTTGCCCAAAAAGGTTGGGAAAAAGCCTCTCTTGCCTTAAGTGCTTTTGGAGCAGGGTATATCATTATGCGTCTTTTCTTTGCGCATTATCCCGATAAATTCGGTGGGGCTCGTGTTGCAGTGGCTTGTTTAACGATAGAGATCATTGGTCAAAGTCTCCTCTGGCAGGCGCCAAATGGTATCTTGGCAATTTTAGGCTCAATCCTTACTGGATGTGGAATGTCACTTATTTTTCCTTCATTTGGGAAAATTGCCATACGCTCAATACCTACAGAAAATAGAGGTATGGCAATGGCTGCTTACAATGCTTTCTTCGATTTAGGTATGGGACTCACTGCTCCTATTGCGGGATTAGTGGCAGGGGGTGTGCATTATGAGTATATTTATCTTTTTGGAGCTTTAGCCGCTTGTATTGGACTATTAATAGCCATTTTGGAACTGAATAAAGAGAAGCAAGCAATTCAACTTGAACATGAAAGAAACAGATAAATCACAACTAGCCAGATATATTCGTAATATCATTTACCTAACAGATGAACAGTTAGCCCTAATACTCAGTTTTTTCAAAGTTACTACCCATATTAAGAATGAAATTATCATTGATGTCGGGGAGATAAATACTTATATGAACTTCATCGAAAAAGGGTGCTTGAGAATGTTTTTTATTGGAGAGGATGGTCAGGAAGTAACTCGTAACATATCTTTCGAAAACCAATTTGCCACAGGCTTAGCCAGTTTTATACAACAACTACCCTCCGAGGAATCTCTTCAGGCACTGGAACCAACCACCTTGTTTCGAATTGCCCGAAAAGATTTTTATTACTTATTAAACGTTATTCCTGCGTGGGAGAAATTTTACAGAAACTATCTAGAATTTGCATATCTCAACAACATCTCCATTTACCAACGAGAAATGATGAAAGACGCTACTGAACGTTACAAAGAGTTATTAAAAGTTAATCCTAAAATTGTAGATAGATTACCCAACAAAATAATAGCCTCCTACTTAAATATGACTCCAGAAACACTGAGTAGAGTGAAGTCTAAACTTTAGATTTACGGGGTGGAAAAGACTCATTACTATACAAACTAGAAGATTGCTTTTATTTGGAAAAGTTATCTGTATGATAAGTCCAAATGAAAACAATCTTATTGGGAATTAAGTATCGTGTCCCTCCCACTCCATCCGGAGCAATAAACTTCAGCATGTAATGGTGACTCTTCATGGTGTACTACCGTTGAAGATAGCAGAGAATGTGTCTATTAATTTCGAAGAGTTGAGTTATAATTTTTCAATACTTTTCTTTCTAAGTTGTCATCCTCCCAGATCTCAATCTTGTAGAAGTCTTCTCCTTCATCACCATCAACACTTGACAAATTTGAGGAATATATTCGGACTCTGTAAGTACTTGATTTAACAGGAATTTCCAATTCTATTGAGTCATTGGGACAATCCAAGATTTGAATTTTTCCATTAGTTACCGTCAATCCCCCTTCGACAATATGATCATAAAGACGGTAATCAATAGAATCATTTCTCCCTTTCAAAATACTTATTTCTCCCTTTACAGGTCCATAACATTCAGTATAAACAACTAAAAAATTATTATAAATACCAAGTTGTTCCTCATAGCCATTGTCATCCAATTCAGTTGGTGATATACCCCCTGCTATGTAAAATTGATGATACTGAGTATAAAAATTTAGTTTAGTATTCATTTTATGGTATTTATTCTTACTTGTACAAGCTAGTGTTAAAGTAAAAAGAAGAACGATATTTAGAACCTTCATAATGTTAAATTATCTCATTTAAAGTTAAAGAACAAGGAGCAGCTCTATTTGTGAAAATAATATACACCCCTCTGAATGTACTAGATTCATCAATAATATGGGTTCTATCAACCCAGTTGCCTCCGACTTTTTTCCAATCACAGGAGTTAAATCAGTGACCAGTAACGTTAAACTTCTCAGCTACAAATACTTTAGTAGCTTATAAAGTCCCGATAATTTCTAATGAAAACTCGAAAAGCTATAGATTTCCATTCTGTGTACACTTGAATGAATCTATTCCTCATTGACTCGATGTTGGGAAATGTATCCTTAAAATGGGGAGTACATTAATAACCTAGATGGACACATATACTTATCCACAAGCCATAGAAGATTTATGAAGAAGTTCAAAACATTCGTATATTTACTTGTAATGACAATTGAAGAACGACTGTTAAAAAATGAAAGAACCCGTACAAATTTTAGTATTAGAAAAACACATAATCAAGTTCTATGACGAAACTGATTATACATTTGGTTCATCTGACAACAACAAAACTTATGACAAGACTTTTACAAGTGGCGAAAGTAATATCCAAATGACAAGTCAAATTGGAATTGAAATACTTGAAGATAACAAACTAAAGTCAAGTTGTTTAATTGGCTCGACAGGTGGCGGTACAGGAATTCATCAGAATTCAACATTAATTAGTTACGGTGGAATTGTTGTCTGTTGTTCAAATACAGTTTTCAAATTGACTATTCCTGACTTAAATTTAGAATGGCAAACTATATCTGACCCAGCTACCTGTTTTGGTATTCACTACCTTGATAAAGATTATGTTGTTCACGGAGAACTTGAAATTACGAGACTTGATGCTGACGGAAAAATCGTTTGGCAAAAAAGTGGCAGGGATATTTGGACAACAGCGGAAGGCATTGATGACTTTGCAGTTCATGACGACTACATATTAGCGACAGATTGGGATCACATTATATATAAATTTGACTTTGATGGGAACTTATTAGATGAATACAAAGGAAACCAATTCTACTCAAAAGAGAGCTGAACAAGAGGACAAAAAACAAGTGATGAAGAAATGGTGGAAATTTTGATAAAAAGAAACATTGTCCCTAACATCGTGTAAAAGTCATCTTGACTTTTGTGACTTATATGCCCTTGATTAATCGATTGGATTTAACTTGAATGTTTTTATAAACATTGCCGTTTAGAAAATTAAAAAGTCAGGATAACCTCCACATGAAAAAAGCAATAATCATCCTATTTACACTATTCAGTCTTTCAACTTATTCTCAAAAAATCACTAAAGAGAATTATTATGACTACTTAATCCTGAAACCAAGAAAAGTAAAAGGAAACAACCTTATTACTAAATGGCTAACTAAATTCGATATTGTTAAAGTTTTAGAAGATGAAATGCAAAATGCTTGCTTCGAACAGATTTCGACTTTCAGTATTGTAAAGCTCAACGAAAATGAATTTATAAGCTCTATATGCTTTTCTGAAAAGTCGAACGTTGGGTTCTTACTTGAAGAAAGCCACTATGTTATTCCTAAAAAAGAAAATAGAACTGTTAAAAGTATATATAAGGAAATTACAGGAAATGATTATTCTGAAAAAATTGTAAAGGCTGATGGAAGTTCATATTTTTTAAAAATAAAAGAAATACCCAACAACTTTTATCTATTAAAGATTGCTCCATATTGGTATCAATATACCGACAATCCTAGGGATAATAATATCCTAGTGACAAAAGAAATTATCATGGATATATTAAGAAAAGACATCGTAGAGATTATAGCAGGTTTCAAAGAATAAATGCCGCATAATAGAAACTAAAACTTCAAGTCGACTTTCCTCAAACTTCTCAATTTAAAGACCCTCTAAATTCGTTGGGCGTTATACCTGTCTTTTGTTTAAACAATCTTGTAAAATGTTGTTGATACTTAAACCCTAGACTATTTGCGATCTCATTAAGGCTTTTTTCTTTATCAAAAATCCTAATTTTGGCTTCATTAATGACTTTACTTTGAATGTAATCTAAGGCTGTAATACCTGTTTCTTTTTTTATTAAATCGCCAAAATAATTTGTTGAAAGGTTTAATTCACTAGCACACCAACTTACGCTTGGTAAACCCAAATTTTCAGCAATATCAGATTCGAAGTAATTTTTAAGTAGGTTTTCAAAGCGAACAAGTAAATCTTTATTCACATTGCTTCTAGTTATAAATTGTCGGTCATAATACCGCATACAATAGTTAAGCAACAGCTCAATATTTGACACAATTAAGGTTTTGCTATGTTTATCTAAATTTAAGCTTATCTCTTCGGTAATTTTCTTTAGGATTTCCACCAGAGAATTCCGCTCTTTTTGGGAGAGATGTAATGCCTCGTTGGCTTCATAGGAAAAAAATGAGTAGTCTCTGATAACTTTCGCAAGATTGGTACCCTTCAACAAGTCTGGATGAAAAACAAGACCATACCCTTTAGAAACAACTAAGTCTTTTCCTCCGTCTACAGCATATATTTGGCCTGGTCCAACAAACACAGCTGTTCCGTCATCATAATCATAAGGTTGACATCCATAAGTCATATCTCCACATTTCTCAAGCTTCAAGAAAATTGCATAAAGCCCAAAGTAGGCTCTTAGCTTCAATAGCTTAGGAGTTTCATCAAATTTAACAACACTTACCAAAGGGTGTAATGTTTCAACACGCTCGTGTTCATTATACTGCTTGACAGTATCAAATTTTATTATTTTTTCCATATCAAAACTGTTTACTGAACAAAATTATCATTTGAAATTACTTTTAAGCTATTCAAACATCAACATCTGTGAAACTGGTAAATATTTCTGAGTTCTATATAAATACTAGATGTCTTGAGCTTCGGATATTTGTATCAGTCAAAATGAAAGTATTTCTTCTGACAAGAAACTAGCAGCATAATAGACTGATAAACAGATGGTTTTATGGTGGACAGCAAAATAATTAACAATCTAGATTAATCGCTTCATAAAGCTTGAAATATTTATTTCGATGAAAATAATATTGATTTATACGTGAAAAAACTAAATATCAATCAGGTGATTATGCTAACTACAGTTGCAATACTTTTTTTCGTTACGGCATCTTGTGAAAACAAAAGTAGTGTAGGTGACGAGTGTGCTGTTGAAAATAAAAATAGACAAAAAATGGATACAACAAATTCAATTAAATACAGCATTGATAATGTCTCTTTCAGAATGGTTTTTGTTGAGGGCGGCAGATTTCTCATGGGTTCTAATGACAACAAAGATCAGATGCCTCAACATGAAGTCATATTGAGCGACTATCACATTGGAGAAACTGAAGTAACACAAGAGTTATGGGAAAAAGTCATGAAGGCAAATCCAAGTGAATTTAGTGGTAACAACTTACCTGTAGACAATGTAACATGGGAAGAGTGTCACTCTTTCATCAATCGGTTAAACAAAATACTACACGATACTAAACAACTTCCTTATGATAAGGCATTTCATTTACCGTCAGAGGCACAATGGGAGTTTGCAGCAAGAGGTGGTAACAAAAGTAAAGGGTTCAAATATTCAGGGAGTGATCATCTTGATTCAGTTGCTTGGACTAGACGAAATACCAATAGAACTCACCCCGTTGCGAGCAAAGCTCCTAACGAATTGGGCTTATACGATATGTCTGGGAATGTTTGGGAGTGGGTCGAAGACTATTACGCTCCATACAGCTCTCAGAGTCAAACAAATCCTTTGAATACGAGCAATAAAAGCTCAGGGCTTGTGATAAAAAGAGGTGGTAGCTGGTACTATGCTCAAGAAGAACGATTTTCTCCTTCTTTTCGATATGGTTACTATACTTCGGTTACCGATTCTAGTATAGGTATGAGACTTTGTTTGTACTAAAATGACCAAGAGTAAATAGATTTAATTATTTTATGAAAAAGAGCATCACATTATACTTGTGTTTATGGCTAGCTAGCATAGTTGCGTATTCACAAAATGACACAATCCAACAGGGAACAACTAACAAAATCATTGTATCAGGGGCTATTTCTGCAACAAATAATGGTATTTCGTTGGTGCCAGCCTTTAGTCTCGAAAAACCAGCTACAATATTTGATTTAGCTGTTCGAAAAAATAAATTTAGCTTTGAACCTCAATTAGCCTTCGGTCTTGAGGATGCCAAACCTTGGTACTTTGTTTTCTGGTTGAAGTATAAGTTAATTGAATCCTCCAAATTTAACCTTGGAGTGGGAGTACATCCAGGTTTTCTTTTTAGTACAAGCTATCTGAATGTAGGAGGAATAACCAAAGAGTATTTTACCACTGCACGTTTTTTTGTAGGAGCGATAGCACCAAGCTATTCTCTTTCAAAGAAAGTTAGCATAGGTATATACTACCAATTATCTCGTGGCTACAACATAGATTTGAGACAATCACAATTCTTAGGAATAAATGGCAACTTTTCGGATTTAGGTTTAGGAGGCGGTTTGTATGTTAAAATAAACCCACAGATATACTATCTAAAAAATGATAACCTAGATGGTTTTTATGCAAATACTTCAATCACCTTGTCTAAAAAAGGCTTTCCTTTTTCAATTTCTTCTCTCTTAAATAAAAAACTAAACTCCGATATTCCAAGTAAGAATTTCATTTGGAATACCACCTTATCTTATACATTTTAAAATTCAAAATTATTCTAAAACTATGATTTTCAATGAAAATTACATTCTCTCGAACGGAGTTGAAATACCTAAATTAGGTTTAGGGACGTGGGAAATTAGTGATGCAACAGCTGCTCAAACGGTAAAAAAAGCCCTTGAAATTGGCTACAGACATATTGACTCAGCCCAAGGGTATGGAAATGAGCGTGGTATTGGGGAAGGCTTACGAATTTCTGACGTCAAAAGGTCTGAAGTATTTGTGACTACCAAACTTGATGCAGCAATAAAGTCCTACAAAGATGCTATACTTTCAATAGATGAATCATTACATAATATGCAACTTGATTACATCGATTTAATGCTCATACACAGTCCAAAGCCATGGCAAAAATTCCATGAGCAAGAGCAGTATTTTGAGGCAAATGCTGAAGTATGGCGCTCGTTTGAGGAAGCTTACAAAATGGGAAAACTTCGCGCCATAGGCGTGTCTAACTTTAAAGAAAGCGATATAGATAATATTTTAGAATCGTGCTCAATCGCTCCAATGGTAAACCAAATCTTAGCTCACATAAGTAATACGCCATTAGATTTGATTAGATACACACAAGAGAAAGGAATTCTTGTAGAAGCGTATTCCCCAATTGGACATGGAGAACTTTTAAAGAATAAAGAAATTGCTGTGGTAGCAAATAAATATAATGTTTCAATAGCACAACTAAGTATTCGCTACTGTTTACAATTAGGGATGTTGCCCCTTCCTAAAACTGACAATCCAGATCGAATGAAAATTAATACTCAAATAGATTTTGAAATTAAAAAAGAAGATATGGACTTCCTGAAAAGAATAAGTCCTATTGAAAACTATGGAGAGTTTAGTGTTTTTCCAGTATTTGGAGGAAGAATCTAAATAACTCGGTAGTTAAGTATTTTATCCATACTTTGCTCATTCATAGGTAATTAGTTTTTTTTAGCAAAGAGAGTCTGTTTAAATTAGACTCTCTTTGCTACTATTTTATGTCAGCCCTGTGCTATTCCAGAAACCTCCAGATACGTTTACAGTGCTTTTCTAATAACCTCTTCTACTATTTTCTCTTGCTTCTAAGGTATGCGTACCTTCTGCTGTAACTGAGTTACTATTACCGAATGAAGGATAATTAGTTTTTACTATTACCTTATTTCAAAAACTGCTTCTGAATTGTGGAGTCTTTTATTTTGGCATACCTTGAAAGCTGCTTGGTATTTTTCCATCCGACCATTGCCTGAATGGTCGCGGCTGACATTGTCAATTCGTTCAAGGAATAATACACAAAGTTCCTTTGTGAAGTATGAAATTCATATACCTTTTGATATTAGCCAACTTTATTAGCGCCTTAAGATGAATGTTAAGTCTATAATTTGATAGTTTAGGCATCAATGCTAGTTCTCCATATTTATAGAAAATTTCAAGTGTTTTGAGCTTTAGAGGAATACTACAGCTTGTATCGGTCATTTTACGGCTTAGTTTAATCCATATAGAAACGATAAACGTTGGATAGGTGATAGCTCTAAAACTTCCGTTTTATCCATTTCTTCCTTTGTCAGTGACACAGGTTCTTTGGCTTTGGCTTTCTCAATTTTGTAATCATCCAGTACTTTTTCTTTGTAGTTTCATTTAGATACTCTATAGGGGGATGATCCAATTGATTCATTCGGTTTACCATGGGATATTTGAGTGTAGATTTAGGTGAATAAATCTGTAGATAAATTCAGCAAGATATACCTAAGAGTACTCGGTAAAAAAGCAAATGATTCGCAAAGTCTGATGATAGTGCAAGTTAAATTATAAAGATTGAGAAGGATGGATCGATAGGATGCTTAGAAACACAAAAATAAGGCAGTATTAGGGGTGATATACTTTTGTAAATCAGGGAATTGTACAATGATTAGAAAGTTTTTAACGTGAAAAGATAAAAAAAATTATACTTTTTTATGACAAATGTTTGCATCGTATGATTAAACCTACTAATTTTGCATCACGAAAAACAACAAGCAAATAGCTTTTGTAATTTCGTCCCCATTAGGTCCGTTCGTCTAGGGGTTAGGACACGTCCCTTTCACGGATGAAACACGGGTTCGATTCCCGTACGGACTACACAGAAATTCTCAATGACTTGCAAGCGAGCTTTTTAGCTCGCTTTTCTTGTTTTTAGCATATTCCCTCTTCATGCTGAATCCTTCAAAAAAAGCTTCAATACGTGCAACCAAGGCATATTTTAAGATTTACTAACTATTTTACTTACATATGTTAAAAATTCAAACAACTACCCACCTAGAAATGTAAGTTACACCCCTATCAACATGATGTCATTTTATTATTGGTTTCGTGAAGGTGCTATTAAAGACCAAGGCGTTATCTATTGTGAAATAAGAGTTGATGGTGAAAAGTCCGTTCCATTCTCTACTAAAATTAAACTTCATCGAAAACATTGGAATTCTAAAGAACAGTGCTTTAATGGGAAAGAATCGGACAAACATCAGAAGACTGCCTACTCTATCCAATTATAGATTGCTTAAAACGTCTTATTGCTTATATTTGAGCTTTCTTATCATATAAACTTATACATCATGCAAAAAACTACTTTCATCAACCTTATGATGTTCCTGCTGCTGTGTTTTACTTCGCAAGCCCAATTGCAGTCACCTGAGGAATATTTGAAATTTAAAAAAGGAGACCGCTTTTTGAGACATCACCAAGTGGTGAGCTATTATGAATATGTAGCTGCTCAAAATCCTTCTCAAGTAAAATTAATTCAGTATGGTTCTACAAATGAAGGTCGTCCACTCATTGCAGCTGTTGTTGCTTCGCCAGAAAATTTTGCAGCTTTAGAGGAAATTCGTACTAATAATCTCAAAGCAATTGGCTTGTTGGATGGTAAACCTAGCGCTCGCAAACAACCTGCTATTGCTTGGATGAGCTATAATGTACATGGTAATGAGTCTTGTGGCACAAACACGGCTCCATTCGTTATTCATGAATTATTAAACCCTAATTCGGCTCGTAGTAAAGCGATTTTGGCAAATACTGTTGTAATTCTCGATCCATCAATCAATCCTGATGGCTATGATCGTTATGCCAACTGGTACAACCAAAAAGTGGGGGCAAAATACAATGCTAACGCCGCTGCTTGGGAACACCAAGAGCCTTGGCCAGGGGGTCGTTTTAATCATTATATTTTTGACTTGAACCGTGACTGGGCATGGCAAGTCCAAAAAGAATCGCAAGAAAGAATGGCTTTGTATCGCCAATGGATGCCACAATTGCACGCCGACTTCCATGAGCAAGGTGTAGAATCGCCTTATTATTTTTCTCCTGCGGCAAAGCCTTATCATGAAGATATTACGGCTTGGCAACGTGAATTCCAGAAAATTATTGGCGACTACAATAAAAAGGATTTTGATAAAAATGGTTGGTTGTATTTTTCAAAAGAGCGTTTTGACCTACTTTACCCTTCTTATGGCGATACCTACCCTACTTATAATGGTGCCTTTGGTATGACATACGAACAAGGTGGTTCGGGACGTGCTGGCTTGGGTATTGTAAAGCGTGATGGTGATACTTTAACCTTAAAACAAAGAATTGACCATCACTTTAGCACCTCTTTTGCTTGCCTAGATGCAATTTCGGCTAATGCTGATAAAGCAGTGACTGAATTTATTAAGTTTCATGACAATACTTCAAAAAATCCTATTGGTCCATACAAATCGTATGTAATCAAAACTAAGGGCGAAGAAGCTCGTGTGAAAGAGTTTTTGAATTATTTGGATAAAGAAGGTTTCCAATATGGTGTTGCAGGAAAAGACTATATGGCTAACGGATACAGCTACCATGATGATAAATCAGGTTTTGTAAAGGTTGAGGCAGAAGATGTTGTATTCAATCTTTATCAGCCTCGCTCGATGTTCTTGAAGATTTTGATGGAACCAAAAACCATGGTGGAAGATTCGATGACTTATGATATTACTTCATGGTCGTTGCCTTATGCGTATGGTTTGAAGGCGTATGCTTTGAAAGACCGTCTGAACCCAAGTGGTAAGGTAAACTTCGAAAACAAAATTACAAAAGCCGACAATGCGTATGCCTATTTGGCAAGATGGCAGTCATTTACCGATCTAAAATTCTTGTCTGCAATCATGCAAAGAGGTATCAAAGTGAGTAGTGCTGCTAAATCTTTCGAAATTGAAGGGCAAACCTATCCTGCAGGAACGCTAGTGATTACACGTACAGGTAATGAGCGTTTGGGGGCTCAGTTTGAAAAAATCTTGACTGATGAAGCGACCAAATTAGGCGTTGGACTAACTGCCGTTACGACAGGTATGGCAACGAAAGGTTCTGACTTTGGTTCAGAAAATGTAGTTTTCTTAAAAATGCCAAAAGTGGCAACTGTAGCGGGCGAAGGTATTAGTACAACAGGCTTTGGTGAAGTTTGGCATTTCTTCGACCAACAAATTCAATATCCAATTACTATTTTACCAGAAAATACCTTGGGAAGTACTAATCTTTCACAATTTGATGTATTGATTTTGCCTGGAGGTAACTACAACAGAATTTTGACTGAGTCTACTTTAGGAAAAATTAAAGAATGGGTTCGCAATGGCGGTAGACTTATCGCTATTGAAAATGCATTGAAGGCTTTGGCAGGAAAAGAAGGGTTTGAATTGAAAGCTAAAGAAGAAGAGAAAAAGAAAGAATCTGATGATAGCAAACTAAAAATTTACGGTAATGCTGAGCGTGAATCAATTTCGGAAGAAACCCCTGGTAGCATTTACCGTGTAACCATGGATACCACTCACCCATTGTCATTTGGCTACAGCAATAACTACTTCAGTTTAGTGTTAGAAGGAGCAGCTTACCAATATCTGAACGATGGCTGGAATGTTGGTGTGACTAAGTCAAAAGATTTAATCGCTGGTTTTGCAGGTGTGAAAGCTCAGGAAAAATTAAAAAATTCATTGATTTGGGGCGTACAAGATATGGGTCGTGGTAATGTCGTATATCTAGCCAATAACCCATTATTTAGGGGTTTCTGGCAAAATGGTAAATTGCTATTTGGAAATGCTGTGTTTGTATTAGGTAACTAATCTGACAATCTAAGCGAAATAGATAACTTAATGCGGAGTTGTGGTTAAATTATATTTTAGCCACAGCTCCGCATTAAATTTTAAAGTGATTGATAAAGGATAAGTCCGAGTGCATTTATGTAATTCTCCTCCATTCAACGGATTCAATTTCTCATAATTTTTCCTTATTTATTTTACTTGCTAAAAGTTGTCTTGCTGCCTCTTTCGCCTCTGGAACAAACTTCGAAGCTTCTAGGATAGCAATTAGAGATTCATCAGGATAAAGCCTGAATTTTTCTCTAAACACTTCAACTTCTTCATCAAACTTTGCTTTCTGATATTTTTCAAGTTGCTCTGGTGTCTGAGAATTACTAAAAAAGTTAATTATATAAAAATTGGCTCTATCAAAATTTAGCATATAAGTCAAAAGTATAGCTAGTAGACTAGTAACCTCAAGCTTGATACCTACTCGACCAAAATTAATTCCTATTTTGGTTGAAACAGCTGAAAATATAATAATCCCAAACAAGCCTACAAAGAGTGTCGATACCAAAGAATACTTATAAAATGATCGGAAATACCTGTACACAAATACATTGAGTACAAGAGCCCCCATTCCAAGATAATTTTTATATGATGGAGTATATTCGAATACTTCTCCTGAAACGTCTATAGTTCCGGTCGCCATTGTTAAAAGTGCATCTAGCACAAAGCCTGATAGCAAAATCAGGGGTAATATTTGCTTGTAAGGGTATAGTCGATTTTTTACACCTGATAATGTCATATATATAAAAATGATTATCTATTATCGCTTAGTTTAACATCGAAAATTAATGATATTTTACGAAAATACCTTTTTTGTTAAACAATATACCAAAAAATAAAAGTTGACAACCTTCTTTGTTTATTACCCTCAAACATATTAGCTTGAACTTGTGATACGGAATGTGATAACTCATCCTTTTATACAGGATATTCGGTGATATTTGATTTAGAAATAAAACTTCAACATCCCCTTTATAATCATGTCAAGCTCAATGATCCTTTCAGATTTACTTACTGCTGGTCTACTCGGTTTGGTAGGACAACTTTTACGGTTTTTGGTTGGTTACAAAAAACTTTTTGACGAAGCAGAAAATCAAAAACTGCCTCTAAGCTCATTATTTCAAATAAACAGATTTGTCATAAGTGTCATTATAGGATTTGTGGCTGGTATAATTGGTTTGATATCCCTCTCTGATTTTAAAACTAGCCTTTTTGCCAGTCCAGAACAGGTAAAAAGTACTATTCTAACACTTATAGGGATTGGCTATGCAGGAACAGATTTTATTGAAGGTTTTATCAAAAAATATATTCCGAAAAACTAATCTTCCTTACTCATTCTATCGGTAAGAAACGTTCGAAATTTAGCGATAAGATATCTTATTTATAGCTCATAATTCACTGTAGCATATTCATGACAATTGAATAATAAACGTATATCATTTAACGTTAAACAGTTTAAAATTCCTGTCAGTCAAGCATTTGCTTATCTGAAGTGCCAACAAAGCATAATTTAACTTCTAATAAATTCATCAAATTACGAAAATACAATCTTGTAATTTAGTAAAACCCTATTTAATCAATGAAATACATCCTCTTGATAGTTCTCTTAACTCTCTTACTTCCCACAAGATTAACTGCTTGTGTTTGTGCAGGTTCAGTTTTCAGATATAAATATGATAACATTTCTGAAATGGGGAAATATGCTTTTATAGCTCATGTAAAAATACTTGACAGTAAAATTGTGAGAAAGGCCGAAAAAGGCAATGGAGCTCTTGGTCAATTAAAAATCGAAATTCTGGAATTATTCAAGGGTAGCGCAAGAACAGAAATTTATGAAACTGGCAAAGAAACTTCTTGTGAAATGGGCATATTTGTTGGACAAGAATGGGTTCTATTTGGATATGACTACAACGGAGAAATATATATTGGTGCGTGTAATCATGATTTTAAATATAAAGACAAAGATGGTTACAGAGAATGGCAATATCCAAACGCTTCCCTCTTAATCAAAAAACTTCAGAAGGTGTACGATCATGAGGTTCCAATCTTTACGAATCAGATACGGAAGGAATATTATTCAAATGGTCAACTAGAAGTTATTGAACAATATAAAAATGGAATGTTGGAAGGTGAGAGAAAAATTTGGTATCCAAACGGACAGTTAATGTGTAGTGAATTTTATCAAAATGGTAGTCGAGATGGACATTCACAATGGTATTATAAAACAGGGTTGATAAAGGAAGATGCTTTTTATGATAAAGGAAAAAATATTGATTCTCGAAGGTGCTATTATGACACCACATTTGATCGAAGGTTTTATGATTTAGAATTGAATACAAAGTCACTGGACTCTATGGAGGTTATTTTTCATAGAATTCAGGTAAGATTATTTCAGGTATATAACAAACAAGGAGATTTAATCTTGCACAGATTATACGACCAATCAGGAAGAATAGATTTCGAAAAGCTCTATGACCCAAGAAGAAAATTCTTTACCCAAATAACCTATCGCCCTAATGGTAAAATTAGACATATTGCCTACTACCAAAATGACCGCATCATAGGAAGAGCCCAAACGTTTGACATCGATGGTAATCCAACTCAAAGTAAAGATTATGATGAGAATGGTCATGAAATTAAATAATTGGCTTTATGCGATCAGCAAAAAGTTTAATGGTGTTAATCCTGTAATAAGGGGAGTTTATGATATAGGTTATTTATACGCCAAATTTTACCTTCACCATTTATCAATCACAATTCTACTTTATGAGTAATTAGTCTTTCTTTATAGATGTTTGGGTAAAGTTGGGGTAAAGCAGGAAAATGTTTTCTTCAAAAGATGGTATATTTGGCCACTATGCTATGTGTAGCTGAACAAACAAAATCTGAGAATTATATGAAAATCCAAAAACTATGTATGTTTGCTTTCTTCTTTTTAATAGGAGTTAAAAGCTTTTCTCAAAAACAACAAACTATTAACTATTTCAAAAACGATACATTAAGCCTTGACTTAGATTTATTTCTTCCTGAAAATATTGCATCCGATACAGATCTTCCCTTGGTAATATTTGTTCATGGAGGAGGTTTCTCAGGAGGAACACGTGATGGTGGATACGCCTTTTGCAAATACATGGCACAAAACGGCTATGCGGCAGCTACGATTACCTATACCTTATACATGAAAAACAAAAAGTTTAGTTGCGATGGAGTTTTACCAGAAAAAATCAAAGCATTCAATTATGGAGCTAACGATTTATGGCTTTCGACGCTTTTCTTTTTAAATAACGCTACAAAATATCATATCAACCCTAAAAAAATATTTATTGCTGGTTCTAGTGCAGGTGGAGAAACGGTCTTGCACGCTGCTTTTTGGAATCAAAAATTGATGGCGATGTACGGAAAAACGCTTCCAGAAAATTTCAAATATGCAGGTTTGATTTCTGGTGCAGGTGCCATTATGGACTTAAATCTTATCACTAAGGAAAATAAAATTCCTATGTTTTTCTTTCATGGTAACGGAGACGTAACTGTTCCTTATGGTACGGCTGCTCACCATTATTGTCCTGTAAATTCATCTGGATGGTTGATGCTATTTGGGTCTTATTCCATTTTCAATCATTTGAAAAGTATGAAAGGGATGACACATTTATATAGCTATTGCGGTGGAGGTCATGAATATAGCGCTGAGCTTTTCAATAAAAATCAAGCTTATATCTTAACTTTTATGAATGATGTATTGAAAGGAAAGGTTTATCAGAAACATACAGTTTTTGAAACTGGTAAAAAGAATCATTTATCAGCAGCCTATAATTTTTGTAAATAAGATAGGGTAATTATGTTGAGCTGAGTATAGAGTTATCTCTAATTGAGCGATTTAGTGGTTTAGTGAATGAGTGATTATTTTTAATATGAATTTTAAAAAATCACTCATTCACTAAACCACCATTCACTCAATAAATACTGTTAGTAATTCTTAGCAGGTTTTACTTGTGGCTTTATTACATATCTGAAAGCTTTTCCAGTCAAAATATAGCCTGATGTTGTAGCAGTAGAGAATACTTTATAATTCACATTCATTAAGCCACTTGCACCTAAATCCTGTGCCTTTTCAACCATTTGTTTCAACAAGTCTCTTTTTTGTTGCTCATCATTTCCTCTTTTCAACATACGACCTTTATATTCTTGGTCAGTTGTAAGCGGATATTCACCCTCAATTTTTAGGTTTTCTATCTCCTCAAAAGCATTTGCAGGTTTGTCTGTTCCTTGCAAAATTTCGATAGGATATTTTTCATCAATACCAAAATTTAAGCCAACACCAGAGTCATAACCTCCTCTTTCGTAATTCGGACGATAGTAAGAACTCGTTGAGGGTGGTTTGTTACAAGACAACACTAAGCCGATAAATAATATCGAAGCCAGCCCTTTTCCTATTGGATTATTAAATACTTTCTGCATCATAAATTAGTACTCTATCCCAGAGATGTTTACATTCTTCCACAAATTTAAGGTGGATTGGGTCAACTTGGTATTTATCGTGTCCTTCTATGTTGTTAAAAACTGTTAAAAGGTTATAATCATAACTTTTATCAATCACAGGACGGTCAGTATCGGCAGGAGTACCTACGTTGAATGTTACCAAACCTTCGATAGTTCCAAGTGAACTTACACCTTCTACAAATTTTTGACGATCCTCCGCCGACAAATCTGGTTTCAACCAGAAGTTTACTATATGAACGAACATAGTTAAGTTTTATTTATAGGTAACAAAGTGTTATTACATCATAAAGCTTTAGGCTGTAAGCCGTAGGCGTTAAGTAAAAAAGCATTTGGTAAAATCAAGCACAATTCACTAACTCTGCATTCACAAAATGCAAATCGCCCCAAGCAAAAGCTTGAGGCGACAAAAATTACTATAAGTTATCGTTGGCCAAAACCACTTTCATTCTTTCGCCTAGTTCTTCCGAAGCTTTCACTAATGGCAAACGAACGTGAGATTCAGCAAGACCTTTAATTTCAAGAATCTTCTTAACTCCTACTGGATTTCCTTCTTCATACAATAATGGGTCAATTGCTAAGAAATCACCCAAAACGTCGCGTGCACCTTTGAAATCACCATCCAAGGCTGCGTGAATCATGTTAGTAAATTTGGTAGGAATAGCATTTGCAATCACAGACATAACCCCTACACCACCACAAGCGATGATTGGAACCGCCTGCACATCATCACCTGAAATCAATAAGAAGTCTTCTGGCTTTCCTTTGTAGATTTCCATACACTGTTCGATAATACAAGATGCTTCTTTGATACCGATAATGTTAGGATGCTGAGCTAGCGTCAAGGTTGTTGATGCAGACATATTAATACCTGTACGACCTGGAATATTATACATAATCACAGGAACTGGTGAAGCATCAGCAATGGCAGTATAGTGCGCAATCACACCACGAGCGCCAGGTTTGTTATAATATGGACATACTGACAAGATAGCGTCTACACCTGTCAAGTCTACTTCCTTCAAATATTTGACCACTTCTGGCGTGTTGTTTCCACCTACACCGTACACGATTGGAAGGTTCTTGTAGTTGTGCTCCTTGACAAATTCCAAGACACGTTTCTTTTCGTCTTTAGAAGTTGTTGCTGACTCACCTGTTGTTCCCTGAACAACCAAATAATCTACACCTCCGTCGCTTACGTGTTGGATTAAAGATTTTAACCCATCGTAGTTAATACTCCCATCCTCATGCATTGGCGTTACTAATGCGGGAGCTACACCATGAAATTTTGGTCTCATTATAATTGATTTGAGTTTGGCAGAGTATTGTTTTCAATACCCCAGAAATTTTAATAAAATTCTCGTTTTTTAGACTTCGAGCATTCCTAAGAAATCCTCCTCAGAAATAACAGCGACGCCTAGTTTTTGTGCTTTTTCGATTTTTGAAGGACCAGCTTCTGCGCCTGCTAGCAAGAAATCAAGCTTTTTAGATACACCACTAAGGACTTTTCCTCCATTGGCTTCTATCTTAACTTTGAGCTCGTCTCTTCCAAAATTTTGAAAAACACCCGAAATTACAAAAGATTTTCCTTCCAAAGCGTTTCCTTCGACAACAATTTCAGCAGGAATATGCTCAAATTGTAATCCTGCTTGTTGTAAACGAGCAATAAACTGGCGATTGTCAGCGTCGGCAAAGTAAGCAATAATGCTTTGAGCAATTCTATCCCCAATTTCTGGCACTTCAATCAAAAGCTCATAGGTAGCTTCAGAAAGCGCCTCAATAGTCAAGAAATGGGCGGTAAGTTTTTCAGCTACTGTTGCCCCAACAAATCGAATTCCTATGGCAAACAACACTTGTTTGAAAGGTATCTCTTTTGATTTTTCAATTCCTGAAAGAATGTTTTTGATAGATTTATCTTTAAACCCTTCCATTCCTTGAATATCTTCATATTTCAAATCATACAAATCGGCAGGACTTTTCAGTAAACCTTTTGTATAAAAAGTATCTATTGTTTCAGCACCAATATTTTCGATATTCATGGCTTTACGCTGAATATAGTGCTCAATTTTACCCTTGATTTGTGGTGGACAGCCTTTTTCATTAGGACAATAATGGTTGGCTTCTCCTTCTTTACGAATCAATTCGGTGTTACATTCTGGACAGAGGTGAGGAAACTGCACAGCTTCAAGTGCTTCAGTTCTCTTGCTCATGTCCACTGCCGTAATTTTCGGAATAATCTCCCCTCCTTTTTCTACAAAAACAGTATCACCGATATGCAAATCCAAACGCTCTATTTCATTCGCATTATGAACACTGGCACGTTTCACCACTGTACCTGCCAACAAAACGGGTTTTAAGTTGGCAACTGGGGTAATATTTCCTGTGCGACCCACTTGATAGCTTACCGATTCTAGCGTTGTAGTGGCAGATTCTGCCTTGTACTTGTAGGCAATTGCCCATCTTGGCGACTTTGCCGTAAAACCTAATTCTTCGCGCTGGGCAAAAGAATTGATTTTAATAACGATTCCATCTGTATTTAAGGGTAACTCATGACGTTTTTCTTCCCATTTTTCAATAAAACCTAAAACTCCTTGAATCGTATCATGCTTTTCCCAAGTATCAGAAACATTAAAACCTACCGACTTTAACCAGTGTAAACTTTCCTCGTGTGTATCAAAAACAGTCTCTTCTGACAAAAATTGATATACATAAAAATCGAGTTTTCTTTTCGCCACCACAGAAGAATCCTGCATTTTGAAAGTTCCAGAGGCTGCATTTCTTGGATTGGCCAAAAGTGCTTCGCCAATATCTTCTCTCTCTTTATTAATAGCCTCAAAAGAAGCTAATGGCAAAAATCCTTCTCCTCGAACTTCAAACTGCGTCGGAAAACCGTTTGCCATTACTTTCAAAGGCAATGTTCTAATCGTTTTTACATTGGCAGTAATATCGTCGCCACGCACCCCATCACCACGGGTCACACCACGGGTAATAACTCCGTTTTCGTACCAAACTGATAGTGCCACGCCATCAAACTTCAGCTCACAGATATACTCATAAGATTGTCCGTCCAATCCTTTTTGTACTCTTTCGTCAAAATCCAATAACTCCTGTTCGTTGTAAGTATTTCCTAAAGAAAGCATCGGAAAACGGTGCGTTACAGATTCGAATTCCTTCGAAATAGTCCCTCCTACTCTATGTGTAGGCGAATCCTCACGAACTAGGTCGGGATATTGCTCCTCCAAAGCTCTTAACTGAACAAGCAATTGGTCAAACTCGAAGTCAGAAATTTCTGTTTCTGACTTCATGTAATACAAATGATTGTGATAATTTATTTTATCAGTAAGGGAATTAATCTGTTCTTGCGGACTCATTTTCGTATATTTCTAGTAAAATCTATTTTTTGAGATAGATTCATGTTTTCGGTCTAATTTTTGACCAAGATAATTCAAAAATCAGATTTTTGCTTCAAATACTTTAAGCAAAAAGGCTTCTCCTACAAAGAAGTGCTGATTACAAGACCTTTGATGTTATACTTTTGTTCGAACCTTTAGTGTTTAGTGCCAAGTAGAAAATAAAAATCCTTATGAAAAAGTTTATACTCATTTGTTACCTCCTCGTGGTCTGTTTGACAGCTTTCGCTCAAGATGGTGTCAATTTTGGGATAAAAGCGGGTGGTAATGCAGCTTCTCACGCAGGAACAGGCTTAATTAATGATCCTAATAATAATATCTATACTTTCCATTTTGGCGTTTTTGGTCAACTGCCATTAACAAGTGATGTACTTTTAAGTCCAGAAATTTTATATACGAATAAAGGATTCAAAAGAAGAGGGATTACTTTTCAATCTCCCTATGTTGACTTTTCGTTGTTGGCAAAAATTAACCTTGGCGATTCCAAAGCTTATTGTGTTGTTGGTCCTTATGCCAGCTATCAGCTAGAGCGAGAATTTACCTATACAACCTCTCAAAAAACGTATGATTTCGGAGGAAACTTAGGGATTGGTCTTAAAATCCAGAAACATTTGAGAATGGAAGCAATCTTTCAAACCTCCGCCAATGTCTGGACAGCCCCTCGACCTATGGGAGAAGGTTATCGACTAACGCAAGTCACACTATCTGCACTTTATCTTATCCGATAATACCTCTTTTTTCTTTTTTCCTGCTAAAGATTCCTTTAATTTTGCGGCATGAAAAATATCATTATTGCTCCGTCAGTACTAGCGGCGGATTTTGCGAATCTTCAGCGAGATGTAGAAATGGTTAACAACTCGCAAGCAGACTGGTTTCATATCGATGTTATGGATGGTGCTTTTGTACCGAATATTTCTTTTGGTATGCCTGTAATCGAGGCAATTAATCGTCATGCCAAGAAACCGTTAGACGTGCACTTGATGATTGAAAAACCAGATAGATATTTGGAGGAATTCAAAAGAATTGGTGCAACCAATATTACAGTACATTACGAAGCATGTACTCATATCCATCGTACTTTGCAACAAATCAAATCGTTAGGATGCGTTGCTGGTGTGGTATTAAACCCTGGCACTTCGCTTTCGGTGCTTGATGAAATTTTACCTGACTGTGATATGGTATTATTGATGTCGGTAAACCCAGGCTTTGGTGGTCAGAAATTTATTGAATCTACGTATGATAAAGTTCGTCGTTTGCGTCAAATGATTGATTCAAGAGGTTTGAATACAATTATTGAAATCGACGGTGGTGTAAATCAAGAAACTGGTACTAAATTAATTGAAGCAGGTGCGGATGCATTGGTAGCTGGAAGTTTTGTTTTCAATGCCCCAGACCCACAGGCAACAATTGCTAATTTGAAAAATATTCAGATTTAGTAATTTAGCCGTAGGCGATAGGCTTTATGCCGTAAACTTAAGCCTATCGCCTACGGTTAAGTACTAATCTTCAAGATAAATTCTCGTCAAAGCATTCCTCTAAAAATAATCTCGCCTTTGTAGCATCATTGCTCAATAAAAACTTTCTTCCCCTTTATATCTTCTCTAACGCTTCTATTTTCAGAAAATCTATTTTCGTTTTATCTCTTCATATTCCATTAAAAATAGTTAAATCCCTCGCAGAATTATATCATTTTAGCATAATAAAAGTTTTTTTACATTAACTTTACCTCTTAGATGTACAACATTGGCACAGTTTTTAAGGTTACGCCAAAGTCATTAAATATCGAAGCCTCTTCGTCTTCATGATTGTCTATGAATAGAGTCCGTTTGCTCATACTATTTGCATTTATAAATCTTCCTCTTTTTGCACAAAAAACATTTTGGGCCAGTAAAGTAGTGGCATTCTCAAGTGAGTATGTTGACAAAGAAACTACCAAAGAAAACCGTGCAATACAAGCTTTAGGAAAACCCAACAAACTTCCTCAGGTGGGCTACTCGGTTTGTGCTTGGCAGCCTATGACCCAAAACAACTCTATCAATGAAGAATTCATCATTGTTAGTTTTGACACCATTATGCCAGTTCGCCAGATTGTTATTGCTGAAAATTTTGGGCAAGGAGCTATCTCTCATGTAGATGTTTTTGATGAAAATAACAACCTTCATCCTATTTGGATAAATAACACGCCTCCTACAAATGAGCTAGGCAAAATGTTAAATTTGATACTCAATCAATTAACGACATTCAAAGTTAGATCGGTTAGAGTTAGTCTTAATACTTCCAAAGTAAAAGGATGGAATCAGATAGATGCCATCGGTATATCGCAATCTGACCAGCCCATTAAAGCGTCTATCAATTTGGCTAGCAATATGCCAAGTCAGATAGTGAAAGAAAATTTAGGAAAAAATATCAATTCAGAATTTCGTGAACTAGCACCTGTTATTGCCCCTGATGGCAAGACGCTTTATTATACTCGTTGGAAACACCCCGCCAATGTGGGTTTTGCCAAAAAGCAAGATATTTGGTTTTCTGAGCTTCAAGCCGACAAAACTTGGGGACCTGCCAAACCGTTTCCTGAACCAATCAATAATTCAGAGCATAATGCCATTTGTGCTATCTATCCCGACGGTAAAACTTTGTTACTCAACAATGTGTATATGCCTAATGGTGAGATGAGTAAAGGTATTTCTATCTCTCAAAAAACAGCTTCGGGCTGGGGTTTCCCTGAGCAAGTAGCTATTGCCGACTTCAAAAACAAGTCTGAATATGCCGAATATTCTATTGCTCCTAATGGAAGAATCCTTCTTATTTCGGCGCAATTGGACGATACCGAAGGAGGAAAAGACTTGTATGTAAGCTTTTTACAAGACAACAAATCTTGGTCTAAACCTGTCAACTTAGGCAAAAGTGTCAATACAGCTGAGGATGAAGGAATGCCCTTTATCGCAGCTGATTCTAAAACCTTGTATTTCTCCACAAAAGGTTTTCCAGGATACGGTAACAACGACCTCTTTGTTACAAGAAGACTAGATGAATCGTGGACCAAATGGTCTGAACCACAAAATCTTGGTCCGATGATCAATACCTCCGAATGGGATGGTTATTTCACGATTTCGGCAGTAGGCGATTATGGGTATTTTTCTTCTCAAGAAAAATCACTCGGAGAAGAAGATATCTTTAAGTTGAAAATCCCAGAAGCAATCAAACCCGAAGTAGTCGTACAAGTATCAGGCGGCGTGTACAATTCGGCAGACAAAAAGCCAGTTGGTGCCAAGGTAAAAGTACAGTCAACTATGGACGGAGATACAGTATGCGTCACCTTTGACCCAGCTACAGGAGACTATAAGTTTATGTTACCAACCAAGAAAAAATATACGATTTCTGCCTCACAAAAAGGGTATTTATCATCATCAGAAGTACTTGACTTTGAGAATGAAAAAGATTTTCATGAAGTCAAAAAGAATTTATTCCTTTACCCAATTGCCGCAGGACAAAAAATTACGCTTAACAGTGTGTTTTTTGAACAGAGTAAATACGAATTATTGCCAGCTTCTTTCCAAGAATTAAATCACATTGTGGCAACAATGAGAGAAAATCCTAAAATGGAAATTATGCTCGAAGGGCATACTGATAATCAAGGCGATTGGAACGAAAACCTAAAGCTTTCGAAACAACGTGTTACCGAAGTGAAAGGTTACCTTGTAAAAAATGGTATTGAAGAAAAACGCATCCAAGTCCAAGGCTATGGCTCTACAAGACCTGTAGCAAGCAACAATTCCGAAGAAAAACGCAAGCTCAATAGAAGGGTTGAGGTGACTATTGTCAAAATTTAAACTCCTTTCTGGTATTATTTTTGTAAAAGAGAGTTTAACTAATTTAATATTATGGTTAATACTCTCTTTTTTCGTTTTGCTCTAGTAGTTACACTGTTCATATTCACCCAAGAAGCATCATCACAAACTATCAAATGGGCTAATACTGTCATCGAGTATTCGTCTGAATTTGTTTTACCTCTACGTGCCAAAACAGCTACTACAAACTTAAAGTTTTCTCCCATCACATCCGAATTTGAATCTTTGGCCATGAAATTTGATACGGCTTTCAGTATCAAACAAGTGATGGTATCAGAATTGATGCCTCAAGGTTCGATTGCACAAGTATGGGCTATTGATGCACTTGCGAAAGAACATCTACTTTTTGAAATATCAGAAGATGCTTCGCTTATTCCTGGAAAAGATAAATTATTTAATGTCGTTTTACCAAAAATGACCGAATATAAAGTCCAAGCCATTCGACTTGTCCTACGGAAAAGTGCTTTAAAAACCTCTAAGCAAATTGAAGCCATAGGTATTTCAAACAGCGCTCAGGTGGTTAATCAATATGTAAAAGTGGCATCTGATGCCCCTAAAAAAGTAATTCGTGAAAATTTAGGAAAAACCATCAATTCCAAAAACCCTGAATTTGCTCCTGTTATTTCAAGTGACGGAAAAACGCTTTACTACACCCGCAACTATATAAGCTTGTTTGGGAAAGAAAAAGACCAAGATATATGGTATAGCACCAAAAACAGCGATGGTACTTGGTCGAAAGCACAGAACCTTGGTATTCCATTAAATACAGATGACAATAATGCAGTATTTGCCGTTTCTTCGGATGGTAGAGAGGTATTGTTGATGAACAAATACCAAAAAGATGGAAAATTAGCACCTGGCATTTCCCGTTCCAAACGTACTCCAAACGGTTGGTCATTTCCTGAAGAGGTAAAAATTGACAACTTTTATAATTATAGCCCTAATGCAGAGTTTGCAATTTCACCTGATGGACGAGTAATGGTAATGTCTGTTCAACGCATGACAACCAAGGGAAAAAGAGATTTATACGTTTCTTTCAAAAAAAATAATGAAGAATGGACTGAGCCTCGCCACATGGGAAATACGCTTAATTCATCCGAACATGATGTAACGCCATTTATAGCAGCAGATGGGAAAACCTTATACTTTTCGACTCGAGGTTTTTCTGGATTTGGAGATAATGACATTTTTAAATCTACTCGATTGGACGAGACTTGGCTAAACTGGTCTGAGCCTCAAAATTTAGGAGAAGGCATTAATACTCCAAATTGGGACGGATTTTTCACCATCCCTGCTTCAGGCGAATACGCCTATATGTGTACGTATGAGGGTAATTCGCAAAAAGAAGATATCTTCAGATTACTTTTACCAGAGGACAAACAACCCGATCCTGTTTGGGTCCTCATGGGAGAAATACTTTCTACTACCGACCAGAAAGCGATAGAATGTGAGGTGGAATGGTACACAAACAAAAACTACAAGAAAAAGAATGTTACTCATTTTAATCCTAGTCTTGGCTTATTCAAAATAATTTTGCCTTTACACCAACAATATGAAATCGTTCCAGTCAAAAAGGGGTATTTGAGCATCACAGATTATTTTGATTTAACTCACGAAAATGAATTTAAGGAAATTAAGAAAAACTTTTATCTACTTCCTCTTGAGGTAGGCAATAAAGGGGTTCTTAACAGCTTGACGTTCACCCAAGGAAAAGCCGATTTGCCAGAAGCTGCCTTGCGTGATTTAGATAGAATCGCACAGGCGATGAAAGAAATTCCAACTTTAGAGATTCTCTTTGAAGGGCATACTGATAACCTTGGAGACTTTCAACTAAACCTTCAGCTTTCGGAAGATCGAGTAAAAAATGCCAAGAAATATCTCGTAAGTCAAGGTATTCAAGCAGATAGAGTTCAGACAAAAGGTTGGGGACAAACTAGACCTATTGCAAGTAATGCCACAGAAGAAAGAAGAAAATTGAATCGAAGAGTAGAGTTTACGATTATCAAAAAATGATATGTTAAAAGGGAGCAATATGTCGTGTTCTTGAACAACTTTTACTCTTGCGGATGAAGTTATTCAGCAATGACTTCGTTTAGTTAAATATTCAACCTGAACGACAACCTTACTCTAACCTTCTTCTATTTTACAGTACTTTGACTAAAGCTCACTGTTCAACCTAAGTCTGGTTCTGGTCAAGTTATTGTTAGTTTTACTCAAATTTAGTGAACGGTCTACCTTCACAAAGAAGCACTCTTATGGTTAGTATGCTTTTTATCAATGAGTTAGTAAAACTTTACTCCGAATACAATTTTATTTTATAATTGCCTAGTCGAATTTTAGATTTGTCAGAGGACAAAAAACAAGCTATTTTTGTCTATTCAATACCTGTATTTAACTCCCCCGAACGAGTTAACTTCAATTTTCTGAAAAGGATGACGCAAACAAAAAATCAACATGACTATTTTGGGCAATTAGATGGCATTCGAGCAATTGCTGTAGGCCTTGTACTAATTGACCACTGGTTAGCTGAAAGAAATACTCTTCCACTAGGTTCCTTGGGCGTAGCCATGTTCTTTGTTTTGAGTGGTTTTCTGATTATTAGAATTTTGATGTTAGGAAAAGAAAAAGACGATGCCATCGGCAGAAGTCATTGGTTTACCGTAAAACAGTTTATTGTACGCCGAACTATACGAATATTTCCTATCTATTACTTAGCATTGTTTCTGTTATTTATTTTTGATGTACCGAATATAAGAGCAACAATAGGCTGGTCACTTTTGTACTCGACCAATTTTTACATAGCAATCTATCATAAATGGATTGGCGTAATTGACCACTTGTGGTCGTTGGCAGTCGAAGAACAGTTTTACTTGTTTTTTCCATACTTAATTTTATTTCTTCCTAAAAAATACTTTACTAAGCTTTTTGTTGGTATGATAGCCTTATCTTTGGGATTGAGGTTATTATTATTTTTCCTTCATGCAGATTGGACAGCACAATATGTATTGATGCCAACATGCTTAGATTCATTTGGTTTAGGCGGTGTATTAGCGTATTTGTTTACCTACAAGCGCGATACAATATTTAAGCAATTGGACAAAAATAGTTACTTATTCTTAAGCCTTGCGTTATATATTGGGTATATTGTCGCACTAAAAATGGATGTTCACCATGGATTTACGTATGTGGTTTTGGACAGACTATTTGGCTCTATTTTTAGTTTTTTCTTGATTTTACGTGCTGTATCAGGTTTTGGAGGTGTCATGAAATTTTGCCTCGAAAATCCTGTAACAACTTATATCGGTCGTATTAGCTATGGTTTGTATTTGTATCACAACTTTGTGTACAACTTCTATCATACCAATTTTCCGACGCATCCGACGGTTCGAATTTTACATAAATTACAACAATTTGCCCCTACCATAACCCATCGATTTGCCTTTGAGCTTTTGGTCTATGCCACGCTTACGGTTTTGGTAGCCACGTTGTCTTGGTTTCTTGTAGAAAAGCCTGTCAACAATTTGAAAAAATACTTTAATTACTAAAAGCTAACGCAGTTTTTACTTACTAACCAACACAAATCGATCACTGAGAATAGAATTGTGTATCATGAAGTCAAACACCTGTTTGATAAAAACAGCATTAAGTTTTCTTCATTTTTAAAATTTACATTACAAAAATCAATCTGAATTAGGTATTTTTGCAATGCAAATGATTGCACAAAACTGTTTGGACAAACAAAATCTTTAATGAGTATTAAATTAGCCATCGTCATGCCAGCTTACAACGAAGAAGAGTGCATGGCAGACGTAGTAAAAATCTGGAGTGACCTTTTAGACACTGAGTTTGCAGGAGAAAACACCCGCTTGATCGTAGTGAATGATGGTTCAAGAGACAATACTGGTAAAATTCTTGACGAAATTCAGCCACAATATCCTAAATTAATTGTTGTTCACCAACCAAATGGCGGACACGGTAATGCGGTAGTTCACGCTTATAGAAAAGCTGTAGAAATTGGTGCTGAATATGTGTTCCAAACAGACTCAGACGACCAATTTATCCCTGAAGATGTAAAAAAACTTTGGGACAAAAGAACCCAATCTGATTTTATTCTTGGGTACCGCCAAGTACGTCACGATGCGGTTTTCCGTTTGTTTATCACTCGTATATTACGTTGGAGTATGTTCCTGGTATATGGAACATTTATCCTCGACTCAAATATTCCTTTCCGTTTGATTAAAGGAAGCTTCTTGAAAAAATTGTTGGAACAATTACCAAGTCCAACTCCTTTTGCACCGAATATTTTTATTGCTATTATGGCGAAAAAATCAGGTCAAGAGCTATTCAATATTCCAATTGTTCACAAAGAGCGCCTTACTGGTGAAGTTTCTATCCGAAAAATGAAGCTTCTTAAAGTATGTTGGCAGAGCTTCAAAGAGCTATTGAATTTCCGTTTGGAACTAAATACGAAAATCAAAAAATTGAAATAGTAACGTTGGCTTAGGAATTATTCTTAAGCCAATTCTCTATTTTTATTCACTTCTTTTGTCAAATTTTTGCTGTTGTTTTTACCTCAAACAACAGGACTGAATTACAACAAACAGGCTAAAGACTTCGGCCGCAATTATTGTATGAAATATCAATATGTCATCATTGGTTCAGGACCAACAGGTCTTGGCGCAGCGTATCGCTTGAAAGAACTTGGTATCAAGGACTTTATCGTACTTGAAAAAGAAAATTATATCGGAGGTTTGGCCACCAGTTTCGTAGATGAAAAAGGCTTTACTTGGGATGTAGGTGGTCACGTACAATTTTCGCACTACAAGTATTTCGATGACCTAATGATGAAAGCATTGGGCGAAGATGGTTGGTTGACTCACCAACGCGAATCATGGGTTTGGATTGAAGACCGTTTTGTACCATATCCGTTCCAAAACAATATCAAATACCTTAGCAAGGAAACTATGTGGAAATGCTTAGAGGGATTGATTAAGTTGTATAAAAACCCTTCTAGTAAAAAACCTGCCAACTTTCATGAGTGGATTATGAATACTTTTGGTGAAGGACTTGCAGAAGTATTTATGTTGCCATACAACTTCAAAGTTTGGGCTTTCCCTCCTGCACAAATGAACGCAAGCTGGGTTGGTGAGCGTGTTGCTGTTACAGATTTACAACGTGTTACCCAAAATATTCTATTCGATAGAGATGACCTTTCATGGGGACCTAACAATACTTTCCAATTCCCTAAACATGGTGGTACTGGTGCTATCTGGGAAGGTGTTGGTAAATTGGTTGGTGAAGAAAATATTTTGACTAACGCTAAAGTGGCAAAAGTTGACCCAATCGCTAAAAAGTTGATTTTGGAAGATGGTCGTGAAATCGAATACACGTATTTGATGAACACCATGCCGTTAGATATTTTCACTACAAAAGTGGAAGGTTTGGATGAAAATATCACTGCAAAAGCACAAGGTTTAAAACACTCTTCTACCAACGTAATTGGTATTGGTTTGAAAGGTAAACCAAAAGCTGATTTGGCAACTAAATGTTGGATGTATTTCCCTGAAAAGAATAGTCCATATTACCGCATTACAGTATTTTCTAACTACAGCCCTTACAACGTTCCAGATATCGAAAATCAATGGTCATTGATGGCAGAAGTTAGCGAGTCTGAATGTAAGCCTGTTGACAGAGAAACTTTGATTAAAGATACCGTTCGTGCGATGTTGGAAGATAAACTCATCGAATCTGAAGATGATATAGTTTCTGAATTTATATTCTCAACTAACTATGGATATCCAACACCATCTGTTGAACGTGATGGCATTTTGAAAGAAGTACTTCCTGCTTTGGAAAAATACGACATTTATTCACGTGGACGTTTTGGTGCTTGGAAATACGAAGTTTCCAATCAAGACCACTCATTAATGCAAGGTGTTGAATGGGCCAACAGAATGGCACATGGCGTTCCTGAATTGACATTATTCTTCCCAGATACGGCAAATGCAATGTGGGGAAAGTAAGATAAAGCCATTGGGTAATGGTGAATGACTCTCGAAGAAATACCATTTTCTCGAATCAAATAACCCAATAACCTGAGGCAAAACACATATAAACGAGAACAGTTTTAGAAATTTCATCTGAAGCTGTTCTCGTTTGCTTTTTGATAGCCCCTACAAAAGCCTTATCTTTGGCTTTATAAATACATACGTTCAAATTTGCTTTATCAGAATGAAAAAAAATTGGTTCATCCTACTTGCAATCCTTTTAGGAATAGGCGGTTTTTTCTTTTATAAGAATGCTACAGCCACCAATAAACTCATTTCTGACCTTATTCCAGACAATACATTACTTTTATTAGAAGCCTATCAGCCCAACGAAGTGGGCAATAAAAGTAAACTACAGGAATTACCCTTCACAGATTCTTTATTTCCTATTGCTACTGAATTAGAACATTATGGACTAAAAGGTGAAGGTCTCGATGCACTTTTTACTAATCGCTTATTATATTTTGCTTACATTCCGCAAGCCAAAGAGCGTATTACTTGGGCATACTTTATCCCTCTTATTTCTGAAGATGAGCCACTACTCGACCAACTGATTCACTTGGATAAAACCCGTGAAGGCTTAAGGCTGATTACTCATACTACTGCGAAACAAAAGATTCACGAGATATTTTTTAATTCCACCAAAACTGAAATCGCTTTTTTCATCAAAGATAATTTTCTAATAATTAGTCCTTCCACGCTCGTTTTAGAGGAAATTCTTTTGAGCAAAAAACATGATTGGGCTCAAAATTTATCACTTAAGGATTTGTCTACTTTTACAGAATCTACTCTAATGACTACTCATGTAAATGCTCGTGCCATTAGAGAATTTGGTATAAAAGTAGTAGAGCAAAAACGTACCTCAGCTCCCTATTTAGCCAGTATTTTGCCTCAGTCGTGGACGTGGTATCTCAAAGATAGTTTCCTTAACTATGGCGTAGAGGCATTTTCGGTGAGTCCCAATCCAGAAATCTTCGGAACACAATCAGCTAAAAAGTTTGATGTTGCCAATATGATTCCTAACTCTTGCTCAATGGTGCTTAATATTAGTGTTGACCAGTCCAGCGAGTTGAAAGATAATTGCCAAAAGCAAATTGAGTCGGATGACTATTTATCCAAACTTCAGACTTCTGCTAAAAGCGATTTTGACATAGATTTTGACGCTATTCAGGATAATATCCAAAATAGTGTCAGTTTGTTAAATCTTGAAGGCAGTGATCCCAGCAAAGCCAATAAGATTGTTCTTATCCAAAATAAGGAAATCAAAAACTTACTAAAAGAGGTTACTATCAAAGTAGCCAATGCCAAAGGACAAAAACCTTTTGCTATCCCTTATGGTTCGTTTACTGTTACAGCCTTGGGGGTACGTGAATTTCCAGCAATGGTTTTAGGACCTATTTTTTCAGGTTTTAGTAATTGTATTTTTACAGAATATAAGGACTTTATTATTCTAGCAAGTGATTTAAGTACTTTACAGGAATATCTACTTAGTATTAGTAGAAATGAGGTTTGGTCGAGTAGTAGTCGTCATCAATCGCTCCTAAAGAAGCTCGGCGAAAATAACATTGTCTGGATTTCGGAACCTAATAAAGCCCTAACTGGGCTTCAAGCCTTGCTACCTTCTCCTTGGTTCGAAATGTCAAAAGAAACCTTTGAGTCTTCAGGAATTACTTTTTTATTATATCAATCTAACGAAGAGAAATCAAAGTTTTCGTTTCTCAAAGGCGATTCATACAAAGGAAGTTCTTCTGGAAAATATGACTATAGACTATTAAAACTTAAACAATACAGTTACAATGTTGCGGGTAAACCGCTCATGTTGGTAAACCCTATTAGCAAAGCATCAGAATTACTATTTCAAACGGCTGGCAATCAACTTGTTTTATTGAATGATGGTAAAAAAATCTGGTCTACCTCGCTACAAGGAAAAATATTAGGCGAACCACAATTTTTAAAAACCAGTACGGATAAAAAACAACGTTTATTGATACTTACTACTCAGAAAGCCTATGTTTTGAAACGTGAAACAGATGGCTTTGAGGTAAACAGTAGTGCTCCTATTTCGGGCTTAAATTCAACTAGTTGGGCTGTTGCTGAATCCAACAATCAAATCAATATTATCACTTCGAATGGTTTGTGCCTAAGTTTGAACGCTGAAAGTTTAGACGAAACGAATAGCTTTAAACAAAAATCCTTAGAAAACTCGCTCGGCCCACTTCCTACGATTGGTTATAAAGGGTTAGTTTATACTGTTTGTCTTACTGAAAATGGTTTGTTGGGTATCGTCAATGAAAAGGGTGAATTTACAACTGGATTTCCTGTAAAAACAAACGTTCCAACTCTATCGGCTCCAGTATTAGACCAAACTGATGGTCAAATCGCCATTTTAGTTTTGGGACAAAAAGGAGAATTTTTCAAAATCAATATGTCAGGAAAGGTCGTACAAAAAAATCAGTTTTTTAGACCAGATACAGAATATAAATTCCAACTTTGTGCCTCCGACAAGCCCAACGATTGGGTCGTAATGAGAGGTAACAATAAAGTAGTAACTGTTTTAGATAAAAATGATAAAGAACTTTTTACGATAAAAGACCTAGCTTTTGGACGTAAATATCTCAAATACTACAACTTAGGTAGTGGTCGTAGATTTTATGCTATCTTTAACGGCTGGACTTCGTATTATTTGTATAATGAAAAAGGCGAGCAAGTATCAGACAAGCCAATTATCTCAAGCTCCGCCCCTATTATTCAATATTCAGACTCCTATAACAAACTTATTATAACAACGCATAATAATCAGAATATCGAAACGTGGTCAATCAAATTGAAATAGTTTCGTATCTCAAAACTTTAGCTGTAGTATCATCTCAACGTGCAGACCCGACTGTTGGATAGATACAAATCATAAACTATGTTATTTAATACTGTACATTTTTTAATCTTTTTTGTTATTGTTACGCTTGCGTACTTCAGCCTTGGTTGGTCAGGCAGATGGCGATTGCTTTTGTTGGCAAGTTGTTATTTCTACATGATATTCAAGCCTATCTATTTTCTGATATTGCTGAGTACCATCATTATCGATTACATCGCTGGGATACTTCTTGAAAATGAACAAAATGCCGTAAAACGGAAGCTTTTACTGGTCGTCAGTTTAATTTCCAATATAGGTATTCTGGTTTATTTCAAATATTTCAACTTCCTGAATAATAGTCTAACTGAAGTTTTGAGTTGGGCATCTATGACCAATCCCATCAAAGCATTGGATATTTTGCTACCTGTTGGATTGTCGTTTCATACCTTTCAGGCAATGAGTTACACGATAGAAGTGTATCGAGGAAACCATAAGGCTGAACGCCATTTTGGTATCTATGCCTTGTATGTGATGTTTTATCCGCAGTTGGTTGCAGGCCCCATCGAGCGCCCACAAAATGTCCTTTATCAGTTTCATCAATTTCATCAATTCAATTGGGAGAAAGTAAAAAGTGGCTTGTTTTTGATAGTATTTGGTCTTTTCAAAAAAGTAGTTATCGCAGATAGACTTGCTATGTTGGTTGATCATTGCTATAACCAACCCGAAAATAAAAATGGGCTTTCGCTCCTACTGGCTACCTTCTTTTACACCTTCCAAATCTATTGCGATTTTTCAGGGTACTCCGAAATTGCACTTGGAACGGCTCGTGTTATGGGATTTGAACTGATGGAAAACTTTCATAGCCCTTACTTTTCGAGTTCAATTTCTGAGTTTTGGAGACGTTGGCATATCTCTCTATCATCTTGGTTTAGAGACTATTTGTATATTCCTTTAGGTGGAAATCGTGTGTCAGAGTTCAGAAAATATTTAAACCAGTTTATTGTCTTTATGGTCAGTGGACTATGGCATGGCGCTAACTGGACTTTTGTCATTTGGGGTTCTTTACATGGCTTCTATTTGATAGTTGCCATTTTCAGAAATAAATATTTCCCAAACCTAAAATTACCACAAAACCTCTGGGGAAAAACCCTTAATGTGCTCAGCTCATTTATATTGGTAATGCTAGCTTGGGTATTTTTTAGGGCTAAAAATGTACATGATGCTACAGTAATTTTGCGTAAAATTAGCTTTACTTCGCTGACAGATACCTTACAAAGTCCACTTAATCAGGCTGAATTGATTTTCTGTTTTATGCTAATAGCATTATTGATGATAAAAGACTGGAAGTATTTTTATGTAGATACAAGCTCGAATAAGAAATTTTGGTTACTGACTTGTGGTTTGGCGTTTCTGACATATTTCTTGGGTGTATTTGAAACGAATCAGTTTATCTATTTTCAATTCTAGTTTTGGGTAAAAGTAATAAATAACAAGACGATGTTTTTAATAGTATATCCGTTATTTGAAGGTACTCAGAATATGTTTAAAAACTTTATTTGGCATTTGCAGAAAAACTTAATTTCCATTTGACACTCCTTACTTTTCTTGTCTTGACACAAGAAAAGTAACCGCGCGGCGGCCGCAAAAGAAAGTCAAGAAATCCTAAACTCGCCTGCGGCTCAGACAATAGGATTTCGTAAAAAGAAATACAAATTTTTCATTTTTAATGGCTTACAAAATTTAAACATGCTCTTACAATCAGAAAGATACTGCAATGCCACAGATATATGATTAATTTAATCTTTCGTGTTAGTTAATTGAGAAATTTATGATTTTTAAAGTATTAAAATATAGCTGTTTATTCGTCGCCATATTTTTATGGATTCAGGCTTATTCGCCTGTGGTATATCGCACCACAGGACCTTTGGGCTTTTTTCCAGATGATTATCGCAATGGAGATTTGTATCGTCTCTCCTATTTACCTGAGTTCAAAGACCCTGTAAAAACATGTGCTGGCACTGCAATCACCAAAGATTCAACTAAAAAGCCTGTGCATTTATATATCCTCGGGGATAGTTTTACAGAACCTGCCCGTGTTGATTCTTCGATGCTCAAGGCAGATAAATATACGTATTTGCATTGGGCAAATAGTAGCCAAATTAAGTTGGACACTAACTACCACAATATTCTCATTCTTGAGTCTGTTGAACGTACGGCACGTGAGCATTTTAGTGAGAAAGTCGATAATTACCAAATTATTGGACATGATACTATTGCTGAAGTACAAGCCCCGCAGCTTTCGTGGAAAAGACGTTTGTTCCAAAAATCAGAGGAGTTTTTGACATGGCTCTTCCCGTCTCAGGTTGAGGAACGCTTACAACATACGTTATTTAATTACGATTTCTTTTTAGAATTCAGAGAAGCCAAGGCAGCCTTCAACGAAAAAGTATTTGGAAGAGTAGAATCAGGAGTAGTTTTATCTCCTGACAAACAAGCTTTGTTTTATAGAGATGAGGCGAAAGCTTCTGAAAAAACCTCTTCTTTTTATCCTTTAGATAATCCCGAAGTAAACAAAATGATTGAGGTCATCAATGGTTCAGCGGCACATTACCAATCTGCTGGGTTCGACCAAGTAGTTTTGGCATTGATTCCCAATAAAGTGAGCGTAACTAATCCAGAACTAGGGAATTATAATCATTTGATTGAAAAAATACAGTACAGTTCTGACTTGAAAGTGCCTTTTATCGAAATTTTCAGAGATTTTAACAATTTAGGAAAAATGTATTATCTTAATGGTGATTCACACTGGAATTGTGAAGGTAAAGAGTTATGGCTGAGTAAGGTTAATGCCATTATTCAATAAGAATTTGTTAGCTAATTTTTCTAAATTCTTTACAACAGAACATCAATAAAGGACATAAAAAAACCGTCCCAAAACGTATTTTGTGACGGTAGATATATGAAGTCTTAGGTTTAGGTTGATAGAAGCGTACTTCTATCAACCTTTTTGTATCAATCTATTCCACGATTACTTTACAGATACAAACCTAAAACCTTTTCCAAATGGTCGAGATAGTAAAATCTATCTTGGAGATTTTGATTATATAACTCTCAAAACCTTGTGGTTATTGTATTAGAATTTCATTAGGAAAATGCTCCCAGCTGATTACAATAACACAATAAAGCTTTTCAAAACAGCTCCTAAACGAACTGCTTCAAATATACGTTGCTCGCTAGCACCATGACTTTTTACAGATGCCTCGTGAGAAGTAACACACATTTCACAACCGTTAATTGCCGAGATAACCAAGCTCAATAATTCAAAAAATTCTTTACCCAAAACAGGATTCATCATGATCGACATACGAATACCTGCTGGGATATTATTGTATGATTCTTTGTCCATGAAGTGACGGAAACGGTAGAATACGTTGTTGGCGTTCATCAACGAAAC
Source organism: Flectobacillus rivi (assembly GCF_030056655.1). NCBI lineage: Bacteria > Pseudomonadati > Bacteroidota > Cytophagia > Cytophagales > Flectobacillaceae > Flectobacillus > Flectobacillus rivi. Next base: position 96,372 of record NZ_JASHIE010000001.1, read on the forward strand.
ACAACTTGCTACTTCCAACAATTCTTTTTCTTCTACGCCTTTTGCTTTTGCCAACTCCTCCAATGAAGATACCAATAAAGTTGCCTTTTCATTGATAGCTACACCCAAAGCCAAAAGAACCGCATCTTTTTCAGACAAAGTGGAAGCTTTCAATGAATTGCTTACGTTGATTTTAAGGTCTTTGATATAACGGTGATCTGCTGAGTTTAATCTATCCAAAAACACAGAAGCTAAATCCGTTGGCAAGTTTAATTCTGCCAACAAGTTCTTTTTCGTTTCACTTGTAGTTCCAAACATGTTATGATGTTATTTATAGAATCCTGAAAGTCTTATTTGAAGAAAAGCTAACACAATCATGTTAGCCCAAAGTGTAATATTTATGTGCTTATTTTTACAAATAGCCTATAAATACACTGTATAAAATTTTAGTGGTGGTAAAGCGAAACTTAGTGATATTTATCATTTGGCATACCATAAATTGCTTCGCTCAAGTACCTTTGGTAAGGTATCTAGGAAAAGTAGCATTGTTTAATTACTCAAACAATGCTACTTAATTTTATATCAACTAAACTGACAAAGTTTCTTCGCCAGCTTTCCAGTTACATGGGCAAAGTTCGTCTGTTTGAAGAGCATCCAATACACGGATTACTTCGTCAACATTACGTCCTACTGACAAATCGTTAGCACATACCCAACGGATAACACCTTGTGGGTCAACGATGTAAGTTACACGGTAAGCGATTTTCTCGTTAGCTTCCAAAATACCTAATTCTTCAGCCAAAGATTTAGATGTATCAGCCAACATAGGGAATTTCAAACCACGAAGATCATCATGATTGTTTCTCCATGCCAAGTGAACAAATTCAGAGTCAGTTGAAGCACCGATCAAGATTGCATCACGGTCAGCAAAGTCTTCAGATTTAGCGTTGAATGCAGCGATTTCAGTTGGACAAACGAAAGTAAAATCTTTTGGCCACCAGAACATTACCATCCATTTACCTGCGTTGATATGGTCTTCAGAAGTAATATCGTAGAATTCTTTACCTTTTTCTAAAGATACAACAGCAGATTTTTTGAAAGCTGGGAATTGAGCACCTAAACCTAACATTTTAGACATTTTTTTTGTAAATTTATGATTGAATAAATATTAAAATTGTACAATTCAAATATATTATTTCACTAGTTAAAATGAATATCGTATTTGAAAAGTATTATTTTCGTTTTGACAATACAAAGGTCATCACAAAACTTTCTCGATACAAATTGATATTATTGATAGCCCTATAAAGATTATCAATACAAACATTTAAAACTATGACTATCACTCAGTTAGAATACATTATTGCGGTCGAAAATCTTCGAAATTTTGTTCAAGCTGCCGAAAGCTGTTTTGTAACCCAACCCACGCTGAGTATGCAAATACAAAAACTGGAGGATGAACTAGGAGTGAAAATTTTTGATCGTAGTAGACAACCCGTAGTGACCACTCAGATTGGAGCCGAAATTATCCAACAAGCCCGTATCACAGTTGCCGAATTTAGCAAAATCAAGGAGGTGGTGAATTCAGGTAAAAACGAGGTTTCTGGTGAAATTCGCTTGGGTGTAATTCCTACGATTGCGCCTTATTTATTGCCATTATTCCTGTCTAGTTTCTTGGAAGAATATCCAAAATTGGAACTAAAAATCAAAGAGCTTACCACCGAAAGAATTATACAGGCACTTAAAAATGATGATTTGGATATTGGTTTATTGGCAACGCCACTTCAACAGCCCAATATTATCGAGCATCATATTTTTTATGAAGAATTAGTCTTATATGTATCAAAGCAAAATGCTTTGTACCAAAAAGAATACGCCCTTTCTGAAGATATTGACCCGAAAGAATTGTGGCTTTTGGAAGAAGGGCACTGCCTCCGCTCGCAAATTGAAAATCTTTGTGAGTTAAAACGTAAAACGATTGGTTTTGGGCAGTTTGAATACCAAGCGGGAAGTTTAGAAACACTACGCAAAATGGTAGAAAGAAATCAAGGAATTACGATATTACCAGAACTTGCAACGCTAGATTTTGAGGAAAAACATAAAGGTCTCATCCGACAGTTTGCTAGTCCAGCCCCTGTGCGAGAGGTGAGTTTGGTAGCACATAAAAACTTTGCCAAAACTGCCGTGTTAAACGCCCTCAAAAAAAGCATTTTAGCATCGTTGCCCGAATCAATCAAGAATACCAAACCCCGTTCGGTCATTCAGATAAAGCAATAAGGATATTCTCAATCTGCTATTGAGTGAGTTGTGAGCGAATTGTAATTGAGTGAGTTGTGATTGAGTGAATGAGTAATTATCTAGTTTATTTTTTATTGCTGTAGACGCAAGGCATTGCGTCTACAGCAATGTCAATCTTATATTTTGCATCAAAAAGGCGGTCGAAAAATAATTTCGACCGCCTTTTTGATTCCTAAATCATATTAAAAATATAATCACTAAATCACTCATTCGTTCAATCACAAATTATTATCCCATCAACCGAGGAAGCAGGATGGCTAAATCAATTTTTGGCGACATATTGCCAGTTGAAACTTATAATAGCTTTAAGACAAAATGAAAAAAATACTGCTTGCCTTGGCATGTTCACTGGTGGGATTGAGCTTAATCAATGCTCAAAAAAATACGAAGCAATTGTTTCCTGATGGTACTCCTATTTCGAGCTGGTTTACGGTTAATAAAAAAATCGCTTTACCCCAACTCGGAAAAGCTTACGTTATTACCGATTATGGCGTCAAAAACGATAGCACTTTAGTACAAACTGAAGCCATCCAGAAGATTATTGATATAGCAACCGAAAAGGGTGGTGTCATTGTCATTCCTCAAGGTACGTTTTTGAGTGGAGCGCTTTTTTTCAAACCTAAAACCCATTTACACGTAGTAGAAGGCGGTAAATTGAAAGGCTCGGACAATATTGAAGATTACCCCAAATTACCTTCACGTATGGAAGGACAAAGCCTAGATTATTTCACGGCTTTGGTAAATGCTTATCAAGTAGATGGTTTTACCATTTCGGGAAAAGGCACTATTGATGGAAATGGCTTGAAATATTGGCAGGCGTTTTGGCAAAGAAGAAAGGAAAACCCCAATTGTACCAATTTAGAGGTTTCACGCCCTCGTTTGGTTTTTGTCTGGAAATCCAATAATGTACAGATTCAAGATGTAAACTTGCATAACTCAGGTTTTTGGACTACCCATTTGTATCAATGTAACAACGTAAAGGTCTTAGATGCACACATTTTCTCGCCAGAAAAACCTGTAAAAGCACCAAGTACCGATGCCATTGATATAGATGCTTGTATCAATGTTTTGGTAAAAGGTTGTTATTTGTCTGTCAATGACGATGCTATTGCGCTAAAAGGTGGCAAAGGTCCTTGGGCAGATAAAGTGCCTAACAATGGTGCCAACAAAAATATCATTATCGAAGATTGTGAGTTTGGCTTTTGTCATTCTGCTCTTACTTGTGGTAGCGAGGCGATTCACAACCGCAATATCATCATGCGTAACTGTTATGTGAATGAAGCAACCAGAGTTTTATGGCTCAAAATGCGTCCTGATACGCCACAATTATATGAGTATATTTTAGTCGAAAATGTCAAAGGAAATTCTCACAGTTTACTGTTTGTAAAACCATGGAAACAGTTTTTTGACTTACAGGGACGTAAAGATGTGCCTCTCTCCTATTCAGATCATGTTACTTTGAGAAACATCGAAGTGAAATGTGATATATTCTACGATGTAGCCGTGTCGGAATACGACAAACTTTCCAATTTTACTTTTGAAAACTTTAAAGTAGAAAGTAAAAACCCTGCTATCGACAAATCAGTAGTAAAAGGTTTTACACTGAAAAATGTAGTAGTGAATGGAACGTCGATTAAGTAATTTCTTCCAGTATCATATAAAAATCCCTTTGTGATGGTATAAATGCCAAACAAAGGGATTTTTTATATTTACCGATTATCATATTTATAATGGATTCTCAAAAATGTTAATGTTAATTTGCGTGAAATAAATTTTCTACGATAAATCCCAATTTTTATGCTTTACCTATTTTGGGGACTTTTGAATCTCGCGCTTATTGTCCTCTATCTAAGATTACTTTTCTTCTCCCTCCGTAACATCTCCCGGAAAAATGGCATGTTGACAGCCATTTTAGTCTTTATCCTTTTCCCAGGTACAATGAGCCAAGCAGGTACCAAAAAGGCTCCTCCTCAGTATTTTGAGATGGCAAAAGGTCATGATCCCAGCCGAATGTTTACAACAGTTTTCTCAGTAGAAGACTACAAACTTTTCAAAAAAGAAGTGATTCTTTATTATGAAAAGCATCAAAAAATCGAAGTCTTAGCTATGCAAGGCATGGAATCAGGGTGGAATACTGGCGTTCGTTGGCAACCCACTAGTATCACTGCTTATCAGGATACTAAAAGCCAAAAAATTAATTACGCTATCTCAGCAAAAGTAGAATGGACGATTCTTTCAATTCCTATTTTTACAACGCAGGAAACGATAAATGGTACATTTCAAGTCAAGGACTCCAACTAGACTATTTCAATAATTGATTAATTATATGGAGTAACACAAGGCATAACCTTGTATTTAGCAATACACACTACAGCAATAAATAATAAATCGGTATACTCTATGAATCTTATCGAATAATTTTATGGTCTTGTTTCTAGTATTTTAAAAAAATATTAAGAAAAAGTTACTTACTTTATACTTTTTTGAGAACAGGATATAATTATAATAAAATAGATAATAATGGTAGAATCAAATTCAACAAATTTTATTAAGAATGAGGAGTTTAAGCAATTATTTAACAGTTTTAAAAATTGTTATGATGGGAAAAATCCTATAGAAGTTTCATTTAGGAAGTTAGTAAAAGATATCCCAAATTCAGAACGAGCGACTCATTTTATTCATCCGTATCCTGCGAAACTACTAAGTCATATTCCCTATTTCTTTCTAAATAATAATATTTTTTCAAAACCTAATGATATTGTTTTAGATCCGTTTTGTGGTTCAGGTACTGTACTCCTCGAAGCTATTTTAGCAAAAAGAAAAGCATGGGGAATCGATTCAAATCCTCTAGCAAGATTAATTGCAAAAGTTAAAACCACAAATCTTAAAATCAGTGATATTGATGAAGCTGAAAAAAGAATTATTAATTTATATTATACTCTTAATGATGATCAGTGTAAAACACCAGATGTAATAAATATCAATCATTGGTATGAGCAACCAACTATCAAACAATTAAAAAAAATATTGAGGTGTATAGATGATATTTCTGATGAACCTCTCAAATCTTTTTTTTTAATTTCCTTTTCAGTTTGTGCTAGGAAAGTAAGTTTGGCAGATCCAAGAATTACCGTTCCCGTAAAACTGAAATTGAAAAATAATGAAATAGCAAATAATAATATTTCCAAGCTACTATCTAATTTGACATCCGTGAATGTTTTACAAAAATTTTTAGAAATAGTAAAAAATAATAAAAAGAGACTGACCAATTTAAATGTGTTAACCTCTGAATATAACATCGAATCAAAGATAATTGGAGATGATTGCAGATTCATAACATCAGATCTAATTTCTAAGAGAAAACTCGAGGAGGAAACAATTGATTTCATAATAACCTCTCCTCCATATGCAGGAGCTCAAAAATATATTAGAGCCTCTAGTTTGAACATAAATTGGACTAAAATTGCTTTTCCAAATGATTTAAAAATTTTAGATGGAAAGACAATTGGAAGAGAAAATTACCAAGTTAAAGACTTTAAAGATTTTAAAGAAACAAGTTTAGAGGAGGCAAATTCCTTTCTAAGGGATATATTCACTGTAAATAGGTTAAGAGCGCATATTGCTGCAAATTATTTAAACGAAATGGAAATAGTTTTTTCTGAGTTGTTTAGAGTATTGAAAAAAGATAAATATATGATTTTGGTTGCTGCCAACAATTTGATCTGTGGAAAACAGTTTTTAACTCAAAAGTTTTTAAAAGATTTAGCAATAAAACAAGGATTCGAAATAGTTTTTGAACTTGCGGATGATATACATTCATATGGTTTAATGACTAAAAGGAATAAAACGGCTAGTTTAATTACAAGAGAAATTGTCACTATATTCAAGAAAAAATAGATATTTTATGTATGATCAGCAAACTTTTGATGAAATACTTTATCAAAAAATAAAAGTCTTGAGCGAAACCATTTGGGAGGGTAAAGTGAAAAGAGCAAATATAACAAGTTGGCTTGAAAACTTTGATGATGCAAAAGAAAAAACAAATGCCCTTTATTTGTTATCTCAATTTATGTACTTCGGAAATATTCAAATGCGCGAAATGCTAAAGGTTCTTTACAGAGATTTATTTAAATATCAGGTTGTACGTAGGATTAGAGAAAATAACCATGATACTACAGATTTTGAATTTATTACCTCAAAATTTAACCATGAGTTAAAAAATACAAGGTTTTTAGGAGTGGGAAATCCCTCTGAGAGTGGCACTCATTTACTCTATTACTTTAGGCAAGAAAACTCTCTTCCGCGCTCCCTTTTCATAAACTCATCAGATATATTCGCCGATGATAATAATAGGAATCTCAGAGAGCCTCAAATACGGAATTATATATTTATTGATGATTTTTGCGGGTCTGGAGTCCAAGCGAAACTCTACTCAAAAAATATAATTGAAAAAATTAAAAAAATCGATTCTACTATTAATACAGGATATCTAATGTTATTCGCAACTAGCACAGGTAAAAATAATATTCAGCAAAAAACTCAATTTGATTCAATAGAAGCAGTTTTCGACTTGGATGATTCATTTAAATGTTTTGGAGATACTTCGAGATATTACGATGAAAACCTTCCAGATTTTATAAGCAAAACTTCTATGAAAGGAATTGCAACAAAACATGGTAAAGAAATGATGAAAATACTGGCGTCTTATGAAGGAGTTGAGAGTCACAGGATAAATCAATATTCAGATAATCATAAACTAGGTTTTTCTAACTGTCAGTTACTTTTAGGTCTCTATCACAATACTCCTGACAACACTCTTCCAATATTTTGGTTCGAAAACGAGCAAAAGAAATGGAATCCTATTTTTAAACGATATCGAAAAATATACAACTAATACTATGAATAATCCATTCGACATAACTAAAGCTGTTGATTATACTAATGAACAGTTATTTGATTATTGGGTTGATTTTCCTGTACCATTTGTTGACTTGATCAAACCAACATCTCCAGTATCTATGATTGTCCTTGGAAGCAAAGGAAGTGGAAAGACACATGTTATGAAGTATTTCTCATTTGAGCTTCAGAAGCTGAGATATAGAGATAATATCATGTGTCAACTGAAAAGTGATGGCTATATAGGGATCTATTGGAGGTGTAGTGGGCTAAATGGAGCAAGATTTCATAGAAAAGGTTATGATGAATCCTTCTGGAAATCAATATTTGAATACTACTCTGAAATATGGGTAGGCATATTATTATTAAAAGTCCTAGATGAATTGGATTATATATCTAATAATGAATTCATTAATCGGGATATTCTGAATGAAATCACCAAACTATTCGATATTAAACCAGATTACACATTTGAAAGTTTAACTTCTGTAATAATCTATCTTGACAAGCTGTTGGTGGACTTGTCTATTGAAGTAAACAATCTCGTCTTTACAAATGGAAAAGGGTTTAGCGATAACTTCAAAATACATATATCTCCGACAAAGTTCTTTTTTGGGCTACCGAAGTTACTTAAAGAAAAGATAAGTTTTTTTAGCACGATACAGTTTGTTTATTTAATAGATGAGTATGAAAACTTATTAGAATACCAACAAAAATATTACAATACCTTACTTAGAGAAAAAGAAAATCCTACCTCCTTTAAAATTGGCTCCAGACATTATGGTATTCAAACATTCCAAACTTATAGCGGTTTAGAAGAAATTAAAGAAGGGGCAGAATTTGAACTATTAAACCTTGATAATATACTTAGAGATAACGAGAGAAATTTTGCGTATTTGAGAGGAATTTGTGAAAAAAAACTTAGGTTATCCGAATACAATACAAATGAAAGGGAGTTTTCCTCCTTTTTCCAAGAAATCAATCTCAATAATCCATCTGAACTAAGTGAACACCTATTAAAAAAAGCTAATAATCGCGAACTTAAGCATATTACTAAGTTGAAAGGAATACTCCTTAATAATGTGGATGAAAAGTCTTCATCAAAAGTCATCGCAAATATAAATAAACTAGATAGTCTACTACTACAGAAAGCTACGATTCTTTTAATCTACAGGCATATTAGAACAAACGGATTTGACAAATTAATTGAAATTGTTGAGAGCCTTACAGCTTCGAAATCACCTGGAGAGTATCCTGAGCAAGATAAAATTTTGAAATATTACAAATTTGATTTCATAGATCAGTTGCACAGAGAAAATAATTATATGTTGCCATACTTTGGCTTTGAAAATCTTTTAAAGCTCGCATCAGGGAACCCGAGAACCTTATTACGAATGTTGAAAGAAATATTCAAACAAGCTGAATTCAACCAAGAAAATCCATTTAAATTCAAGTCAATTATATCTATTGACTCTCAACTTTCTGGAATTTATAAAGAAAGTCAAAGGATTTTTGAAGATTTAGGAAATAGTAGTGATATGGCTGTCATTGCACTTACTCGTATAGGTGAATTATTACAAACAATACGATTTGCAGATATTCCTCCAGAAAGTTCAATTTCTATATTTAGAATTAATCAGAGTGAAATAAGCCCTGAATTCGCAGCCTACTTTGATACCCTTTTAAACTACTCCTACCTAATTGAAGAAGATAATCGAAGACAAAGAAATAGCGAAATCAAAAATAGAGTATTCAAAATTAACAGTGCAATAATTCCTAAATGGGAATTATCCCTATCCAAACGTGGGGTAATAGATATAACTGCTACTGATTTAAAATATATATTTGATAAAGAAGGAGGAACATTTAAAAAATATTTAGAATCAGAAGAACGTAAATACAGTATTAACAATAAAAATATAGGTAATCACCAAATTAGTATTGAATTCTGATGCAAAAAGTCGACTATTCAATTTTTTATAAGCACTCTTTTTCTAAGGTAGAAGATTTAAATCGTAAAAAATATGATATTGTAATCTCATGCTACAACAATAGTGCAAGAGTTAAAACTATCTTTGATGCCATTCAAGCACCTACAAAACACTGGTTAATCTTTCCTGAGTACATGTTCATGCCTGAAGATTTACCACATACTGGGAAAATCTTTAAATTTTCAACTGGCTTTACTGAGGCTGATACTATCTCAGAATATTTTTCTAAATCTGAGATAGAAGATTGGATTAGTAAGGAAATCTGTGTTGACATTACTGGATTTATTAGGCCGCACTTAATATTCTTTGTTTTGTATATTAAGAAATTAGGAGTTAAAAAAGTCGATTTCATTTACACAGATCCTAATAAATATATAAAAAAAGAAGAGACCTTATTTTCAACTGACTCCTTTGAAAGTAGACAGATTAATGGTTGTGAAGGTACTCATTCACCTGACACATCCAATGATTACCTAATCATTGGAGCTGGATATGACTATAATCGAATAAATGATATTGTAAAATTTAAAAATAACACAACAAAAGTACATCTATTCGGATTCCCGTCCTTACAACCTGACATGTATCAAGAGAACATACTAAAAGCTTCAAATGTTATAGATAATTCAGCTTCAAAAGGTGATGCTTCATTTTTGGATGAAAAATACATGATAATGGCACCTGCAAATGATCCATTTATTACTGCCCAGTCACTTCAAGAATTTATATCGAAACGTAATCAAGAAAAAAATATAACTAATCTGTATTTGTCTCCTTTATCTACAAAAGCCCAAACCCTTGGATTTGCTCTTTACTATTCGTATGAATGCCAAAATAAACCTGTTAGTATAATTTTTCCATTCTCAAAACAATATAATAAAGAAACAACAGAAGGAATTTCAAAAATATGGAAATACACTGTTGAATTTTGAAAACAAACACCTACGAAATATTCGTAGGTGTTTGTTTTTTTATACCTTTGTAATAATCAAACTTTAACATAATGGAAAAATTAACACCTTCCGAAGAGGAAGCTATGCTAGTGATTTGGAGTAAAAAAGGCGGATTTGTCAAAGATATATTAGAAGGCCTCACTGGCGAAAAACCTCCCTATACGACACTGGCTTCCACGGTAAAAAACTTGGAGAAAAAAGGATTTGTCAAGGCTGTAAAATACGCCAATGCTTTCCGTTACGAACCTGCGATTCCACAAGAAAGCTACAAGCGTGAGCACGTAGGCAATGTGGTATCTGGCTATTTCAAAAATTCGTATAAAGAATTAGTAAGTTTTTTTGCTCAAGAAGAAAAAATAACCCCCGATGATTTACAAGAAATTTTAAATATGATTCAAAACGGTAAATCATAAGTTTTCAATTTCTCAACATGCTTTTTTTCCTCTTTTCGCCCTTTAAAATTATTTACAAAAAATATCTACGAAAATTTCGTAGATATTCGATTTCTTCGTATGTTTGTATTGTAAGGCAAACATACACCTGATAATTATGAAAATTTAACAGCTATTCAAAACAGGAAAAGCTTATGAATCAAACGCTTATCATGGTAGTACAAATGCAACTATCATTAGCCTTATTCTATTTGGGTTATCGTTTTTTACTCCGTCCTTTAACTTTTTATACCTACAATCGATGGTATTTTTTGTTAACAACCTTGTACTCATTGATAGCCCCGATTCTGTTACATAATCGTTCGATTGTGCCACAAATCACGGTGCCAGCCAATAATTTGGTGTTGTATTTACCTGCTATTCAGGAAAAACAATTTGATTATTCTTGGTTACAGATTTTTTATGGACTCATTGTCGCAGGGCTTTTATTAAAGGTTGTATGGTCGGTTTTACAAATACAAAAAATCAAGAAAACAGCATCGGTATATGATTGGGAAAACATTCGTTTTTGGCACAGCGATCAAATAGAAGGCGCATTTTCGTTTTGGAATGACATTTTTTGTAATCTCCAAAAACACGAGATCAAAGACCTTCCTGCCATCTTAACGCATGAAGCAATTCATGTGGAGAAAAAACATACACTAGACGTACTATTGTTTGAAATCCTATCGGTGATTTTTTGGTTTAATCCTGCTGTATGGCTTCTCAAACGTGGCGTCAAAGAAAACATTGAGTATCAAACAGACAGTCTGGTTGTAGGCTCTGGGCAAGATAAAAAGCAATACCAAATGCAATTGCTCTATGTAGCCATGGGACAAAATTCTATACCTCTTTCAAATTCATTTAATGTACAAGAACTAAAACACCGTATTTCAATGATGAACAAAAAATCCTCTAGCAGCAAAGATTTGAGAAGGTACTTTTTATTAGCGCCTATCCTACTCACCAGTCTAACGGCCTTTACTGTAACTCAAACAACAAAAGGTTCTGAACAGATCATCGAAAAAACGACAAGTGCTATTGATGACTATTTACAAGAACATGCTCAGGCAGTGAAGGTCGAAAATCTCAAAGCTGAGAAACTGCCTTTAGTCCAATTAAGTGAAGTAGTCGTTGTAGGCATGCCCTACAAAGGTGATTCTGTAAAAACTAAAGAAAAAGGCACCCTAGTTACGATTAAGCTTACAGGAATGGGAAATGCGAAGATTGATTCTTCCACCAAATTCATTGCAGTAAAAGATATGCTTTTGGTAAAAAATGAAGACAACGTTTTCACAGTTATGAATGATTCTACTTCGAGAATCAATATGAGAGCCACTTCGCCCATGAATGCCCCACTCTGCATTGTCAATGGAAAAGAAGTTTCTTATGGGACAGGAGGCTTAAATGGAATCGACCCTAGTACTATCGAGTCAATCAGCGTTTTGAAGGATAAACATGCCACAGAAGCTTATGGCGAAAAAGGACGCAACGGGGTGATTATTGTCACGCTCAAAAAATAACTTTCTCTAAACCTACACAAGAATCCTTCGACTAAATAGTCGAGGGATTTTTGTTTTTAGGGCTTTTCTATCTCAAAATTAACCGCCAATATTCTTATTTTAGCCGTATTTGAAATACTTCTCAAAAACATAGAGCTGTATAACGTAAAATCGACACCAATTCGGTAATTTGTTTCGTTAAGCCAAATCAAGCTTGTACTTTTGTTTTCATTAAACCTTTTTGTTTTAAAAATCTTACCCCTCGCCTGCGGTCAAGATTTTTGATTTCGCTCATTATTTTTACATGAAAAAACTCCTTTTTTGCTTGCTATTTATGGCCAGTTTTGGTGTAAATGCACAGCTACTCGTCAACAAACCCACTTTTACTCACGATGACACTCTTCGTGGCTCGATTACCAAAGAGCGTATTTGGTGGGACTTAAAACATTATGCTTTGCACGTGAGTGTACAGCCCAAAGACAGTACTTTTAGCGGTTTTAATACTATTACTTATCAAGTATTACAGCCATCACAAGTTTTGCAAGTAGATTTACAACAACCTCTAATCATCAGTAAAATTGTTCAAGATGGTGTAAATCTGAAGTTTAAGAGAGATGGAAACGCCTTTTTTGTGACGCTTCAAAAACCACAGAAGGTAGGTAAAACAGAAAGCCTAACGGTTTATTATCAAGGAAAACCAAGAGTAGCGAAGCGTGCTCCTTGGGATGGTGGTATATCGTGGAGCAAAGACAAAGACGGCAAATGGTTCATTGCTACTTCGTGTCAAGGACTTGGAGCTTCAGTATGGTGGCCGTGCAAAGACCACATGTACGACGAGCCCGACAGTATGAGTATTGCGGTGACAGTTCCGAAAGGGCTAATGGACGTTTCAAACGGTCGTTTGAGAAGTGTAAAGGAAAATAGTGATAATACGACAACCTTTGTTTGGGCGGTTGTAAATCCAATCAACAACTACGGTGTTAATCTTAACATTGCAAACTACTATAGAATTACGGATAAGTATTTTGGAGAAAAAGGACAGCTAGATCTCAATTATTTTGTTCTTCCTGAAAATTATCAGAAAGCAATGACACATTTCAATCAAGCGAAAGATATGTTGAAGGCTTTTGAATACTGGTTTGGACCATATCCGTTTTATGAAGATAGCTACAAATTAGTGGAAGTACCTTATTTGGGAATGGAACACCAGAGTTCAGTAACGTATGGAAACGGTTATCAGAATGGCTATCGTGGTCGCGATTTGTCAGGGACTGGTTGGGGGACAAAATGGGATTTTATCATTGTTCACGAATCAGGACATGAGTGGTTTGCCAACAATATTACCTATAAGGATATAGCAGATATGTGGATTCATGAAAGTTTTACCAATTATTCTGAAAATTTGTTTACAGAGTATCATTATGGAAAAGAAGCTGGACACGCATACGTACTAGGAACTCGCAAACTTATCAGTAATGACCGTCCGATTATTGGGGTTTATAATGTCAATCATGAAGGTTCGGGAGATATGTATTACAAAGGTGGTAATATGCTCCACACGATTCGTTACATTATCGATAATGATGAAAAATGGAGAAATATCCTTCGTGGAATGAATCAAGTATTCTATCATAAAACAGTTACTACGGAAGAAATAGAAAACTATATCTCTCAACAAAGTGAGGTAAATTTGAGTAAAGTTTTTGACCAATATCTTAGAACAGTACAAATTCCAACCTTAGAATATAAAGTGTCAGGAAACAAATTAGAGTATCGTTGGACCACTTGTATCGATGGTTTTGATATGCCTGTCAGATTTAAAAAAGCGGATAATACTTATCTAAAAGTAAAGCCAAGTATGCAATGGCAATCTGTAGAAGATAGCAACTTGAGTAACATTAGTGTTGATGAGAATTTTTATATAAACTCTAAAAATCTTAATAAATAGTCAAAAAACTGCGTTTGAGCATATTCAAACGCAGTTTTTTTGTTTTACCCTATAAAAAATTCACCTCTAATAATCCTCATCAAAGTGGATATTCCTACATGAGTGTAATAAGTCTTGAGTTAACTCATGTAGATACATATTTTTGCACTTCCGATATTTCCTATCATTACTTATTCTTAATAATTTATCTGACGACGCCTAGATTTGGACAGTTCCACTAACCGCTACGGAATTCTCGAATCTTCATTTTGTACATTCTTGAACTAATTTACATCCTTACCTTTCGGTTCGAGGGAGTACTACTCTATTCATCCAATTATACAAACAAACAATGAAAAACATCTTTACTACAAGCATCCTTGCTTTGGGGTTGATGCTATGCGCTTTTGCGTCTTTTGCTCAAACCAAAATCACAGGTAAAGTAACCGATGCATCCACTAATGAAGTAATGGCAGGCGTTAACATTATGATTAGAGGAAAAGTGACGGGTACCACTACCAACCTTGACGGAACATTTACACTTTACACCCAAGTCCCTCTACCTTTCAAACTTGCGATCTCTTTTGTGGGTTACAAAACCCAAGAAATTGTTGTAACCGAACCTCATGCCAAATTAAATATTGCCATGATAGAACAAGTTACTCAAGGAGAAGAAGTAGTAGTATCTGCTGCCCGTGTAGAAGAAAGTGTGATGAAATCGCCCGTAACTATTGAAAAAATTGACATTCGTTCGATTCAATCTAACCCTTCATTCAACTTTTTAGAGAGTTTGAAATACCTCAAAGGAATTGATTATACGACGCAATCTATGTCTTTTACCTCTATCAACGCTCGTGGATTTAATGCCAATGGCAATAACCGCCTCGTACAGCTGGTGGATGGTATGGACAACCAAGCGCCTGGTACCAACTTTTCAGTGGGTACAATTGTAGTTACCTCTGATATTGACCTAGCAAGTGCCGAATTTTTGCCAGGTGCAGCCTCTGCTCTCTATGGTCCTAATGCTCTCAATGGTATTTTATTGATGAATACAAAAAGTCCTTTTTTGTATAAAGGTCTAAGTGCCAATTTAAAAACAGGGCTTATGCACGAAAGCAATCGTAGTCAGCCTAACAGCTCATTCTATGATTTTAGTATGCGCTGGGCGCAGTCGTTCAATGATAAGTTTGCAATGAAAGTCAACTTCTGGTACATCGGTGTACCAAGAGACTGGGCGGTAAGCAATACCTTGAATATGAACGATGGCTTGACTGGCAAAACTAATCGTTTGACAGATCCTAACTACAATGGAGTCAATGTATATGGAGATGAAGTTTCACAGGATTTGCGTGCAATTGCTGACAAAATGGTGGCGGCAAATTTGCTTCCCGCATCTTCAGCATCTTTGATTCCGTATGGCACGATGGTGAGTCGTACAGGTTATAATGAATTGGATTTGGTAAAACCCGAAGCTAAAAATATTCGTACTAGTGTGGCACTTCATTATCGTTTGAGCGAAAATATTGAAGCCATTGGACAATTCATGTATGGTAGTGGAACCTCAGTATATATGGGTTCTGATCGTTACTCACTTAATAACTTTGATGGTCTACAAGCAAAATTAGAATTGAAAGGTTCAAACTTTTACTTGCGTGGATATACCACTCAAGAACGTTCAGGAAATACTTTTGCAACGGGTGTATTAGCACAGTTACTCAACGAAAGTTGGGGTGGCGGAAGTACTACTTGGTATCCTACCTACGTGGGTGCTTACCTAAAAGCCTTGCAATCAGGAAGTGTAGGAATCAATGCACACAACGTTGCTCGTGGTATTGCTGATGCTGGTCGTCCAGTACCTGGCTCGGCTGTTTTCAACGCTTTAACTAGCGATATTAAAAATGTAAATATTGCTGCCACAGACAATGTTTCCTATCCTTATGGAGGTGCACACCTTTATGATAAAACCAATATGTATCAGTTGGAAGGTATGTACAACTTCAAAAATGAGATTAAGTTTGCTGAGGTAATTGTAGGAAGTAACTATCGTATGTATGACCTAAATTCTGGAGGTACATTTTATCCTGATAAAGACGGTAAAGGAATTCAGGTAAACGAATGGGGTGCATATTTACAAGCTACAAAATCGTTATTTAACGAGAAGTTGAAAATTGTAGCCTCAAGTCGTTATGACAAAAACCAAAACTTCGAAGGACAGTTTTCTCCGCGTGTGGCAGCAGTAGTATCTCCTTGGAAAGAGCATTCTTTCAGAGTGTCTTATCAAACAGGCTTTAGAATACCAACAATTCAGTCGCAATATGTCGATATCAAAGCACCGCAAGCGATTGTTATTGGTGGGTTGGGTAACTATGCTACCAAATACGGTTTGAATTCTACGACTAACCCAGCCTATACGATAGCAACAGTAAAAGCATTTGGTACTCAAATTCAGGAAAGGGCTACAGCCTTAGCTCCTAGTATTGCTACAGGCTTGCAAGCAGAAGCTCAAGCTAATCCACAAGCATTTGCTAACAATTATGGTGTAGCACCATCAGCAGCATCCATTGCTGATTTGACTACTAAATTAGCTACGCAACAAGGTACCCAAGCGGCATTAGCCTCAGGTGTCCTAAAACCTTATGAGTTTAAACCTTACAAGCCAGAAATTGTACAATCTTATGAAATTGGATATCGTGGTTTGATTGCGAATGCATTATATATCGATGCCAGCTACTATTACAACCAATTTAAGAATTTTGCTTATCAAGAAACCTTGATGCAATCTACTACAGGAACGCCACTTGGTTTGCTCAGCGAAGCTACTCGTCAAATTTACTCGATGCCAGCCTCTTCACAAGGAAAAGCAGTAACCGAAGGTTTTGCAGCTGGAGTAGATTATCGTTTGCCAAAAGGTTTCTTAATTGGTGGTAATGTCTCTTATAACTCGTTGAAAGAGTTTGACCAAAATATCATTGACCAAGGAGGGACAGCGGCATTCAATACGCCGAAATTCAAGTATTCCGCTTCAATTGCTAACCGTGAACTTGGCAAATCTGGCATTGGTTTCAACGTAATTTGGCGTTACCAAGATGCCTTTTTGTGGCAGTCAGGTATCGTTGCAGGATATGATTCAAACGCTACTAATGTACCAGCTATTTCTACTTTTGATGCCCAGATTTCGAAGAAAATTTCTAGCTTAAAATCTATCTTAAAACTAGGCGCAACGAATATTCTAGGAAAATCATATTTCACAGCTTATGGTAATCCAAATGTTGGATCAACTTACTTCTTGTCTTTGACATTCGACGAGTTGACAAAATAAACACTTTTTACAGCTAACACATCTATTCGGGTAAAGGAGAAATCTTTTACCCGTTTTTTTATTCATTACCTTCGATTTTGAGTATATAATCCTTTCTTGAGCCCTATAGATAAAACACTTACTAATCGATAATTCAATCATTCAGCATAAAAAGCTGTCTCAATGTTAAATTTTTAATGAAAACACTTACCTTATTACAACCTGAATCTTTTGCGTATTCTGATACAGAAAAACCTTCTTCTCTCCTCCCTAATGAAGTTTTAGTAAAAGTCCATAAAATCGGAATTTGTGGGACTGACTATCATGCTTTTTGGGGTAGACAACCCTTTTTTCAATATCCTCGTATTTTGGGACATGAATTGGGCGTCGAGGTTATAGCCATTGGGTCGGAAGTTACAGAAGTGACAATTGGTCAAAAATGTGCTGTAGAACCATATCTTAATTGTGGCGAATGCTGGGCTTGTGAGCGTGATTTGGGCAACTGTTGTGAAAATTTGCAAGTAATGGGCGTACACACCGATGGGGGTATGCGTGAATATATCAAAGTACCTGCTCACAAACTTCATGTTTCTGAAAAATTGAACTATGAGCAGTTGGCATTGGTAGAAACTCTTGGAATTGGAGCACACGCAGTCGAAAGGGCAAATGTGCAATCAAATGACTTGGTATTGGTAGTTGGCGCTGGCCCTATTGGACTATCTGTACTCGAATTTGTAAAGCTACGTGGCGCAAAAGTGGCTGTTGTGGATAGAAACACGCGGCGATTAGATTTTTGCTTAGAGCACAAAAAAGCCGATGCCAGTATTGTTGCTAATGACCAAACAGTAGAACAAATTTTGGAAGTATTTGGTGGAAAAATGCCAACAGTAGTTTTGGATGCTACAGGAAGCCCTGCTTCTATGCACCAGTCTTTCAATTATTTGGCAGCAGGCGGAAGATTAGTTTTTGTTGGATTATACCAAGGTGACTATCAGTTCAATGATCCAAGTTTTCATAAAAGAGAATTGACGATCATGGGTAGTCGCAATAGTAAACCGAACAATTTCAAAGAAATTATTGCTGCGATGGAAACAGGCGAATTATCAGTAGATAGCTGGATTTCACACCGTATTACTTTCGAAGAAGTGGCAGAACAATTACCTAAATTGTACACTGAACCTTCATTAGTAAAAGCGGTGATTTCGTGGGAGTAAAAAACAATACTTGTATTTGAGCTAAAACACCACCTTTTAGAAATACTATTAATGGGTTTTGCGTAAGTCAAGATATGGCTCTTGCGCAAAGCCCTAAACAACGGAATTTTCCGTCTAGTCAATTACCTTAAGACCATCATAAATCGGAAAATACTCATCAGTACTAAGTACAGGCATCTTTTCTACCAAAGATTGCGAAATGATAAGTAAATCGAATGGATCTCCATGAGGTTTTAGACTGCCTTGCTTAGGATAAATTTTGGGTATATCTATAATCTTCGCTATATGCTCTTCTTTTACAGTTAAGATATTTATTCCCAAGTCTTTAATTTTATTTAAGGCATCTTCTATAGAATATTCGATTGGCGAGTTACCTTTTCTAATTTTAACTGCCTTTCATGAAAGCTTGCCATACTTGCCCAAAGAATGGATTTTGAGGATAATATATCCTTTTGAGGTTTTGAAAGTCTAGAACTATCATTATTCAGAATAAAAATAATAATGTTTGTATCTAATAGGTAAGCCATTTACTGTTTTTGAAGCTTCTGCAAATTCTGTTGATGTATTTTTTTGAGCCTTTCGGTATTCTTTTTTCTCTCCTCTGGTGTATGAAGTTCATGCTCTTCCAAAAGTCCCTTGTAAGGACTTTTCTTTGAGGGTTTATTTTGAGGATTTACAGTCATAACTATTTCGTATTTTTGTACTACAAATATAGCGATATTTTCAGATTTGTCATGACTTTTATGACCTAGCACATACCTAATAACTACATCTTAAATTTGATAATTCCTCACACTAAATAGCTGGAGAAATAGTAAATTAGTATTAACTCAAAAAATACAAACCCATCAACTATTCAATACACATTTACTAGATTTCATAATAAATCTTACTCCTAGAGGTGCTTCTAGCGAAAAACCTCCTCCCTTACCTGGCGACACGTCTAGTGTCAGTTCAGAGTCTTTCCAAAAAGCCAACTGATCGTTAGTAGTATAAATAGCACATTCACAAACATCCCCTAATTTAATATCTACTTCTCCTAATCGGAATTCTCCCAATTCGTAGCACTGAGGCTGAGTACCATCACAACAACCACCACTGATATGAAACATCAGTCGCCCATGTCGATTCTGCAATTGCCGAACCACATCTTTCGCTAAAGCTGTTATCTTAATTTGATTCATGTTTTCAATTTTGAATTTTGAATGAGTGAATTGTGAATTACAAATTACTCCTAAAGAAGGTATATAGTACCTCTATGCAGTATTTGTTACAACTATTCACAATTCACCATTCACAACTAACTCATTGTTTAAAAGAATCCAAGTTTATTTTTGTTGTTTGACAACAAAATGTTTTTAGTTTGACGGTATTGGTTGATTGCCATTTTGTGGGTTTCACGACCAAAACCTGACTTTTTATATCCTCCAAACGAAGCATGGGCAGGATAAGCGTGGTAGCAGTTTACCCATACACGACCTGCTTGAAGCTCTCTTGGCACGGTCAATAACTCGTGTGCATCACGTGTCCAAACACCAGCTCCCAAACCGTATAAACTGTCATTGGCAATAGCAATAGCCTCTTCGACTGTTTTGAAGGTAGCGATAGAAGATACTGGTCCGAAGATTTCTTCTTGGAAAATACGCATCTTGTTATGTCCTTTGAAAAGCGTAGGTTTGATGTAATATCCCTCTGGTAGACCATCAATGTACTGGGAAGCACCACCTGTCAACAACTCCGCTCCTTCTTCTTGACCAATTTCGATATAACCTAAGATTTTATCATATTGCTCTTTAGACGCTTGAGCACCCATCATGGTATTTGGATCAAGCGGATGGCCCATTTTGATTTTTTCAACTCTTTCTACAACTCTTTCGATGAACTTCTCATAAATGCTCTCATGAACCAACATACGTGATGGACAAGTACAAACCTCACCTTGATTCAAGGCAAACATAGTTGCACCTTCCAAACACTTGTCAAAGAACTCATCGTCTGCATCCATAATACTTGGGAAGAAAATATTGGCAGACTTCCCTCCCAATTCCATCGTTACAGGAATAATGTTTTCAGAAGCATATTGCAAAATCAAACGACCTGTTGATGTTTCTCCTGTAAAGGCTACTTTTGCTATTCTAGGCGATTGCGCTAAAGGCTTTCCTGCTTCTACTCCAAAACCATTGATTACGTTTACTACGCCAGCAGGAAGAACGTCTTGTAACAATTCCATGAGGACTAATAAACCAACAGGTGTTTGTTCGGCAGGTTTCATAACTACAGTGCAACCAGCGGCTAAAGCTGGGCAAAGTTTCCATGCCGCCATCAAAAGTGGGAAGTTCCAAGGAATAATCTGAGCAACTACCCCAATTGGCTCATGAATATGCATCGAAATCGTATCAGCATCCAATTCAGACATTGAGCCCTCATCGGCACGAAGGATACCAGCAAAATAGCGGAAGTGGTCTATCGCCAAAGGAATATCAGCCGCCATTGTTTCACGAACGGGCTTTCCGTTATCGATTGTTTCCACTGCTGCCAAGTACTGAAGATTAGCCTCCATTACATCAGCAATTTTCAATAAAATATTACTACGGTAAGCTGCTGAAGAACGAGACCAAGTAGCAAAAGCTTTGTGTGCTGCATCCAAAGCCAACTCCACATCTTCTTTGCTCGAACGTGGCACTTCCGTAAAAGTGCTACCATCTACTGGTGAAGAGTTCTGAAAATATTCACCCTTCACAGGAGCTACCCATTCTCCACCAATAAAGTTTTCATATCTCTCTTTGAATTGTGGACGTGCCACCAAATTGCTCACTTCTACTGTTGTTTCCATGTTGTTAAATTGAGTTAAAAGGATTTCGTGTTGTTTGATGTTTCAAAATTCTCAATTTAATCTCACTTCAATCTTCACTATTGTATCATGTTTCTACAATAAAATATCATATTTAATCTTGACAACTTACTATTTGTTAAATTGTATAGAATAAAGCTGAAATAGGAAATAAAAAAGACCTATTCACAGACAAAAAAGGTATTTTGGTAGTAAATTGTACCATCAAATACAATCTTATCTTGTTTTTGTAAGTTTTATAAACAGTGTGTTAGTCTTCAAAAAAGAGAGCGACCCCTCATTTTGAAGATTGTCAATCCCGATAATTAAAGAGAGATTCTGGTCATGGAAAAAAAATTTGCGCCACAAACCCAATCATTAACCAGTTTGAGACAACTCCAGACGCTAGTGGAGCATCGTTCGACATTCAACTTAAATCATTGTGAGTTGAATATCTTCGAAACGCATCAGCAAAGCGAAAGGGTCAGTCTTAAATTTAATGACTTGGTATTTACCGCTATGCTTCGTGGCAAAAAGGTGATGAATCTTTTTGGAGACAAGCGTTTTGACTACCTGCCAGGCGAATCCGTTATAGTACCTTCCAATGAAGAAATGATTATCGATTTTCCAGAAGCTAGTTTACATACACCTACTCAATGTATTGCTCTGGCAATTGATGAAGAAAAAATCAAAGAGACCGTAGATTTACTAAATGAAAAATATGCTAAAGTTGAGCAAAACGAACTTTGGGATATTGACCTCAATCGTTTTCATATCAAGAATACCCAAGAGTTAGCCAGCACTATTGATCGGTTGGTATATGTTTCCAAAGAAAATAATGTATCCAAAGACCTGTTTGCCAATTTTGCCCTACAAGAACTATTGCTTCGCCTAATGCAAACGCAAGCCCGTGTGTTGATTTTTGACAATTATATGCAATACATCAATACCAATCGTTTTGCACATGTCGTAAAATACATTCGCGAGAACTTGGCTGAGAATCTCACCATTGAAAAACTCAGCGATATGGCTTGTATGTCAAAAGCGCATTTTTTCCGTAGCTTCAAACGTGAGTTTGGATTAAGTCCTGTCGAATTTATCATTCAAGAAAGAGTAAAGTTGGCCAAAAAGCTACTGGCCGACCCAAGTACTAGCGTAACAGATGCGAGCTATCGAGTGGGCTTTCAGAATGTCAATTATTTTTGTACGATTTTCAAAAAATATGAAGGTACAACACCTACTTATTTCAAGAAAAATCTTCCTATTCTAAAAGCTTCATGAGATTGATTTCATGACAATATATCATCTCTACCCTATTCATCAGCACAGATTATTTGTCAAATAATTTGCATTTACGCAAAAGGAGTGAAAAATTCATGCTTTGATTTGCACCAGAATGAAATTGACTGATTCAACTATTCGTTCATAAAATCCTTTCTTGCATGAATTATAACAAAAAACAAGGTGAGTTTCTCTTAGAAACAATTGAAGAGTGGCAAAAGCGAGGAACCATCAACAACGATACCGCCGAAAAACTTAAATCCGAAATACAAATTCGACCTTTTGATTGGATGAAACTGGCCATCTATGCGTTTTGGATTGCCATGATTTGTATCATTATTTCGGTAGCTACAGCACTCAAAGACAATCGTCTTATCGAACTTATCACTGAGCTTTTTACTTCCTCTAATACGGCTATCTGTATTGGTTTTATCGGTATCGCTGCGGGGCTTTATGCTTGGGGACTTAATCGGCGCAAAAATCATCCACAAAATCTATTTAGCAACGAAACCATCTTTTTGGGAGGTGTATTGGCAACGGCAGTAGCTGTTGGCTATTTTGGAAAAGTCATCGACAATGGCAGTGGGCACTTTTCGATGCTATTTTTACTTTCTACCTTCATTTATGCAGGTTTGGGGTTCTGGTTTCCTTCGACACTAGTCTGGATTTTTGCCGTTTTATCTTTCGGAACATGGTTTGGCACAGAAACAGGCTATGCTTCAGGCTGGGGCGCTTATTTTATTGGGATGAACTATCCAATGCGATTTGTATTGTTTGGTCTAATATTGACCATCGCTAGTTTTTCTATAACTAAAAAATCAAAGTTTGAAGAATTTAAGCATCCTACTTATGTCCTTGGGCTTTTATACCTTTTTATATCGCTTTGGATACTTTCTATTTTTGGCAACTATGGCGATATGGATTCTTGGTATCATGTCAAACAAATCGAATTATTTCACTGGGGAGTCTTATTTGCTGGTGCGGCAATTGTAGCCATTTGGTATGGACTCAAACAAGACGATTATACCTCCCGAAGTTTTGGGATTACTTTTTTGTTTATCAACCTCTATACCAAATTCTTTGAATACTTCTGGGACTCTATTCACAAAGCAGTCTTCTTTTTGATTCTTGCTGTATCGTTCTGGTTTTTAGGTCAAAAAGCGGAAAAAATCTGGAATTTAGAGTTTTTAAAAGGAGATAAAAAAGAATAAACAATTGAGCGAGTGAGTGATTATGTAAAAATTTGTATTCTAGCAGTAGAGACGCAATGATTGCATCTTCAGCCAAGTTATATCTAGTATAGTAGCATCAAAAAAGCGGTCGGAAAATATTTTCCGACCGCTTTTTTGAAGAAAACTTAGAGAATAATCCCAATTTTAAAATTCGGGATGAATCATGAAAGTGTTCAAGCTTTACGCTAAACTTATTTTTTCAAAAACGTTGCTGTATATACTTCATTAGAGTTGGTCAAGTAGTTGTACACACTTACAGGAGCATGAAACTCGTTAGCTTCAACATAATATCTGCACCAAAACGTATTTTCTTTCCATCATTTTGGGCAGCATAATTAAAACTTGAGCCCATTCCTCCTCCAGAATTTGCTGTTTTAATCTCTATACTAATCTTAATCGTTGCTGAGCCATTTGACTCTTTCTCTAAATGCAAAGTACCTGAACTACCCGCCACGAGATTTCCTTTAGTATCAACTAATGAAATAAGTTGGTAATCTCCCAGCGCTGAGTCAAAATTGTTTTTAGTAGTGACAATAGGTTGAATCTGTTCTTCAAATGATTGTTGTTTACAGGAAATTACCATGAAGGGTAATAGCAATAGAAGTGATTTTTTTAGGTAAATATTCATGAGTATAATTTGATGATTGAAAAGTCTACAAAGCTACCCATAAATCCTCAATAGTTAGTACAACAACTAAAAATCTTAACTGTGTATGCGTACTGGATTTTTGCTATCTCAAACGTTTTAATTTCTTAATTTTAAAAGGGTTTTACATGAAAAAACCTCCCCAAAACATGAGAAGGTTTTAATCAAATTCAATTATAATCCTTACTTTATAATGCTATTATTTTGTAAACACAGCCGTATAAATTCCTGAACCTGTTGGAATTGACGCATATAGCGTTCCTGACTGATAGTAGTGATCGGTACCAAAACTAATTTTCGTTCCAGCAACAGATACCGTGTAAGTGTTCGTAATGTTTACATTTGAGGTAGAAGTTCCGCTCTTCAAGGTCACAGCATACGTAAATCCAGCGGTATTACCATTCTCTCTTTTTACCGTCAAAGTACCTGAGCCCGTTACCGCTTGACCAGCAGTATTCGAAATTGAACGAAGCGTGTACGAGCCTATGGCAACATCGAAGTCTACTGTTGGAACAGTGTTGGTATTGTCATCGTCAGAACTACAACCAAAAAGAAGTGCAATTGAGAAAAATAGGGTTAAAAAACTATAAAGCTTTTTCATAATAATTTAAGGGTTCGTTTTAATAATGTTTGTTGTGACAAAGGTACAACTCAAAGAACTTTTTGAGCAACCATTTCGGTCTTTTGCAACAAAAAATCAAAACAACAAGCTATTAATCAATAACTTAACCCCACTGGAAGTTATTTTACGGTTTTCAAAAAAATAGGCATAAAACTATTCGTATTAACAAATGTATGAAAGTGCATTTTAATGATAATAAGACTCCAAAGCCATTGCCAAATAAACCAATGGAGCATTCCAATTGATGGCAATTTCGTTAGAGGCATACGAACAATCCGAATCAGAAAAAGACTCATCTGGAACCTTCGAATCGTATTTACACTGGTCTTGCTGACCAGGATTGGGACCGCCCGAAAGTAGTCCTGGCACTGGCTCGTCTATACCATCGGCAATAGACGGTCGGTGATGCGGGTGCATAGGATATTTACTTCCATAACCCGTTAACAATGAATATCCAACACCATTTCTTCCTAACAAGTAGTCCATATTTCCCAAAGCTGCCTCCAAGTAGGTTTTTTTAGGATTAAGCTGAAATGCTTGTAGTAAAAACATGGCTTGATTAGCCGCATGAGAAGAGCTTCCCCACATAAAATCTTTGGCTGATTTTCCCATCACTGTTCTAAACAATGGCTTATCCAAATCCTTCACCATTTCATCGGCCTGCTGCAAGACGGTATTTTGAATTTGTGCTATTTTATTAGTCGTAAATGAGGGCAAAGTTTTTCGTGCTTTTGACAGAGAAAATGCTCCCAAAGGCATCACCGAATTCCACGATTGAATAGGAAGCCAATACACATCAGTACTAGCGATACCTTCCCAATATTGGGATTTTTGCGTGGCTACAAACAACTCTGCTGATGCCCAAAACCATTCGTCTGTATCATTATTATCCTCATATCCACCAGTCGTAATAGCAGGTTTAAACTTTTCGTTATTCTGATTCTGACGATAGAATACTTTAGGATTAGCTTTTGCCCAATTCCATGCACTTTCCGCTGATGTTAAACACCTACTTGATATTTCAGGGTTATAGGGTTTTAAAATCCTTGAAGCTTGTGCCATTACGGCTGCAAAATCTAAACTCGCAATAGTATTCTTTTGTACTACATATCTTGGCTGAGTAGCCTTGTCAGGCATCACCATTCCATCAAAATTGGCATTCGTTAACTTATGATACACACCCCCATCCGTTGGATCTTGCATCGTTAACATCCATTCCAAATTCACTAGAATTTCATCTAATAAATCAGGAAGATTATTACCACTCTCAGGAATATTCAATTCTAGGTCGTTAGCAACTTTAGGAAAATCCTCCAATGCCGAAAGCAAAGTGTACATGGTTATCCCCGAATTGACAATGTATTTATTGTAATCCCCAGCATCATACCACCCTCTTGGAGAATTGATACGAGTACCTTCAGGACGATTCGTTGAGACGGCGTTGGCATGAACCAATACCGAGGTATCAGGATGCCCTGCTTTTCTTGCCCACTTTCCTGCATATTTCTCAGGCAAATCCTCAGAAACGCGTTGAAAATAATAGCCTTTAATAGAAGCTTTTGCTACGCCACTCAATGCATTATTTCGGATTTCAAAAGGATACGATTCTCCGAGCTTTTCTACTGAAAGTATATAACTCCCATTTTTCTTAAAGTTAGAAAAATCAATTTCCTGTGTGTATTTCTCAGAAAAAGGGCTTTTTACTGCAGCTTTTATTCTCCCTTTATAAACAACCTTGTGAGATTCTTTTTCAATAAGCGTAAAGTTTTCATAGTTTTTACCAACCACAAGCGCTTGTTTTGGCGCATTGGGGTAAAAACCAACTTGGTTGAGCCGAATTTGGTCGGCAGGATTTTGAGCTAATAACCCAAACCCTGCCAGTAAAAATCCAGCCAAGTAGCGAAAACTAACTTGATTCATAGTATTAAATAAATTGGATAAATAGTCAGTAACGACCGAAGAATTAAATAGTATTATTTTTCAAGAAAACTTACACAATTCCACTTGACTTTTTGGTTATATGGATCTTTGAGTAATTGCGTTTTCTTCCCTTTTATCAACACACTGACTTCTTGCCACTGGCTATCATTTGGTAGATAAACTTTTCCAGTAGCAACGCCATTGGTGGCATAACTGACCAGTTTTATCGTTGACCAATCAATTTGTGCAGTAGATTGAGCCAATTGTACTTGAGGTAACACAGCACCATCTTTCACAAGAACAACAATTGAGAATTCACCACCTCCCATTTTATGCCATCCTCCTTCATACACTTTATTTGTCTGAAAATCAATCCATTTTCCTTTTGGCAAATATACATTTCTCTCATTTGAGCCCGTTTCAAAAATTGGGGCAACTAATAAATCTTGCCCTAGCAAGTATTCGTTTTCAATTTGCCACGCTCCAGGGTCTTCAGGAAACTCTACAAAAAGCGCACGCATCATAGGTAATCCCTTTTCAGAAGCTACCTTTGCTTGCGCATAGATATATGGCATCAATTTATATTTTGTTTCTGCTACTTTTCTAAAAGTATTCAAGAATTTCTCACTATAAGCCCAAGGCTCTTTGGGAGGTTGACCATGGCAACGTGAATGTGAAGTAAATAAGCCAAAAGGTGCCCAACGACGATATAAATCTTCTGGTGTTTGGGCGGCAAATCCACCAGCATCATGACTCCAAAAACTAAATCCTGATAGACCAATTGATAAGCCTCCTCTCAACTGCGCTTCCATACCCATATCCGAAGCCTCGGCATCGCCACCCCAATGCAAAGGATAACGCTGGCTACCAGCCCATGTACTACGAGCCCAAATGATATTGTCGCCTGTAATTTGTTTGGTGATATCTGCTACGGTTTTGTTATATCGCAATGGATACAAATTATGTTCGTAAAAACCTGTACGACCATTCGAATAAATACCATTCAATGGCGCTGCCTCGCCAAAGTCAACTTTGATGACTGACACGCCCATTTTTAGCAGATTACCGATTTTATTCTGATACCATTCAATGGTATTTTTATTGGTAAAATCTAATACGGCATCCTCATAAGGGAGATTTCCTTTGGCATTTTTGACACTCAATCCTTTTGAAACTATTTCTGAGAACAATTCATTTTTTGGAACAAAATAAGGTAACTGCCACAAGCAAGTTCTGAATCCTTGCTCTTTCAAATCAGCAATCATTTTGACAGGATCCTGAAAACGATTTTTCGAAAATTCATAATCACAACGCCAGTCGGTTTCGAACCAGCCTGTGTCAAAATGTATCACATCCGAAGGAATTCTATAATCTCTCAACTGCTTGGCAACCGTACGACCATCTTGCTCCGAAAAATACGAAATACGGCTCATCCACAAGCCAAACGACCATAACGGTGGCATGGAAGCCTTGCCTGTAATGTTGGTATATTCGTCCAAAATATCTTTAGGTTCACCCAAAAAGATAAACAAATCCAAGCTTTCATCTCCAATTAACAAAGCGTTTGAAGCTCCAAATGTCGCCCCAAAATCACAAGTAATTGGCGATGAAGTATGCATAAACATTCCGTATCCACGACTACTCATAAAAAATGGAATAGGCTTATACATACCGTTGGTTTCTACGCCGTTAGGGTCGGTGGTATAAAGATTTACTTTTTGTCCGTATTTATTTAATCGGGTGAACGACTCGCCACAGCCAAAGATTTTTTCGTCAGGCGAAAGTGTAAATACTGCTGCAACACTGCGCGAATAATCTGCTGCACGACGAACAAAAGAAAAAGGTAATGAGGGCGTAAAAGAAGTTTTTCCATCTACCTGATGGCGTGTCTTGGTAAGTAGTTTGCCATTGGCGTCATGAATTTCTATTGCCCAAGGATTTTCGGTAATCACAACCGTACCAAATGCACTTTTATACTGATGACCATTCTTGATTTTTGAATAAACCCATGAAGCATCTTTATTGGGTTCTTTGACCAACATCAATGATGGCTCGGTTGACGGTGCTACATAACCTGTTTGGGCTTTGATGCGAATTGTTTTGGGCGAAACAAACTCAATACTAAATGGAAGTACTGGGTCGGCAGCGTATTCAATACCTGGGAACTCATTGCCTGAGACCTTATGAATACCCGCCATTGTATTGTTAAATGCGTGCTGAGGATAGTACTGGTTTCGTCTCCATTTCAACTGTCCTTGTCCGGTAGTTGGGTTAAAACCTGCCAAACTATCCGCTAAAAAATAAGTATTGGTAAAATCTCTAAAATCACGACTCAGATCAAATGGTTCGTTTTGTAAGGCTGGTCCACTTTGACCCAGTGTCATGGTGACAGAGGAAAGTAATGATAATAGCACCAAAATCTTTTTTGTAAATTTTTGCATATTTATTCCGTAATCCATTGATTAATAACAAATAAGAGATTTTACTTTAGGCATAGATACATATCCTATGCCCAAAAGTAAAATGCAGCTCCCAATTCAATTTTCAATATATATTTATGTGTTTTTTGGATACAACTTGTTGTGTAGACTTGAGATGTCTTTCTTTAATACAAATTTCTATTTTTTTTATCTTATAAAACTCAGGGTTAATCCCTAAAAACAAAACTCAGGGAAAACCCTGAGTTTTGTTTTTAGCATTCCAGCTTCTCTTAATCATATCAATTATTCTCATCTACTTCTATATTGATGGAAGTACCAAACTGTCCATCGCTTTCAATAGATAGAGTTCCTTGTAAGTAATCTAATCTGGAACGAATATTTTGCCACCCTCGCACAGACTTTTGCGCTATGTTGGTATCAAAACCCTTTCCATTATCTTCGACGGTCAAGTGAATATGGTTTTCTTGAAAACTTAATTGGATAAGCACCTCCGAAGCTTCGGCATATTTCAAGGCATTTGCCAATAATTCCTGAACAATTCGATAAAGCATCAAGGTTTTTTCTTTTCCAAAATCAAAACTTTGTCCATAAACTTGAAATATGATTTCCGTTTCCTCAGAATGATTTTTACTTACCAAATCTTCAATGGCAGCTATCAATCCAAAATTTTGAAGATTTGAGGGCTGCAAATTACCTGAGATATTCCGCACCTCTTTACAGGCATCATCGAGCAAATGTTGTAACTGGACATTGTTCCAAAACGGAGCGTCCATCATCATTTTGATTCTTGATAGCAAAGTCCCTACCCCATCGTGCAAATCCTGAGAAATCCGAAGTCGTTCTTGTTCTTGTCCATTAATCAACGCTTGCAAGGTATCTATTTGTGCAGTTTTGAACACCTTGTCTGCTTGGAGTTTGGCAACCTTTTGTTTCGAAAAATAGGCATACAAAAGTATGACCAGTAACAAAAAAGCCACCAGAATCGTCAAGAGATAAATCCGTTGTGAAGCTTTCAGGGAAACTAGTTCAGCTTCAGCCAAGCGCTTTTCGAGGGCAATTTTTGAGATTTTCTCTTGTTGTTCTTCCAATAATTGATACTCTCGATATTGTCGAACCTCCACTTCTAGCTTCGAACTTTCCAGCAACTGAAAAGTCTGATATGCTAAAGAAGTGTATTGAAAAGCCTTATTAAACAGCTTTTCATTTTCATAAACCAAACCTAATTCTTCATATATTGCCTTGCGGAGCAAAAGCATACTAAAGTATTTTTCGGTGATTGTTTGTGCTAAATTTAACGATTGAATTGCCTCCTCATTCTGTCCTAACTTTCGATAAGCCGCCCCCAAATAGAAATAAGATACAGCCTCTAACCATGCCACCTTGATATTTTGGGCAATAGATAAACTCAAACGAGCCTTCTGAATAGCTTCAATATAAAACCCATTTCTCCTGTACCAATCTGCCCAAGCAGCAGCATTTCTTCCTTTTGAAATAGCGGATTGCGGTAACTCATCGGCACGGACAAGAAACTGTTTTGCTTTCTGCATTTCTTTCTGACGAATAGCCAGATTGGCAAGATTTATCAAATGCCCAATTTCCATATCTGGTCGATGAATCTTACGAAAGTATTGTACCGCACTCGACAGATATTCGTTGGCATAACTGGCAAAAATTGGACGATCCATAAAGTAGGTTCCCAACGAGCCTTTTACTTCATAGTAATGTAAAGAATCACCCAAGACTCGGAAATAATCCATACTTTTGCGATAACTCTCAATGGGAGATTCGTCGGGCAAATTCCATCGCTCTTGACTTTTGGCTTGAGTCAAATACGTCATGGCTAGTCCCTTAATATTATTTTTTTCATGAAATTCCTTGAGGTATCGCTCCAAGGTGGATTTTTCATAAAGGGAATCAGGGTGGGGTAATTGCTGAGCCTTTAGTTGATTCAAGACAAATATTCCCACACTAAAAAGTATATATCGCAAATAGCTTTTCATAGTAACCAGATTTTTGACAAAAAAACAGATGATTCGTGTAATATTGGTCGATGACCACAAAATTTTTACAGAAGGGCTCGCACATATACTCGGATTAGAGTCTGATATAAGTGTCATTGGGCAGTGCCAATCCGCCAAAGAACTTTTTGAAATAATGAATCCCACTGAAAATGTAGTGGTATTACTTGACATCAATTTGGGTAATGAAAGTGGACTGGATATATGTAAAAATATCTCCGAACAATATCCTCTGGCCAAAGTAATAGCCGTTTCGATGTACCAAGAGGAAAGTTTTATTACCAAAATGTTGAAAAATGGTGCATCAGGGTATCTATTAAAAAATACTGGACGAGAAGAGTTTTTAGAGGCTATTAGGGCAGTTAGTGAAGGGAAAAATTATCAAAGCGCTGCCGTAACAGAAATTATTATGAATGGCTTGAGTCGTCAAAAGAATCAAGAGCGGAATCTACACGAATTGAAGTTTACCAGAAGAGAAAAAGAGATTTTGGAACTGATTGCCAAAGGACAAACGACCAAATCAATTGCCAATACGCTTTGTATTAGCGAAAAAACAGTAGAAACACATCGCAGTAATTTACTAGCTAAATTCGATGTTAAAAATATGGTGAGTTTACTAAAACTTGCACTGGAATATGGATATGTGAAGTAGGTTTTGGGCTTAAGAAAAGCCTAATTCTTCCAACATGAATCATCACGAATTTAGCAAGTGAGCGATTATGTAAAAATTTGTATTCCATCAGTAGAGACGCAATGATTGCGTCTTAAGCCAAGTCATATTTAGCATAGTAGCATCAAAAAGGGGTCGAAAAATATTTTTCGACCCCTTTTTGATAAAAACTTGAAAAATAATCCCAATCCTAAAAATTCGGGATGACTCATGTTTGATACTATATTTCAACGTGACACCTCTTTAGACGCAAATCATTGCGTCTCTACAAATGGAATTCATTTTAGAAATAATCACTCATGCGCTCAATCTCTAATCACACTTTGTGCTTTTATCTCTGTTCACTTTGCCACTTATGCTCTAGCTATTTCCTTTGAAATTACGAATATTATAAGTGAAAGTTAGCATAAAATACTGCGTCAAAACGTTTGAGCGAACGTCAGCGATATAAGTATCTGTTACCGTACGAGTAATGCTATTATTTTTCTTCAAGACATCAAACACTGTGATTTTGGCTTCTGCACGCTGATTTTTCAAGAATTTCTTCCCTGCGGACATATTCCACAAAATAAACTGTTGGTTGAAAGAATCAGACAAACCATTGTATCTATAGTAGCTCAAATCAGATTGGAATACAAATCCTTTTCCAAAAATCAAATTTAATCTACCTGTTCCTGTATGTACATAATACTTAGTATTCAACTGCGGCTGTAAAGTATTATCTACTTGATTGTAACCTAAATTATAAGTCAAGTTAAAGTCGATATTGGTACTAATATTACTCGCAAAAGTAATTCCTTGGTTAAAATTATACTGGTTACTGTTGTTCAACTGGTTGTTGATTTTACCTGGCAATTTCGAATAGTTATAACTCGACGTAAGGTTGACGTTGGTTTTAATAAAGGACAATGGGAAACCAATAACCATAAACGAACGCATATTCAAAGAGTTATCAAAGTTGATAGGTCGAGTCAACTGAGCACCTTTTCTCAAAGTCACACCTCTATCAATAATCATATCCTGTTGAGCAATAGTTACCTCATTTCCAATTGGATTTTTGGTATAACCAAAATTACCCAACAACATAAATGTCAACGCTTTAGCTGGTATATTATAAGTATATCTAGCATTTAGATTATGACTATACTCTTGTGCCAAATTGGGATTACCACTGGTCAAAAACAAAGGGTTAGTATTGTCTAATACATTTTGTAACTGCGTGATACTTGGTGCATTAGTAGAAGTACGATAGTTAAAACGGATACGGCTATCTTGCGTAAATCTATAATCCCATTGCAAATATGGTAAAACATTTTGGAAACTAGTTTCTACTTGTGTAGTTCTAGGAAACAACTGCTGACCCGAAAGCTCAGCTGATTGATAATTAGCGCCTAAGTTTAAGTTACCATTTTTCATTCGCAAGTTGTAGCCCAAGCCTGCACGATGCGTAAGATAGTCATTGTCAAACTTGTTTGACAACAAGGAGTCTAACACCGAATATTCATTAGAGGTTGGGTTAAACTTATTCGTTACCTTATCACTCTTATTATTATTGAACGACACGTTGTAGGTTCCTTGTAATAACCCTTTTCCGATAGGTTCTGTATAAACTAAGTTAGCGGACAAAGTATAACCTTTAGTATCAGTTACAGAAATCTGTCTAGTAGCTGAGCTTGTATTACTTGTAAAATACTGGTTGTTTGAAACTAGGTTACTATTGGCATTTCTGTCATTGAGAGCTGTACTCAAATTCAAAGAAACTGAACGACCACGTTTGGCAAAACTATGACGATACAAGATGTCATTGTTGAATGTATATCCTGTACGCTTAGCAGTAGTATTATTTGAAGTCTGGTTGAGTTTCTGATTAGTAGCATCCGTAGTCAAACCGTCGACAATACTGGTAGAGTTATTATTTTGCAGGTTCAATCTTGGCGTAAAAATGATAGTATTCTTCGGGTCAATAGTATATTCCAAGCGAAGATTCAAACGGTGGTTATAATTATTACTCGAGCTATTTGATTGTTCATCATAATACTGATTAGCAGCCTGACTCAAGAAATAAGTACGATAAGTAGATTGGGTATTATTGTTGTTGCTATTATTGAAGAAATAACTTCCTTTTATCGCTAATTTTTTACCCCAGTTATCAGTATAGTTTACGCCAAATGAATTAGTAGTATTGATACCCGTTTGTTGTCCAACCAAAAAATTATCAGCCGAACTTCCAAAGTTACCACCACCACGGTTTCCGCCACCGCCTCCACGGTTTCCACCTCCACCGCCGCCGCTGCTACTTATTCCCAAAAGGTCTTGACTCGAAAAGTTTTGCTGATTGATATTGTTGCTCATCCCAACAATAGACCATCTTTTTTCACCATTAAATAAGTTGATATTTCCACCTGCCGTGTAGTTATCATTTGTCCCTAATCCAGCATAAATTTTACCAAACTGACCATTACGTCTATTGGGATTGGTTACAATATTGATAGTTTTGGTCGTATTTCCATCATTGAATCCTGTTAACTGAGATTGATCACTTAAGCGATCCATGATTTCAATTTTGTCAATTAATTCGGCTGGCAAGTTTTTCAAGGCAATATTGGGATCGTCACCAAAAAATGGTTTTCCATCTACAAGCACCTGAGCCACATTTTCACCTTGTGCCTTGATTTGTCCATTCTCAACAGTAATTCCTGGCAATTTTTTTACCAATTCATCTGCATTGGCATCGGGCGCTGTTTTGAAAGCATTGGCATTGTACTGTAAGGTATCGCCTTTTTGTACCATTGTCGCAGCTTTTCCTTTTACGACAACTTCATTGAGTTCGTTGGTACTTTCTTGTAGCACAATATCTCCAAGGTTATTAAATTCCTTCGAAATAGTAACACTTTTGGTTAGTTCTTTGTAACCGACAATAGTTGCTTTAAGTTGGTATGTGGTATTTAGAGGAATACGGTTGATAATAAATCGGCCGTTCACATCGGAAGGACCAAAATGCTTATCTTTTGCATCATTAGGATTAGTCAACACTACGTTTACACCAATCAGGGCTTCGCCTTTGGCATCTACAAATTTTCCAGTAAGTCGACTCGTTTGTGCCCAAGCTCCAAAACTAACGAGAATTAGTAGAGCGGTTCGGAAATAGGTTTTCATAAATTTATTTTAGATAAAGATGAAATTATATCTTTTCGGATTTTTGTTGCTTAGACTATGCAAGAAGTGCTTTTGTTTAGTGCAAGAAAGAGGAAGAAAGCCTCAAAAAGGCGCCTTGTAGACCAATGAATTTTATATATAGACCAATCTTTTTTTTGTGTAGATAAAAAATACGTAAATTGTGTGTTTTATGATTTAGAGAAATATGAATATCAAGCTTTTTCGCATTGTGATAGAGATAAATAGTACAATTTAAGAAATATATTACGACTAAATACCTAAGCTATTGGCGATAAGAATCTACTCAACGTCAATAAATTAGGCACTAAAGTTGTATTGAGTAAGTAGTAAATAGTGTACTAAAAAACCTTTTAAAAAACTTATAGATATCCAGTCATTTGAGGGTAACCGAAGATATAGACATTTGCAACAAGCTATTATTATCAAATGATTTTTATCATTTATATTGTACTTTAACTATATATTCTTGTACAAAATTTCATCTACGTTATATTTTAGGCAAAATACAACATTTCGAACAAATAAGCTTAAAATCAATATTTCTTCATTAAAATATCATTATCTACTAGTAACATACACCTCAAGTTGTTCAAATCATTTACCGCTCCCTCATTTCCTAAAAAAATTGAGTTTAAACTATTGGATTTTAACGTTTTTTTTTCCAATTTGGTCACTAGAAATTGCTTTATTATCGTAACAATCGCTCAATCTACTGAAAAATCATCCCGAATAACCACATACGCCATCAATATCGGGTTCTATCAATTTAAAAACAATTTTCTTGCTTAAACTACAAACTTATGAGACCAAGAATATCCTTGTTGGCTTGGTTCTATATTTAACACACAATATTATATTTAAGTGGTATGTTTGAAGAATCTATCAATCCTTTATTCCTAATCGTTTTCCTGTACGGATTTGTACAACTTTCGATTTTAATCTATTACTTCGTACGCAAATCAAGTAGTAGAAAATGTCCCAGCTGTGGAAACCCTTACGGTACTCGTACCAAAAGAGGTGTTTTTTTAAAGACGTTTTTGTTTTTTATTCCCAATATTAAGTATTACACATGCTTGAATTGTGGCACAAAATATTTCTCGACAACTAGCGAGAAAAAAGAAGTTCTTGTGGACAAATAAAATCATCGAGGCTAAAGTCCCAATTTATGGGCTTTATTACCACTCAAAAATATTTTAATTAAATCTGTTTTGACCTTAAAGGCTTCGGATTTAAGCATTAATTCTATAAAGCATTTTCCAATAAAATAGCCATGTAGTCAATTGATTACATGGCTATTTTGTTGGAAAACCAACACTTAAAAATACAAATCTGTTAGTTCTAATAAATTTGCTTAGAAGGAATTCGTTTTATCAAGAAATACCCTACTAAAAAGATTGCAGAAAGTACCAATACACTTATGCGCATACTTCCCGTCAGTTGATTGACTAA
This sequence comes from Flectobacillus rivi, assembly GCF_030056655.1. Lineage (NCBI taxonomy): Bacteria > Pseudomonadati > Bacteroidota > Cytophagia > Cytophagales > Flectobacillaceae > Flectobacillus > Flectobacillus rivi. The sequence goes on from NZ_JASHIE010000001.1 coordinate 133,147, forward strand.
GCCGAACATAAACGTCCCAATAACAGTCGAAAGGCGATCGCACACATCATAAAAACTGAAATAGGATGCAGTGTCATGGGTATTTTCAGGAATCAACTTGGCATACGTTGAACGCGACAAGGACTGAATCCCTCCCATCACAAAACCTATTCCTGTAGCTAACAAAAAGAATTGGTTTTTGGTATAAACGAAATATGCTGCAATACAAATCACAATCCAAATAACCACAATCCAAGAAATAGAGGCAGTATTACCAATTTTCTTAGAAATTTTGGCAAACAAATAGGCCCCAGGAATTGCGACCAATTGAATCAACAAAATCGTGATAATTAAGGCATCGTCGGGCAAATGTAACTCTTCACTTCCAAACAACGCTCCCAAATACATCACAGTTTGTGCTGCCATATTATAAAAAAAGAAAGCCAACAAGAATTTTTTGGTAAACTCTAGCCCTTGCAATTCATGGAATACTTTTTTGAGTTCTCTAAAACCATTAAAAATCCAACCACCTTCTTTCTTCTTTTCTTTTTTGGTTTCTGGCAAAATAGAAAAAGGTATTTGCGCAAATACAATCCACCAAATACCTACAGACAAAAACGAAATACGAGAAGCCTGTCCGCTGGTGATACCGCCATACCATTCTGGTTTTAGTACCATTGTTAGGTTTTGCAATAACAAAATCACACTCCCGATATACCCCAAACTAAATCCTTTGGCACTTAAGTTATCGAACCGATCTTCGGTAGCAATTTCGGGCAAATAGGAATTATAAAATACGATACTTCCCCCCCAGCCTACGATTGAAAACAAAAAGGCAAAGGTTCCCAAGTAGTAGCGTCCTTCCTCAAAAAAATATAACAACATACAACTGAGCGAGCCTAAATAGCAATAGAGCTTCAAAAAAGCTTTTTTCTTTCCTGTAAAATCTGAAATGGCAGAAGTAAACGGAACCGAAAATGCCAATAATAAAAAGCCAATCGACACCGCATACGAATACACAACGGTATTTTCGAGTTGCAAGCCCAGAAAGTCCAGTTTGGTGCTTTTACTGGGCATCATTACGGCTGCCGCTGGAAAGTAAATAGGAAATATCGCAGAGGTAATTGTCAATGAATGTACCGAGTTTGCCCAGTCATACATTGCCCAAGCATTCAATACTTTAGGATTATTTTTTTGCATAAAAAGAGAGATAAGTTAACGAATTTGATGCTATCAGCATTGGCTGTCAGCTTTCGGATTATGAAAATACCATATCGATAGCTGATCGGTCACAGCTAATGGGCATATTCATAGATCCTACACTCATAAGGTTGTAATTCAAATGTATTGCTTTCGTAATGCGATTCATTTGGATAATTACTCAGGAGTAAATTTAGAACAGAAGCCTTACATTTTACCGAAAAACTTTGTGTTTTATTTGTCCAGTTATTGAGTACAAGATACGTAAAATCCTTTCCAATTCTCTTATAGGCAAAAATCTTATTACAATTTGGTCGTAAATCATTATAATCTCCATACACCAAGTCAGGATGCTCTTTGCGTATATGGATTAATGTTTTGTAAAAACTTAAAATTGAATCCGAATTAATTTCCTGTGAGGCAACATTGATACGTGTATTACTTGGATTAATTTTCAGCCATGAGGCTGCACTTTCTGTAAATCCTGCCATTTCGGTATTATCCCAAGGCATGGGCGTGCGAGCATGGTCAACCGAGATTTGATTACAAACTCTTAAAAAAGCTTGTTCATCTATTCCAATCTTTTTAATAACAGATTCGTATATTTCACCTACTTTTTCATCTCTAAATTCTTCAATCGCGTTGAAGGCACAATTACTCATACCAAGTTCGTCGCCTTGATAAATAAGCGGTGTTCCTTTGAGCGTCAGTAAAATCATTCCTAGCATTTTGGCGGACTCACTTTCAAATTTGGAGGTATTGCCAAACCTTGACAAAACTCTAGGAGTATCATGATCGCCCCAATACACACAATTCCAGTCATCTTTAGCCTGTTCTCTTTTTCTAAAAATACGTTTCAATTCCGACAGTTTTAACTCTGTCGGAGGGTTAAGAAAGTTAGAACTTTCACGCAATATCAAATGCTCCGTTTGGAAACTTATTGGCAAATCTGCCCTTGACGAAATTACTCTTAGTCCTCGACTATTGGCCTCTTTTACCAATTGTTCGAAGGTGCTATCTTGATGAGAAAGATGGGACGAAAACGGACGAAAACAAATAGCATCAATACCAAGGGATTGGAGATAATCTAATTTTGAGATAATTCCTTGCCAATCTCCAATGCCATCATTATCTGAATCTTTAAAACTTTGGGGATAAATTTGATATATAACTGCTTCTTTCCACCACTCTCTCTCTGAATTAATACGGCTCATGTTTTTATAAATACTTAAAATTTTATGTGGCGAAATTAGCTAAAACAGAATATTTTGTAATTGTTTTTATCTGTAAGGCAATATTTTGTATCTCAACGGCAAAAGTTATTTTAGGTGATTTTCTGCCTATATTTCCATTAGTTTTGAATACTGTACACAAACCTAGAAATATCGAGATTTCATAAAATAAGCTCTACATTTACAGAAAAATCATTTTTATAAACAATTTTCAAAATTATATGTCTTTACAAAACCAAACTATCCTAATCACGGGTGCCAGCCGTGGCATAGGCAAAGCTTTGGCAATTACTTTAGCCAAAGATGGTGCAAACCTGAGTTTAGTTGCACGCAATCAACAAGAATTATTAGCAGTAAAACAAGAGGCTGAATCATTAGGTGCTCAAGTAGCGATTTTCGCAGGGAGTGTTTCAGACGAAGATTTTGTCAAAAGTGTAGTTGCTGAAACATCTGAAAAATTTGGCAAAATTGATGCTTTGGTCAACAATGCAGGCTTTGGAGTATTCAAACAAGCAACCGAAATAAGCACTTCAGAATGGGATTCTATTTTTGAAACGAATGTAAAAGGGACATTTTTGTTCTGTCGTGAAACCGTACCTTTGATGAAAAATGCAGGAAAAGGACATATCATCAATATCGCCTCGGATGTTGCCAAACGAGTGTTTGACGGAGGCTCATTATATTGTGCTTCCAAATATGCCCAAGATGCTTTTTCGATGGCATTGAGAAAAGAAGTAAGAAAGGATAAAATCAAAGTATCTGTGGTGTATTCTGGGGTAGTAGACACACATTTCCACAAAAGAGAGGAAGGAGATCCTTATCAAGCCAAATACCTTTCGTCAAAAGATATGGCAAATACCATCTATTTTATTCTTGCGGCACCCGAACACGTGGTAATAGATGAATTAATGATTCACCCTATTTCACAAGAATATTAGTATTTGGATAAACATGAGTCATCCCGAATTTAGCGATTTAGTGATTTAGCGAGTGAGTGATTATGTAAAAAATCGTATTCCATCAGCTTAAGACGCAATGATTGCGTCTTAAGCTGATGCATATATAGCATAGTAACGAAGCTGTTTAACCTTTCGTAATATTTCTTGCGTAAGCAATGAATTTATACTGTTTGAGCGCAGCGAGTTTATAAATTCTTGATTTTTTTGTTACTTTTTGTATCAAGACAAAAAGTAAGGCTAAGAATTAATCCCAAAAACTGTTTTCTGAAAAGTTTAAACAGCTTCAACATCAAAAAAGCGGTCGAAAAATATTTTCCACCGCTTTTTTGATAAAAACTTGGAGAATAATCCCAATCCTAAAAACTCGGGATCACTCATGTAAATTATTCTTGGATATAGATGTTTTAGCTCAAGTCATAAAGCCTAAGGCAAATACTTTCTATTCCAATCCTAAAATCACTGCCCAAGCATCTCGAATTTTGTTTTGGTCGAGAAGTGCTTTTGCTAATAATAAACTTGGTTTTTCATCAAGATTTAGAAGATAGGTTTTGCTATCCTCTTCTGATGGGAGATTACTCTCGTTTCCTAATTTACCTAAATCATTACCGTCAAAAAGTTCTGAATTTTTAACAAACTCAGGAATACTATCCACGCCAACTCCTAAATGCACATTAGGCTTTGGCACTTCAAACATCGCCTCAGGGGTGATGCGAGCGTACCAATCTGCTCCCATACGAGCAACCCAATCGGTCTTAAGCTGGTCAATTTTTCCATGCTCATCCAATAGATTTTCTGCGATATGAGCCATTACAATTTCACAAATAGCAATGTTTGAGGTCCCATAAGATTTTATTTCTAATATCTTACATTCAAACTGCACGGGCGCTTCTTTGACTCTTGGAGGCTTTACTAAAACAGATGCTTGTTCGGTAAAACCAGCCTTCACAAACTCGTTGGTTCCTTTGGGAAACTCACAGCTTGACAAGGACATTTGCTGCACCATGGCATAATCCACCAAATTGATTACGACTTCTGGAAAAGCCTCAATATTTTCGGTTGTATTCTTCTTCGAATTATCACGACCTCTATTATTGGGAGAAAAAACCAATAACGGTGGGTCGATACCTACGATGTTAAAAAAACTAAAAGGGCTTAAATTGACATTTCCATCGGCATCGACCGTAGAGGCAAAAGCGATAGGTCGAGGAGCGATGGATGTGGTCATATACGAGTAAAATACTCGCGCCGCCATATCTTTAGGGTTGAGAGATAGCATAAGTATAAATGCTTAATTTTGAGTCGTGAATTATGAATATTTTTGAATCTATCAGGCTTTAAACCAGTATTTTCTATTGAAAGAACAGCAATGACGATGTTAAAAGTTTTATTTAGCGGGTAAAACTTTATTGTGCAAATTTCCAAACCCCACTCTTATACCATTTTTTTCTGCCCAGCCTTTCATCACTACCGAATCGTAATCTTGTAAAAATATACGACTGTCACCATTGGTTAATGTTAATGCTTTTTTACCATTTTCTGTAATTTCTAATAAACAACCATAACTTCCCAATTCTGGACCAGAGATAGTGCCCGACGCCAGCAAGTCTCCTGTGTTGAGATTACAGCCATTGACTGTATGATGCGCTATTTGTTGCGCCACATTCCAATACATGTGTTTAAAATTGGTTTGTGTCACAACAGTAGGTTGAGCATCTTCTGGTTTTATTTCAACAGATAAATGAATATCAAAATTTCGCTCACCACTAGTCTTCAAATAATCTAAAACCTCAGGGTCTTGTACAGGGCTTTCAACTCTAAAATACTGCAATGCTTCAAGGGTAACTACCCAAGGAGAAATAGCAGAAAAAAAGTTTTTCCCTAAAAATGGACCTAGTGGCTGATATTCCCAACGCTGTATATCACGGGCAGACCAATCATTAAAAAGTACAAAACCAAAAATATGTTCTTCTGCTTTTTTTGCTGAAATTCTTTCTCCTAATTCTGAAGGTTTTCCGATGATAGTAGCCATTTCCAACTCAAAATCTAATGCTTGCGTAGGACTAAATTTTGGGATGGGATTATCAGGTGTACTGAGTTCTTTATCGATAATTTGACCATAAGGACGATAAAAATCCATCCCTGATAATTGAATTGAAGAAGCTCGACCATGATAACCTACGGGCAGATGTCTCCAATTGGGAAATAGCGCTTTGGCAGGGTCTCTGAATAATTTTCCAGCATTTTGTGCATGCTCCAAACTAGAGTAAAAATCGGTGTAATCACCTATCAGAAAAGGAAAATGCATGGTCGCATCCACTTGCAGTGTGAGTCCCTCCTCCTCTATTGCCTCTCTTTCGGTAGTAGCTTGTGACAGCAAAAACTGTAGTCGCCCCCGAAGCTCTCTTACCGCCTCATTACCCAATGCCATAAACGAATTCAGGACAGGCTCTTGAAGTGTTTCGAGCTCAAAACTCAACCCATCCAAAGCACCCTCGGATACCAAAAAATGTAAATCAAGGATATAGTCACCTATAGCTACTCCAATTCTTGGAAAAGGCGTGTTTTGTGTTGAAAAGACCCCAAAAGGTAAATTATGAATACTAAAGTCTGAATCGGCAGGTATATCTAGCCAAGTTGGAATGGTTTGCATCATTAGTTTGGATGAAATTAAGGGGTCAGTAAAATAGGAAAAGGCAGTTCAACATTTGTGCGCAAATACTCTACAGAGATTACGCACAAACATAACTACCTGAAAGTCAAAAGAATTGAAGAGATTTCCAAATCTTCTGAACAGAACATTTTACTTAAACCGCAAACCACCATGAAAAAAGGGTTTACTGATAACGATTGGGCTTGTAGGAGATGTTTCTCGATAATTAACCAGTTATGTTGTTGTAAATAGAATCAAGGATACGAACAAAAGTTTGATAGTCATTTTCTGACAAATCGCCCCAACCTTTGCGCCTGACTTCTGCTACGATTGGAAAAGCATCATGAAATTTCTTTTCGCCATCTGCTGTCAAACTAATATTGAATCGCCGCCTGTCATTTTCTGCCATAGAACGCTCTGCTAAGCCTTTTTTTACTAGAAGGTCAATAATTCTAGTAACAGTAGGGGCATCTTTTACCGTCATTTCGGCTAGTTCGTTTTGGCTAATGCCATTCTTTTGACTTCTATAAATATGATCCAACAAAACCCATTGGTCAACCGTAATATCAAGCTGGGCATCGTCTAGTTTTTTCTGTAGACTCTGCCGTATTTTTTTCATGGTGGTATCTATTTTGAAGAAATACGCACGTGAGTCACTTGGATTGGTAGTCATATCAGAAAAAGGTATATATGAGTATTGAGATAGTTTGTTATGTGCAACAGTTGTATTTGTTAAAACAACTGTTAGTGTTCAAATATAATAGAAAATCTCAATAACCTACCAACGCTTTTCTAATAAACCACCAAATCTATTGATTAAAGGGTACCTCTCAATGCTTGTTCTCTTTCAATTGCTTCAAAAAGTGCTTTAAAATTTCCTTTTCCGAAGGATTTGGCACCTTTTCTTTGGATAATTTCAAAAAACACCGTAGGTCTTGAAACTACGGGCTTCGTGAAAATTTGCAACAAATAACCCTCTTCGTCTCTATCTACCAAGATATTAAGGGCACGAAGCGACTCAATTTCTTCGTCTATTTGCCCAACTCTTTCAAGTAAAGAGTCATAGTAATTTGAAGGTACTTGTAGAAACTCTACCCCTCTTGCCATCATTCCTTGTACCGTTTCAAGGATATTATCGGTCGCCACAGCGATATGCTGCACACCAGAGCCTCCGTAAAAATCAAGGTATTCTTCTACTTGTGATTTTTTCTTTCCTTCGGCGGGTTCATTAATCGGGAATTTGATTCTACCATTGCCATTCGACATTACTTTGCTCATCAAAGCCGTATATTCTGTCGAAATATCTTTATCGTCAAACGAAACCATTTGAGAAAAGCCCATTACTTTTTCGTAAAAAGCAGTCCAAGTGTTCATTTCGTTCCAGCCCACATTGCCAACCATGTGATCTACATATTTCAAACCTAAGTCTGATGGTTGATAGCTCGGGTTCCACGCGACAAAGTTTGGTAAGAAAATTCCTTGATAGGCTTTTCTTTCTACAAATACATGGATGGTATCGCCATAAGTTTTGATAGCAGAACGAACCACAGAGCCATTTTTATCAGACTCTTCTGTTGGTTCAAAAACAGGTACAGCTCCACGTTTGGTAGTTTCTTCAAAAGCACTTCGTGCATCATCGACCCATAAAGCAACGGCTTTAACACCATCACCATGTACATCGATATGACGACCGATTTCGGTATTCGCTACCAATGGCGTGGTAAGCACCAAACGAATCTTATCTTGCACCAAAACGTAGCTTTCACGATCTTTCAAACCAGTGCTCAAACCTGCATAAGCCAATGGTTGAAATCCAAAAGCTGTTTGAAAATAATGCGCCGATTGACGAGCATTGCCCACATACATTTCGATGTAATCAGTGCCATTAAGTGGCAAAAAGTCGGTAGTTGCCATGGCTGGCACAAGGGTATTTTCAGATACTAGCATAATGTTGTCCGATTTCTGAGTCGTGAAAAGTAAAAGTATTTTTCTTATGTTTTAGAGTCATTCTTTTCTCTAATTCTTGCTCAATGAAGGGAATAGAGTGGAATAAATCTTCGTAGGAGTCAATCACAAAGTATTGAGCTTGGTAATGGTCTTTGATATACGGAGTATCAAAAATCTTGACGACATCGTAAGGAATCCTATCTACCGTGTCAGCTTGGAGCGAATACACGCTTTCGCCAGAAGATGACAGAATTCCTGCTCCATAAATCTTTAGTTCTCCATCTTCTCTAATTAAGCCAAACTCTATGGTGTACCAATACAACCTAGCGATGTATTCGACTGCCTCTTCATCATCTACAAATCGTAAGGCTATTCGAGCCAGTTCTTCTAAAAAATGACAAATTGAAGGATTTGAAAGTAAAGGCACATGACCAAAAATATCATGAAACATATCTGGTTCTTCCAAATAATCTAGCTGCTCACGTTTTCGAAGCCAAGTCGAAGCACAAAAGTTTTTGGCCTGCATTAATTCAAAAAATGGTCGGTTTGCAATCAGTCCTGGCACCACATGAATCTGCCAACCCGTATATCCACGCAACAGTACATTGGTTTCAGCATAGTTAGGAATTTTCTCGGCCGAAAACTGCACACGTTCTAAGCCCGCAAGATATTCTTTACTCGCCAACTTGGGCAGTTGTGCCATTTGTCGTTCAAAAAGAATTTTCCAAACTTCTCTATCATCCGATGTATAGGATTCATAGTCTTGCGACATCGAAAAAGGTTTAAAATCGTATTCCATTTTCTTTATGAGTTATGAGTTGTGAGTTGTGAGTTAGGGAAATTTGTTTTTGTGAGGAGACAGTCCTTTTTTGCTTCTATTTTTTCCGTTTTGTGAATCCCTTATTACATTCATCATTCACAACTCACAATTCTACATTATTATTTTTCAAGCCATGATTGGTAGTATTTCCCATCATCAATTTTCATGGCAGCCTCGGTCAACATCAAAGGCCTGAAAGTGTCTACCATCACAGCCAACTCGTGGGTTTCGGTTTTACCAATACTGCGTTCCATTGCTCCTGGGTGTGGTCCGTGTGGGATACCACCAGGATGAAGCGAAATATGTCCTTGAGCAATGTCATTACGACTCATAAAATCGCCATCTACATAATACAACACTTCGTCGGAATCGATATTGGAATGATTATAAGGTGCTGGAATACCCTTTGGATGATAGTCATACAACCTCGGACAAAACGAACAAACCACAAAAGCATCGGTATGGAAGGTTTGATGCACTGGCGGTGGTTGGTGAATACGCCCTGTAATCGGTTCAAAATTGTGAATCGAAAAGCCCCACGGATAGTTATAACCATCCCAGCCTGTCACATCAAAGGGATGCGCAGCATATACCACTGAATGTAAGGTTTGTTGCTTTTTGATTTTTATCAAAAAATCACCCGTTTCGTTATGAGTTTCGAGTTGTTGAGGCAACTTGTAATCCCTTTCGCAAAAAGGCGAATGTTCCATCATTTGCCCAAAATGATTACGGTATCTTTTGGGAGTATAAATTGGATGAAATGATTCCACAAAAAACAGACGGTTATCTGCCGTGTCAAAATCAATCTGGTAAATCATCCCTCTTGGAATCACGAGATAATCGCCATACTCAAAAGGGATATTTCCCATCATGGTGCGCAAAGTCCCCTTTCCTTTATGAATAAATAAAAGTTCGTCTGCGTCTGCATTTTTATAATAGTAAGTGCGAAGTGATTGCTGTGGAGCCGCCACACCAATGTGTAAATCATTGTTGACCATCAAGGTAACTCTGCTATCCAAAAAATCTTGTGCAGGCGCAACATTGAATCCAATAAGCTTTCGAGAAGCAATGTTTTTATCAACCGCAATTTTAGGAGCTGTTGAAATACTCTCGAGAATCTCCTTTACCTGCGTCGGACGATGGTGATGATACAACAATGAAGACATTCCATCGAAACCAATCGTTCCGAATAATTCTTCGTAAAACAAACCTCCAGTAGGTTTCTCAAACTGAATATGTCTTTTGGAGGGAATATCTCCCAAACGATGATATATTGGCATGGCTATTATTGTTTTTACTAATATTTGTCATGACAAATATTAGTATGCAATTTTAAAGCTTATATTGATTAATTCCAAGAAAAAATTGATTAAAAATTATTTAGAAAGCTAAAAATGCATGATGGAAGAATGGTAGAAGTTTGTTTAAGAAGTTTTTTTGATGTTTCCGCAATCAGCAATCCTAAATCTGAAATAACTATAAACAGTCATGTAGGAGCAAATAGATTTATATTCCCTTAACATTTCTCTAAACTTTGGGCTAAAGTGTAGACCTACCTTTGCTAGCGAAATTCAAAATGAAGGTTGGAAACTCAACCACATACAAGCATTTAATAATTTATGAAAAAACTATTATCTATCTCTCTAGCATCGTCATTGGCGTTGGCTGGTTTAACTTCGTGTCAAAAAGATGAAAATGGTGTACCAAGTACACCCGTTGTTATCAAAGATTATTCTGTAAACCCTTCCTTGGTAACTACCCTTTCGGGTTTTGATGCTGTTAAAATTAATACCCTTATTAGCTCAGACGACAAACTGACAGACTCTCCTAATTTTGTATTCGGTGCACAACCAGACGGTGCGGGCTTGATGAAAAATCCATCGGGTGAAGGTTTTATCTTGATTAACAACCATGAAATTATTCGTTCGGTATCAAGAGTATATCTTGACAAAACCTTGAAACCAACCAAAGGCGAATACATCCTTGATGGTGACGGAGGAACATGGCGTTTGTGCTCAGCGACATTGGCTACTCCAGAAGTTCATGGATTTGGTCCAATGTTTTTGACTGCGGGCGAAAGTGGTGCCGAATCTTTGGTTTATGGCATTAGTCCTCTTGCTGATATTTCGGGTAAAAAAGATGCTTCGAGAGTATTACCTGCTTTGGGTAAAGCTAGTATGGAAAATGCTGTACCACTTCCCAAAGAAGCTTTTGCAGGTAAAACTGTTATTATTATTGGAGAAGACGACACCAATGGTCAGTTGGTCGCTTATGTATCTAATACTGTTGGAGATTTGAACAATGGAAAATTGTATTTCTTGAAAAGAACCAACAGTGACCCTATCGAAACGAATATTGCTGTTGGACAGAAATATGATGTAGAATTTGTAGAAATTGAAAATGCTAAAACCTTGACAGGTGCGCAGATTGCAGCCCTTTCGGTTACTAAAAATGTCATTCAATTCGCTCGTGTAGAGGATGTTGACTATGGAAAAGGTTCTGCTTCAAAAAATCGTGATATTTACTTTACTGCGACTGGTGTGAGTCAAAGTGACAAGAAAAGTCCTGTAGCTGGCAAAACTATGTGGGGACGTGTGTACCACTTAGCACTTGATGCTAGCAATCCATTAAAAGGAACGTTGGAAGCATTGGTAGACGGTGTTGTTGACCCAGGTAATAGCATTGTAAACCCTGACAACATTTGTGTAACTGAAAACTACGTTTACATTCAGGAAGATGGTGACTCATTCTATGCTGACAATAAACACGATGGTCGTGTGTGGCAATACAACATCGCTACGAAAGCATTGAAACCAATGATTGAAATGAATCACCGTCGCACAGATGCTACTTTCAATGCAAAATATAACCCAATCAGTGTGAATACTTTGAGCTCTTGGGAATACGGTGCCATGCACGATATTTCTGAACTTGTGGGTATTCCTGGCACGTTTTTGTTGAACGTTCACCCACACACTTGGCGTGATATGAAATATAGCAATGCAGATGGTAGTAACTCGACTGTTGCAAAAAGTATTACAGATAGTAGCACAGGATCATACGCAGAAGGCGGACAAGTTGTAATTTTGTCTGGCGTACCAAGATAAACGAAAATCCTAGATCAATCATAAATAAAATCTCTCGTTAGTCATATTGCCCTTGGTTGTTATAATCAGGGGCAATTTTTATTCTTAGATAGCACTATGAAAAAATATACATTACTTTTCCTTATTTCTTTGCTATGGTCTTGCAAACCAGAGAATCCGACTATTGCTTTCAAGAAACAAATGGCAAAGGATTTGGGCATTTTGAATGAACAAGTATCAAAACTACAGCAAGCTGTAGTTACCAAACAACCACAAGATTCTATACAAAAAGCTTTTCTTCAAGCTAGAATAGCCTATAAAAAAATTGAATTTATTACAGAATATTTCATGCCTTCTGCCACAAGATTAGTCAATGGCGCACCTTTGAATGAGATTGAAATAGAAGAAAATATGATTAATGAGCCTGGTGGTTTTCAGGTGATTGAAGAATATGTATTTCCAAAAATCGATACGGCTAATCATCAGGAGCTGGTTCATCAAATCAACAAACTGCAAACAGAACTCAAACGATACCAAACTTTACAGGAAATCGAATACATGCCAAGCCAATGTTTGGATGCCGCTCGTTTAGAGATTTTTAGGATAAGTTCTTTGGGATTGAGCGGGTTTGATACGCCTCTTTCACAAAACAAAATTGCCGAGAGCAAAGCGGCATTGGCTCATTTGCCTAATTATTTAAGCCTTTTTGGAGAGATAGATCACGATTTAGAAAAAGCATTTTCGGAGACTATTCAATTTTTAGAAAAACAAAGTAATGAGAGTTTCGATGCACTAACTTGTATCAAAAAGTATCTTCAACCGCTCACTAAAAGTCTGGTTAATTGGCAAAAAAGTCAAGAAATAGCGCCAATGAAAGATACTCGTATTCTTTCTGCCGAGGCTAGTTCTTATTTTGACGCTAATGCTTTTAGTGGCGATTTTTATACACATAATTCGGACTCATATACCACTCCAGCCAAAACAGAATTGGGTCAGATGTTATTTTTCGATCCTGTTCTTTCTAATGGAAATGGCATCAGTTGCGGTACTTGTCATCAGCCAGACAAAGCATTTACTGATGGACTCAAAAAAGCCAAAGGTATTTTAGGCAAACAAGTTCAACGCAATACTCCTACCCTCATGTATGCAGGCTTACAAAGCAAACAGTTTTATGATTTGAGTGTGAGTAGTTTGGAAGAACAAGCAGAAAAAGTGGTACATAACCCTTTAGAAATGAAGGGAAATTTAGAAAAGGCTTTATCTCTCATTGAAAAGGATGAAAAATATGCACAAGCTATTCAAAAAGCTTTTCCAAAAGTAAATAAACTAGAAACTAGACATTTGAGAAATGCCATAGCGTCTTATGTTCGCTCACTATCTCCTTTTAAGAGTCGTTTTGACCAATATATGAAAGGAAAAGGTATTTTGGATGACACCGAAAAAGTAGGATTTAACTTGTTTATGGGAAAAGCCAAATGTGGTACTTGTCACTTTTTTCCATTATTTAATGGAACTGTTCCTCCCGATTTCCAGAAAACAGAATCAGAGGTTTTGGGCATTTTTGACCAACCTCGAAGCAAAAAAATAGATAGGGATTTAGGACGTGGTACGTACAATCCACAGATTGCTGATTGGCATTTTGCTTTTAAAACACCCACCATTCGCAATATTGAAAAAACAGCACCTTATATGCACAACGGTGCCTATCCAGATTTGAACTCCGTAATTGACTTTTACGATCATGGTGGAGCCTTAGGATTGGGCGTAAATCTGGAAAATCAAACCCTTTCAGATGAACAACTCAAATTGAGCCAAGCCGAAAAAACAGCGCTTATCGCTTTTCTAAAAACACTTACAGATAGATAGATAGATAGATAGATAGATAGGAGTTGTGAATGATGAATTGTGAATGATGAGTTAGTAGTGTGCGAAGGATTTTGGGATTTCAGATTTCGGAAATGTAGGCTTCTATTTTTTTTAACAAATAAAGATATCTCACATTATATCCGAAATCAGAAATCCCAAATCAGAAATTGTCTATCGCTTACTCCGAGCAATCAACGATTTATAATAGCGACTCATAAAATCATAAATCAATAGCTCATGCGTGCGCTGTCCATCAGGAATTACCCGATTGATGGTCATGTGAATCAAATCACTGAGATATTTCGAGCGATAATTAATGTCTTGTTTTTCCAAAATAGTCTTAACGGTATTTGAGGTTTCTATCGAACGATTTTGAATAAGCGATAAAAGTGGCGCATATTCATGTTCTTCTGCCAACCCTAAAGCCAGAAATTGTTCGAGTGATGTACGGTTTTCTCTATATTTTGCATCAAGCAACAGCTTCATAGGTTTGTCCAGATTAAACTCTCTAGCAAAACTATCTCTCATCGACTCTATCAAAGAGAGCTTGTTTTGAGTGGTACATTCAAAGTCTTCCAACAAAATATCCAATGCTTTGCAAGCAAATATCCATCGTAAGCCATCTCTATTTTCCTTTGTGGTTACGTTGATAAAACCGAGCACCATATCGCTATCAGCCCCAAACCATTGTTCGGTTTCTTCCATAATATTTGCTCCATATCTTTCTAATTCACGTTCGTATGTGTCGACCAAAATTTGGGATATTCGATTATTTTCCTTAAAAATCAAAAGAGCCTGATTGATACTGGTTAATACTTGAGCGATGGCATTAACATCTTTCAAATGGAATCGCAATCGAATATGCTTTTCGGGGTCTGCATAACGAATAAAGAACCAATTGTCTATCAAATTAGAGTCTTTCAAGTGCGTCAGCACAGGCGTAATCGCCTCCGAAAGAATGACCTCCGCTGACTGCACACCACAATAAACCTTGTAATAGAGCCATTCAGAACCTAGGGCAAATGACCTTTGTGTAGACTCAAGAGGCTTCACGAGAAGCGGCTTTGAAGTATAGTGCTTTTCTTTTTTTACTAAAAATGCAACTACCTGATTGGTAAAGCCTTTGTGTTGATTATTTTGGAAAATGGCAGAGTCTGGATTGAACAAAAACTCTTTAAGCGTAATTTCTGACCTATTTTTGATCGTATCTAACCATGTTTGAACACTTAAAGGATTCTGAGTATTGACCAATAATTCATTGTCTGAATCTGATAAAACAAATCGTTGAGGTAGTTTCCATTCTTCAAGGAATAAATCTAACGCTTCTTGATTTTCTGGTTGCTTGAGTAATTTCTCAAAATCCTTGCGTTGCAATTGCCAAGTAGCTGGTTCTAAAATCATGTTTTTAAAACAAACTCTTGGGTAAAAAGAAGCTTCAGGATAAACTTTTTGCCAGTTAATGCCTACAGAATTTGTCTGACCTTGATGCTGTAAATCGCCTAAAAAACGATACACAGGAACCGCATTATGGATATAGTTGTGCGCATTACTCAACCTTGGCACTATCTCTTTTTGTAGTCTTTTTGAGCGCAAAATCACTTTTCTAGCCATAATATCTACCGAGACCATCAAATCATCCAAAGCCAATTGATTTGCTGACTCCACCGAAGATTTTGCCAAATACGGAATTTCATATTGCCGAAAAGCAGGGTGAAGAATGATATTTCCCACACGATTTTCAGGAAGGTGTACAATTTCTGCCAAAATTACCTCTGGATTTTGAGCCTGCTCCTGCTTGGTAATTTCCTTCGCTACAGACAATATTTCCTCAGAAGCATGCGCGAAACGACCGATGATATTGACGGCACTCGAACCTCCAATATTTTCGAGATACATCGGATATTGACTATCTCCCGTCAAACGAAACATGACTGGAATAGACGCTGCCATGGGAAGTTTATCCGAAAATAGTTGTCCAATTTCTGTTTCCTGTAGGTCAATTTGAAAGGCGTTTTGGCGATAAGCTTCGAGCCATTGTTGAAACAGATATTGCTCCCATTTGCCCATTTGCCAAGATTTTGTGGAAGATATCTGCCCTTTTGCACTCAATCCTTCAGCGATAGGCGTCAATTGATTTTTACCTGTTATCCCATATCCTATACCAGCTTCGGTATCCAAAGCTACCAGCAAAGGCACTTCCTGTGCCTCGTATCTTTCATAAAATTGGTCGATAAATTGTTGCATCGTACCATTTTCGCTTGAAGTTTGTGCTTTATAGAGAAGCTCGATTGCCTCCGATATGTCCTCCTGTATATCTTTTTGAATGAAAGTCTGTTCGAGTTGATTGATTCTGTCGGTTTGAAAGAGTTTGCCTTCCTCAAACGGAACACCCAAAGGCTGAAGTAATTCCATAATTTGAGTATAATGTTCGACGGTACTATATGGCTGTTTATCAATATCTTCCAAAGCCCTTTCAACCCTTTGCAGAATAGACAAAATACCGTCTAAATCTCCGTTTTGATTGATTCGGGAAAGAATCATAATAAGTTGTTGTGTAAAAGTCTCACCCGTAATAGCAGGCTCCAACTCACTAACCAAGAGTTGCGTACTAATCAGTTCTGCCACAAAACCCAGCGCCTGTTCTAGGGTAATTTCGTCGTCTACTAAAGATGACGCTAATGCTAATAAAGTTGAACCTGATTGTGCTTTTTCTAGGATAAACTCAATATAAGGCGAATAATCGATGGCTGAAATCTGATGATGTCGCTTTCCATTTACATAACGATATTCCACATAACGAAACTCCTCCCCTAGTCGATACTGACTTGAATTAGGAAAATAAAGAATTCGTTGTGCTATCGCTGGAATTTCTGCTAAACGCTGTGCCAAAGCCCCAGCATAGTGCATATCTAGGCGCGTATGTCGGTGGAAGAATTCTGAAAATTGGATGGAAGTTTCGTCACTCCATTCGGCGACGGCACAACCTGCAAAGAGTCCAAATGGCGTACATCTCGAACACATACGAGTGTAGTATTTTGATAAAGAAAATAAGATTTTTTGCTTCTTCTTCGCATCCACTTTTTCTTGATTTTTTAAAGCTTTGGCTTCTTCAAAAAGCACAGGGGAGGCTAAATACAGGGCTTCGGAGAAATGCGGATTTTCTAGTAGTTGCAAAAGAAAAGCTTCATCAAAATCATCATTAAAAGCAAATGCAGGTGTACGAATTATGAGTTGGGGTAGGAATTGGTAAATAGTTTTCATGTGTCAAATGCTCAGTTTCACTTTTGACGCAATTTATAGTTAATCGACGAAAAATAAAGATTTATAAGGAATTTATTTCAAGAACTGTATATCTTGTCCACAAAAAAACGGCTTGAGTCATTACAAATCAAGCCGTCGTGAAGATAGCGGAGGTATATTAAGAAATTAGTCTTTAAATAATCATAAAAACTAAATTCAAGCCCCAAACTAGATAATGGTATCAAAATTAGAAATCAAAGTACAACTCCTCATTCACAATTTCTTGACTATCTAGTATCCCGCATTTTGTATATATAGACCAGTTTTTACATCAATTTCTGTTTGAGGAATTGGGTAGATGATGTAGTTTGTCGTAAATGATTTCATTTGCTTCAACACATCTTCTTTAGGAATCCATGCAGCCATCACTTTGTCGACCACACCAAAACGTACCAAGTCATGCCATCTCGAACCTTCCGCAGCAAATTCTTTACGGCGCTCAGCCAAAAGTCCGTCTAAGGTCAAAGTAGTAACGTTTGCCAAGCCAGCACGTTTACGAATTTGGTTTACCAAGGCAATAGCTTCGTCAGTTGCTACACCATTGTTGGTACGCATGAGACACTCAGCTTTTAACAACAAAATATCTGCATAACGAGTCACGATAAAGTTGATAGGCCAGTCAGTACGGCTTTTACCATATTTTGACAAATCAAGATATTTCTTAAAAAATGGACGTGTTTCTTGCACGCCATTCGAAGTATATCCTGTCAAGATAGAGAATGTTCTACGAACGTCGGCTGCTTCATAAGTACTTACCAAATCTGAAGAAACTGGGCGGATGGTCAAACCACCTTGTGCACCCAAGCCATTGGCAGTGAAATAAGTATCAGGAGCTAACATCCAAGGGAAACTTGCTCCTAAGCCCAAGCCACCGCTGATATATTGCACGTCGAAAACCACTTCACTGTTATTTTCATTTGTATAAGAGAAAACCCCAGCATAAGTGCTTTGAAGCGCATATTTTCCAGAACTAATTACATCATTTAACAAGGTTAACGCTTGTGACCATTCATTTGAGTTGATACCCGGTCCTTCGATACCGTAAGTAGCACCCGAACGAGTCATGTAAACCAAAGCTAACAAGCTTTTGGCAGCATTGTTTGTAGCGCGCCCAACGTTGGTTGTCGTATAACTTACAGGTAAATTTGTTACAGCAAACTGCAAATCTGAAATGATTAATTTGTACACATCTGCCACCGAAGAACGACCTATTGCAAGAGCTTCATTTTGTGAAACCACTTTATCAATTACAGGTACTTTGCCAAACCAGCGCAACAAGTCGAAATAAAACGTAGCACGCAAATAACGAGCTTCTGCCTCAAAACGAGTTTTCAAAGCAGGGTCTGTAATCACAGCACCATTTTTTGTCAACTGGTCTAAAAAGTTATTCGCCTTAAAAATACCACTGTAGTTGGCACTCCAAGCCTCCGCAACGTAAGGGTTAGAAGAAATCGTTTGGTGGAAAGAGTTGATACCTTCCCAGTCACGCACACCACCATCAGATACCGCATACAAGTTGTCTGAGCGAGTTTCTGATAAATTTAACTGACGTTCAGGATAGGCTGACAAAGAAGCATAAACTGCAT
Organism: Flectobacillus rivi; assembly: GCF_030056655.1. NCBI lineage: Bacteria > Pseudomonadati > Bacteroidota > Cytophagia > Cytophagales > Flectobacillaceae > Flectobacillus > Flectobacillus rivi. Next base: position 151,772 of record NZ_JASHIE010000001.1, read on the forward strand.
TGATGCCTTGCAAGAAGTCGTTGTTGGTTTGGTAAAATGTCAAAGTTGTGGCACTCGAAATAGGCGTTTGGTCAAGTTCGTCAGTACAACTTGTCAAACCTAAAGTAGCCAATGCTATATATAAAAATACTTTTTTCATGTTGTCAATGTAATTATCTGTAAAGGATATGATCTTTTGGTTTCTTCATGGAGGTTGGGTACTTTTCGACAAAAACCCAACCCTCAATGCCTTATTAGAATGTCAAGTTAAGACCTAAAATCAAAGAACGAGACAATGGTAAACCGCCGTAATCGCCACCTTGTGGGAATGAGTTATCTCCACTTAAGTTAGTATTTACAGCATCTGGGTTCCAACCACCTTTGTACTTGTCTGCTCCAAACCAGTTTTCAGCTGTGAAATAAATACGAGCACCTTTTACATATTTTTTGCTGATTACTTGACCCAAATCATAACCTACAGTGATGTTACGAACTCTCCAGTAATCTGATGACCACAACCAGTCAGTGTTTTTGATACGTCCAAATGTAGAATAAGCCTTACCTCTCAAACCATCACCTGGGTTATCTACTGAACGCCAACGGTCTCTGTAAATACCCAAAGCGTTGTCTGTATAACCTTGACCAGTTCTGTCAACCGCACGACCGAACAATGAATATACATATCCACCTGATTGTCCTTGAACTAATACAGTCAAATCAAAACCTTTGTATTTGAATGTGTTAGTCATACCATATACCAAATCTGGATTTGGCTTGCCAGCATATACACGGTCGTTAGCATCGATTTTACCATCACCATTCGCATCAAAATATTTCGGATCTCCAACGGTTTGTGTACCGAACAAAGCCACTTTGTTATCAATATCGGCTTGTGTCAAAATACCTACTTGTTTTACTAGGTGATAAGCATACATTGGCTCGCCAACTTGCAATACACTGTGAGGAATATCAAATGACGATGGGATATAAATCGTTGCGTCACCTGCCCCTAAGTGAACCACTTGGTTTTCGTTATGACTCAAGTTAACCGATGTAGTCCATTGGAAAGATGAGTTATTGATGTTGCGAGAAGTTACCTCTAGTTCCCAACCTTTGTTCAATACTTCCCCGATGTTAGTCAATGAGGTAGCAAAACCTGTAGCTTGAGGAACAGGTACGTTCAACAACAAATCGGTATTGCGTTTTGTGTAATAGTCAAATGATGCAGTAAAACGGTTTTTCAAGAAACCAACATCTAAACCAACGTCGATCGTAGATGATTTTTCCCAAGTTAAATCTGGGTTAGAAATACGGTTTGGCGCTTGACCACCCGCTTGAGTACCTCCAAAATCATAGTTATAGAAGCCCAATGTAGAGATACTGCTATAATCACCAATGTTGTAGTTACCAGCTTTACCCCAGCTTGCACGCAATTTTAAGTCACTCACAGAAGATACATTCTTCATAAAATCTTCTTCACTCAATCTCCAACCAATTGAAGCTGATGGGAATAAACCCCATTTGTTGTTATCACCAAAACGAGAAGAACCATCGCGACGAACACTCGCTGACAACAAGTATTTGCCTTTATAGCCATATTGCACACGACCAAAATAAGACAACAATACGTTTTGTGTTTCGTTGGTATTACCTGTTACGCTTACTGCGGCATTCAAACTTGTAATGGTACTACTGTTATAACCACCGTTTGATGACATCGTTGATGTTCCGATTTTTGTCAAGTTATACGCATAACCAGCGACTGCCGAAATATCATGGTCTTGGTTGATTGTAGTAGAATACGACAAGGTATTTTCGTTTACCAAAGTTTGTTTTTTCAACGTAGAGAAACTACCTGAAGTAGACAAACCTGGCGTTGTAGTACGTGCAGACAAACTACCATTTACCCAGTCTGGGCTGTATCTTTTGGTTGACAAATCTGTATTATCAAAGTTGATAGAGCTTCTAAATGTCAATCCTTTTGCTAATTGATAATCTACAAAAGTTGAGAAAATCGTTCTAAACGTTTTTGTAAGACCAATGTTACTTTCTAACTGACGAATAGGGCTATTACGGCTTACACTCCATGGATATTGACCATATTGACCTGTATTTGCATCCAAACCATTTTCTTGTACTGGCGTCATACCCGCTACAATATGCAAAATAGCGTCTTTACCTTCTACCCCTGGGTCGTTTGCTTCTGAGTATGATGGTGCTAAGTTTACACCAAACTTCAATCTTTCGTTTGCTTTTACCTCTACGTTTGCACGAGCTGAGTAGTTACGGTAATAGGTATTCAAAACTGTACCATCTTGGTGAGTCATGTTACCTGACACATAGTACTTCACATAGTTATTTCCTCCACTTGCAGACAACTGATAGTTATTTACTTTACCTGTTCTGAAAGCTTCTTTTTGCCAGTCGATATAATTTAATCCTGGGTGACCCGCTTGAGCCCAACGGTCATCCAACATCAAGTTTGAGTTTACTGCTGTAGATGCCAAACCTAAGATAGCTCTTCTTTCAGCAGTCGTTTGTGAAGCAGTACGACCCGCACCAGAAGCTACCCACTGAGCATTAATCATCTCTGTTGCACGATCTACCCACTCGTCAGCACTTAACATATCCAACATTCTAACGGCTTTCGTAATACCCGAATAAGCATTAAAAGTAATTTTTGCTTTTCCTTCCTGACCCTTTTTCGTAGTAATCAATACTACACCGTTAGCCGCTCTTGAACCATAAATAGCCGCAGAAGAGGCATCTTTCAATACCTGAATGTTTTCAATATCATTCGGGTTGATATTGTCCAATGGGTTACCTGTGCTAAAACCACCAGAAGCATTTTGTCCAGATGTTTCTAAAGGGAAACCATCAATCACATATAAAGGCTCGTTACTTGCCGAAATTGAACCCGAACCACGTACTTGTACACTAAAGCCTTTACCAGGAGTTCCTGATGTTTGCTTTACTTGTACACCCGCCAATTGACCTACCAAAGCTTGGTCAACACGAGAGATAGGGCGTTGGTCTAAGTCTTTGGCATTGAAGTTTGCCATTGCACCTGTTACGTTCGCTTTTTTCTGCGTACCATATCCAACTACCACAACCTCATCCAATGATTTAATATCTGGCTTTAAACTTACATCTTGTTTTGTTTGACCATCAATAGCTACTTCTAGTTTTTCATAACCTACCGAAGTAAAAACTATCACTGCACCTTTTCCAACCGAAATAGAATAACCCCCATTTACATCAGAAGTAACACCACGCTGGCTGCCTTTTACCAATACACTCACACCAGGTACTCCTTGGTTGCTCGATGCGTCGGTAATTTTACCAGTCACCACTCGCTCCTGTGCTAAGCCAACATAAGAAAGCAAGCACAAAACGATCCATACAAATTGTCTAATTGATCTCATATAGTCTGTTTTTAATTTGGATTAAAAGATAATGGAGGGTTCGGACCTCTGTTTTACTATTTATGTACTGTCTTTTTATAAATAATTTGAAGGACACTAGGTACAAAAAGGCAATGAAAAGCCTAGCCCCTTTAATTTTCATAAAGGTTCTGGAAAGCTTTTCATTAGCGCAAATAGTGTCTTAGAATTAAATATTTAGAAGTCTAATATTTTAAGTAATCGTGCAGAATAAGATTAAAGTTATGTGTTTAGGCACTAGGCAACAGGCACAAGGCAAAGAGTGTTAAAATGTTTTTTATTACCCAATAGCAATGCTTTTTTCAAAAACCCACCGCCGAAAGCCGTTACCTGAAAGCCCCAAGCATAACCTTAAATTTAATTTTGCCCGTATTAAGCTCTAGGCTGTAGGCTAAAAATTGAAAAGTATTTCTCACGAAATAATTGAATCTTTTTTGCCTAATGCATACGGCTTACAGCCTAAAGCATTTTAATCAAGTGCTTTTAGGCATCTCGATAGTATTTCTTACGATTTCACTGCCAATGGTTTTAGGTCGGTCAATGAGGCTATCTTTACAGGCTGTCCTGTGTCTGAGCTTTTTCTTGCTGCTATCCCAACTAGGATAGCCATTGCTCCATCACGACTTCCTGCCGCCTGACGGTATGTGTCTTTGGCATTAGGATTACGGAAAATCTTATCTCTCAAGCGTGCATCTCCTCCACCATGTCCTTCAGCTTGTTGAATTTTGATGTATTCGATATCTCCAAAATTGCGAGAAAGCATCAACTCATCATAATTCTCAATAGTCATTTTGCCCGATTCTTTAATCCAAGCTTCCAAACGTCCTTTTGTTCCGTTAAATGCTATTCTATATCCTTCATAAGGTGAATATGTTGTTAACGAATAGGCTACATTCACACCATTGGCATAATGAATAGTGGCAGCCATTTTATCGAAAATATTAATATCTTCTTTAAACACACAACCGTCTCTCAAGTAGCCATCATGCTTTTCGTTTTCTACATAAAGCTTCGTTAAGCGGGTGTCTTTTGTTATATCCCAATAAAAATTACAAGACGTCTTGTGTGTACACGAACGGCAGTTAGTACCACGCTGTTCGCCATTTTTTCCGTAGTGCTCTAGCAACGCTTGTGCATATACGGATTCTGGTTCTGATTCTAGCCACCAGTTCAACAAATCAAAATGATGACTTGCTTTGTGAACCCATAACGAACCAGAATTTTCACGAAGTCGATGCCAGCGTCTGAAATAGTCTGCACCATGACGAGTATCCAAGTACCAATGGAAATCTACAGAAGTAACTTTTCCGATAGCTCCTTCACGTAAAAGTTCATAAATCTTCTGACGGTGAGGCGAATAGCGATAATTAAAAGTAACCGTTACCTTTTTTCCAGTACGCTTTTCAGCATCTAAAATAGCCTGACATTTTCCTTCGTCAGTAGTCATTGGCTTTTCGGTAATGATGTCAGCACCCAATTCCATCCCACGAATAATAAACTTATCGTGTGTAGCATCGACTGTTGTTACGATCAACAAATCGGGCTTGGTTTCCTTCATCATTTTCTCGAAATCTGTGTAAACATTACAATTTACACCCAAGAATTGCTTTGCTGTTTCGGCACGACCTGGATTGATGTCACACAAACCAACAAACTCAATTACATCGCCAAATTCTTTTACAACTGGGGTTCCCCACATACCCGTTCCACGATGACCTGTACCCACCATTGCTACTTTGCGTTTGGTGGTAGTATTGCCAAGCGTTTCTGATAAGTTTGCCATCAATAAACCTGCTGAGGCCAAGGATGTTTGCTGTAAAAATGCTCTTCGATTAAGATTGTTTTCCTGACTTTCCATTTCGGTAAGGTCTTTGATTTTCGGTTAACATAGGTTTGTAAAGTAAGTTTTGCAAAGAAAAAAACGCTTTAAATCAACTATTTATACTTTGCACTTTACAAATTATTTATTGTAAAATAACCTATTGTATCAAAACGAACCATCATGCCCCATCCTGTTTATACTGGATATTCTTTGAATAATACAATAAATATTAGTTGGTTGAAATTATTTGAAGTAAAAATGTGTAGACTACGTTGAGAAAGGAAGGGGAATAATCTTATTGTTATCGTGAAGGTTTGGTTAAACCATTGGTCAAATCTTTGAGTGTTTGAGCCATTCTTTCCACCTGGATATCTTCATTTTTAGCGGAAAAAACCCACTTAACAAACGCTTCTTGTTGACGCTCGTCCAACTTGTTAAATGCTTTTTCTGCAAAAGAATCTAGCGCTAGACACTCCGTAAATTCAGTTGGAATGGAAAGTGGACTTTCGTCCAAAAACAGTTGAATATACACTGTATCTCCAGCCTGTTTTTTAATCTGCTTACGAAGCTCAGCTTTAAGGGGCAAAAACAAATGCCCATTGCCCATAGGCATCAATTTGTAGCGTGACAATTGAAATGAATCGATAGAACCTTTTACTTGTATCCAACCAAATGGATTTTGTGAATTTTGAGCAATAGTAGGTAAAGCCACGTATGTCCAGCCTCCTTTTCCTTCAAATTTTTGAATAGGTAATATCGCATCTATTAATAATAGATCAGGCATTGCTCAAGTTTTGGGCCAAGGACTGAGTAGGCTTTAGCATAAAATTTACATTAATTATCGGTAGCATTTCTTGCTGTATCTGATTTCAAGTGCCTTCAAATAACGAATATACGATTAACTGATAACATCTTCTAACTTATATTCAATTAGCTGACGACATAAATCATCAGCTAATTGAAAGAATAATAACTCTCTATTTCAAAATATCAGAAACGGTCAGTTTGTCTTGAGCGATTTGCGCCTTCAAGGCATCTAATCCGTTGAATTTTTGTTCAGGTCTTACTTTCTGTACAAACTCTACTTTTAAGTTTTCGCCATAAATTTCTTTGTTGAAATCTAAGATATTTACTTCAATCGTTTTGTAAGTACCATCTACAGTTGGTCGGTTACCAATGTTTAGCATTCCTCTCAATTTCTCAGCATTGTAATATACCCAAACCGCATAAACACCATCTTGAGGAACCAGTTTGGTTTGTTCACGCACTTGGATATTAGCTGTTGGAAAGCCAATGGTACGACCTATTTGTTTGCCTTTTACCACCAAGCCATTTAAGTCATAGTTGCGACCCAAAAAATGCTGCGCTTGGGTCATATCTCCGTCTTGGATAGCTTTGCGAATCTTTGATGAACTCACCGCCACGTGATCAATATCTTGACGTGAAATTTCCTCAACGCCAAAACCATAACGACTGGCATTTTGAACCAGATAATCAAACCCACCCTCACGGTTTTTTCCAAAGCGATGGTCGTAGCCAATCACCAGAGTTTTAGTACCAATGGTATTGACGATTACTTTCTGGATAAACTCCTCCGAAGTAAGCTCCGAAAACTCTCTGGTAAACGGAATTACTAATAGATGTTGAACGCCATTTTGAGTCAACAATTCTATTTTTTCATCTAAAGTAGAAAGGAGTTTTACTTCCTGATTATCGGCCGACACCACCGTGCGAGGATGTGGATAAAAGGTAATAACAACACTTTCTCCTCCTGTTTGTTGTGCTACTTCTGCTAGCCTTTTTAATATTTTTTGGTGTCCCAGATGTACGCCATCAAATGTGCCACTGGTAACAACTGCGTTTTCTAGTCTTTGAAATTCTTGAATTCCGTAATATACCTTCATATCACAAAGTTAGTCTAAAAAAAATGTGGTACGACACAGTCGCACCACAAATCCAATAATATGCTATTTTACAGGAGCAACCGCTCTTTGGCTCACAAACTCTTCAATAGTCAAAGCATTAGCTACCTCAAACTCTCCAATACGTTCGCGACGAAGTGCACTCATATAAGCTCCTGATTGACAAGCTAATCCAAAATCACGTACCAAACTGCGAATATATGTACCTTTTGAGCAGACAATTCGAAAATGAATCGTTGGGAACTCTGAAGTCTCAATGTCAAATTTCTTCACTTCGACTTCTCTCGATTTTATTTCGATATCATCTTCTGTTTTTCCTTTTCTTGCCAATTCGTACAAACGTTTTCCTCCTACAGAAATCGCTGAATAAATCGGTGGAATTTGCAAAATTGGACCTGTCAATTGCGCCAAGGCATTTTGCATGATTTCTTCAGTAATATGTTCAGTCGGAAATTCACCGTCAAATTCAGTTTCTAAATCTATCGAAGGGGTGGTTTTTCCTAGAACCAATGTTCCTGAATATTCCTTTTCTTGCGCTTGAAAACTGTCTATTTGCTTGGTCATTTTACCTGTACAAAGAATTAGCAAACCTGTTGCCAATGGATCTAATGTACCTGCGTGACCTATTTTTTTAAAATTACCTGCATACTTCAATTTTTTGACTACATCAAAAGAAGTCCACGTAAGAGGTTTATCAATCAGCAACACCTCTCCAGGATCTTGCACAGGCTGATTTTGTTGATTTTCATTCATAAAAATTATATTTCTTGGAGTTGGTACAGTTTTTATAAAACCTTCCTTCTCATTTTACCATCAAATGTATTCTTTCATTACTCATGGTTCATATTATAGCCATCATTATGAAGGGAAACACTTTTATGACAAAAATAACTCCAGAATTTTGATTTTTCACATCATTGCTCCTAGACTACACTAAGTGTGTGTCCTGTTGCTAATAGTCCTAAAATGGTTAAGCCTACGATAATACGGTAAATACCGAAATATTTGAAGCCGTATTTATTCAAAATACTGATGAAAAACTTAATAGCCAATACCGCTACAAAAAAAGCAACAATGTTTCCTACAGCTAACAATTTTACCTGCTCTGAAGTAATAGCTCCTTCTTCTTTAATAAATTTTAGCAGTTTGTAACCAGTAGCTGCAGCCATAGTAGGAACCGCCAAAAAGAAAGAAAATTCAGCCGCTAAGCTACGAGTCAATTTTTGCTGCATACCACCAATAATCGTGGCAGCACTACGACTAAGTCCTGGAAACATGATAGCCAAACACTGATACGCACCAATTTTGATGGCAGTAATATTAGTAATATCCGCTTCTTCGTCAAAAATCGGTTTCTTAAACCAATTATCGACAAATAGTAAAATGATACCTCCAAGCAATAAAACCGTTGCGATAAATGCTGGATTTCCTAAATGTTCATCAATTAAATCGTCGAATAATTTGCCAAAAATTAAAGCAGGGACTACCGCCAACATCAACTTTACATAGAATTGCCATTTAGAAAAGTCAAAAAACTTTTTCCAGTATAAGGCAACAACCGCCAAAATAGCGCCTAGTTGAATACATATCTCAAAAAGTTTGGTAAACTTATCATTCTCAATTCCAAGAATCGAGCTGGTTAAAACCATGTGTCCAGTAGATGAAATAGGTAAAAATTCGGTAAGTCCTTCGATGATGGCTAGAATAATAGATTGAATGATAGACATATAATGTTTAAGTATCTTTTAAGTAGGAAATATTAATGGCTCAAAAATACAAAAAACAAAAAGAAGAACCTGTTTTCATATCCAGATTTCCTCTTTTTGTTTTTTAACGGTAAATATTAATATGATTTAATAGTAGGAAATTATTTTTCCTCTAAGATTTCTTCAAAATAGCAAAAAATTCAATGGTAAACCCTGCCAATACTACCAATGGTCCGAGGGTCAAGCCTAAGAAACCAAAGCCAAACTCCTCTTTATCCAAACTCATGATAAAGAATCCTGCAAGAACAACAACAATACCCAACAACATCAATGTATAGTTGGCTTTTCCGAATGGTAATTTTGATGAATTTGACATAGTTTTCGAATTTTATTGATATAAAAGCCATTATGGCTTCGAAGTTCACTTTAATAGTTTAAGCCTTTACAATCTTAATTTTAATAAAGATCATCCAAAGACAATTTGAGATATTTATCGACCGAGCGAAAAGTACTTGTTACTCCAACTAATACGCCAATCATCAAGATGATAAGGATTAACAAAACCATCTTATCTATTTCTTGTAAAATCACCAGGCCATCTACTTTATTAACAGCTAATTGTTGGGTAACAATCAACAAAGTACTTGCAATAAAACCACTGATCAGACCTTGTAAAGCACCTTTTGACACAAATGGCTTACGGATAAAAGAATCTGTAGCCCCTACCAACTGCATACTGCGAATCAGAAAGCGCTGTGAATATAGTGCGAGTTTGATGGTATTATTGACCAGCATAATGATGATAACCAGCAACAACAAAACAAAACCTGATAAAATGAGATATATCTTAGAGATATTTTTGTTGACTTCGTCTACAAAGTTTTCTACATAACCCACTTCTTTGATTCCTTGGATACGTTCTAGCGACTTTTTGATTTCTTTCAATCTACTTTCGCTGAAATATTCTTCTTTGATTTTAATTGAATAAGAATTCAGTAAAGGGTTGTTGTTTTTGCCTAATAACTTATGAAAATCCTCCCCTGAGTCTTCAATAAACTGCTTTGCGGCAGCATCTTTTGAAATAAAGTTAATCTGAGCAGAATTATCCTTAAAAAGAACAAATGGATATTTTGCAATTTGCTTGTAAATCGAATCCAGTTTGGCATTGGACAAATCATTGTCAAGATAAGCCTGCACTTCTACATTTTGACGAACGACCTCTGCCAATTTGCGAGCGTTGAGCGTCAAGAGTCCACAAAGACCAATTAAGAACAAGGCAATTGTTAAACTCACAACTACCATCAGGTTAGGGGTATTTCCTAGTTTTTTAACTTTTGGCATGATTTTACAGTGCGATTTGGAGCGTAATCTTCAATGCTGCGCAAGTAATTCGTAGGTTCGATTGTTATACAAACAAAATTACTTGTTTTTCATTGCAATAATATACATTTAACGCTTTTTAACAAAAAAGCCGTCTGATAAACTCAAACGGCTTTTGCTATCAGTTGAATTAATTTCTACGTTCGATTTCGTCTCTAATTTTGGCTGCTCTTTCATAATCCTCACTTTCGATAGCTTCCTCAAGCATTTTGTTGAGTACTTCTACTGGATTATCTCTGAGCATTTCACCAAATGATTTTTTAGGACTTGGCGTTTCAATTGCCTCCTCATCGTCGTCGTGCTGAGAAGTCTCATTTACAGAAATACCTGCTTCAGACAAAACGTGCTCGGTTGTATAAATTGGCACATTAAAGCGTAGACCAATCGCTATGGCATCGGAAGGACGAGCATCTATAGCAACATCTCGTAAGCCATCCGAACATTGGATTTTGGCAAAAAATACGCCTTCTCTTATATCTGTAATGGTTATTTCGTTAACTGTGTAGCCAAATGATTTTGCAAATGTCTTAAACAAATCATGTGTCATTGGGCGGTTAGGTTCGATTTTTTCAATTTCAATGGCTATTGCCTGAGCCTCAAAAGTTCCGATAATAATAGGTAAACGACGAGGTCCGTGCTCCTCTCCCAAAACAAGTGCAAAAGAACCTGTTTGTGATGAGCTTGGCGACAATCCCAATATTTCTAGTCTTATTTTCTCCACTTTGTAAGAGCTTATAATGAATAAACGGTTGAATTCCTACCAACATTGTCTACAACCTTGCCAAACAGTCTCACTATGCCAATTTGGCATAACCAGTAGGATTTATGCTGATAACAAAGATATAAACCTGATTAATTTTAAAAAAGTTTTCGTCCTGTTTGTTTTGCTAAATTAAAAGTAGGATTATTTGTTGTTTTAGAAATATACGTATCCCTAATTGTATTTCATACTGATTATTAAGGCTGTACAAAGGATTTTAAGAATCATCCATTTCGGATATTGGATGTTGGATTGCGGAAGTATAATCTACTTTATAAAACCCTATTTTGTAAAAAATGAAGGTATTTGCAATAATTCCGAAATCAGAAATCCCAAATCAAAAATTGTTTAAAACCGTTGTGCAATACCAACTGACTATTCATAAAAAAGACCTACCTCTTTGCGAGAATAGGTCTAATTTGCAACAGCAAGAAATTTCGGTTTATCAATATGTCTTGTTATAAAATCTCTGAATAAGTCAGGATTAACCTTTACTTCGCTGCTTGAATGGCTTTTGTCAAACGAGGCAATACATCAAATACATCACCAACAATACCATAATCAGCAGCTTTGAAGAATGGCGCTTCTGGATCTTTATTAATTACCACAATCACCTTAGAAGAGTTGACACCCGCCAAATGTTGAATGGCTCCTGAAATACCGCAAGCGATATATAAATTAGGAGAAACTTTAATACCTGTTTGACCTACGTGCTCGTGGTGAGGTCTCCAATCCAAATCAGAAACAGGTTTAGAACAAGCCGTAGCCGCTCCTAACGCATTGGCAAGGTCTTCCACAATTCCCCAATTTTCTGGCCCTTTCAATCCACGACCTGCCGATACCACCAAGTCTGCCTCTGGTAACGATACTTGTCCAGATGCTTTATGTGTACCTGTCACCTTTACGGCAAAATCAGCATCGTTCAAGGCTGGTGCAAAATTTTCAACCGATGCACTACCATCGCCCTCAACCACATTTACCGCATTTTTCTTTATCGCAATCACTTTCTTGTCAGCAGTCAACGCTACAGTCGCAAAGGCTTTCCCTGTGTAAATACTTCTTTTCACCGTGACACCACTAGAAAAATCTGGTAAATCCACCACGTTTGACACAATAGAAGCTTTCAACTTGGCAGATACTCGTGCCGATACGGCATCTCCCAATGAAGATTTCGATAAAATGACAAACTCTGCTGAAGTCGCATTTACAGCCTCCGCTAATACACTTGAATAAGCCTGAATCGAGGCAACATTCAAACGAGCATCAGACGCCCACAATACTTTGGTTGCTCCGTAATTGCCAGCGATGGCCAAAGCTTCATTGCTAGACTCGCCAATGGCAAGAACTGTTACTGAACTACCTTTTGCTTTGGCAACTTCTGAGCCATAATATATTGCTTCTAATGAAGATTTTTTGATTGAGCCGTTATCTAATTCGGCAAAAACTAAAACGCTCATAATAATATCGTTTGTGTGCTAATCAATAAAAACTGTTATCTGTTAATCGTATATCTGTTATTAGGTACTTCATGCTTCTCTAAATAACTATCTGATTTTAAACACTTTTTAATTAACACGGTTAAATGCTTGGAATAAATATTTGATTGAGAATCTTACAAAACCTTAGCTTCGTTTTTCAACAAATCAATCAATTTTTCTGCCTCTTCAGCAGGAATCATTTTTACAGCTCCTTTTGGTGCAGGAAGCGCATATTTCTCTGTAATAGTCAACCCTACCCCAACTGGCTCTACAACTTTTAGAGGTTTTGTTCTAGCCGACATAATGCCTCGCATATTTGGGATTTTCCACTCAGCAATTGGTTCTTGGCAACCTAATACCAATGGCAATGAAGCTTCAATATCTTCTTTTCCTCCTTCAATTTCACGAGTCATTTTAGCAACACCTCCATCAATTTCTAATTTCATGACTGGCGAAAGCGACGGAATTCCCAACATCTCTCCTACTAAACCATGTACCACACCACTGTTGAAATCGATAGATTCACGACCCATCAAAATCAAATCGTAATTTTCTTGAGAAGCAATATGTGCAATTTGTTCTGCAACAAAATACGAATCTGTCGGTTCGGTGTTCACACGAATAGCATCGTCGGCACCAATTGCCAAACATTTACGGATTACTTGTTCAGACTCAGCCTCACCCACGTTCAAAACTGTTACGGTGCCACCATGCTGTTCTTTGAGTTCGACTGCACGAGACAAGGCATAATCGTCGTAAGGTCCGCAAATATATTGTACGCCCGTTTTGTTAAACTTGGTATCACCATCGGTAAAAGAGATTTTAGCGGTGGTATCAGGGACATTGGTAATACATACTAAGATTTTCATAACAATTAAAATATTATGTTTACAGTAGATTAATCGTACAGCTTGAATATTTCACTATACCGAGGATATTTTTAACTTTTCGAACAATATCCTGATGCAATATTAACGAAAAGTTTTAAAAATAGTATGCAAGCATAATAATTTTTTCAAAGTTTTTTACAAACCCTTTTATTTAGAGCAAGATGAACCAATTTCGCCTTGAACAATTGCGTAAATTTTATGAAGAAGAGCCAAATGACCCGTTTAATGCGTATGCATTGGCAACAGAGCTATTAAAATTTGACCTACAGGCAGCAAGACAACTATTTGAAGAATTGATAACAAATCACCCTAATTATTGGGCAACCTATTATCATGCTGCGGCGCTTTATACTACTTTAGAAGAATTTGATTTGGCTGAACAGACCTACCAAAAAGGAATTGAGATTACAGCAAATCTCCAAAATGAAAAGGCTTTGAAAGAACTAAAAGGAGCCTATCAAATGTTTTTGGATGAGAGAGAAGAATGGTAAACCGTTTCGGGTTTGGGATATTAGATTTTGGATTTTTCGTAAAATGATCAATTTATTTTCTTGAATAATCAAAGTTTATCTAATTCAAATTAAAAAAATCTGAAATCCAATATCCCAAATCCGAAATCCAATTAAACCTTTCCATTTTCAAACGTTCTAAGAAATATAACAAACTCCTACGCGGAGCGTTTACTAGTAAAATCACAACGAAAGTCATGAACTGCAAAAAACACATATTGCTTTTCTTCATCCTAATCTTAGGTTATGGATGCTTGGCTTGGGGAATGAAATCTACTTCATTCGTCAACTCAGGAAGAAAAGCGTTTATTGCAACTTCAAGTATTTCTGGTGTATATGGAGTAGTAAAAAACACAACTCCATCATTTGTTTTGGCAGATGACAACGAAACAGAACCAGAACATACTTCAGACTTTGTATCAGTTGTTGGTTTTCTTCCAGATTTTAGTGCTTTTTTTGATGCCTTTGTATTACCTGAAAATTTGGTAATATGGAAATCTACTGGCACCACTTTTCCTTATCACATCAATCATCTCTACGTGCTTTTCCATGAATGGAAATATTTACTTTTCTAATTGCTTGTTTTAATACGTTGTAAACTCATTTTCGGTTGCAACAGTCATTTGGATACTGACTTTTCGGTTTCCACAGTATTATCTATTCGTTTTCTAATCATTATAGTATTTAAAGCCATGAAAACTAACAAGCTTTTCGGAGGAATGGAAGCATTGGGAGGAATTAGCTTCCGTCAAACAGTTGTTGCTTTTACAGCTCTTATCATGACATTGTTCCAAAGTCAAATCTTTGGACAAGCTAATCAGATAGAAACCCTTAAAGGGATGCAACAAAGTATTGCTTCATACGATGCAGATGTACGTGAGTCTATATTGACCACCAGTCAATATCCTGTGGCGTTGGCAACGATTCAAAATTTGCGTAGTCAGGCTCAAAACTCATTTCAAAACGTTATTAAAGACTTTAATCAGAAAAAACAAGGCTGGTTTTACGAGCTAACACGTTATCCAGATTTGTTACACACCTTGGCTACCACTCCAAGCGGTAAAAGTCGTGATGAGATTGAAGCGATGTTACCCAACAAAGATGAAAATTTGGCAACTGCGGCATGGAAACTTTATCGTCATCACGAAGATGATTTAGACAAAGTAGATCAATTGTATCAACAAGCGGAGGATGGGTTCAAAAAAACCATTCAGCCACTTGACGCCACAGCGCAAACTGCTTTTACTACATTGGCAAAATATCCAGATGTAATGTTATTCTTGAATGACAATTTGGACATTACGCAACAATTAGGTAAAAAGTATATTTCAGATCAAAGCGGTTTAAAAACTGAGTTGGCTGCACAACATGATAGTTTGGTCGTTCAAAATCAAGCGCAATTGGCTGCCTACAAACGTGAATTGGATAAAAATCCACAAGCCAAACAAGAGTTGAACCAAGCAGCTAAGGATTTCGCCAAAAGCAATGGATATATCCTACCCAATGGTCAAATCGCTTATGGTAATGGATATGGTTACGGGTATGCAAATCCATACTCATATTGGTTTGGTTATCCATATTGGTATGGCTCAGCTTTGTGGTATCCTGGAGCATATTGGGGCAGTTTTGGGATGAGTTATGGTTTTGGAGGCTGGGGGTTAGGCATGTTTCCTGCCTACGGATTCTCAAACTGGTTCTTTAATGGCGGTTATTATATGAATTACCCAAATTTGTATCGTCATTACGGAAATTATTACCGTAACGTAGTGGCTAGCAGACCTAATTATTATCGAGGAAATACCTTTAGTGGTACAATGAATAACCATTTTACTGCTTCTAGAGGTAATAGTTTCAACGGAGGTAATCGTCCAAGTTATGGAGGAAACTATGGAGGAGGATTCCGCTCAGGAGGTTTTTCAGGGGGCGGTAGAAGTTTTGGCGGCGGCGGTGGTAGACATCGTTAATAGATAAAAATCATTCTCAATTTAGTGAGTTGGGATTGAGTGATTATGTTAAAAATCAAAAAAGCGGTCGAAAATTGTTTTTCGACCGCTTTTTTAATGCTACTATGCTAAATATGACTTAGCTTAAGACACAATCATTGCGTCTCTACTGACAGAATACAAATTTTCACATAATCACTAAATTCGAGATGACTCCTATTTTCTGTTTAACAAAATACAAGAAATCTTGATTCTCTTAAATACTTATATTCGATCCAGCCACATAACTAGTTGTCCAAGCGGCTTGAAAATTAAATCCGCCTGTTACAGCATCAATATCCAGTACTTCTCCTGCAAAAAACAATCCTTTAATTTTTTTAGACTCCATCGTATTGGGGTTGATTTCGTTCAAATCTACGCCTCCACAAGTAACAAACTCTTCTTTAAAGGTAGTTTTTCCAGCAACTGTCTGATTACAATTGATCAAGTTTTCGGTAAGTTTATTGAGTTGTTTGTTTGAAACATCAATCCAGCGCAGTTGTTCATCTATTTCGGCTAATTCACATAAACGTTTCCATAAACGAGACGGTACACCCAATAATTGGTTTGACTGAATCACTTTTTTAGGATGAAGCTTTTTTTGAGAAATCCATTGCTCACGTACCTCATTTTCAGTTGTTTCGCCACACCAATTGATTAATGTAGAGAATTTATACTCCACCTCAGCCAATTCTTTGGCGCCCCAAGCCGATAACTTTAAGATAGCTGGACCCGAAAAACCCCAGTGCGTTACTAATAAAGGGCCATCCTGTTTGAGTTTTTTCCCTGCAATTTTGACGTTAGCATTGGGCACACTCACGCCTGAGAGATCTTTAAAAACTCCCTCTGGAGTATTAAAAGTAAATAAAGACGGTAATGGGGAAAGAATATTCAAGCCCAAATCTGCCAGCCAACGATAACCCTCAACATTCGGGTTTCCTCCTGTAGTGACCAACACGGCTTCTACTTCAAGACTTGTTCCATCTAATAGATCAAGGACAAATCCAGTCTCTTCTTTCGGGTGGATTTTGGATACACCTGTCGAAGTTTTTACTTGAACGCCTTTTCTAATAGCCTCATTTTCCAAGCATAAGGCGATGGTTTCAGAACTATCTGTGGTTGGAAACATACGTCCATCCGATTCAATCTTTAACGCTACTCCTTTTTGTTGAAACCAATCAATAGTACTTTGAGGATTAAAGGTTTTGAAAAGTGGTTTCAGAAAACTTCCTCCTCTTGGATAGAACTTTGACAATTTTTTATCATCAAAACAAGCGTGTGTCACATTACAACGCCCTCCACCCGAGATTCGCACTTTGTTGAGAACCGTCCTATTTTTTTCCAATAACAAAACTTCTGCAGCAGGATTTTGCTCGGCAGCTCTGATAGCACCAAAAAAGCCAGCAGCTCCTCCTCCTATTACGACTATTTTTTTTCGACTCATTTGATTTTTTTATCTACGACTTTTTAATTCTGATACTGTTCGAGCTTATTTCTCGTTTTTTTAGTCAAAAAGCCCCAGACTCTTACGTTTATTAGTACGAAATTAGTAAAATTGTAGTCTTTTAGCTTAATCCCAAAAGCCTAATCTGAAATTACTTTCAAAAAACCGCTTTGGGACATACCGCCTCAATCGAAGATATTCATACCAGAATGGGTCTAGAAAACCCAGTAAAATTGTATTATGAAAACCAGTAAAATTAAGTTTTTATTTTTTCTAGCTGTACTCGGAATCGTTTTATATTATTGGGGTCAACCTCATCCTTTTCAGCAATTTAAACACGATGTTTCTAACATTTTTAACGGTAAAAATGAAAAGAAAAAAGAGCCTTGGACTCGTGAAGGACGCGAAGACAATGTAGCTAGCGACACAAAAGAAAATGACACCGAAGCTTCTGACAATGAAGCCAGTGACACTAAAAGCTCCTCCAAGAAAGATAACTCTATCGTAGATATTCTGAAAGATGCCGTGGAGGAAGGCACCAAGACTTTACCCAATATTAAAGATGAAGTCTTCAAGGATAATAGCTCTTCAAATGTAGTTTTCAAAGATCTTGACAAATACAAGCCTTACTCTTCGAAAGACAACGAGATTGTACGTCATACAGGCTATATGTTGAGCTATCAGGAGGACTATGAACAAGCATCTTGGGTGCTGCATTTATTAAAGTCAGAAGCAGCAAAGGGGAATGAACCCCGCTCGAATGAATTTATGGCTGACCCTGAAGTATCTACGGGTTCGGCAGTTACTCAGGATTACTCTAGATCGGGTTATGACAGAGGTCACCTTTGCCCTGCTGGTGATTTTAAATATGATCACGAATTGCAAAATGAGACCTTTTACATGTCCAATATGAGTCCACAAGCTCCCGATTTTAACAGAGGTATTTGGAGTGATTTGGAAAGTAGAGTCAGAAAATGGGCACAAGATAGAGGGGATTTGATTGTTGTAACAGGACCTATTTTACGCCAAGGATTAGAATTTATCGGAAAACGCAATCAAATAGCGGTACCCGAATATTATTACAAAATTGTATACGACCCAAGAGACAAACAGGCTATTGCTTTCTTGATGCCAAATCAAGCTTCCTATGAAACGGTTCGCTCTTTTGCCGTGAGTATCGATAGTATTGAGAAGAAAACAGGAATTGATTTTTTTGCTAAATTTCCAGAATCTCTACAAAAACAAATAGAATCTGGGGTGAACGTGGATGACTGGTTCTAAACAAATTGAGTGAATGGTGATTGGTAGATTTTGTGATTATTTCAGTTGTAAATATGCAATGCATTGCGTTTAAAGCTATGTCAACACGAATTTCGTCACAAACATGTATCATCATATATCATAAAATACGAATCATATTTTATCATTTCAATAAATTATCGACGCTATATTTTTGGGTTAAAGAGATTTTTTGAATCTTTGTCAAAAAAGCAAATTGAAGAAAACTGCTGAATATGATTTCTAGCATTTCTGGTTCAATTTAATTTTATACTAACCAACAAACGGTTGAAAAACCAACAAGTACTTAAGTGTTTTAACCCCCTGTTTTATGAACAAAGTTTATTTGAGTGATTCGGGTCCTAAAGTTTCAGAAGCGGTTTATGGATTTTGGAGATGGACTAACAATGGCGAACAGACCATTAACCAGATGGAAAAAATCGTAAATCTTTGCCTCGAATTAGGAGTAAATACTTTTGACCACGCAGACATTTATGGTAATTCTTCTATTGAAGAGTATTTTGGTAAATTAATCAAAAGTAAAGGGGTCAAAAGAGAAGATATTGTTTTATTCAGTAAGTGTGGCGTTCGTAAATCAAACAAAGGATATACGTATTTTGACAATTCTGAAAAATACATTTTAGAAAGTGTAGATAACTCTTTGAAGCGCCTTGGCACAGATTACTTAGATATCTTTTTGTTGAATCAATTAGATATGATTAGCAATCCTGAAGAAACGGCACAAACGCTTCGTGAGTTGGTAAACATTGGCAAAATCAAACATATTGGTGTAAGTAATTTTTCGGTATTCCAACACCAATTGTTAGAATCATATTTGCGCAAACCCATCGTTAC
Source organism: Flectobacillus rivi (assembly GCF_030056655.1). Classification (NCBI taxonomy): domain Bacteria; kingdom Pseudomonadati; phylum Bacteroidota; class Cytophagia; order Cytophagales; family Flectobacillaceae; genus Flectobacillus; species Flectobacillus rivi. Next base: position 171,220 of record NZ_JASHIE010000001.1, read on the forward strand.
CAATCATATTGAACTAAACTTAGCCAACACCTCTGCTATTGAGGATGGTCGTTTAGACTTTATCAAACAACGCTTTAGCAAACCATTGGCTTGGGCGCCATTGGCAGGTGGAAAAATCCTTGATGGCACAGATTTCAAATCGGCAATTTTGAAAGAAAAATTAGCTGAGGTTGGTCAAAAATATGGTGCTAACATCGAGCAAACTGCGGTAGCATGGTTGATTCAACTAGGTACTTTACCAATTATTGGATCTTTGTCTGAACAACGTATTCGCAATGCTGTGAGCGCTACCGAAATCAAATTGAACCACGAAGACTGGTACGAGATTTACAACGTAGCCTTGATGAAATAGATTGATTTTTTTGCTGTTGTTGGAAAGAGCTCCAACAACAGCAAAAATTCTAAAGAACTATCTTCTTAAATTATCGCATATTACGGCAGTCGCAATACCAGCGTTTAGTGACTCTGCACCACCGAATCTTGGAATTGTAATTTTATGCGTAACGACCTCCTCTACTGCTTCAGAAATCCCATTCGCTTCATTACCTATGATGATATACCCACTCGGCGCAAAATTGAGCGTGTGTACATTTTCTGAGTCCAAAAATGCCCCATATATCGACTTTTGTTGACCTTTTAAATACTTCACTAAATCGGTATAAAACAAAGAAACTCTCGTAAAAGAACCCATCGTTGAAGATATAACCTTGGGATTATACAAATCTACAGTGCCCTCCGAACAAATAATCTTTTGAATACCATACCAGTCTGCGATACGAATAATAGTTCCCAAATTGCCGGGGTCACGAATTTCATCCAAAACCAAAGCATATTCAGTCTCATTCAACAGTAACTCTTGATTAGATTTTATCTTGGCAACCGCAAGCGCCGCGTTGTTCGAACTAAATGTACCAGCCTTTTCTAATTCTGCCTGTCCTACAATTTCGGCTCTCAAAGGTTGTTTGTCTAATAGAGGTTTAGTTTCTTTGTAAAAATCCTCAGTGACATACAACGACTCCAGCTCAAAATCAGATGAAAGTAGTTCAACCACGCTTTTGGCACCTTCCACCACAAAAGATTGGTATTCTTGACGAAACTTTTTTTGCTGAAGAGAATTAATGTATTTAATCTGATTTTTTGACAACATAAAGCAATATTTTAAAAGGTTAGTCGCTGTATATCAGCACCCTTGTTACATATATTAAGTATGACTTTGAGACATTTTTGCATATATCTCACATTGATTGGTATGGGTAGTTGGCTTTCGGGCTGTACTACTTCAAACATATTTTCTGACCCTTTGCTGTATTCTCAAAACTTTCGTGGCAACCGAAAAATCACTACTGAGAATTTAGAACCGCTATTGCCCCAAAAACCCAACAAAAAAATTCTGCGAACACCCATTACCCCTGGTTTGTATTTTTATCAGCTTTTTTCTAAAGATTTTCCTAAAAAGAAACTTCAATGGGAATATGAACTTACAAAGTTAAATGAGGATTTTGAGGAACAAATAAAAGGGCTTGATATTAATTCGAACGAATACAACAAACTTCTTCAAAAGAAGGAAAAAAAGGCTCAAAAACTTACCCGAGCCATTGCTGAGGGCAACTGGGCCATGCGTACATTTGGTGAACCTCCTTCTTATTTTTACAAGGATGAGTCTGAGAAAAACGTTGAGAAAATCAAAACTTACTACAAAAATCATGGCTTTTTCTTAACCCAAGTTTCTTATAAAGTCGACTCTTTGTTTATCAAAAAAGGAAGTGTAGCGGTTACCTACGTTATCAATGAAGGTGTGAGTTACCCTATTGGGAGCAACGATTCGCTGGTGGTGAAAGATTATAAAATTTTGCAATTATTAGAAAAAAACAAAAAGCAAAGTTTTCTTAAATCAGGCGAACGACTCACCCTTGAAAATTACAACGCAGAAAAAGACCGTATTGAAAGTCTATTGAAGAATAATGGTTACTATGCTTTTTCCAAAGACTTTTTAAGCCTAAAAATAAATGCTTTAGATACTGCTAAAACTGGAAAACTACAGGTAATCACCTACATTCCAAGTCCTGATCGTACTCCTCGTAGCAACAATTACTCAACGGCATATAATATTGGGAATATTCAATTTATTGCCGATGGTACCTATGCCAATGCTTATCGTACTACGGTCGATACGGTGTATAGTCCTAATATTCAATACATTTTTGTGAATAAAAAGTTTTCACCAAGTGTATTAGATACCAAAATTGATTTAAGAAAGCATCAAGTATTTAGCCAAGAAAAAATCAACCAAACCCAAAAGAAACTCTATGGTTTGGAGCAGTTCCAGTTTACTCGTATCAATCTGGATACCACCAAAGGCGTCATAAACGCTTCAATTTATGCCAAACCTTTAGACAAATACGAATTTTCGGTCGAAACAGGTGGAAGTGTGTTTGCAGGTGGAAGTCTTAACAACTTGGTACCCGGACCGTTTTTGAATACTTCTTTCAAAGCTAGAAATATCAATAACAGCGTCAACTCTTTCGAAACTACCTTTCGATTTGGATTTGAGGCTCAAGCAGGCTTTTTAAGACCCGACTCGGTAAACCGAAATCTTGAGTTAGGATTAAATACCTCGTTTATTATTCCGAAAATATTATTACCTGAGGGTCTTGCCCAACGTTTCGAGAACTACTCTCCACAAACGCGTATTAGTGTGGGTGGCGAGTTTATAGGTCGCCAAGAGTATAACCGTTTTGGCTTTAAGGTTGCCAGTACTTTCAATTGGCGTCCTTCGCCCAACAAATATTGGCAAGTATCCCTTTTTGATGTCAACCTTGTCAATACCAGCAATCAAGCACCTGCTTTTCGTAACTTTTTAGATAGTTTGTTACGTCTCGGGAATAACCTCAAACGAAGTTTCCAACAATCATTTATCTCCAGTATGAGTGCCACATACACTTATACCGATAACCCGTATGGACAACTCAAACAAGGAAAATATTTAAAGTTGTTTTTTGAATCTGGCGGTACTACCTTGAACCTAATCAAAGGGAACAAGTTTGGTTTCTTGACAAATCTTTTACAAGATTCTTTACAATTTTATCGCTTCATCAAAGCCAGTGCCGATTACCGAAAATATATTCCTATTGGGCGTAGTGATAAAACGCTTTTGGCATATCGAATCAATACGGGAGCAGCCTTTGCGTATGGGGCTGACAAGGATTTACCTTATGAAAAAAACTTCTTTATCGGTGGTCCCAACAGCTTGCGAGCATGGCGTCCGAGGGGCTTAGGACCAGGTTCATTTACGGGTTCGTTTGATAACCCTGGGAGTATTATTTTGGAAACTAGTGCCGAATTACGTTTCAAGATTATTCGTTTTTATGGAGATTTGAACGGAGCGCTTTTTGCCGATGCTGGTAATGTTTGGAGATTCCCGAATCAAAACACGGCGGGTTTGACAGGCTCAGACTTTCAGTTGAATCGTTTTTACAAAGAAATCGCAATGGATATTGGTTTTGGTTTGCGCTATGACTTGTCATTTTTCGTGATTCGATTCGACTGGGCTGTACGCGTCCTCGACCCTGCCTTTAAAGGTGACAACTGGGTATTTTTGAGAGATAACCTCAAAAGTCCGCTCTATCCCGAACAACCCTATTCAAATCCTTTGACACTTAATTTTGGTATTGGGTATCCTTTCTAACAATGGCAATTGTGTAAATTATATAGAAGTGTATTTTTCAGAAAATCGATGAATTCTACGTCGCTTTTTGCTGATAAATATTAACTAATGACAGTTGATTAAAACAAGATTTTTCTTTACCTTAAATCTACTATTAGGCATTATCCAGACTCAAAGTTTGGCATCAAAACCAAGATAAAGTCTATAGGCAAAAATATATTCTTGACCTCAAAATTATAATTGCCATGATGATCTACAAAGCCTCATTAGACAAGCTCGCAAAATTCACCTCGATCGGAATCACGGTGTTATTTGTATTTATGGCATTTTTCCTATTCCCTGTGCTAAAAAACGAAAGTTATTGGGTTACGGTTCTAGTGATTGTGTTGTTAATATCTACTTATGTGATTAGTTTAGGCTACAGTCCACGAGCCTATCAAATTACAGAAGATATGCTTGTCATCAATCGACTTTTTTATAATGCCAATTATGAAAGACGAAAAATCGAAAAAGTTGAAATGCTAAGCAACGAGCAGATGGGATTTGCTATTCGTACATTTGGTGTTGGAGGGCTATTCGGATATTTTGGCTATTTCGCTAGCAAAAACCAAGGTTCAATGTTGTGGTATGCGACTCAACGCGAAAAGTTTGTAATGATTCACCTTGAGGGAAACAAAAAAATCGTCCTTACTCCCGACGATCCCATTGGCTTTGTCTCAGATTTAACACTTTAGTTATTGTAGAATTGTGAGTTCTGACTTCCAACTATTGCAGATTTCGGATTTCTGATTTCGGAAATAAAGAAAAACATCTTTGTTTGTACAAAATCCTGAAGGTTACAATTCCGAAATCCAACATCCGATATCCGAAATTGTATCACATTCCTTCGCACAGTCCTAGTTATTAATATTGATAGTTAGCGGGTTTATACATTCACTCGCTAAGCAAAATCATGGGTTGAGAACTGTTCCTATTACAAAATTCAGCTTCGACCTAAGCGCCTTTTCTATCAAAATAATAAAATTCAAGTAGCTTCTTTAGAAAAAAACGCCTACTCCATTAAACATTTCTGTCTATAATCTATCAAAGCGTTATATATTCCCACTCCAACAATCACCTTATGAAGCAATAATTTACTGAATATTTAAGCTCCTAAACGAGCATACATATTTCTTTAAACTGGGTCAAAAATCGCTAAAACTAAATTTAGTCATGACTATGATTGCTTCAACTCTCAAAAGAATTTCGCTTTTGAAAAAAGTGCTATTCTTTACCGCTTGTTCTCTTTTCATTCAAGTAAAAACTTATTCATTCTCCGATCCAAAACCCATTAGCGTTGACAGTTTACGCTATGGAAAATTTGGAAAACTAACCATGTATCATCCCAATGGTACACCCAACTCTTTGGTGCTCTTCGTTTCGGGTGACGGAGGCTGGCAGTCTGGGGTATTAAGTATGGCTCGTTATTTGGCCTATCAAGGTGCCTTAGTCGCAGGAATTGACGCCAAATCTTTTGCTGCTTCAATGGCAAAAGACAAGGGTGCGTGTTCTTATCCTGCTGCTGATTTTGAGCAATTAAGTATGATGCTACAACGCAAATATCATTTTGCCACTTATCAAAAACCCATTCTTGTAGGATACTCTTATGGCGCAGTATTCATTTATGGACTTATCGCTCAGGCACCTGCTGGTACTTTCAAAGGCGGAATTTCACTTGGATTTTGCCCAGATATAGACCTCAAAAAACCGTTTTGCAAAGGCAATGGTCTTTTGTATCATGTGCTCAAAGAAGGCAAATCGTATTACTTTGACCGTGTCGAAAAACTTCCTGCTCCCTTTATTGTTTTAAACGGTGTAAAAGACCAAACTTGTCCTTACGATGCTACTGCTTCATTTTTGAAAGGTATCAAAAATGTAGAACTTATTACGTTGCCCAAAGTTGGACATGGTTTTTCGTACACTGGTAACTGGTTGCCTCAGTTCAAACAAGCTTACACCAAATTATCTCTCAATCCTGCTAAAGTACTTCCTGCAAGCCTTAAAACAGACCTTCCTATCGATGTTGTCGAACCCAAAATTGCGACTAATAAAGAACTTCTTTTCTTTATTTCGGGAGATGGTGGCTGGACGAGCTTTGACCAAGGTATTGCCAATGCTTTTGCAGATAAAGGCGTTTCAGTAGTAGGGTTAGATTCTCAGAAATATTTTTGGAATGCTCGTACGCCTGAAGAAACAGCTACAAAAATTGCGGAGATAGCGCAATATTATTTGCAATATAAAGAAATCAAATCATTCCATATTATGGGGTACTCTTTCGGAGCTTGTGTAGCACCTTTTATTGCCAACAAACTACCCGAATCTCTCCGAGAAAAACTGTCTGGCATCACCCTTCTTTCGCCAGATACTAAAGGAGATTTTGAAATCCATGTAGCCGATATGCTCAGTTTAGGAGGCAATAACGACCCTTATGATGTACTAAAAGAAATGGAATTATCCCACTCTTTAAAACGACTTTGTCTATTTGGAAGTGATGAAGATACTGACATCACCAACTCATTTAGAAAAACAGGAGCAAAAGTCGAAATTCTCCCAGGTGGACATCATTTTGACAATGCTTATACAAATATTGTGAATAAAGTTTTGGAAAATTAGGAGCGAAGATATAAAAGTTGCAAATAGTTCAAAATCAAGTATTTTATCCTAAAAAATATATTTTTTAGTCCGTCAAAAAATCTAATAACTATATGAAAAACCTCCTTAAATCTCGAAACTACTATTTAAAAGAAATTCTTGCTTTTTTGTTTTTATTACTGGCAATCTATTTCTTCAGACAACAACAATCAGACATTGTGCAGTCTATTGCTGTATTAAAAAATGCTGACCCAAATTACTTCCTTATAGGCTTATTAGTAACTGGTTTCTATATTCTTCTCAACGGTTTAATGTATGTATATGCTTTTCGAGCAGTACATAGCGCCATCTCTATAAAAGATGGGGTAAAACTATTTCTTAAACGCAACCTTATCAGTGTGTTTTTACCTGGAGGAGGTGTTACTTCTTTAGCTTTTTTCAACCAAGAAATTGAAAGAAAAGGAATTAGTAAAACTCGAATTAATTTTGCTTCCTATATCTATGCTGTTATAGGAATCGCCTCGCTTGCATTTGTGGCATTTCCCGTTTTGGTATATCTAGCAATAGTTCGTAGTTCCTCGGCTAGTTCGTGGATAGCCTTTGCGGGGATTGTTGGAATAGTGGTTTTATTGGTATGGGCTACATGGTCTTTTCTTGAAAAAGGATGGGTTTTCAAACAGTTAATTAAGATCAACCCACAGTTTGAAATGTTGGCAGAAGAAATCAATGTGGGGAATTTTTCAGTAAAAGAAATACTCTTAGTTTTACTATTTTCGATAGGCATAGAAATCACAGGAATGCTTCATCTTGGTATCGCCATGAAAGCCCTTGGCTTGTCTGCCAGCCTCGAAAGTTGTATTGCGGGCTACGTGATAGCTACCCTTTTTTATGTTATTTCACCATTTTTAAGAGGTTTGGGAGCCGTAGAAGTTTCCATGATTTTATTGATAACTTCTTATGGATTCAGTGAAACTCAAGCTATTTCTATCACCATCCTTTACCGTGTGTTTGAGTTTTGGACACCTCTCATTGCAGGGATTGGTAGTTTTTTATTCAATCGAGGCAACATACTACTTCGGTTGCTTCCAGCCATACTTTTGGCGCTGTTAGGTTTGGTCAATATCATATCTGTTTTGACTCCTCCCCTAGTCGAGCGTCTCAAATTATTGGAAGATTTTATCCCCATTGCCACTGTGCATTTATCCAATCTGGCCGTACTTATGTCAGGTATATCGCTGTTGGTATGTGCAGCATTTTTGATAAGGGGATTGCGAAATGCATGGTTTTTAGCACTAACCTTGAGCCTTATTTCTTTTGTCGGACATTTAACCAAAGCTATCGATTACGAAGAAGCTACCCTAGCGCTTTTTACAATGATTGTTTTAGTGATTACTCGCAAACAATATTATGTTAAAAGTGACCGAAAACTTCAAAACTTTGGCATTTTGTTAGCAAGTTCAGTTTTAGCCATGGTATTGGTGTATGGGGTAATTGGCTTTTACTTTTTGGATAAAAAAGAATTTGGCATCGACTTTTCCTTGAGTAATTCTATTGAAAATAGTGTAAGAAGCTTTTTTCTACTCGAAACTACAGTTGCTCCTCTCACTCGTTTTGCCAAAGGCTTTATTCATTCTATCAATTTGTTGGGAAGTTTGTCGTTGGGTTTGTTGATTTATGCTTTTGTCAAACCTTATATTTTCCGCTATTCTTCAGATGAAGAAGAACAGGCGAAAGCACTTGAGTTATTAGCTAAGTATGGTCACACAGCCGACGATCATTTCAAGGTGGATGCTGATAAAACGTTCTTTTTCGGCACTAAAATCGAAGGATTTATTGCTTACAAAATCGCCTCTGGTTTTGCGATTGCTTTGGGCGAGCCTGTATGCGAAAATTCAACTGAAAGCATGCGAAAGTTGATTCATGAATTTGAAGTTTTTTGTAAAAGAAATAGCCTAAAAACGGCTTATTACAAAATAGATGAAAGCAAACTGCCTCTTTTTGAATCTTTTGGTAAAAAATCATTACCAATAGGTCAGGAAGCGATTGTAAACTTACAGACTTTCACGTTGGAAGGAAAAGACAAAAAGTCGTTAAGAAATGCCTTGAATGCTTTGGAAAAAAAGGGTTTTAAAACGGTCATTCACCAAGCACCCATTAAGGACGGGCTTTTACAAAAACTAAAACACGTTTCAGATGACTGGCTACGTTCTTTAGACCGAAAAGAAATGGTTTTTTCCCAAGGCATGTTTAATTGGAATGAATTGAAAAATCAAACTATCATTACCATTGAAAATAGTGATGAAAAAATTGTTTCATTCTTGAATATCATTCCCGATTACACTCCCAATGAAGGAACGTATGACTTGGTTAGAAAAACCGAAGATGCACCCTCTGGCTCGATGGATGCGCTGATTATTGCTCTTATTTCCCAGTTAAAGGAACAAGGGTTGAGCGCCCTTAATATGGGTGTAGCTCCTATGTCGGGCATTGATCAGCCCAAGGATTTTCCAGAATGGACGGTAAAATTTGCCTACGAAAAACTTCAGCAGTTTCGTCATTATCATGGATTGAGAGATTTTAAAGATAAGTTTAATCCAACTTGGGTCAATAAGTATTTGGCCTACGAAAATCATTATGATTTGATTAGCCTTCCTATGGCTTTAGGTAAAGTCATGAAACCATAGGTATTAATGGTGAATCAGGACTGTGTGAAGGATTTCGAACTATTGCAGATTTGGGATTAGTACTGTACGAAGGTTGAGCTTTGTCATTAAAATAAAATTGGTGTAGTGGTAACTCTTGCAGTTACCGCATTCAAAATGGCAACCGCAAGGGTTGCACCTACACCCAAAAAACTATGAATAAGAACTCTGTTGAACAAGATAAAAACCTTCATAAAGTACTAATGCTGAATTTTGATTTCGGAATTATCTAGTCCGAGACTAAGTCTCGGACTAGCTTTTGCCTCAGTTTAGAAACTGTATAAAATAGTTCAAGACTAAATCTTGAACTAGTAATCTCTCTTCCTAAATATCACATTTTTAAATACCTCCTCCCCCATCTTTTTGTGGAAAATTAGCCAATGCCTGTAGCATTTTATCCTATCATCCCTTGTCATTGAGTATAATTGATTTCATCCAACTTTTTATCGACAAGGTACAAGTAATTGTACTATACTTATGAATAAACCTAGTGTCAGATGAAGAAACTTCTTCTTTTATTTATTCCGCTATTTGTCCTTTCCTCTTGTCGTAACAACGTGCCAGAAGAGTTAAAGGAGGAAATCGCTCAATTACCTGATGAACTTGATTACAACATGGATGTAAAGCCTATCCTTTCGGATAAGTGCTTTGCCTGTCATGGCCCTGATAAAAAGAAACAAAAGGCAGGTTTACGCCTCGACCTCGCCGAAGCTGCCTACGGAGATTTACCCGAAAACCCGGGCAAAGTAGCCATCGACCCAGGCGACCTCGACGATAGCGAATTGGTGCGTCGTATTCTTACGGCGAATCCCAAAGAAATCATGCCTACGCCCGAATCTCACCTTTCTTTAAGCAATAAAGAAAAAGCCGTTTTAATCAAATGGATTAAAGATGGGGCTGAATACAAAGCACATTGGGCATTTGAAAAACCCGAAAAACCTCGTGTACCTTCGGTTGAAGGAAGTGATTGGATAAAAAATGAAATCGATAATTTTGTTTTAGCCAAACTCGAAGCCAAGAAAATCAAACCGCAACCAGAAGCCGATAAAGAAACCCTTATTCGTAGGGTTTATTTAGACTTGACGGGCTTGCCACCGAGCCTTGCCGATATTGATGCTTTTTTAGCAGATAAATCGCCCAATGCCTACGAAAAAGTAGTTGATAAATTGCTTGCTTCTCAGCATTATGGTGAAAAACTAGCAACCGATTGGATGGATGTTTCTCGTTTTGCCGACTCACATGGCTATACGGTTGATAGAGTGCGAGATATGAGTCCGTTTCGGGATTGGGTAATTAAGGCATTTAACCAAAATTTGCCTTATGACCAGTTCATCAAATATCAATTGGCAGGAGATTTGTTGCCTAATGCTACTTTAGACCAAAAAATTGCTACAGGATTTTTACGCAATCACCAGCAAAATATGGAAGGAGGTATTGTTGAGGAAGAATTTCGAGTGGAATACGTCGTGGACAGAACCAATACGCTTGGAACAGCCTTTTTGGGCATGACCCTCGAATGTTCTAAATGCCATGACCATAAATACGACCCTCTTTCGCAGAAAAACTACTACCAATTATTCAGCTTCTTCAATAATGTAAACGAAGCTGGACAAATTTCTTGGGATGATGCCTTGCCTGTACCAACCTTGCAATTACCTACCGCCAAACAACAGCAAATTATCAAATACATTCAAACAAAACTAAAGGCTGTAGAACAAAACCCAAGTTATCCAGCTAAAATCAATGCAGAGTTTAATCAATGGATTAACAGCGGACAATACCAAAAAGATTTAACAAATAAACCTGACACTGTTGCCTTACAAGGGCATTATACTTTCGACGACGCATTAGTCAACCTACGCAACAAAAAACATCAGCCCAAAATGGCAAGAGATGTAGGGGGTACCGATAAAGATAAACCTACTTTTGTGGCAGGAAAATACGGTAAAGGACTTTGGATGGAAGGCGACCTTTGGTTTGATACGCAAGGCGTTGGAGCTTTTCATCGCTACGAGCCTTTTACGGTATCTATTTGGGTAAATATTCCGAAGGAGTTGAAAGAAGGAGTCATCCTACATCGGGGTGTTTCGGGGCTTTTGTATGGTTTTAGAGGCTATCATTTGCAGGTAAAAAACAACAAACTCGAATTTAATTTGGCTCGTACCGCCCCAGACAATGCCATTATAGTCCATACCAAAAACGACGTTCCCAAAAACCAATGGATTCATTTGGCGATTAGTTATGATGGTTCATCTTTGGCAAAAGGAGCGAAAATTTATGTTAATGGGCAAGCTATGTCACTTAATATAATGACCGATAATCTCACCAGAGATATTGTATTTTTTGACCATTTATACAAAGTACAACCTACCTTGCAAGTGGGTGCTTGGGGTAGAGGCTTAGGGTTTAAAAATGGAAAAGTGGACGAACTGAAAATATACAATCGTCTGTTAACGCCGCATGAAATCAGTATTTTAGCCGAAAAAACCACATGGAATTCCCTGCTTTCAAAGCCATTTAATACCTTGAATGAGGTAGAAAAAAATGCGCTCAAAGGCTATTTTATAGCAGCAAAATCGCCTACAGCCAAACAATGGCTCAAAGAAATGACAGCGTATCGTAAAGCTCAAAATGATAGTGCTGAAAAAATTCGGGAGTACATGGTTATGAAAGAAATGCCTAAACCCCGACAAGCCTATATTTTGGAAAGAGGCTTGTACGATAGTCATGGCGAAAAAGTTTTTCCGAATACACCTGAAAGCATTTTACCATTTAAAGAAAAATTTGTTAAAAACCGCATTGGGTTAGCCGATTGGTTGGTTGATGAAGACCATCCACTTACGGCACGTGTAGCGGTAAATCGCTATTGGCAAATGCTTTTTGGCATTGGTATTGTTAAAACCACCGAAGACTTTGGCAACCAAGGAGAATTGCCCGTCAATAAAGATTTACTCGATTATTTGGCGGTTGATTTTAGAGAAAATCAATGGAATGTAAAAGCTCTTTTACGTAAAATTGTTCTTTCAGCAACTTATCGACAAAGCTCAAAAGCCAGTAAGGAACTCCTCACCACCGACCCCGACAATCGACTGATGGCACGTGGCCCAGCCAATCGCCTTACCGCCGAAATGATAAGAGATAATGCACTGGTAGCAAGTGGTTTATTTAAAAATGAAATAGGTGGAAAAAGCATCAAACCGTATCAGCCAGAAGGACTTTGGGCTATCAATGGAGATACGTATTTACCCGACTCGACAAACGATATTTACAAAAGAAGTTTGTATATGCTTATCAAGCGTTCTGTACCACATCCTACTTTAGCGACGTTCGATGCCACTGCGAGGGCTTCTTGTACCGTAAGACGACAAAAAACGAGTACACCATTGCAGGCATTAACTTTAATGAACGACCCTACTTTTATTGAAGCGTGTAAAGTGATGGGACAAAACATGGTAAAAGAAGGCAATACGCCTGCGGCATTAGTGCATGTTTTTAGGAAAATTACGGGTCGTAAACCAATTCCAGCAGAATTAACCTTGCTTTTACAACAGCAAAAAGCTTTGTATCAAAAGTTTAAAGCAAATCCGAAAAAGAAAGACAGTTGGCTCAATACAGGACTTTATCGAATAGACCGTAGCTTAGACCAAGATTGGATTGCGGCCAATACCATTGTTGCCAATACCATTCTAAACTCCGACGCATCTATTACTAAAAGATAATCATCGGATTGCGGATTTGGGATTACGGATTTCGGAATAAAATTTATTTATCAATGAAATAAAATCATATATCCGAAATCAAAAATCCCAAATCCGATATAAAAAATCACTCATTCACAACTCACCAATTCACAATTAAACAGATGGCACATCAGCATGATGAGGAATTTCGCCTACATGGAGGCGAGTTTGATGAACTCAATCGGAAGTACGATAGAAGACGTTTTTTAACCAAAACATCATTAGGACTTGGTGCTTTGGCACTTGGTGGATTATGGGCTGGCTCTAGTATGTTGGCAAATTCTACCAAAAAATCAGGCACACAGAGCATCGAAGAAGATATATTGGCAGCTTTACCTCATTTTGCTCCAAAAGCCAAACGTGTTGTATATTTATTTATGAGTGGCGGGCCTTCTCAATTTGAAACTTTTGATTACAAACCCAAATTATACAAAATGCTTGGGCAAGACCTGCCCGATTCGGTGCGAGGTAGCCAACGCTTGACGGGCATGAGTGCCAGCCAAAGCCGCTTTCCTATTGCTCCTTCTTTGTACAAATTCAATGCACATGGGCAAAGCAACACCATGATTTCGGAATTGTTGCCCCATACAGCCAAAGTCGTAGATGAACTGTGTATCATCAAGTCGATGTACACCGAGCATATCAACCACGACCCGGCGATTACGTTTTTTCAAACAGGACACCAATTGCCCGGTCGTCCCTCGATTGGCTCTTGGGTGAGCTATGGCTTAGGTTCTGATAACCAAAATTTACCCTCATTCATTGTATTGGTTACAAAAAATGGCGGTGGACAACCCTTGTATGCTCGTCTTTGGGGCAATGGTTTTTTACCAACTAAACACCAAGGCGTACAATTTAGAAATGGCAAAGACCCCGTTTTGTACCTCAATAATCCCGAAAATTATGATGGTGCCGACCGTCGTGAGATGCTTAATTATTTGAACAAACTCAACGGCCTTCAAGCTGATTATTATGGCGACCCAGAAGTAGATGCCAAATTGGCTCAATATGAAATGGCGTTTCGTATGCAAACGTCTATTCCCGAAGTAATGGACATGAGCGATGAACCAGACGAAGTATTTGAACTGTATGGAAAAGATTCACGAGAAGCAGGTACGTTTGCAGCTAACTGCCTCATGGCAAGAAAATTACTAGAAAAAGATGTCAAGTTTGTACAGCTCTATCACCAAGATTGGGACCATCATGCTGCTTTGCCTAATGGGATTCAAACCCAATGCCAGAAGGTTGACCAAGGCTGTGCCGCCCTCATTACCGACCTCAAACGTAGGGGCTTATTAGAAGATACACTAGTTATTTGGGGAGGAGAATTTGGAAGGACGGTTTACTCGCAAGGAAAACTTTCGCCTGAAAATTATGGTCGTGACCATCACCCCAGAGCCTTTAGTATGTGGATGGCCGGAGCAGGCGTAAAAGCTGGAATAAGCTACGGCGAAACTGATGATTTTAGTTATAATATCGTCAAAGACCCTGTACATGTACACGATTTTCAGGCTACTTTGATGCACTTGCTTGGGATAGACCACGAAAGATTTACCTTCAAAACACAAGGACGTAGGTATAGATTGACCGACCTAAGTGGAAAAGTAGTAAAAGATATTTTAGCCTAAAACCAAGCTTATCCATTTTATAGACTATGAATTATAATAGAAGAAATTTTCTTAAAAATACAGGTATGACCGCTGCTGTAGGTGTATTAGCTACAGCTAAACAGCCTGCTTTAGCTCATACCAAACCCGACGATTTGACCATTGGGCACAACAATTTTAGATATAAAGTTGACAAAGGATGGGCCAAACTTACGGTCAATCGTACACCCTTGTTCAACTGTCATGAAATGATACAAGACCAAAAAGGTCGCTTGATTATGGTTGGCGACCACGTGGCAAATAATATTTTGATTTTTGACAAATCTGGCAAATTATTGGATAGCTGGACTTTAGCATTTCCAGGGGCACATGGTTTGAGTTTGAGTAAAGAAGGTTCAGAAGATTTTTTGATTATTACAGACTGTGGTTGGTACCAAGACCGTAACGGTCAATGGAATCGCCAAGCAGGGCAAGTTATCAAAACCGATACCAACGGAAGGCTGATGTTTGCCATTGGGCATCCTCGCACTATTGGCATATACAAAGACGACGAGCCTTTTATGCCTACCGAAACCGCCGTAGCTCCCAATGGCGATATTTATGTAGCCGATGGCTATGGCAGCGATTATATTATTCAATACGATAGCAAAGGAAAATATATTCGTCATTTTGGAGGCAAACACAACGCCAACCCTGAGCATAATTTAGTCAATGCACACGGCGTATCTATCGACCTCAGAGACCCACGCAACCCCAAAGTGGTTTGTTCGTCCAGAGAAGAAAATTGCTTTAAATTCTTTACACTTGAGGGCAAATATTTGTATAAAGTAGATTTGCCAGGAATGTATGTTTGCCGTGCGGTATTTCATCAAGAAAACCTTTATGCAGGCGTTTGCTGGAGTAAAGATAAAGAGGGAAAACAAAATTGGGGCGATTCTGGCTTTGTCACGATATTAGACAAAAATAATAAAGTGGTGAGTAACCCCGGAGGTAATGCCCCTGTGTATCAGAATGGTGTGCTACTTCCAACGCTTGCGACAAGCAACCCTATTTTCAACCACGGGCATGACGTTTGCATCGACGAAGACGAAAACATCTACGTTTGTCAATGGAACGCCAATCATACCGCACCAATCAAACTAACCCGAACGGTCTAATACAAATGATTTTGATAGATATTTTTTCTTACCTCGGACGAATGCACCCATTGGTAGTGCATTTGCCGATTGGTTTTTTGGTACTCGCTGCTATTTTCGACCTTTTAACATATAAGTCTAAATATGCTTTTCTGAAACCTGCTGTTCCACTCACTTTGCTTTTGGGAGGTATATCAGCTACAATCGCTTGTGTAATGGGATGGCTCTTATCACAAACTGGTGATTATGACTATCTAACATTACGAAATCACAAATATACAGGTATTAGTGTGGCGGTAGTTTCCTTTATCTTTTATGGGTTAAAAAGCCTATTTGCTCAACGCATTTTTAAGCTTTCAGATAAAGCTTTTTCAGGTCTATTATTGGCACAAATGTGCCTATTGAGCTATTCAGGGCATCAAGGCGGAAACCTCACGCATGGGACTGATTATTTGATTTTAGAGCAATTGACTACTACTCAAAAGGTAAAACCTAGTAGTTTAAAAGAGGCTAAAGTATTTGAAGATTTGGTTTTACCAGTTTTAGAAAACAAATGCCAACAATGCCATCAACATGGCAAAAAGAAAGGCGATTTATTGCTCATAAGTTATCAAGATTTATTGAAAGGTGGCAAAAATGGTCCTTCTATCGTGCTAGGTTCTTCGGCGAAAAGTGAGCTATTCAGACGAGTAACCTTGCCTTCTGAGCATAAGGAATTTATGCCTACCGACGGCAAACCAGCCTTAACGCCCGACGAAATTGCTTTATTGAAATGGTGGCTCGACGAAGGCAAAGGAGCAGAAAACTTGAGCTTTATGGCAGTGCCTAATCATGAGAAAATGACCGCAATGGCATCTGGGATATTGGGTATTGCAGGAGCTATTTTACCACAAGACAATACCCAAATACAAACTTTTGTCAATCCTGATATTCCAAAGAAGGTAGATGAAAAAGCTGTTCAAAACGCCATTAATGGAGGTTTTAATATCCGCTTCATGAATCATACCCCAGTGATGTTGGATGTAAGTTTTATCAATAAAAAAGAAACGCCCAACTTGGCATTACTCGCTCCTATTGCCAAAAATATTGTTTGGTTAAATCTCAATCAATTGAATCTTTCTAACAAAGTCGGGTCGAGTATTGCCTTGATGTCAAACCTTGAAAAATTGCGTTTAGAAAAAAATAATATTAGCGATGGCATTGCCTCTGATTTGACTGGACTACAACACTTAAACTCCCTCAATCTCAACGAAACACAGGTAAGTAATCTGACAGTCAATGAATTGAAAAAGTTGAAATCTTTACAACATATCTATGTTTGGAGAACCAAAGTTTTAGAGACTCAGCGTAATGATACTAACGCTCATGCCTTAAAAATTGTCAGTAAATAAAGTCCGACATTATATAGATACCCCGATGGTTTAGCACTATCGGGGTATTTTTTTTGCTCATTCCAACCTTTTATCTGTACTATTACTCTTTTATATGGAAATAGCTTGAAAACTTTCGTAAAGTCCAAATTAACAACACAACATTTATCAACTTAAATAAACCTCCTTTATCTAAAATTCAATTCCAAATTCATTCTAAAACTATGAGAACATTATTTGTAGCCATTTTGATGGCATTAGCGGTAGTAAGTTGCAAACAAGATGGTCAGTCTATCGGCGTTCAGGAAAATTTAGTAGGCAAATGGGTACCGACTTACGAACTATTTGACGAGTCTACCCAAAAGTGGAATTCTATCCAAACGCTGGTCGCATTACCAACCTACGAATTTACAGCAGATGGAAAAGTACTTCAAAACGACAAACCTGCAGGAGATCAAGACTGCTGTGGGTTTATTGGCAATAAGTATTCGTACAAAGCAGGTAAAATAACCTTTTCAGACTTTAAGATATGTCCAAACGTAAGCTGCTATGCTTTAAATTGCGATGGCTGGACAGTCAGAAAACTAGAAGGTGATATCATGGAAGTGGCTCAATGCCAAGGTGGAATCATGAGGTATAAAAAAGTAAAATAAGCATCATATCTACATTTACGTATGAAAGCATTTATCATTATTTCAATCGTATTTATCTTGCTTTTTATCTCTTGTAAAAACGAGAGTGACATTGAGCCTAAATACCTTATTGGTCAATGGCGACCTACCTACGAGATTTTTAATGATAGTACTCAAAAATGGGAAGTCATTCTATCGTATATGCTACTACCCAATATTGAATTTACTTCAGATGGAAAATTTCTTATTAACAAACGACCAGGCTCGGAAGGCGATTGTTGTGGCTATATCGGAAGTCAGTACAAAGTAGAAAACAATATGGTTATCTTTTCTAACTTTGGTACACCTTGCCCTAATGCCTTATGCCTCAACTCCACTTGTAAAGGATGGTCAATCAAGAAGTTAAGCGAAGAAACCTTAGAAATATACCAGTGTCCAAATGCAACCTATAGATATTCAAGAGTAAAATAAAAATAAGGCTTTACTTGCGCACAAGTAAAGCCTTATTTTTGTAAGTTTGAATAGAAATTGCTATCACTAACTATCTTGTATGATTACTACTATTGTTTCTTATTTCTTACCAGCTATCTTATTATTTTGGCTTACAACATTCAATCCAAAGAATGTTGAATTTTCGTTTACAAAATTTCAGAAAGTAGTCAAAAAATCACATAAACTCCCACGCACTTAGATATGACCCTGCATTTTCTGCATATTCGATAAACTTAGCATAAAAATCAAATTGTGCTAAGGTGGCACTATCGCCAATTACCACAAGTTTTTTCTTGGCTCTAGTCATTGCGACATTCATTCTGCGAATATCGGAAAGGAATCCTATTTCTCCTTCTGCATTATTTCGCACCATACTGATATACACAATATCTCGCTCCTGCCCTTGAAAACTATCTATGGTATTGACTGAGATTTTCTTTAAAAACTGTTCTTCAATCCCCGAATGTTGTACCAATTGTTGCAACTCCAACACTTGTTGTTTATAAGGCGAAATCACCGCAATACTTGGTGCAGCGCTATCTGGTTTTTCAGTTTTATAGCTATCTATTAATTGAGTAAGATGCTTTACCAACAATTGTGCCTCCTCTGGATTGATGGTTGAGGTTCCAATTAGTTTTTCCTCAAAACCACAACCCGCAGTATCTACAAAATTCAAGGCAATTTCTCCATCAAACAAGGTTCTTTGCGCGACCGACTCATGCGCTTTCAATAAATTTTGGTAAAATACTTGCGAGGAATACCCCATAATCAACTCATTCATACGGTATTGCTCTTGTAACAACACCACAGATTCGGGATGTATTTCGACAGATTTTTCTAATAATGTTTTACTCAATCCTTTTTGCGAAGCCTCATTTGATTTGATGGTTGGCGCCAGTTGACAGTGGTCGCCCGCCAATATCACTCGCTGTGCCTTCAAAATGGCAATCCAGCAAGCAGGCTCCAGTGCCTGACCAGCCTCGTCGATGACCACGGTTTTGTACTGCAATTTTCTGACCGTATAATGATTTGCGCCCACCATCGTTGCAGTGACAATTTGAGTTTTGGTCAATATATCATCAATCATGTATTGCTCCGTACGCTCAACCTCCTTCATGATTTTGTGCGCTTCCTCAAATAGCAATTTACGTTGGTCACGCTCGGCTTTGCCAAAATTACGCTTGTATTTATGCGCCATATTTTTGAACTCCTGCGCTTGTTTCTTAAAGCGCTTGATTTCTTTGATGGCTGGATGATCCATCATTTTGGCGTCCAAAGTCAATGCCATCAAAGAATCCGAAACTCTTGCAGGATTGCCCACTCGCAACACATTGAGCCCTGCCAGTGATAACTTTTCACTCAATAAATCTACTGCTGCATTACTTGGTGCAACCACCAAAATAGGTGCTTGGTCTTTTTGAGCTAATTGTTGAATGGCTTCTACCAAGGTAGTGGTTTTCCCAGTACCAGGAGGTCCATGAACAATTGCCAAGTCTTGCGCTTGAAGGATTTTTGCTAAAGCCTTATTCTGGAACTCGTTTAATTTTATGCTCGGTTTAGCCTGAATATATTCATCAAATGTTGGTTTGGCTTGCCCTGTCAACACCTTTATCAAGTTTGCTTTGGGCGAATTACTATCATTGAGATGTACTTGTGCTACTTTCAAGGCCGCAAACATTTCATCGTAGCTATTTTCATCAAAAAGGACATCTATCCCTAACTTTCCATCGCGACTCCAATCGGGCAGCTCATCAGTTTTAAGCGTTAACTTCAATCTATTACCACCTTGATAGGACACCAACCCTTCTATCCTATCATCCGAAGGATTATGATTACTAAACAAAGTTGCAGGAACACCAAAACGAAACAAATGTGCCAAATCATGATGCGTTGTACGCTCCAACTCAACACTGATATAATCACCCTTGGTCAGTTCTGTGCCACGAATCGCCACAGGATACCACGTAAGTCCATTAGCTCGGCGCTCGCTTACGCTAGTGCTTTCGGTCAGTTGTTTGTACTGTGTGCGGTCTTCTTCCCGCTCTATTTGTAATAAGGATGTTAAATTTTCAAAATATGACATTAGAATAAGTTATGAATGATGAGTGCGGAGTTAGTACTGTACGAAGGATAATAAAAACTGTTTATTTCGGATATCGGATGTTGGATTTCGGAAGTATAATCTTCTATATTTTGCAAAAAACAAAGGTATTTTACTTTATTTCCGAAATCAGAAATCCCAAATCTGCAATAGTTTGAAATCATTCGTACAGCCCTAGTACAGAGTATTAAGATTCCATAATTGATTCCTCAAGAATTTATTTTCGAGAAAACATTTACTCCTTGTGACAACATCATTGAATGATGAAAAGCTTAAATTTTCCTAAAATTTCTTAAATGAAACCTTAAGGTTGAACTAAAACTGGGAAAAGGCTATTTTACTATCATGTCAAATCGGTACATGCTAGGATATAAACTCGAGAAATAGCACAATTCCACAAAAGTCTGACATAATGGCAGGATTGACAAGAAAAATCAGTAAATTTGTAGATTAAAACGAATGAGGCGGTCAATTAGGAACAAAAGTATTCTGATTGCGCCCAACACCCTATTCGAATCATATTATTCTTAATCAAAAGATGAGAAGCTTAGAAATACTCAAAGACGAAGACAAAGAAGCGTTGGAAGTAGCCCGCATTTCGGTGGATGAAACTGGCAAGGAAAGTAAAAAGAAATTATACATCGAGAGTTACGGCTGTCAGATGAACTTTTCGGATAGTGAAATCGTAACTTCGATTTTGCAAGAACAAGGCTATGCCACTACAAGCCAATACGAAGAGGCTGATGTAATCTTGTTGAACACTTGTGCCATTCGTGAAAATGCGGAGCAAAAAGTGAGAAATCGTCTGAAAAACTTTACACCACTCAAAAAGAAAAAACCTCAGGTGGTAGTTGGTGTATTAGGTTGTATGGCGGAACGTTTGAAAACGAAATTTTTGGAAGAAGAAAAAATCGTTGACGTAGTCGCTGGTCCAGATTCTTATCGCGATTTACCTAACCTTTTCAGTGAGGTTGACGAAGGTCAAAAAGCCATCAATGTATTCCTTTCTCGTGACGAAACTTACGCTGACATTACACCAGTACGCCTAAACTCGAATGGCGTAACAGCAT
Organism: Flectobacillus rivi; assembly: GCF_030056655.1. NCBI lineage: Bacteria > Pseudomonadati > Bacteroidota > Cytophagia > Cytophagales > Flectobacillaceae > Flectobacillus > Flectobacillus rivi. The sequence continues at coordinate 192,365 of NZ_JASHIE010000001.1, forward strand.
TTGTAAGTATCATGCGTGGTTGCGACAATATGTGCTCATTCTGCGTAGTACCTTTCACAAGAGGTCGTGAACGCTCACGTGATGTACATTCTATCTTAAAAGAATGTCAAGAATTACATGACAACAACTTCAAGGAGGTTACGCTTTTAGGACAAAACGTAGACTCATACAAATGGTCATCTGAAGATGGTGCTGAAACAGTCAACTTTGCTCAATTGCTTGAAAGAGTAGCTTTGATTAGTCCAGAACTACGTGTTCGTTTCTCTACGTCGCACCCTAAAGATATTACCGATGAAGTATTGCATACTATGAAAAAGTATGAGAACATCTGCAACTATATTCACTTGCCAGCCCAATCAGGTAACTCGAGAGTCTTGAAAATCATGAACCGTACTTACGACCGTGAATGGTATTTGAATCGTATCGATGCGATTCGTGCTATTTTGGGCGAAGAATGCGGTATTTCACATGACCTTATTGCAGGTTTCTGTACCGAAACAGAAGATGAGCATAAAGATACCTTGAGCCTTATGGAATATGTCAAATATGACTATGGTTATATGTTCGCTTATTCGGAAAGACCAGGCACGCCTGCTGCCAAAAAATTGGAAGATGATATTCCTGAAGACGTGAAAAAACGCCGTTTAAATGAAATCATTGCCCTTCAACAACAACACTCATTGGCAAGAAACCAAATGTCAATCGGTAAGGTTCAAAAAGTATTGGTAGAAGGTTTCTCAAAACGTTCGGACGATTTCTTACAAGGACGCAACGACCAAAATAAGGTGGTGGTATTCCCTAAATTAAACTTCCAAAAAGGTGACTACGTAAACGTTCTTATCAAAGAATGTACCGCAGCAACCCTCATTGGAGAAGCGGTGGTTTAGAGAATTGTGAATGCTGAATGAGTGAATTGTGAATAATGGTGTTGAGAACTGTTTTTATAGAACAAAACATTCACAATTCACTCATTCACAATTCTTTGATTCAATCAACCTATCCAAATCTTATAAATATATGACTAATTCCGAATTACAATCCATCAAAGCCCGATTTGGTATAATTGGCAATTCTCCCGCCTTGAACCATGCCATCGAAGTAGCTGCACAGGTTGCTCCTACCGACATGACCGTGCTGATTACAGGCGAAAGTGGTTCGGGAAAGGAATCATTCTCAAAAATTATACATAATGTTTCGGCACGAAAACACGGTCAGTTTATTGCGGTAAACTGCGGTGCGATACCCGAAGGAACGATTGATTCAGAATTATTTGGTCATGAAAAAGGAGCTTTTACTGGTGCAGTAGATGCTCGTAAAGGTTACTTTGAAGTGACCGATGGCGGTACCATTTTCTTGGACGAAATTGCCGAAATGCCTCTTGGTACTCAAGCTCGCTTGTTACGTGTACTCGAAAATGGAGAATTTATTAAAGTGGGTTCATCCAAAGTACAGCGTACCAATGTCAGAGTTGTAGCGGCCACAAACATCAATTTGATGCAGGCTGTAGAGCGTGGCAAATTCCGTGAGGACTTGTACTACCGTCTCAATACCGTTCCAATTTTTGTGCCTCCATTGCGTGACAGAGGTTTAGATATTGAGTTACTTTTCAGAAAATTCACAACGGATTTCGCTGAAAAGTATCGCATCAAACCTATCCAATTGACTCAGGATGCTCAGAATATTTTGTTGTCACAAAGGTTTCCTGGCAATATCCGCCAGTTGAAAAACTTGGCTGATCAAATCTCCATTTTGGAAGTTGATGATCGTATTGTGGATGCCAACAAGTTGACCCATTATTTACAAATGAATAGTGGTCAGCAAGTAGGTAATGGGCTCGTTCGCAAAGATTTTGAAGCACAGAACAAAGAAAATTTTAATGAGCGAGAATTACTCTATAAAATTCTCTTTGATATGCGTCGCGATGTGACCGAACTCAAAAAGATGTTTTTGGAAGTGCTCAAAAATAATGGTGAAATGACTGGCGACATTCTCAAAGGACATGAAACCCTTTTCCAAGGTTTGGAAGGCGAAACGATTCCTACCAATTATGGACATAGTTATCAAGCGCCAGAAATGAATCCAAGCCGTATTTTGCCACCTAGTACGCCCAATTACGAGCAGCCCAATTATCAAAATGTTAATGTTTCGCCAAGCGATAATGAATTAAAAATTATTTCGCTCGACGATAACAATACAGCCAACGATGTTTACGATATTACTCATGTGGCAGAGGAAGTATCTTTATCTTTAGAAAAACAAGAGAAAGATATGATTATCAGAGCCTTGCGGAAAAATAAAAACAAACGTAAATACGCTGCTCAGGATTTGGGTATTTCTGAAAGAACGCTTTATCGCAAAATCAAGCAATATGACATCGAAGAAGAATAATCTCTGGAAAATTTCTGGTATATTACTTTTTGTAGGAATCACAAGCTTACTTCAAGCTTGCTATACTTTTCGTGGGGCTAGTTTAGACCCTAATTTGAAAACCATTCAAATTCAAAACTTTACCACACAGGCAGCGGGTGGACCAACCAACTTAACCTTGACTTTCAATGAAAAAATGAAAGAATACTTTCAAAGAAATACTTCATTGAAAATTGCGAATATCAATCCAGATTTGATGTTTGAAGGAAGTATTACGGGGTATGATGTTGAGGCCAAAGCTACTAGCTCATCCGATAAAGGGGGACTAAACCGCCTCACAATCAGGGTTCAAGTGAAGTTTACCAATGCAAAAGACGAGAATAAAAACTTTGACCAAGAGTTTTCTTTCTATCAGGATTTCCCTCAAAATCAAACCGTTGCAGCGGTAGAAAAGGAATTAATCCCAAAGATATTTGACCAAATTGTTTTAGATATTTTCAACAAAACCGCTGGTGAGTGGTAAGAGCTTTTGAGTGATGAGTTGGGAGTTGCGAATTAGGGTTGAGCTAAGTAAAACTGTTTATTTCGGATATCTGATATTGGATTTCGGAAGTGTAAGCTTCTCTTATATTATAGAAGCTGTTTAAACTTTCATAAACTTGCTCGCGTCAGCAATGAATTTATACTGTTTGAGCGAAGCGAGTTTATAAATTCTTGAATTTTTTGCGGCCGCCGCTGCGGTTACTTTTTGTATCAAGACAAAAAGTAAGACGAAGAATTAATCAATAAAATATGCTTTTTGAAAAGTTTAAACAGCTTCATAATAAACAAAGGGATTTTACTTTATTTCCGAAATCAAAAATCCCAAATCTGAAATTGTTTGAAGTCCTTCGTACAGCCCTAATTCACAACTCACCATTCACAACTCCTAACTCACAACTCAAAAAACTCATCACTCTTTTTACCTATAACTTCTCGATGACTAAAGAAGCTTTTTCATATTTAGTGACCAATCCCAATGAAGTTTCCAAAAAGGATGTTGAATCTTTGGAAGCTATTTTGGAGGAATATCCTTTTTTTCAGTTAGCACATACCTTAGTGGCAAAAGGCTATCATGCAAATTATGCTGAAGAGTTGGCTAACGAAAAAATTCGTAAGGCAGCCATTTATGCTCTCAACCGTAATGCTTTAAGAAAGATTATCAATGGAAGTTTTGTGAATGAAAATCTTGTTCCTCAAAATTCTCCTAGCACAGTAGAATACATCAATAAAGTTGATAAAATCATAGAACAAGCAACGGCAGAAGAACAACCGCAAAACTTTGCTAATCATGATTTAATGGCTTTTTCTGCCTCTTATGAAGATGCCTTGCTGGACGATATTTTGAATAAGCAACAAAAACAGCTAGACATCATCAATTCGTTTATTGAAAAAGACCCAGGCTTGATTCGTACTTCTAAAAGTCAGATAGAATCGCCTGTGAACCATATAGATTTATCTGCCAAAAGTACAAAAGCTGAAAAAGACGTTGTCACAGAAAGCTATGCCAAAATTTTGACCATGCAAGGACGTAAAGAAAAAGCGATAGAGGTGTATGAAAAATTAATTTTGAAATTCCCAGAAAAAAAAGCGTACTTTGCGGATAAAATTAAGGCCTTACAGTAGGAAGAGTTTATTTACTTGACTAAATTTAGCATTTCAAGCATTCAATAAGTTCTTCTCAAAGCAATGAGCTTGCGATTTGAGCTTATCGTCTAAAATGTCTTAATTTGGCCTAATGCCTACTGCTATTGCTTACAGCGTTAGTAATTCATTTCCAAATACAAAATATTCACATTTAAAGTAAAAGTAAAAATGTTCGGAGCAGTTATTGTAATTATTTGTATCGTAGCGGTATTGTTAGTGTTCGTAGTACTTGTGCAAAACCCTAAAGGAGGTGGCTTATCGGGTGAATTCGGTTCGGCTGGCGCAAGCCAAATGTTCGGTGTACAACGCACTGGCGACCTACTTGAACAAATTACTTGGGGTGGAGCGATTCTAATTGCTTTGTTAACATTGGGTTCTAAGTTTTTGACTCCAACAGCTTCTGAAGGAATCAACTCAGTGAACGTTGAAAAAGCAGCTACTAAAACTATTCCAGCGGCTGTGCCTGCACCAGCTCCTGCTGCTCCAGCTTCAGGAACTCCAGCACCAGCGCCTGCACCAGCGAAATAATTTTCGTAGGTTCGGATACAACAAAAAAGTCGAGCAAGAAATCTTGTTCGACTTTTTTGTTAATTATGTCTAGTCAAGAACTAGTTGCATTTTGAGCGTTAAGCTCAACACAAGAAGATTCCACAAAACTCCCAACTCTTCACTCAAAATTCAACACTCAAAACTCCCTCTACGCCGCCGATACCATTTCGACCACCTTACGTTGTGCTATTGGCAAAAAAGTTTCTTCTAGTGGTAAAATACTGGAAGACTCCACCAAAAATGTGGCAGGGTTTGGCAAGTGTTTATATTTTTTGACTAAATCAATCTTCATGTTTTCGAAAGTATTCGCCATCGAACGACGAATGGTATCCACATAGAAGGTTTTCAGTCCTCTGCATTTTTCGTGGTTATTTTCGAAAATGGTCAGATTGAATTGATAAATCCGTGTTTCTTGAATACAAGGCTCGTACAGAAATAAATAACCTTCATTTTTGTACAGAGGCAAAACGCCGATGGGTGCAATTGAAATACCTTTTTCTACCTTTGATAAAAGCTCCTTTCCCTCTTCAATCGAATACTTAAATTTTGGCAAAGCATATTCCATAATACTTTGCATTTCGGATATAACTTCGTTTTCAGGCTGTTTTACTTCTTCATAATTGACTTGCAAAGCATCCGAATCCAGCCCTTTGATTCTTTTAGGAAAATTTTTCGCCATTTGTTGTAGACCGTCCTTAAAGTACATCGAGTACTCATAATGACGTTGCAAATCAGACAAGTCAGGGTAAAGCTTCTTTTCTTTGAAGTTAGTTTTGACAGATTGTAGATAGGCGAGTAACAAATATTTTTTGTACTCGAAGTCAATTAAACCTGCGGTGAGCCAATCTTTTTCTAAATTTCTCATCTTGGGCCTCCTTTCTTGAAATTAAGTGGTGATTGTGTGAATTAGTGAATCATGTTAAAGGCGACTCTTGCGGTAGAGTCTGGACTGTAACTATTGCGGATTTGGGATTTCTGATTTCGGGAATGAGGAAAAAATAGCTTAAAAAGTAGAGTATAATTCCGAAATCCAACATCCGATATCCGAAATAGATGATTCTTACAATCCTTGGCGCACTACTATTGTAGAGTCATAGATTTTCTTGTCGATTTCACCTACACTTGAAATTAAGAACTTTGTCGAAAAAAACAAATATTCAGATAGCTTTTTGAAATTGGCATAAAGAAGAAACCTGTTTGAAGTCAATTTGTCATAAAATAAGTACAAAAATAAGAGACAAAATTTCAGGTTGAATTGACAAATAAGTAGAGTATGACATAGTTTGAAGCCAAAACCTGACAATATTTCAGCAAAATGCCCAATGGCACAAAAAATGTACAAAGATGCCATGTCAGCCAAGTAGTAATTATGGCTGGCTCTGACCTAAAATTTACATAAACAAAAAATAACTCTTACAAAAACAAATGTCAACAGTTAGTATCAAACCATTAGCTGACAGAGTTCTAGTTGAACCAGCAGCAGCAGAAGAAAAAACTGCATTCGGAATTATCATCCCTGACACAGCGAAAGAAAAACCACAAAAAGGAACAGTAGTAGCAGTAGGTGCTGGCAAGAAAGATGAGCCGTTGACTGTTAAAGTAGGCGACACTGTATTATACGGTAAATACTCTGGTACTGAAATCGCGGTTGAAGGAAAAGATTATTTAATCATGCGTGAAAGCGATATTTTCGCAATCGTTTAATTTTCAGTTATCTGTTAGGCGTTAACGGTTATCTGTTAACAAAACGCATTAACTCAAAATAATTGCAAAAAAACTAATAAAAGTTGTTTACTCTGTACGTCATTTAGTTAACTATTATTGACAACAGACAACTGATAACTAATAACAAAATTCAACAATGGCAAAGGAATTATTTTTTGACACCGACGCTCGTGATAAATTGAAAAGAGGCGTTGACACTTTAGCAAATGCAGTAAAAGTAACTTTGGGACCAAAAGGTCGTAACGTTATCATCGACAAAAAATTCGGTTCACCAACAATCACTAAAGATGGTGTTTCGGTAGCGAAAGAAATCGAATTGGAAGATGCAGTTGAAAACATGGGTGCTCAATTGGTGAAAGAAGTAGCTTCTAAAACGGCTGACCAAGCTGGTGATGGTACTACTACTGCAACAGTATTGGCGCAGGCTATCTACACAATCGGTTCTAAAAACGTAGCCGCTGGTGCAAATCCAATGGATTTGAAACGTGGTATCGACAAAGCTGTTAGTGCGGTTGTAGGTTCATTGAAATCTCAATCTAAAGCTATCGAAACTTCAAACCAAATCGCTCAAGTTGCTACGATCTCTGCTAACTCTGATGCTGAAATTGGTAACATGATTGCTAACGCGATGGACAAAGTAGGTCGTGAAGGTGTAATCACTGTTGAAGAAGCTCGTGGTACTGAAACTGAGGTTAAAACTGTAGAAGGTATGCAGTTTGACCGTGGTTATTTGTCTCCATACTTCGTAACAAACACTGAGAAAATGGAAGCTGAATTAGAGCGTCCATTCATCTTGATTTCTGAGAAGAAAGTATCTTCAATGAAAGAATTGTTACCAGTATTGGAAGGTGTTGCTCAAACTGGTCGTCCATTGTTGATCATCGCTGAAGATGTTGACGGAGAAGCTTTAGCTACATTGGTAGTTAACAAAATCCGTGGTGCATTGAAAGTTGCTGCTGTTAAAGCTCCAGGTTTCGGTGACCGTCGTAAGGCTATGTTGGAAGACATCGCTATCTTGACTGGTGGTACTGTAATTTCAGAAGAGCGTGGCTTCAAATTAGAGCACGCTACTATCGAATATTTAGGACAAGCTGAAAAAATCATCATCGACAAAGACAACACAACTGTTGTAAACGGTGTTGGTTCTTCAGATGGTATCCAAGCTCGTGTAAACCAAATCAAAGCTCAAATCGAGAACACTACTTCTGATTATGACCGTGAGAAATTGCAAGAACGTTTGGCTAAATTGTCAGGTGGTGTTGCTATTCTTTACATCGGTGCTGCTACTGAAGTAGAAATGAAAGAGAAGAAAGACCGTGTTGACGATGCTTTACACGCAACTCGCGCTGCTGTAGAAGAAGGTATCGTAGCAGGTGGTGGTGTAGCTTTAATCCGTGCTATCTCTTCATTAGACGGTTTGAAAGGTGAAAACGATGACCAAACTACTGGTATCAACATCATCCGTCAGGCTATCGAAGCTCCATTGAGAACGATCGTTTCTAACGCAGGTGGTGAAGGTTCTGTAGTAATCAACGCAGTGAAAGCTGGCGAAGGTGACTTTGGTTACAATGCTCGTGAAGACAAATACGAAAACATGTTAGTTGCTGGTATCATTGACCCAACTAAAGTAACTCGTTTGGCTCTTGAAAACGCAGCTTCAATCGCTGGCTTGTTGTTGACTACTGAATGTGTGATTGCTGACAAACCAGCAGCAGACCTTCCAGCAGCTCCACACGGTGGCGGAATGGGCGGAATGATGTAATCAATTTCTGCTTATAAATCAAAGGCCTCTTTCTACGGGAAGAGGCCTTTTTTTATTCTATTGAGTGATTAATAGTCTTTGTTAAGCTTATTTTTTGTTATCTAAAAATCAACTTTATTAGTTTTACAGCATAGATATGCCCATTTATTAGATTTTTACAGAAACCAATATTATCATCAGCTTCGTAGGTGTGAAAGACCTCAAAATAGCTGGCATTCTATCGCACCTACGGCGCTCAAAAAAGGTTTTTACCATAAATTATTCCTACCAAACTGTCGCTCCTACGGAGCTTTTGGAATACAAAGTATTCAAACTTATTTTGAAAGACTTCTTAAAATTATGAATTTATCAATGAACAAAAACTGTACTTTGGACTTATCTTTCGATTTTAAGAACTTGTATTCTACTATCTTGTTAAGCAATAGTTTAAATATCATTCGAAAATAGTAAATTCAAAAGCTGACATTTTAAAATTTAATTTTCACTTATGTTTTTGAAAATATTTGAGACTATTTGAATCATTGAGTTATTAAAAAGCAGTATCGTTATAAAACTTGAGAAGTATGAGACACCTATTCAAAATATTGTTGTTTTTCTCGTTTTACATCTCATCATGTAAAAATATTGACCACGAATATGGTTGTGAAAACATTGTACTCGAAAAGGTAGACTGGACATATTGTGAAATTATTGAGAAATATGGCTGGAAAAAATGTAATGATAGTCGTGATACACTTACCATGAAGTTCAAAGAACGATTAGAAAATGTCAAAGGTGTAATTACGCAAGAGGATGATTCGACTTTTTGTTTAAAACCAAATGGCTTAAATAGTCTCACACCAATAAATTTACCCAAATGCTTCAAAAGAAGTAATTTGAAAGTAATTTTTAGCGGAGATATTAGAGTGGCTCCAGGCTTGAATGAATCAAATTGTGGTGATTTATTTGAACTTACAAAAATAGAAATTGCTGAGTGAACTCTTTAAGGGCAATAATCTCTTTTCATCGCACAAATGCTAATTTAGGAATTAACCTATTTGAACATGACTTTTCGTAAGATAAACCTACCAGACAAGAAAAGTAAGCAAAGGAGAATACAAATTCCAGTTTTATCTACCAATACCAAATAAAATTTTCTAATAGCTCATTTTTGATGTACCTAAAGATTAGTACAAGAACCTTAATTTAGGAAAATCTAAGAGTATTTTACAAAATAATCTTAACAATCACAGTCAACAACTACACTTCAAAATATGTACGATCAAAATAAAGTAGATGATTTTTTCTATCGTTCAGAAGAACTTATAGGAAAGGTTGACAAGGAAGAAGCTTTTACTATTATTACCAAAGAAATTGAAGACTGTGAAGATCAATATTTCAACGAATACATTACCGTTTTAAATCTTATTCGCAACGACAAAGTTCTCGATTGGATTGAAATCAATATTCATCGCACAGTTAATATAGGTCAAAATTGGGGTCATTTGGCTGCAAGTTCATATTTAAGTTGGAACAGGGCTGAAAAGTGGCTGACCGCTGGACGACCTTTATGTTTAGTCGCATTGGACGGAATAATGTTTTGTACTACTGTTGGTGAAAGGCTCAATCAATCATTATGGATGCGAGAAATTCAACCCAAACTGATTGATAATCCAAAACCCGAAATAGTAGCGACAAGACTTCAAAAGCATTTACAAATAGACAATACTCATAGGACAAAGGCAACTATCAATAAAATAATTGAGAACTTATTCGACGCAAGGCAATAATTTGAATAGTTAACAAAATTTTGTCTAAAGTAAATATCTTCGATTAAACATTTGTGCTAAAATTCTCACTATCGACAAAGACCTTACTGTTAGCCTATCAACATAATTCTAACCCTTATCTATCAAGAAATTATTTCAATGATTAAGAGAATTTGGTTTATTATTACCTACCCATTCACATTACTGTATCATATTTTTTCGTTCCCATTTAAAGTTGGATATCTCATTCTTTCGGATAAAAAAGGGCGTAAAATGAAAACTAGCCCAAACGCTGATTTTGACATCCAACAAGTTGGCTATTTACTATTTCCAGACTTAAATAGAAAGTTTGATGAGTTTTTAGAGCTCTATACTAAAAACAAAGTTAGCTTTCAAAAACTATATCAAGAATTACAGAGAAATAAGATGGAGCTTTCACAGTTGGAATTAATCCAATCGTTTGGAAGCATAAATCAGAGATTAAGTTTAACTGATTGGAAAGGTGAAGAAAATGAATTTGAGATACAAGATTTCATTGATAAACAAGTTCAGCAAAGTATTATATGGGAAAATACAAATGCTTTAGGAAAGTCTGTAACATTAGACAAACAACGGGATGGAAAATTTATTATACAACTGTTTCAGGCAATTGATTTAGATTTACAGTCTGCAAACGGTAGACTTTTGTTTCTAAATTTGGATTGGGATGCTTACGTTTTTTTGCCTGTGACAACTCAAACTTTCGATAAAATATTTAAAATAGCTCCTAATCATTTTAAAAATGTAAATGAATTGTAATCATCAGTCCAAAACCTCCCTCCCCCCCCAAAAAAATGCCTAATCACAACCCACTTCTACTAGCGCTAAAAGCTAAAAAGTCGAATGTTGAAATACATAGGCATGCGGCGTTTCAAATCGTATTCACGGAGGATAATCCCTTCTCCACTACGCTTGAGAATCAGCAATATCAGGATATTTTTGGATTTATCATCAAACCTCAAGTTGCGCATGCTTGTGTGTGTAACGAGAGCAATGTGGTTATTCTAAATATAGAACCATATTCCATTTTTGGGAAACTCATTGAGGAACAATTAGGTGATAAAAATGCTTTTGTCTTCTATGCTAAAACAGAATTGCAACATTTTTTCGGTATTTATGAAGGCGCTTTTTCTTTAGACAGCTTGCTTAATTATGGTAGTCAAAATTCATTGATTCAGCCTTTGGATATCAGAATCGAGCAATCCATTGCATTTATTCATGAACATTTTAAGGTAGAAAATATCTCGACTCAGGATGTTGCCAATCATGTTTTTTTGTCTCCTTCTCGATTAGCCACTTTGTTCAAACAACAAATCGGTAGCAGTATCAGCAAATACCTTTTGTGGACAAGATTGAGAAATGCCATTTTTTTGATTTTAACTGAGAAAGACAAAAATCTGACAACGATTGCTTTGGAAAGTGGGTTCTACGACTCTTCTCAGATGACTAAATATATGTATCAATTGTTTGGCATTGCACCTTCCAAACTGAAGCAAAAAAGTGATTTGATACAATTTTTAGCGGTTGAGACTACCTAATTTTATGGCATAAAACCTTTTGTTTAGTAACTCAGCTAAGTCATAACTTTTTAAATAATTCATAATATGTATAGAATCATTGTATCCATCGCACTTTCAGATAGCGGAATCGACACCATCAAATCAACACCTGAACTTCCTAAAAAGGAAATGGAATATGTCAATCTTTGGAAGACCGAAGGTATTTTGGAAAGTTTTTATATTTCTGTAACCAAAAAAGAGGCCGTTCTTATATTTAAAGATATAGACGAAGCTAAGTGTAAGGAAATGATAGAGATACTGCCTTACTTTCCTTATATGTCAAAGATTGAATACCTTGGGGTAGATAAGCAATTTTAATAATTCCTTTCAGAAACTTTCAATTTCAAAACAAAGCTTTCTAAAAGTAAATGAAGTTTCATGTAGAGGTTTTACAATTTGCAATACTTTACCTTATAAAATAATTTATAACTTTGTAAGTATGAAGGACAAAAAACTCTACATAATTGCAGGTTGTAATGGAGCAGGTAAGACTACCGCATCATTCACGATTTTGCCCGAAATTTTGGAATGTAAAGAATTTGTCAATGCTGATGAAATTGCAAAGGGATTATCGCCTTTTCAACCTGAAAAGGTATCATTTGAAGCTGGGCGTATAATGCTTAATAGAATTAACGAATTACTTTCCGCAAATGAAGATTTTGCATTTGAAACAACATTATCTACCAAAAGTTATAAAAGCAAAATTATTGAAGCTAAAGAAAATGGCTATAGAGTTACATTATTGTTTTTTTGGCTCCAAAACTTTGAATTAGCCAAAGAGCGTGTAAAAATAAGAGTTTCTGAAGGTGGACATAATATTGACCCTGATGTTATTGAAAGAAGATACTTTAGAGGAATTAAAAATTTATTTGATATTTATCTTCCAATTGTTAATGGGGCTTTAATTTTTGATAATTCCGAGGGAAAACACGAACTTTTGGCAGATAAACAAATTGATGGATTATTGAATATTGTAAATGAAAACAAATTTAATCTATTAAAAAACTATTATGACAACAATTGAAATTCAAATAGAGGAGAAAAATAAAATTCTTAAAGGACTTGAAAAAGCTTATGAAAAGCTTTTAGAATTTAAGAAAACCCAAAATAGTGAGTTGGTGGTTTTACGAGACAATAAAATTGTCAAAATTAAACCTGAATAAATAACACATCTACCCAACTCTGATAGCTATTTAGCCATCTCATTTCTCTAAAAATTCTATTATAAAATATTATTCTAAACCACCTTGAAAGCAATTCTAAGGTGGTTTTCTTTTTAATTGCAGTATTCTAATAACTTAACTCCCTCCTCCTCCCTTCCAAATTGAAATCTACCAACAACCAATAAAATAGTTTATTGCGGAATTTTAGGGCTAAAATCTTACCATTTATCAATTTATTCATTAAAAACTAGGGGGATTATTATTCATGAATAGAATAATTTCTCATATTAGGGGAAATGTCGCATACTACCTTTAACTTATTGCATCCACCTTGATATGATAAACAAAACTATCACCATCGAAACGCAATTGGCAGCAACACCTGAAACCGTCTGGAGCTTCTTGACCAATCCTAGTCTTTTGTCCGAATGGCTCATGCCCAACAACATTATGCCTGAAAAAGGAAGGGCATTTCAATTTAAAACTAAATCACGGGTAAAACTTGGTTTTGATGGGTTGATCTCCTGCCAAATTCTCAAACTAAAACAGTATTCCGAAATAAGCTACACTTGGCAGGGAATACTCGCCCATGAACAACACCAACTCGCAACCACCATCACTTGGACTCTGCAAACTCAATCCACTAATCAAACATTATTGAAACTCAAACAAGAAGGATTTATTGGTTTTAAAAACCTGATTCCGTATGCTATTTTACAGAAGAGTTGGCAACGCTTACTCTCCCAAAAACTTCCTCTAGCCATCGCAAAATACCAAGCAGAAATCTGATGTTTGAATACGCTTAAATACATCCTTTCCTTCCTCCTTACTTTGTATTTTCCTCCACTCTTTTTAATACAAGTTTTTCTATTATAAATGAATCTTTTTTGTACTTTAACTTACCATGTTGGGGTAATGTTGGGGCAAAAAATGCCTTTTAGAGCAAAATGAAAGGTTTTGTAGTGGTAATGTAGTAACACCTAATTGGACTATTTGAAGTTCTTCCTCCTACTTTTGCAAAAGCGAAAAGCAGTTCGATAAGCCTATCATTATCGGATTAATCCAATTCTTTTTCATTATACTCCAAAATGCTTTTGCAAAATGCACAAAAAACATCTACTAATTTTTAGTATTCTTTTACTCTTGGGTAGCGTGAATACACTCCTAGCTCAAGGTATTAGAGTTACTGGTAAAGTTACCTCTAAAAACTCTGGAGAACCATTGATTGGCGCCAGTGTATCTATTATGGGAACAGCGAAGGCTACAATTACCGACTCGTTGGGACGCTACAGTATTTCGGCAAACCAAGGAGCTATTTTGGTAGCCAACTATTTGGGCGCATCAGCTCAAAGTGTGAGTGTCAAAGCTACTACTACTGTCATCAATTTTGTGATGGAAGAAGCCATCAACAAGCTCGATGAGGTGGTTGTAGTAGGTTATGGTGCTCAAAAGAAAAGTGTGGTAACGGGTGCTATCTCGTCGGTAAAGGCTTCTGACTTACAGACTATGCCTATCAACCGTGTGGAGGAAGCATTACAAGGTCGTACTTCGGGTTTAACAATTGCTTCTAGTTCTGGTCAGCCAGGTTCTGGGGCAACAGTACGTGTGCGTGGTGTAACAACACTCAATAACAACGACCCTCTTTGGGTAGTGGATGGAGTGGTAATCGACAATGGTGGTATTGGTTATTTGAATCAATCAGACATCGAATCGATTGAAGTATTAAAAGATGCTGCTTCACAGGCTATTTATGGTGCTAGGGCTGCCGCTGGGGTAATTTTGGTTACTACGAAAAAAGGAAAAGCTGGTAAGCTACAAGTGAGCTACAATGGTTTTTATGGTATTTCGTCACCTGCTAAAAAACTCAATTTACTGAATGCTACGCAATATGCGACAATCCGTAATGAGTCTGCCGTAAATGCTGGTGCACAACCTGTATATGCTAATCCTCAATCGTATGGTACGGGTACTGACTGGCAAGCATTGATTTTTAATAATAGTGCTCGTCGTCAAAATCATGAGCTTAGTTTGAGTGGAGGTAGTGAGCGTTCGACTTACTATGCTTCTTTTGGCTACCTTGACCAAGAAGGTATTGTGGCTACAGATATTTCGAAATACACACGTGCCAATATTCGTTTGAATAGCACTCACAAAATTTCAAAATATGTTACTTTTGGTCAGAACTTAGGATATGCGCATGACAAATCTGTTGGTTTGGGAAATACAAACTCTGAATTTGGTGGTCCTTTAAGTTCTGCTATCAACCTCGATCCTATAACTGCTGCTGTGGTAACAGACCCAGCTATTTACAATGCCCCACCGTACACAAATACAGGGATTCGTCGTGATGCCAATGGCTTTCCTTATGGAATTTCGACGGCTGTAGGACAAGAAATGATTAACCCATTGGCGTATATCTCTACACGTTTGGGCAATTACGGATGGAGTGATAACATTGTTGGTAATGCTTATTTAGAAATTAGTCCTATTCAAGGATTAAAAATTCGCTCAACGGTTGGCTCAAAGGTAGCGTATTATGGTAATGAAAGCTTTACGCCTATTTCTTGGTTAAACTCTTCAAACATCACGTCGCAAACTTCGTATAACCGTGGTTTAAACTCTCGCTTTGACTGGAACTTAGAAAACACTGTTTCTTATACACGTGATATTCAAAAACACAATATGAGCGTGTTGTTGGGTCAAGGTGCTTATTCAGAAAATAGAACTTATTCTACTAGCGTGACATTCTATAATGTTCCAGTAGATAATTTCAACGATGCGTCGATGAACTTCAAAGTACCAAATGACCAACGTTCTTCTGATTCAGGCGAAGGTCAGTTACACAACGTATCTTCATTGTTTGCCCGTTTGAATTATAGTTTTGACGAAAAATATTTGATTCAAGGTTTGGTTCGTCGCGATGGTTCTTCACGCTTTGGCGCTAACAACAAATATGGTATTTTCCCTTCTGTTTCGGTAGGTTGGGTTACTTCTCGTGAGGCCTTTTTCCCAACAAATACCTTTGTCAACTTTATGAAAGTTCGTGGTGGATATGGTGTTGTAGGAAACGATGCTATTGGTGATTTTGCTTTCTTATCTACGATCGGAAGTGGTCGTAATTACGCTATTGGTAACTCAGGAAGCTATATTATCGGTTATAGTCCAAACGCGCCTGCCAACCCAGATTTGAAATGGGAACAAACGAGTCAAGCGAACATTGGTATCGATGCAACTTTGTTCAATAATCTATCTTTGACTTTAGAGTTTTTCCAGAAAACAACGAAAAACATTCTTCAAAACCCACGTATTCCAAGTTATGTAGGAGCTATTTCAAACCCAGCAGCCAACGTAGCAGATATGCAAAATACAGGTTTTGAAATTGAATTAGGTTATCGTAAAAAAATCGGTCAAGTCAACTTCTCCGTAAATGGTAACGCTTCATTTATCAAAAACGAAGTTACAAACCTAGGAAACGGAATTGCTTATTTGTCAGGCGGTCAGTCATTCCAAGCAAGTACCTATCCTATTACTCGTACAGCAATTGGTCAGCCAATCAACTCGTTCTTTGGTTTCCAGACATTGGGGGTTTTCCAAAATCAAGGAGAAGTTGAAGCTTATGCCAAAGATGGTAAAAAGATTCAGCCAAATGCCAAACCAGGCGATTTTAAATGGCAAGATACAGATGGTGATGGTGTCATTACAGAAAAAGACCGTGTATTCTTAGGCAACCCAATGCCAACAGTAACGTATGGTTTTACGGTTAATTTAGGCTACAAAAACTTTGACTTTGTATTGTTTGGACAAGGTGCAGGCGGTAACAAAATCTTCCAAGGCTTGCGTCGTTTGGACATTGCAAATGCCAACTGGTCAACCAAAATCTTAGAACGCTGGACAGGCGAGGGTTCTACTAATAGCATGCCAAGAGTCGTAAATGGCGACCCTAATAAGAACTTTGGTAACCCTTCTAATTTCTACCTTGAAGATGGTGATTATTTCCGCATCAAAACACTTCAATTGGGTTATACTTTACCACAAGCTATTTCAAGCAAAATGGGCTTGAGCAAGGCAAGACTGTATGTGATGAGTCAAAACCTCTTGACAATCACTAAATACAGTGGCTATGATCCTGAAATCGGTGGTGGTGTTATGAGTATCGACCGTGGTATCTATCCACAAGCACGCTCATGGATGGTAGGTTTAAATTTAGGATTTTAACAGAGGTTATCAGTTAAAAGTATATCAGTTATTGTAATTTATTTATAATCAATATGATAACATAAATTTACACGACAGATATATCATTAAAATAACCTTTCCCTCTACTTAAGTTAGTGGGTAAAATTAAAAGAATTTTACCTGCATTAAGCTCTAGGCTTTATGCTGTAGGCTAAAAGTTGAAAAGAATTTCTCATGAAATAATTTAAGTTCTTTTGCCTAATGCTTACAGCTTAAAGCGTATTAATGCAATTCTATTTTGCATTAATACTTAGTACTTAACAATTCAAAATTCAACAAAATGTCAATAAAAAAATATATAGCAACATTACTCATTGGTAGCCAATTACTATCGGCTTGTACCACTGAATTTTTGGAGGTAACTCCCAAAGGAACCAACCTCGAAGCCAACTATTACCGTAACCAAACCGAAGCATTCAACGGATTAGTGGCAGCATACGATGTAGTTGGTTGGCAAGGAGGCGGTTATGTCACAAAAGTAGGTGCTATGAATGCCGCTTCAGACGACCACTATGCAGGTGGTGGCGGACCAAATGATATTTCAGACTTTCAAGTAATCTCTAACTATACTTTAACTCCTGACCGTGGTCCACAGGGAGAATTATGGAGAAAAGGATTTTCGGGTATCTTTCGTGCCAATACCATCCTTACCAAGCTCCCTGGCGTTCCAATGGACGAAACCTTGAAGAAGCGCTATACGGCTGAAGGGAAGTTTTTGAGAGCTTATTTCTATTTCGATTTAGTGCGCCTTTTCAAAAATATTCCACTATTTACCAAGCCTGTTGAAGCAAGCCAAATGTACAATATCGAGCAGGCTGCTCCTACTGAGGTATATGCGCAGATTGAAAAAGACTTGAAAGAAGCATTGACAGACCTTCCTGCTACTATTCCTGTGGCTACTGAAGGCGGGCGTGCTACGCAAGGTGCAGCTCACGCTCTTTTGGGTAAAGTGTATTTACAACAAGAGAAATTTACTGATGCTGCTTCAGAATTTGCTCTTGTTAACGGAACTCCTGGTGGTTCAAATCAATATGGTTATAAGTTGCTCAATAACTTTTCTGACTTATGGAAAGTGACCAACAAATACAACAGCGAATCAATTTTTGAGATTGCCTACACCAATACTTCAGCAGGAAACTGGAACTGCGTGGCTTGTACAGAAGGAAACTTGTTGAATATTTTGGTAGGACCACGTGGCTATCGTTCATTAAAATCTGATGCTCCTGACTATGTTTCAGGTTGGAGTTTTTTGGTAGTTACCCCTGATTTATTTAATGCCATGCACTACGACCCACGCTTAAATTCGACAATTGCTAACTTGGATAGTTTGGAGAAAAACGGTATTGCTGGTTATGAAAAAGGTTATATGAATACTGGTTATTTCTTGGAAAAATTTGCAGGTCGTAACTCTTTCAAATGGACAGGTGCAGGAAATATGGAGTTGAATTTCCCACAAAATATGTACGAAATTCGATTGGCAGATACGTATTTACTCGAAGCTGAAGCCTTGATTAGAGGTGGAGGTGATTTAAAACGTGCTGCTACGCTATTGAATGCCGTTCGTAATCGTGCCTACAAAAGTACAACTGGTAACATAGCTGCTACGCTCGACAATATCATCAAAGAACGTCGCTTAGAATTGGCTGGTGAAGGTCACCGTTGGTTTGACTTAGTTCGCTGGAAAATTGCGCCTCAAGTATTGGGAAGCCGTGGTTTCCAAGCTGGGAAACATGAGATTTTACCTATTCCTTTGTTAGAAATGGATAATACCAAAATCCAACAAAGCAAAGAATGGGGAGGTACAAAGTAAATTAAGTGTTGAGCTTTGAGCTATCTTTAATTTTCCAATTAGGGTGCGAATCAATTCACATTCTAATTGGAAAATATTGTTTATAAGTATAAGGAAGTTATTAGTTAACAGTAAATCTGTTACTAGAATGAACTTATAATCAGAAGGATATATTCAATATGCATCGTAGTTATATGATTAATTTATACTTTCCTGTTACTTAAGCAACTTAATGCACAACATAAAATTGCATTATTGCCTACCTATTAATCTCCTCAACAAGATGTTTTTGTATATTCCTATCTTCAAATCTTCAAATTATAACCCCTTTTTCTATGAAAAGAAGAGTTCTTCATAAAGCCATTGGCGCTCTGTGCTTTTTGGGTATAAGCACCCTATATTCCTGCTCAGGGCAACCCAAACCCACACCCTCTCCTGTTGTAGTAACAATTCCGCCATTGGTTGATAAAGCTTGGGACTTTGAAACAACTCCTACTTGGGCAGATGAATTTGACTATGCTGGAGCACCTAATCCAAAACTCTGGGACTATGATATTGGTGGTACTGGATGGGGTAACAACGAGCTTCAGTATTATACCAATAGCACCAACAATGCCTTGGTAAAGGATGGGAAACTCAGTATCATCGCCAGAAAAGAATCATTGGGTGGTAAAGATTATACCTCGACCAGATTGGTATCTCGACAAAAAGGAGATTTTCTCTATGGGCGTTTCGAAATCAAAGCGAAGCTTCCAAAAGGTTTAGGCACATGGCCTGCTATTTGGATGCTCCCTACTGATTGGGCGTATGGTGGTTGGCCAAATTCTGGTGAAATTGATATTATGGAACACGTAGGTTATGACCCCAATGTCATTCATATTACTACTCACTCTTTGGCTTATTATTTCAAAATCAATACGCAAAAAACAGCCGTTAAAACCATCCCCACTGCTATCACCGACTATCATTTGTATCGAGTAGATTGGACTCCTTATGCTATTAGAGGCTATATCGACAATGAGAAGATTTTTGAATTTGTGAATGAAAACAAAAGTTATGCCGAATGGCCTTTCGATAAAAGATTCCACATTTTACTGAACCTCGCTGTTGGAGGTGATTGGGGCGGTGCCAAAGGCGTAGACAATTCAATATTCCCTTGCCAAATGGATATTGATTATGTACGTGTTTACAAAATGATTGACAAATAACCTAAGTAGAGTCGTTGCATGCAACGGCTTCTCAATATTTATTCAATACGATTTGTCGGTAACGTTATAGGTCTAACCTTTTTTCGATTTGAGGATTTGTTTGGAGACGTTGCATGCAACGTCTCTTCAGGTTTTAATCCGAAATCAACCATCCCAAATCTACAATCGTAACCTATTCTTCGTAAATACTCAGAAAATAGCTAAAGAAATTGACCTCAGAAGGGAGTTGTAATTTTTTGCGCAAACGATACCTGCTTACTTCCACACTTCTAGCAGAGATATTCATGAGCTGGGCGATTTCTTTGGTAGAAAGATTCATTCGTAAATAAGCACAAAGTTTTAGTTCACTTGGACTTAGATTGGGAAATCTTTCTTTAATAACCATCAAAAAATTACTGTGAACACTATCAAAATGTATCGAAAACTGGTTCCAATCTGTCTCGACTGTATTCTCATCGTCAACAGTTTTCATCATACGTTTCAAATCCTCCTTGATTTCCTCCACATTGCCTGACTTATACATTTTACCCAAATCTTGTTTGAGTTTGGTCAATAACTCTGCTTTTTGGACTAAGTACATCGCTGAGGAAGCTAGTTCTGCATTTTTATGAATAATTTCAGCCTCTAACTTTTCATTTTTCAGACTGACAATCTCTTTTTCATTTTTATCTAACTCCAATTGGTGCATATACATCAATTGCTTTTGCTCTTTTTGAAACGAGACTTGCTGGTCAATAAATTTCTGTTGTTGCCAACGAAATAATCTCCAAAAGGCAACTGACAGCAACAAAAGATAGAAAATATAAGCCCAAATAGTCAAATACCAAGGTGGTAAAATGATGATTTGATAAGAAGCAATGTCAGATTCCTGCCCTAAATTATTTCTTGCTTTTACCTTAAATAAATAGGTTCCTGCTGGTAATTGGGTGTATTCTTTACTTGTCTTTTTGGTCCATGCCGACCATGTAGCATCAAAACCTTCTAACTGACAAGCATATTCTACTGTTTGGAGTTGATGAAAAAGTGTAGAGGAATATTCGAATGTTAATCGGTCAAAATCACTGTCTATCTCGGTATTTTTTGCCTTCTCCATACTCTTGATTCCACCGAAAAAGACACTATCTATTTTCCCAGAAGCACTAATTTCACTAATCAGCACATTCACCTTGCTCAGCTTTTGTCGATACGCTTTGTAATTGATATGAAAAAAGCCTTTCTCCCCTCCTACGATAACATTTTCTAGATTCATGGGATTGATAAACTCAAAACCTGACACTAGGCGATTATTCAATTCTGGCAGATAGATCACTTGTGGCTTATGGCTAGAGAAGTCCAAGACCCCAATTCTATTATCTGCGATAAACCAGACATTACCATCTTGGTCTTCTTTCAGATAATACATTTTCATTCCTTTAAAATAAGGCATCAATAAAGAGCACGGGACAAATTTATCGGTATGAATATTGTATTCAAAAATGCCGTTTTCAGAAGCAATAATCACTCTGTTTTTAAGACGATACACAAAACTATTATTTTCCGAAAGTGCCAAGCCTTCTTTCGCTCCATATAACTTCACTTCGGTTCGTAAAGAATCTTTGATCAAAACCCTAAATACCCCCTTATAGGGATGGGTTGTCCAAATAGCTTTGTCATTATTGGGATCAATACAGACAAAACGAGACGATATATGAAAATTATCTACCCTTTTATCTACCGAAAATTGTCCATTTTTATAATTCCAAAACTTCAAACCATTGTAATTCCCTGCGACCAATCGAGCACTAGGCTCCAAACTAGAAAGTGGAACAAAAGTCCAATAACCCCCATTATCATCTATTTTTTGAGCACTTTTTGCGTTTACTATATATGCTCCCTCATGATGCCCCATCAAGAGTTGACGATTAATGACTTGTAAATTCCATACTTGTCCAGTCGAATTAGGGACTTTTCGAAAGGCATTTTTCTCATAACTCAAATCGCCCTGTCCGTTGACTGGCGCTACGTATAAGCCATTAGCCGTTCCTAAATACAGATTCCCTTGATACAAAGCTGAGGCGTATCCGCCAGCATCTGCATCTTGCATAATCGAGATACTTTTGATGGCATTGTTAGTCGCCACAAAGGCAATTCCGTTGTCTAATCCCAACCAAAGATTTTTTTGTTTATCCAAAAAACTACTGAGAATATTATTGTTATTTAGCCCTTCAGTTTTTGAAAAGTGTTGAATAAAATTTCCGTGAATATCGATGATATAACAACCATTCAGGCTCGTAGAGAGCGCTATCTGAGTAGCATTTATTTGAACAGCATGATAGATACGATATTTGCTAATTTCGGTAATAAATGATGTAGCAAATGCTTGAACGCGCTGTGTATTTAGCCAATACAGCCCATTTTCAAAAGTTGAAATCAATGATAATTCCTTTGAAATAGGCACAATGGAGGTAACTAGCTGTTTACCAGACAATTGAAAATCTGTACTAATAGGTATCCATTGTCCATTTTCAAAAAACAATAATCCTTTATCAAAATCTTGCGCGATTAGCTTATCCGAACTTTTGCCCAAAAAGCGCCAATGTGACGAGGGTCTATATACCGAAACTTTATTGGCTTTATATTCAAAAATACGACTACTAGAACGAAAAAATACCGATTCTTTCCACACACAGACATTCCAAACATCGTAGAAGGTTTGGTCTTTTTCAGGTAAAAGTTCTTTTAGGGAATGATAAGCCAATACCCCATTCCCACTAGGGCTGAAATAGCCAATTTCATTCTCTCCACCCACGTAGACCTTGCCATCGGGAGCAATTGCCAAAGAACGTACTTTGGTTTTGGAAGGCAAATGATACTTTCGCCAATAGTTACCATCAAAAGTCAAAAGACCTTCATTATTAGCAAAATACATCCGTCCAGCAGCATCTTGTTGAATACCCCAGTTTTGCGTTCCAGCTAGATATTGATTTTTAGTATAGTTATTTATCTCTGGTAAACCAATGGTATTTTGCCCAAATGAGATAGATATGGAAAGAAGTAATATGATTGATAGGATTAGTCGATTCATAAAACAATTACAGGCGATATGTATATTTTAAGACAAATATCTAGTAAAAAGTCCGAAATATTATAGTTTTCTATCCTTATTGTCCTAATGTTGGGGTAATGTAGGGGCACAATTTTATTAATCCTGATAGAGTATTTCTACTTTTGACAAACAATTACTACGCTACCTATTCCTAAAATATATCTGTGTGGTTTTAACCTTTCTTCCTATTTTAAAATCTTGAAAACAAGTTTTGCTAATTTTTTTATATATCCAATTTCTTTAAAAACTATAAATTCATTATCCTAATGATTTGGGTCTTCTTGCGTTAATTCTAGTTGGAGATTGGGATTTAAATTCATGGCTAGACCCAAAACAATAGGATTTATTAACCCTTCAGAACATAACAGTGAAAAAAAGTATGTTAACCCTTGCCCTAGCGATTATCTCGGTAATCGCTCAGGCTCAGGGATTTTTGAAAGCAAAAGGAAAGATTATCACCGATTCAAACGGGAACAAGGTTATCTTGCGAGGCATGGGGCTAGGCGGCTGGATGTTGCAAGAAGGCTATATGTTTAAAGTTGGAAATATTGGTCAGCAATACCAAATCAAAGCCCGAATTCAGGACTTGGTTGGACAAGATGCTACCGATAAATTTTATCAGCAATGGCTCGAAAAACATACACAGAAAGCCGACATTGATTCAATGGCAGCATGGGGATTCAATTCTATCAGGTTGCCCATGCACTATGATTTATATACCCTTTCGGTAGAAAAAGAACCTATTGCAGGCAAAAATACATGGTTAGAAAAAGGCTTTGCCATGACTGATAGCTTATTGGCTTGGTGCAAAGCCAATAAAATGTATTTGATTTTAGATTTGCATGCAGCTCCAGGCGGACAAGGGAATGACTTAGCTATTTCTGATCGTAATCCTAGTTTGCCTTCCTTGTGGGACAGTCGCGATAATCAATTAAAAGTAATTGCACTTTGGAAAAAGCTAGCAGAAAGATACGCCAACGAGCCTTGGATTGGAGGCTATGACATTATCAATGAGCCCAATTGGGGTTTTCAAGATTCAAAGGATTTTAGAGGTACAGAAGAGAAACTCAACCTTCCTTTGAGAAACCTGATGATAGAAATTACGAAAGCCATTCGTGAGGTAGACAACAATCATATCATCATTATTGAAGGCAATGGCTTTGGAAATAATTATCGTGGACTATTACCTACATGGGATAACAACATGGTATTGAGTTTTCATAAATACGGAAATTTTAATACCAAAGCCGCTATTCAAAACTTCTTGAACCTCAGAGACGAATACAATGTACCTCTTTGGTTAGGCGAATCAGGTGAAAACTCTAACAATTGGTTCACTGAAGCTATCCGTTTGGTCGAATCGCATGATATTGGTTGGGCATGGTGGCAGTCCAAAAAAATGGGTATTAATAACCCTTGGGAAATCAAAATAACGCCTTCTTACCAAAAGCTTTTGGACTACTGGAACAACAAGGGTCCTAAGCCTAGCAAGGCAGAAGCACAAACCTCTTTAGACGAACTTATTTCACTCATTCAACTTCCTAATAACCGACCCCACGCCGACGTGATTGATGCGATGTTTAGACAAGTAAAAGAGCAAAAAGCTCTGGCTTTCAAAACACATCGCATCGGCTCATCGGTTACCATTCCTGCGGTTGATTTTGACTTAGGAGGGCAACGAATTGGGTATTATGATAAAGATACCGCAAGTTATCACTATACCCCAGGCGTCAATACGCAAGGAAATCGGGGAAAAGTATATCGCAACGATGGTGTAGACATTCAATTAGAAGATGGGCAATATCAGGTCTTTTCGATTGAAAATGATGAATGGTTGGGCTACACGATTGAGGTAGAAAAAGCCAAAAAATATCAAATAAATCTCGAAGTAGCCTCAAAAGAAGCCGAAGGTCAAATAGAAATATGGAGCAATGATCAATTGTTGTCTACTACAAAAATCAAACCTACAGGCAATGACAAAAATTGGAAATGGGTGAAAGCAGGCAATATCCTGCTGAATAAAGGTACCCAGCAGCTTCGAATCAAATTTGTGAAAGGAAATATTTTATTTAGAACTATCCAACTCAATTAATACTTAATAACCCTTCGTTCAATGTCGAGCCAGTTCATTTTTGGACTGGCTTATTTTTTGTAAAATAAGGCAAAAACTTATCTTTGTATATGTCAAATCTAAGCCATATTATCGAAGAAAGACCTCACGAAGTTGGAAACTTCTGGGTAGGTCGATTGCTTCCATTTCGTACCAAGCGAATGGTAGGTCCTTTTACTTTTATCGACCACATGGGGCCAACACAGCTCCAAGACTATGAAAACTTCGATGTTGGACCACATCCTCATATTGGGCTGTCGACCCTCACCTATCTTTTTGAGGGCAGTATTATGCACCGAGATAGTCTTGGAACGCAGATGGAAATTCAACCAGGGGCTGTCAACTGGATGACCGCAGGTAAAGGAATCGTTCACTCCGAACGTACGCCAGACCATTTAAGACATTCTCCTAAATTTTTACATGGTCTACAAATTTGGGTTGCGTTACCCAAACATCTGGAAACAATGGAACCTAGCTTTTTCCATGCCGAAGCCGATACTTTACCAGCATGGGAAGAAGATGGCGTACAATACAAACTCATTGCGGGCGAAGCCTTAGGGCATCAATCTCCTGTGCCAGTATATAGTCCTCTTTTTTTACTAGAAATCAAATCTACAGCTAAAAAGACGGTCAAAATCGGTAGTTCTCTTTTTGGCGAAGCAGCCATGTATATTTTGGAAGGAAGTGTGGAAAGTGATGGAAATGTTTATGAGCCCAAAAGAATCTTAGTAGCCAAAGATGCTTCACTTTGCGAATTTACTATCGGCGAAAATACAACCATCTATATCTTTGGAGGAGAGCCATTTCCAGAGGAAAGATTTATGTTTTGGAACTTTGTAGCAAGCGATAAAGAAATGCTTGAAGAGGCGAAACAACGTTGGCAAGACCAACTATTCCCCAAAATCGAAGGCGAAACGGGTTTTGTCCCTTTACCTGTTATTGGAAAAGTTTCTTAAGCATTTATAATAAATAATCTAGTCCGAGTCTTAGTCTCGGACTAGCTTTTGTTTCAGTTTACAAACTTTTTAAAAAATAAGAAGATGTTATTAGTTAATCGTATATTTGTTACTTGAATACTCTTATAATCAAAAGATTATAGTAAAATCACCCCTCAGATATACTATTAATTTAATCTTTCCTGTTGTTTATAACTTAAAATCCAAAATCAGCAATCCCAAATCCGCAATCGCTTGAATTCTTTCATATTTTAGTTTAACTTAAAGAGAAATAAAACTAAATCTCGATATGAAAGCTATCTCTACCGAAATCAAATGGGGCATTTATTTTTCGATAATGACCCTCCTATGGATGGTACTCGAAAAAGTTGCTGGTTTGCACGATGTCTATATCGACAAGCATCCGATTTATACCAACTTCATCGCTATTCCTGCCATAACGCTTTACGTGTTTGCCCTAAGAGAAAAACGTTTTAAAGACTTGGCAGGCAATATGACCTACAAGCAAGCGCTCTTGAGTGGATTTTACATCACTTTGGTGGTTACCTTATTAGCACCACTTACACAGTGGATTACAACCCACATTATTACACCAGAGTTTTTTCCGAATGCTATTAGATATGTAATTTCTCACAATATGATGACCAAAGAAGAAGCGCTCAATCAATTTAATGAGAAAAATTATATGGTTCAAAGTATTATTGGTGCACCTATCATGGGGATGATTACGACTGCTATTGTAGGCTTTTTTGTGAAGGGGACGAAATAATTTTATAACACTATTTTTTTGGATTTTTGTTTAAAAAAAATCTACTTTGCACCAGTATTTAGTTCTACATTTCAAAAAACAAGCGATCTTTAATATACCTAATTGCTAATTAATTGAGTGTAAACTAAATATACTTCACATATAACGTTTACACATAATGAAAAAAAAATTTCTTACAATTGCCTGTAGCATTCTACTTGCAGGAACCCAACCATTAATAGCTCAACGCTCTTACGACGAAGTCATCACCACAGACAACAAAATTCAAGATCTTGTTCAAAATGAAATTACTGGTGTTTTAGTTTTCAAAGAAGGTTCAACCATTAAAGGTATCAATCCTGACACCAAAAAAATTGCTTGGACATTAACTAAAGAAGACTTTGGGGTAGCTTCCGCAACTGACATCTTAACTGACCCAGATTTTGGAACAATCTTTAAACAAAAAAGAGACCTATCTAGTGTGCCCAACAGCCCGTATGTAGAGGCTTATATCAACTCAAAGTACTTAATTATTAATACCGAAACAGGAAAGCTCGTATATAATTCTTCAAAAGAATCATTCTGGGTATTTCAATCAGATTTTATTCCAGAAAGTAACGAATACTTACTTACGTTAAAAATTGGAGAAAATATGGCAATTGCCCTGTTGGATATGCAAACAGGAGGACTAAAATGGAATACCACTGTCAGTAAAGCTAAATCATTGCTTAGCTTCTCATTAAAAGAATCTGCTAATACCAATATTGCGAAAATCAACGGAAATACGATTTACTACTTGCTTTATGGCAAATTGTACTCTTTTGACAAATCTTCAGGTAAGCTAAACTGGACAGCGGAAGAAGAATACACTAAATTCTTTCCTACCCAAAACGATAAAAATCTCGTAGTTGTAAATAGTAAAGGATTGATGTCGACCAAACAGTATTTGAATGTATTAAATACAGAAAATGGTAAAAGCATCTGGTCTGAGTCAATCAAAACTAAAAGAGTTGTATATCTCGAAGATTGGGGGACTAAGCTTTTGGTAGCACATTATTCTGGTTTTAACTTCTTCGATTTAAAAACAGGAGAAAAAATCTGGAAAAAAGATGCTCGTGGCGACGGTTTGAAACGTGTAATTCCTATCGATCAAGATTTCTTGTATGTAGCTGAAAATGAAATGATGCTAATCAACAAAAATGGAGAAAAGCTTTGGAAAAGTTTCATTGAAATAGCAGATGAAAAAGAAGATCCTATTTATTACTTAGGTAAAGTGGGTGACAAGGTTATGTATTTAACAGGTACTTATGGAAACATGGTAGATTACAAATCAGGTCGTAAACTATGGAAACGCAATATCAAATTTAACAACAACCGTCCTGTATTACCAACCTATGATGAAAACTCGAATTCGTATTTAGTGTACAACGATGAAGAGCTTTACAAATTTGATCCTTCTATTGATGATAAGCCAGAGCCTTTTGCAAAAGTAAATATCAAAAGAGAAAAAGAACTTAATAGTATCGAACTGTTTCCTTGGGGTGTAGTATTGAGTGGTCCAGTTGAAGTAATGGGCGTTGGTATGGATGGAAAAGTAAAATATCATGACGTTTACACTCAACCTGGAGAAGGCAATCGTCAATTAATCAAAGGCGCTTCTGCTTTAGGCTCTGTTGCACTTGGAGTAGGGTCTTTTGCAAAAGCTGTTGAAGGCGCCGAAATTACTATGACTTACCGCGACGAAGCTGGAGTCCTCAGAGAATCAATCGTCAGACAAGCAGATACAGGTAAACAACTCCAATCTGCAGCGCTTGGGGTAGGTTCGGCTGTAATGGGGCAATTGTTCAATAAATATGGTTCACGTTTCAATGCTATGCGTCAAAACAAAGATTTTTCTTATATCTATGCAAAAGATCCAAGCGGAGAAAAGGTATTAGTTAAAGTAAGAAAAGCTGATGGTGTTGAGGTAGACAAATTAATCTTCAAAAATGATAGACCCATTTATGAAGTTGACCCTGCAACACAAACAGTATATTATGTGTTAGACAATGCTGTACAAGTATTTTACAATAAAAAATAATTAGTTACTCCCATTTCTAAATGCCATCAAACCTCAATTTGGTGGCATTTTTTTTAGTTATGAAAGATTCACTTTTAATATTTAGCCTATTTTGTATTAGCCTTGTCACATTGGCACAGGAAAAGGCAAAATTCAAAAAACAAGAATATTGGGTTAAAAGTATTGCTCCATCTGCATTCCCCATTTTAGATAATGTATATACTCAGGGAACATATTTTAAGATTGCGCCAAATATATTACTCGCTGAAAAAAATCTAAAACGAGATTTTTTTAATATTAAAGGGTTTATCAAAAATCAAGAAAATAATGATTTGAAAATCTATGTAGATATCCAAACAATAGATTTAATAAAACAAGTTCAAGACTCAACTTTTGACAATCAAACTAGGAAATACTACCCAACTGCTAAAGTATATTTTAAGGTAAACATTGCCTATGAAGTAAAAATTAAAAATCAGGTTCTCTGGAGAAATGATTATGTAGCCTCTGAAAATATTCACTATACTAATGGAAAAGGCTCTTTCATACAATATGAGAAAGATGCTACAAGTGAATTTGGGGATCAAATTGAAAATATTGCTGATATAGCTCTAAAAAAGATTCAGGAACAATTGAATCAAAAAGTTGGGTATTATTTACAAGACAGTAAAGAAACTTTTTTTTGGCTTACCAACAAAGAGCACCCAGAATATAGTCAGATGTTGGCATTTGAAAATGAAATGAATTCACAGTTATCAGCTGTTAACTACGAAAGAGGGTTGAATCGGATGCAATTGTTAGTGCATTTGGGATATCTAGAGAGTTTACTTACCAAATATCAATCTAGTAAAGAAAATGAGAAAATCAGGTTTATTGTAGCCAACAATCTCGCTCAAGCCTATTTTTTATTGGAGGATAAAACAAAAGGGCTGTATTATGCAGACTTATTGATTAAAAATGGATTCAGAGAGAGTTACGGCTTTGAATTAATCAACAAATACAAAAACCTTGAAGTGCTTGCTGGAAAAACCAGAACACATGGTAATCGATTTGGTGAGCTTTCTAAGCTAGGCTATAAATTACAACAAGAAGAAGCACTACAAAAAGAAGAAGCAAAACAGGCCTTTTTTGAAAAAATAGCCAGAGATGAATCCGATTGGGAACAAGAAAAAGTTATAAGAAGTAATCAAATCGAGCAATTCAAAATCAATTGGTTCAAGCTGATTGATTCAAGTTCATTTCAAAATAATGCTGACATACTCCATAAAGTTATTCAAAACTTAGGCGGTGCATCTACTCTTAAAGGTATCGAAAAGATACATACAACATCTCAATACAAATTTGAAGATAGCAATATCCCAGTATTTGAAGATAAATGGTCTTTGGCGTTCACAAACTTTTTATTAAAGAAAAGAATGCCAGACAATTATCTATTTGTAATCAATAACGTAGAAGCTTGGAAACATGATGACAGAGTGCGTGGAGAAAAGTGGAAGAAAATATCTACTTCTGAATACACTGAAAACATAGATAAACTATTACCTATCTATCTGCTAACGGGCATAAGATTCGACCTTTGGAATAAACTAGAACAGCAAACTGAAAGGTTTATCAATGATAAACTATGTTGGCATTTGAGTTTCACCGAAAAAGAAATGTCCTCTCAAAACCGTATTATTCCTAAGCAAGAGTATCATTTTTATTTTGATAAAACAGATTATTCACTTGTCTCAACAGAAACTATCTTCTTTGAAGATGGGAAGAAAATATCTAAAGAACGTAAAATTTTCACTGATTATAGAGAAACCTCAGCTTTGAACAATGGTAAATTACCTCATCGAATTCAATATCAAGTTGAAGATTATTTTGGAGAATCTTTTTTTGAAGAAATAATTGAAAAAGTGGAAATCAACTCAGGATTTTCAAACCGTATCTTCATTAAAGAGGTATATATCGGAGGCTTTAAATAAAGAACATGAGTTATTCCAAATTTTAGCGTTCGTGGGATTCTTCAAGTGCTCATCAAAAAAGGGTACAAAAAATAACTTTTGCACCCTTTTTTGATACTAAAATACTAAATTCTTTAGCTTTGTACACAAAGCATTACCTCATGTATATATTAAAAAAATAATCACTCATCACTCAATCTCAACTCACTAAATCTGAGATGACTCATGTTACTTTTTACAATCTATCTTTAAAACTTTCGTATCCAAAAGATTTAACCAATTCAAAAGTATCGTTTTCTCTCCAAATACCAATGGAAGGAAGATTAACGCCATTGAAAGTGGTAGTTTTTACCATCGTATAGTGAATCATGTCATCAAACACGATAGAATCACCAATTTTTAGTTCTTGGTCAAACGAGTAATCTCCATAAAAGTCACCCGCCAAACAAGTCATACCGCCAAAACGATAGGTTGGTTTGCCCTCCACAGGTTCGTGGTGAGCACCCAAAATTCTTGGTTTATACGGCATTTCTAGCGTGTCGGGCATGTGTGCGGCAAAACTCACATCTAAAATGGCTGCATTAATTCCTTGTGAATCAATAATATCCATCACCGTAGACGTCAAATATCCTGTTCTCCAACCTACTGCTGAGCCTGGTTCTAGAATTATTTTAAGATGAGGGAAACGAGCTTTCAGATTTTTCAATACAGAAATCAAATGCTCAGGCTCATAATCAGCACGGGTAATTAAGTGCCCTCCACCTAAGTTCAACCATTTAGCCTGTTCCAATAAATCGCCAAAACGCTCTACAATAGCATTCAAAGTACGCTCCAAAGTATATGAGTCATTTTCACATAGAGTATGTGAGTGCAAACCTTCAATTCCCTCTGGCAAAGTGTCTCCTAATTGATTGCGAGTAATACCCAAGCGAGAGCCCGCAATACAAGGATTATACATATCTGTCTCAACCTCAGAGTATTGAGGATTGATACGCAAACCACAGCTAATACCATTGGCACGTGCTCTTTCACCAAAAGTATTATATTGATTCAATGAGTTGAAAGTGATATGGCTCGAATAAGACATCAATTCGTCAAATTCACGCTCCAAATAAGCGGGGGCATATACGTGAGCTTTGGCTTTCATTTCCTCAAAACAAAGACGAGCTTCGTTGAGTGAACTTGCAGTAGCACCCGCCAAATATTGACGTACCATCGGAAAAGTGCTATACATCGAAAAGCCTTTAAGCGCACAAATAATCTCGATTCCTGCTTGTTCTTGTACATATTTGAGAAGGGTAAGGTTTTTTCTCAAAAGTTGGTCTTCGATTACATAACAAGGCGAAGGAATTTGTGAAAAATCAATCATCTGATAAGATATTCTTGGTTGAAATGGTTTGTTGTTGAACTGAACCGTTGGTTTCTTTTGATAAACCTATTTTAACTAAATTAGTTCAGCACCCAATTGCTAATAAGGTGCAAAATTACCAAGAATCCATGAACCTTAGATTAAGAATTTAAAAAATGATGAAAATCAAAACAAAAGGGCGATGATTTCGCCCTCGGTATCCCCAAAATATATTACACAAAATCCTCACGAAATGGCGCAAATACATCTACCAAAACACCAGCTTCCAAAGCTACTGCTCCGTGTACGATATGAGGAGGAATATAATACGTATCACCTTGTTTGAGGACTTCGGTTTTGCCTTCAATGGTTATCTCAAATGCCCCGCTTTCTACATAGCTAATTTGTGTATGATAGTGGCTATGCAATGACCCAACCGCTCCTTTATCAAAGGCTACTTTGACCATCATGACATTATCATCATAACTCATGACTTTACGACGTAACCCCTCGCCTACTGTTTCCCAAGCAAGGTCTTCGTCATGAACAAATCTTTTTCCAAATTGTGACATAGCTGATTTTTTGTGAATTGTGAGTTATGAATTGTGAATTAGTTGTGTACGAAGGATTTCTCACAATTTCAGATTTGGGATTTCTGATTTCGGAGATAAAGTAAAATATCTTTATTTTTTACAAAACATAGAATATTACATCTTCGAAAGCCAACATCCGATATCCGACATAGTTACATTGTCCTTTTACAAAATTAGCCAGCAACACATAAGAGCATCACTGGCTAATCCATTCACGTTTTTAACAAGATTTTACTAATAGAATTTTACAATTCTACTTTCTCCATTTTAGGAGCAAACAAGTGCATTAATCCCCACGCCAATAAGTAGGCAAAGCCACACACAATAAAGATGATATTATAACCTGCTGTGATATTTCCAGCTTCTTTGTATGAATCCAAAATAGTACCTACCATTAATGGGAAAAGGATACCACCAACAGACCCAGCCATACCACCGATACCAACAACAGAAGAAACCGCCTTTTTAGGGAACATATCCGAAGCAGTCGTAAAGATGTTGGCACTCCACGCTTGGTGAGCCGCCGCCGCAATACTAATCAAGACTACCGCTTGCCAAATATTAGAACAATATTGAGCCGCCATAATTGGCACAACTGCCAAGGCAAAACTCAACATCGCTACTTTACGAGCTTTGAATACTGGCCATCCTTTGTTGATCAAGAATCCTGACACATAACCACCACCAATACTACCAATGGTTGTAGCAGTATAAACGATAATGAGTTCTAAAGATGGTTTTTTCAAATCTAATTGGAAAGTTTCAGCAAAATATGAAGGCAACCAATACAAGAAGAACCACCAAATTGGGTCGGTTAACATTTTTCCAAAAACAAAAGCCCAAGTTTGACGGATTCCAAATAGTTGAGCCCATTTTACTGGTTTTTCTTCAGATGTCGAAACCTCATCCTCATCGCTTTGGATATAGGCCAACTCTTCTGGTGTAACGGATTTATGGGTAGTTGGTTTATCATAGCTCATCACCCAGAAAATTACCCAGATAAAACCTACACCACCTGTTACCATAAAAGCCACTTGCCATCCCCACACTGCCAAAATCCAAGGTACCATCAATGGTGCTACCACAGCACCGATATTAGCACCAGAGTTAAAAATACCCGTTGCCAAAGCACGTTCTTTTTTAGGAAACCATTCAGCCACACTTTTGATTGCAGCAGGGAAGTTACCTCCTTCGCCCAAGCCCAACAAAGCTCTGAAAGCCCCAAAACCTATTGTACTAGTTGCTGCCGCTGTTAAAACGCCCGCAGCACTCCACCAAATTACGGCTACCAAATAGCCCAATTTTGTACCAATTTTATCAATAATACTACCTGATAATACCAAACCAATCGCATAAGCAGCTTGAAATGCCATCACTAGGTTACTATAATCTTTTTCATTCCAGTCAAATTCTTTTTCCAAGGTTGGCTTTAATAAAGCAATTACTTGGCGGTCAAGATAACTGATGGTTGTTGCAAAAAACAAAAGGGCTACAATGACCCAACGATAACTTCCTACCTTTTTTTCCATAGTTTTTATTTAGATAAGCTTGCCACCGTTTCCATCAAGCTAGCTACGGTTTGCTGAATTTGATTAAAATCTTTATTTGCTAAAACGGCACTTGGAAACAATTGTGAGCCCATACCAACTGCAGTTACTCCTGCATTAAACCATGTTGTAAGACTTTCGGTTGTTGGTTCTACTCCTCCAGTTACCATTACTTTCACCTTTGGCATTGGTCCTTTCATAGATTTCACAAAACCTGGGCCAACAACATTACCTGGGAAGATTTTAACCACAGTAGCACCTAATTCTGTTGCTTGATAGATTTCATTCAAAGTACAAGCACCAGGGTACCAAGCAATATTTTTTTCTTGACACAATGCACCAACTTCAGCAGTTGTAACAGGTTGTACCACAAAGTCTGCCCCTACTTCAATAAACTTAGCAGCTTGTTCTGCTTTGAAAATTGTACCGATACCGATAGCCATATCTGGGCAATTTTCACGAATAAATGGCACTAATGCCGTAAAAGTTGCCAAAGCACTTTCGCCACGGTTGGTAAACTCAAAAGCACGCATACCTCCATCATAGCAAGCTTTGATGATGCCTTGCGTTAAAGCTAAATCTTCATGGTAAAAAACGGGAACAACAGGATACTTTGCGATAAGTTGGTCAACCGTTGTACTATCAAAAAAGGCCATTTTATATTTCTTAATTAAAATTGAGAGGAACAATAAAAGATTGTAGAAATCACCAAGAGCATTTTCTCAGTGATTTCAATACTTATAAAAACTTAGCCAGTAGATTTTCTACTTGTTCTACGCTTTGTTTGGTTGCATCGCCATATTCATTCAGTTTACCGAATGCCGCAGCGGCTGCATAATTAATTACTTCTTGAGGTGATTTTTCATTATATAAACCATAAATCAAACCTCCCATAAAACAATCACCACTGCCTACCTTATCTACAACTTCATCAATTGTAAAAGTCGGAGAAACGTATTGTTGACCATTGGTAAAAAGTGTGGTATAATACAAAATACCCTTTGGAGGAGCGTCAAAACGGAACGTATGCGCTACCACCGAGCATTGAGGATATTGCTTTTGAATAGCTTCGGCAGTACGAATACTATGCGCCAAATACTCTTCTTGTGTTGAATCAGGGTTGATACTTGCATCTACAGGAATACCCAAGAGCCAATCTGCTGCCCAAATATTACCCATGATTACATCGCAGTATTGCGCTAAGCGTGGCATAATTTCGACAGGTTGTTTGCCGTATTTCCAAAGCTTTGCACGATAGTTGAGATCAACGGATACGGTAATACCTTTGCTTTTGGCAATTTTCAAAACCTCCTCACAGGCATCAACCACGTCTTCGTTCAAAGCTGGGCTGATAGCACTGAAATGAAACCAAGAGACATTTTCGAGAATGCTATCCCAATCCACTTTACCAGGCGCTAAAGTCCAGAAAGCAGAATGAGCACGGTCATAAATTACCCCTGCATTTTTGAGGTCTGCACCCTGAGGAAGGTAGTAAGTACCTATTCTGTCACCGAAGCAAGGCATTTTATCAGCAGAGATACCTTTTTCTTCGATATACTGCTTCAATTCAACCGAAAGCTGGTTGTCGGGCAATACACTAGTGTATTGCACAGGCACATTCCAATTCGCTAAAGCTGTGGCTACATTCAATTCGGCACCACCAACAAACACGGGCATTGTGGCATTTTTAATCCATTCGCCACCCAACTGAGGAGAAAAACGTAAAAGAATTTCTCCGAAACAACACACTATTTTTTGCATATATCTATTTTAAAAAGCGGCTAGATACCTCTGAGATACCTAGCCGAGTCACTTAAAATCCGAAGTATTCTTTGGCGTTGTTGTAACAAATATCTTGAACCATCTTTCCAATCCAAGGAATATCGTTAGGTAGTTCGCCATTTTCAACGTCGTTACCTAGTATATTACATAAAATTCGTCTAAAATACTCATGACGAGGGAAAGAAAGAAAACTACGAGAGTCTGTCAACATACCTACAAAACGGCTCAACAAGCCCAAATTTGAAAGCGCATTGATTTGTTTCTCCATACCATCTTTTTGGTCGAGGAACCACCAACCAGAACCAAATTGGATTTTTCCAGCCACGGAACCATCATTGAAGTTACCAATCATAGTAGCCATCAATTCGTTATCGCGAGGGTTCAAGTTGTAAAGGATGGTTTTAGCCAATTGGTTATTTTCGTCTAATTTACCCAAAAATTTCGAAAGCGCTTTACCTTGGTCAAAATCACCTATTGAATCCCAACCTGTATCAGGACCTAATTCGCGCATCGCACGAAGGTTATTGTTACGCAATGCACCTAGGTGAAATTGCTGTGTCCAGCCTTTTTCCCAATCCCAAATGGCAAAATGGATCAACATTGCAGACTTGAACTTCAATTGTTCTTCTAAAGTCAACTCACTTCCTCCTTTGATTTTCAAGAAGATAGCAGCAATTTCATCTTCCGTATAATCTTCCGCATAAATTTGCTCAAGACCGTGATCAGATAGCTTGCCTCCCATTTCAGCAAAGAAGTCATGACGCTCTTTCAATGCCCCTAGATATTCTCCTAAAGTTGAAAGACTACGACCTACAACTGCTTCTAATTTTCCGACGTAAGCCACAAAATTCGCCACGTTTTCTACCGCCATCGCTTTGTCAGGACGGAAAGTAGGCAATACTTTTACCTCAACACCGTCTTCTTTAATTTTTTGGTGATATTCCAAAGAATCAAGCGGGTCATCGGTTGTACACACCACCTTTACATTCATTTTATTCAACAAACCTCTTACCGAATATTCTGGGGTTTGTAAAAGAGCTGTACATTTTTCGTAAATATCTTTCGCAGTCGATGGATTCAATACTTCATTGACCCCAAAATAACGTTGTAATTCGAGGTGAGTCCAGTGGTACAAAGGGTTACGCATCGTATAAGGTACCGTCGCAGCCCACTGTTCATATTTCTCATAATCCGACTTGTCTCCAGTACAATAGGCTTCGTTGATTCCATTTGTACGCATTGCACGCCATTTGTAGTGATCGCCGTACAACCAAATTTGGGCAAGGTTCTCAAATGACTTATCCTCCGCTATCTGGTCTGGTGGTAGATGGCAGTGGTAGTCAATAATTGGCATTTGCTTAGCATACTCATGAAACAAAGTACGAGCTGTTTCAGTCTGTAATAGAAAATTGTCGTCTAAGAAGTTTTTCATCTTTTGAAATTGATAGTAGTTCAAAAAAATTGCTTAAAGTTTGCTGACTCAAGCAAGAGACTGTATTTGGATAATATTTGGGCTGTCAGCTTTGAGCTTTCGGCTTGCGGCGGTGGGTTTTGGAGCTCAATCATCTGAAACTCCGCACTCAAAACTCAACATTCACCACTTACAAAGAAACTCCACGTTTCCATGGAATAAAGTCATCGTGTCCAAGAGCAACAGCTTTAGGTGTGTATTCACCTGAGGCTGTTTTGATACAATATTCCAATAACTCCTCGCCCATTTCGGCAATCGTTTTTTCTCCTGTAATCACAGTTCCAGCATTGATGTCAATAATATCTGACATTCTCTCTGCCAAGGCAGAGTTAGAAGAAATTTTTAAAACAGGACAAATAGGATTACCCATTGGATTGCCTAATCCCGTTGTAAACATGATTACATTAGCACCTGAACCTGCCAAACCCGTCGTACATTCAGCATCGTTGCCCGGAGTACAAAGTAAGTTTAAGCCTGATTTTGTCGCTTGTTCAGTATAATCCAATACGTCAAAAATAGGAGAATTCCCTCCTTTTTTGGCCGCACCTGCCGATTTCATCGCGTCGGTAATTAAGCCATCTTTGATATTCCCTGGTGAAGGGTTCATATCAAAACCAGAACCAACCGCCTCTGCACTACGTGCATAAGCTGCCTGAATAGTGGTAAACTTATCTGCTAAATCATCACTCACACAACGATTGATAAGTTCTTGCTCAACACCACATAATTCTGGGAATTCAGCTAACATAACCTTACCTCCTAATGCAGAAAGCAAATCCGCGCAATATCCTACTGATGGATTGGCAGAAATTCCTGAAAAACCATCCGAACCACCACATTCTACACCTAAAGTCAGGTGAGATAGCGGAGCTGGTTCACGTTTAGCTTGGTTGGCAATCGTTAGACCGATAAAGGTTTGTTTGATAGCCTGACGCAACATTTGCTCTTCGTTTCCGATAGCTTGTTGGTCGAAAATATAAAGAGGCTTTGAGAATTGAGGGTCTACTTTGGCAATAGCGTCTTGTAATAATTTTACCTGTGCATTTTGACAACCTAAACTCAAAATCGTTGCACCAGCCACATTGGGATGCGTGATATAACCCGCCAATAGTTGACACAACACTTGTGCGTCTTCGCGAGTACCACCACAACCACCAGTATGCGTCAAGAATTTGATACCGTCTACCTGTGGGAATAATTTACCACGCCCTTCTTCAGTTTGCTCTGTTTCTTCATAAACTAATGCCGAAACATCTAACCCATTTTTGTAGGCATTTATCAAGCTTTGGGTATATCCTTGAAATTGCGAAGCTTTAGCATATCCCAATTCATTCAAAAGCGCATTTTTGATTACCTCGACGTTTTGGTTTTCACAAAAAACCATTGGTACTACCAACCAGTAGTTTGCAGAACCAACACGTCCATCGGCACGATGAAAACCATTAAAAGTACGTCCTTCAAATTTTGAAGTATCTGGTTTGTGCCACTCCAAATTAGGAACACGCTCACCATAAGATTCGGCAACGTGTTTTACGTTAAAAGTAGTGATATGTTCTCCCTGTTGAATTGGCTGAGCAGCTTTTCCAATGGTAAGACCATACATTTTCAACAAATCGCCTGTGGCGAAGTCAAATTCTGCAAATTTATGTTTAACAGGGACATCTGTTTTTAATTCAATTCCTTCTAGCACCTCCCCCTTTTTGAGGTCTGTCAAAGCTACATAGACATTGTCGCTAGGATTGATTTTGATAGCTTTTGCTTTCATTTTTTTGAGAATGTTTTCTGGTTACAGAAGAAAGTTACTACACTATTGCGGATTTGGGATTGCTGATTTCGGAAGTATTGTAAAGTACATTTCTTTTTAACAAAATATCATGTAAAAACTAGGTTAAAATTCCAAAATCCAACATCCGATATCCAAAATGGAACAAATCCTTCATACAATACTAACTCAGTACGCTAACCTAAGTATTAATGCAAAATAAAATTGAATTAAAACGCTCTAGGCCGTAGGCATTAGGCAAAAAATGTATTCATGATTTTGTTAGAAATACTTTTTGCTTATAGCATATAGCTTAATGCCTATTGCTGGCAAAATTCTTTTAATTTTGCCCACTAACTTACTAAAGTATCTTCGCCTTTACGTACAAATATTTTTAGGGTACTCAATACCCCTTCGTTTGTCATTTTGAGTAAATATTCTTTTACCATAGCTGCAAATCCTTTGAGAGCAGTAAGGTCTGTTCCCCACAAGAATTTGTCAGAAAGTACCGCATCAACCAATTCATCAGGAGATAATGAAGCCCATTTTTCAGCAAAATACGCTACTTTGTCGTCCTGAATAAGGTATTTCTCTCCATTGCTCGTGCCATAATATTTTCCATCTTCAGCAAGTTCTGCTTTCATGAAAAGCAAATATGCGGCAAATCCTACCGAAAAATACTCGGGAACACATGGGAAATTTTGATAATACTGTAACAAGGTCGCCAAATTACGCATCTTCATTTTAGAAGTGTACTGCATTGTAATGCTCAACCAATTGTGTTGGATACTATCGTTACGGAATCGGTCTAATACTTGACGACCAAAACGTTCTGCTGTCAAAATTGACACTTTGTATGGAATAGATGGAGCTAACTCCGCAAGCATCAAGTTGCTTACGAAAGTACTTAAATATTCGTCCTCCATACCTTCAGATACCGTTTTGAAACCAGCTAGATACGCCAAGCCACAGCTCAAAGTATGCGTTCCGTTCAATAATCTTAACTTCAACTCACGATATAAATCGATGTTGGGCTCAACAATCACACCTTCGTCTACTTGTCCAAACGAAAGAACTTCTTTTACGTGTTCGTCACCCTCAATAGCCCAAAGTCGGTAAACCTCAGAAACAATTAATAATTGGTCAGTATAACCTAATTGAGCTTCAATCGCCTCTTTTACCTCTGGTTTGGGTTTGCCTGGCACAATTCGATCTACCAACGAATTACAGAAAGTTGTGGATACTTCTAACCAATCTAAAAAGTCCGTTTCTAAAGAATTCAAATGCGCTAATTCCAATACGATCGATTCCAATTTTTTACCGTTATCAGGAATTAACTCTGTAGGCACAATCACCAAGCCTTTCGACTTGTCGCCATTAAATGCTTTATATCTTTCATACAAAAACGCTAATAGCTTCCCTGGGAATGACACAGGAGGTTGATTGTTATTAATATCGTCTTGCACTAATTGAATACCCACCTCGGTAGTATTTGAAATGACAATTTGCATTTCAGGATTATGGGCACATTCCAACACCTTTTTCCAATCTGATTGTGCTGAAATCACACGGCTAATAGCCGAACTCAAAGTGTATGACTCGATTTGTTCTCCTGCTTGTACCCCGCGCTCACAAATCGTGTATAAGCTATCTTGTTGGTCAAACTCATCGGATGCCCCTGATGTAGATTTTACCACCACAATGCGTCCGTTAAAAACGCCTTGCTTGTTGGCTTTGTCAATAAAATAATCTGGTAAACCACGGAGCAATACTCCTGTACCAAATTGCAATACCTTTTCTGGAAGATTGAGGTCGTTAAGGTTTGGTAAATTCACCGCACATTGAGGCACAATTGAATCCAATTGTGAAAATGAAATATCTTTCATAGCAGTCGTTTTATTCAAGAGGCGTTATGCCCAAAAATGATATTATTCTAAGGATACGTTTAAAACTCTGTAGTTTTGTAAAATAAGTTTATATCAAATGTTTAGCACCTGCAAGCGAATATGAGAATGTTTTTACGCAATCGTTTTCGGCATCGTTCCCGAAAATTATTCCCTCCGTCAATTTTCCATGACTCAGAGATATTACACTTAATCGTCCAGAAATTAGAATTTGTATTTTTTAAAGAATAGAAACTGGTGGAGTTTTGAGTGATGAGTTGAGAGTGGTGAATGTTAAGTTACTGTCAAAATTTATATTCACAACTCAGCACTGGAACAATGCGAAGGACTCTAAAACTGTCTATTTCGGATATCGGATGTGGGATTTTGGAAGTGTAATTGTCTATTTTTGTAAAAAATAAAGGTATTTTAATTTATTTCCGAAATCAGAAATCCAAAATCCGCAATTGTTGGAAATCCTCCGTACACTACTAACTCTCAATTCACAACTCAAAACTCATCACTAAAAAAAAGGCGGTAGTAAGATATTCTCACCACCGCCCTTGACTTACTTTTTAATGGTGGCTTGTTTTAGAAGCCATTCTGTTAGGTATTTAGCAGCTTTAAAGTTTTCGTATTGCAAAGGAAGGCGTTTGCCATTGAGGTATTCGTTGTAAATCCAAGGGTCACCTAGGACAAATACTGTACCTTTACCAACTTTGGCTGTTGCCATGATTACATCGCCACCTTCTTCCAAGATCGGTTTTGCTGGTGCTTTTGTTTCTAGGGTTACCAATTCTTTTACATAAATTTTCTTCACATCCTTGAAAATTGGATGATTGTTGAATTCAAATTTACCTTGCTCAAATTGGTCATTTTTCACCATATTGCGGTTTTTGTTGGTAAAACTAATACCAAACGCCTTCGTCAATTGGTTAAAATGCTTGATTTCAGCATTAGATGTATCATTGGCCAATAAAACCAATACACCACCTGCTTTTACCCAGTCAGCAATAACTTTTACGTCCTTCTCCTCAACATAGTTTGGTGCTGGAGTTTCTTTCGGAGTATCTGGGT
The DNA here is from genome assembly GCF_030056655.1 of Flectobacillus rivi. NCBI lineage: Bacteria > Pseudomonadati > Bacteroidota > Cytophagia > Cytophagales > Flectobacillaceae > Flectobacillus > Flectobacillus rivi. The sequence goes on from NZ_JASHIE010000001.1 coordinate 234,566, forward strand.
CAACAATAATAAATACGCTTGCATTTTTCAAATTCTGAGCACTTGGCGCTTCTTCTAAAGTACCTAATTTAGCTCCATATTCATTGAAAACTTTACCCCAAAGCGAGTATCCTGAATCCTTACGATCGTACCAAGTATAGTGATAGGTTTCTTTTTCACCAGTAAAACCTTTGCGATATTCACGGTTGAAGAAGTTATCTAACATAACTGTTTTGCCTTTGCCAATCGACAAAGTAGGGAATGTTTCCATCTCAACACTTGCCATGATGAAAGGACCAACACCTTTTAAATCATCCTGACGGATTTTTTCACTTAAGTAATATTCGTAGCTACCATCGCGATAAGGAGTACCTCCCAAACCAGACACCTGTACGGTCTTTTCTAAGTGAATCAAACCATTGGCATCCGTCGAAATAAAGTTTTTCAAAATACCTTTATAGCCTTTTTGTGCCGCAACCATATAGGCTGGACTTAAATATCCCAAACGAACACCTTTCACAATCGAATACACAAACATCGAAGAACCAGAGGCTTCTAAGTAATTGCCTTTGCCTCCGATTTTGTCAGTTACTTGATACCAACAGCCCTCTTTAGGGTCTTGATACTTGATAACGGCTGGAATGATACGTTGTAAAATCGCTACTAACTCGCCACGACGTGGGTGGTTGGCAGGAATATAATCCAAAACGTCTACTAATGCCATTGTGTACCAACCAATTGCACGGCTCCAGAAGTTCGGAGACTTACCTGTTTTAGGGTCTGACCACTTCTGCTCACGGCTTTCGTCCCATCCGTGATACAACAAACCTGTCTTATCGTCACGACCATTTTTTTCCATCCAAGCAAACTGATTGATGATATCATCGAAGTTTTTTGAAGGACCAAACATTGCCGTATATTCTGCATAGAAAGGCTCAGCCATGTATAATCCATCCAACCACATTTGGTTTGGATAGCGTTTTTTATGCCAAAAACCACCTTCTTTAGTACGAGGTTGTTCTTTCAACTGCTTCATTAAATTATCAGCAGCCAAGCGATATTTTTCTTTACTCGTTTCATGATACAACGTCAACAATAAACGACCAGGCGTAATCATGTCAAGGTTGTAATCGTCGATTTTATAGGTACGGATATTACCTTTGTCGTCTACAAACTGGTCAACTACTTGCTTGATATAACGGAAATATTTAGCGTCGCCTGTATGATACCAAACATTTTCGAGTGACTTCATCATCAAGCCCATTTCGTATTCCCAATGAGCGTTTTTCTTTTCAGCACTGTAAGTAATGGTATCCTTGTGAACGGTTAGCATGGTATTTGCCATTCGTTCTGACCAAGGCAACGACTGCTGTACTTGAGCAAAAGCCGAATTCGCCATCAATGCGCAAACTGTCAATATTTTTGCAGTTGTCTTGAACATAGGTTTTGTTTTTTGAATGTTTTAGAATGTTTTGAGAGATACGTTCTTTCAAAGCGTTGAGACTTTAATTTCCATAAAGAGCACCTTTTCAATTCAGGATACTCTTTATGAGATTATGTCACGAAGTTACTTACTTCTTCAAAAGAACACTTGAAGGCACTTTTTCTCCAAGTTCAACGTCTTTTTTTGCTTGCTTGGTATCTGTATTAACCAAACGAACACTTTTGTTACGTTCTCCCGTTATTTTCAGTAATAAGTCAGTCGAAGCACCTTTATACTGAATATTGTCTAAGGTAATTTGTTGTCCATTCTGAATTTGAATCGTCGTAGCATCCTTAGAAAGAATACTTACATTTTTGAGATTGATATTCTCAGCTTCTGTACAAATCATTCCTTTATCAGATTCCAAAATCGCATCTTCTAACCACACATTCTTGATAGGCATTTCAGGCAAACCTCTAATGAACAACGCCTTTTCGGCACCACGACATACGATATTTTTCATATAAAAATCCTTGAAAAGTGGTGTTCCTGCACCAACTGGCTCAAATTTGATTTCTGGAATATCTGTCTTCTCGCCATACACAGGCACTGGATCTTTGGCAGCATAATACATATCAAACAAAATTGCTTCGCCAGGGATATTGGTCATTCCAATGTCGCTTATATAAATATTTTCCACTACTCCTCCACGACCACGTGCCGACTTGAAACGCAAACCAATGTCAGTTCCCATAAAGGTACAGTTGTTGACAAACATATTTTTGACACCACCAGACATCTCGCTACCGATAACGAAACCGCCGTGTGCATGATATACAAAGCAATTATTAATCAATACATTCTCGGTAGGCACACCACGTTTACGACCTTCCTCATCACGACCAGATTTGATACAGATACCATCGTCGCCCACATCAAATGTACAATCTTCAATCAAAGCGTTTTTACAAGATTCCAAATCTATTCCATCACCATTTTGGGCGTACCAAGGGTTTTTGGCTTTTACTCCTTTCAACGTAATATTGTCACACAACAATGGGTGCAAACACCAAGCTGGTGAATTTTGGAAAGTAATCCCTTCAAGCAATACATTTGAACAACGTGTGAGTGACAACATATTTGGACGAAGGAAGTCTTTGATATATTCAAAATCTTTAACCTCTTTTCCATCTTTCAATACGCCTGGCAGTTGTACCGTAGAACCTAAATATGATTTCTGACTTGGATACCAGTTATTTTTGTCAGGACTCAACAAACCACCTGATGCAATGAGTTTTTCCCAAGCGCCTTGGGTCATTTTGGAGCGTTTTACTGGACGCCACGCATCGCCTGCACCATCCAAAACACCAAAACCTGTAATGGCTACATTTTCCAAATCTATTCCATACACAGGTGCTTGACAACGAGCAGCAGTTAAGCCTTCGTAAGTGGTACGAATCAAATCAAAGTCTTCAAATCGATTACTAAATTGAATCAAGGCACCTTTACGCAAATGCAAATTAACATTACTCTTCATAACTATTGAACCCGTCAACCAAACTCCTGATGGTACGATTACAGTACCTCCACCTGCTTCGCTACAAGTAACAATTGCCTTATTGATTGCCTTTGTATTTAGCGTTTGTCCATCTGCTACCGCGCCGAAGTTGACAATATTAAAAGTATCTTTCTTGAAAACTGGTGTTGAAACCTTTGGCAATTCGTAAACAAATTTGGTAGGATATACCGACTTTTTGAAAAACGATTTCAGTTGTAAACCTAAAGACGCCATATCTTCACAAACCAAGCTAGCCATTACTTCAGCACCGTATCTAGAGAAATGTGTATCGTCAGAAGCACCGTCTTTATAACGAGCATATACATTTTTAGGATAATGTAAGAAAAGTTTCTTTGACCCAGCTACACCATGTTGTTCAATCACTTTCTGCGATTTTTGGTGTAAATCAATCATGGGTACTTTCAACTCTTTTGCCAAAGCTTTTACAACATCTGGGTAGTCTTGATGTTGGTCAACAAACTTACCACCTTCGTCAAACTTGCGGCGCATCACAGGTGTAATCAACACAGGGTTTCCACCTTTAGCACGAGTTTCGTTGACAAATCGAGTTAAGTTTTGCTTGTAAAGTGTTTGCGAAGGTGCCGAACGAGTCGTATCGTTCACTTTTTGATCATTGTGACCGAACTGAATCAAAACCCAGTCACCTTTTTTTACCTTGTCTATTACCGTTTTCCAACGACCTTCGTTGATAAAGCTTTTAGTACTACGACCATTTACGGCATGATTTTCAATTTTGATTTCATTTGTAAAAAATTCTGGTAAAACCATTCCCCAGCCTGTTTCTGGTGCAGCGTTTGCCGCCTTATCAGCCATGGTTGAGTCTCCACACAAAAAAATAGTAGTACGAGTATCTTCGAGCTTAAAGCTGAATATGGTAAGAAGAGTGAAGGTAAATAAAAGGACTTTTTTCATTAGTTATTGTTTATTTGAAACTCCTAATGGAGCTAACCATAGGGGTTCTTCTGGCAATTGAGTATGTTTAAAAATTTTATTCAGCTCTCATAAGAAAAACGAAATTTCCATTCGCTACACCTTACTTTTCTTGTCTTGACACAAGAAAAGTAACAAAAGAAAGTCAAGAAATCCTAAACTCGCCTACGGCTCAAACAACAGGATTTCAGAAAAAAACACAAACTCTTTCATTTTTAATAACTTGGAAATTTTAAACATACTCTAATTTATTATGGAAGCTGTTTAAACTTTCGTAAACTTGCTCGCGTAAGCAATGAATTTATACTGTTTGAGCGAAGCGAGTTTATAAATTCTTGAATTTTTTGTTACTTTTTGTTTCAAGACAAAAAGTAAGACGAAGAATTAATCAATAAAATGTGTTTTTCAGAAAATATTACTTCAAGATTTCAATCAGAAATACTGATTTCCCTTGGCTTTCTCCCTCCCAAAAGAAGGGAGAAGCTAGGTCGAGGTTTAGAGGGTTCAAACTATCTATCCAAAAACTAATTATACATACGATGGCTATTAAGATGTTCCATAAAGAACACTGTATCTCTGAATATTTCTTTTTGACTTTTTCAGGGAAATAGTAGAAACAATTCTACTATATAGTTGCTGTAAGACGGTGTCAAGTTAGAATTGTCCAAATCTAAGGACAAATTTTTACAGGAAAATATTTACGCAATCGTTGTCGGCAACGTTGTCAAGCAGTCAGGAATTTTGATTTATTTAATAATATTTGGGATATTACCTTGAAAATCGTAGATTAGAATAGTTTTACAGAGAAGCAAGTTATCTTTGTAGAAAATTGTACAAAAACAAGATTAGCTTTGGAAATCGCAACCATAAAAGATATTGCAAAGGCACTAAATTTGTCGACCTCCACTGTTTCGAGAGCGTTGAGGGGAAGTTATGAAATTAATCCCGAAACTAAGCGAATTGTATTGGAATGTGCCGAAAAACTGAACTATCGCCCCAACCCTATTGCCCTTAGCCTTAAAGAAAACCGTAGCCGTGCTATTGGTGTAGTTGTACCCGAAATTGACAATCCATTCTTTTCTCAAGCTATCAACGGCATCGAATCCATTGCATACAACCGTGGATACCATGTAGTAATTTTTCAAAGTCATGAATCCTACGACCGTGAAGTAGTTAATATTCAACACCTTGCCTCACGTCGTGTCGATGGTGTTTTGATTTCGCTTTCTGGACAAACAACCCACGTTGAGCACCTGAAAGAATTACATAGCAAGGGTATGCCAATTGTATTTTTTGATAGATTTTCGGACGAAATCAATACCCATAAAGTTGTGGCAGATAATTATCAGGGTGCATTTGACGGGACCGAGCATTTGATAAAATCTGGCAAAAAGTACATTGCTCATTTGGCGGCTTCTCCTACGCTTTCAATCACTCGTGAGCGTATCAGTGGCTACCAAGCAGCCTTAGAAAAGCACGGCATTCCTTACAACGAGGATTTTGTAAAATACTGTAATTTTAGCATTGAGGACATGGAAAAGGTGATTGATGAGCTTTTGTCACAACCCATTCTTCCTGACGCTATTTTTACGGTAAGTGACCGTCTAGCCATGGCATGTTTAAAGATTCTGAAAAAACGTAATATTCGTATTCCTGAAGATATGGCATTGATGGGCTTCACCAATTTGAAAGTAGCAGAATTACTTTCTCCATCTTTCACCTCGGTGATCCAACCAGCCTTAGAAATGGGACAACGAGCAGCAGAATTGCTACTAGATATGGTAGAGAAGAAAAGTAAAAATCCTGTTTATCAAACGGTAAAACTTCCCACAGAGCTGATTATTAGAGATTCAACTAAAATAGTTACAGATTAATCTTTAGAAATTAATTACGAAGGGACAAAAGCATATACTTTGCTTTTGTCCCTTTTAATTTTGCACCTGTTATCGTGTTTTTATGAATATTTTTCATTTGATAAAGTAGAAAAAAAGAAACATCATCTTTCTTCGTTGATTAACTATCAGAATCTAGTATTTATCCTATAGGCTATCAAAGCCCATTTTATCTAAACATCATGAAAAAATTAAGCATCACACTTTTATTCTTAGTTATGGCTACATTGGGAAGTATTGCACAATCAAAAGATGAAAAAGCAGTAGCTGAGTCGGTTGAAAAATTGCGTTTGGCAATGATTGACCCAACCAAAGAAGCCCTAGAAAATATCGCTACCGAAGATTTATCCTATGGTCACTCAGGTGGTAAAATCGAAAACAAAGCGCAATTTGTAGAAGCTTTAGTGAGTGGTAAATCTGACTTCAAAACGATTCAATTGACAGACCAAACGATTAGTATTCATGGCAAAACGGCGATTGTTCGTCATAGTTTAGCTGCTGAAACATTGGATGGTGGTAAGGCAGGAAGCGTTAAACTTTTTATTTTGACTGTTTGGAGTAAAGAAAAAGGAGGTTGGAAATTACTCGCTCGTCAGGCAGTTAAAAATTTGAATTAAAAACATTACTCGCCCATAGAATCTCAAGCCATGCCATCACAAGCATGGCTTTTTTAGTTTTGATTTAAGACTTTCCAAAAAATCGAGTAACTTTGATAAACTCATAATTATCAATAGCATACCTAATGAAATCACTATATATTGGTCTGCTGGCTATACTCTGTAGCTGGCCTTCTTCGCTTTCCGCTTATGCTCAATCCTGTGGATGTAATTTTACTATAACTAAGAGTGGGGCTTACAGTCCCAGTAACTTCAATGCCCAACCGGGGCAAACTATTTGTGTTCAAGCTGGCACTTATACAAACCTATCTTTTAATAGCTTTCAAGGGACAGATAGCCAACCCATCATTATAAAAAATTGTGGAGGACAGGTCATCATTCAAAATACTACGAATGCTGTAGCCATCAACTTTTCGAAAAGTAAATTCATCAAGCTATCAGGAATAGGTGATGCAAATGTTAATTATGGATTTAAAGTAGCAGGCACAGGTAATAACAGTAGAGGCATCAATATAGCAGATAAAAGTAGCAATATTGAAGTAGAAAAAGTTGAAATTCAAAATGTTCAAGGTGCGGGTATTGTTGCACGTACAGAACTTGCATGCGATAGCACTACCTGGAGAGATTATTATACCATGAGTGCCATCAAAATACATGATAATTACATACATGATGTAGTTGGTGAAGGTATTTCCGCTGGCGAGCCTTCTTATGGCACTCCAAAAACTATCAACTGCAATGGTGTAAGTGTATCTAAGTTTACACACCTCATTATTGGCCTTGAAATTTATAATAACATCTTTGAGCGCACAGGTAGTAAAGGCATCCAATATGCCAATTCACCCGACGCACAGGTACACCATAATATGATTAAAAATTGTGGAAAAGTGCCAGGCTCAACCACTCTCAACAATGCCGTGGCCATGAACGGTGGCGCAGGAGGGAATTTTTATAATAATACCATTCTGGATGCTGAGGGATCAGCCATAGTGATGTTTGGTTTTCCAGGAAACCAAATGATTTATAACAACTTAATTGTCAGACCAAAAGGCAACGCCATTTTCTCAGATTCTCGTCCTGGCTCGATCCCTGATACCTATTTACGTATTGCTCAAAACACGATTATCTCTCCCCAAAATGAGGCATTGAAACTGTACAGCTCGATCCATAATTATGAGATTGTAAACAATGTGATGTTAAACTCAGGAGTAGGGAAATTCATTTCGCCACTCTCCTCATCGGTTAGAATAAATGCCCGAAAAAATTATCTTAATGGTGTAGTGGACGCATCGTTTTATGAAAATACTAGTGCTGAGAATTATCGTCCGCTAAGTCATGCTCCTGTGATTAATAAAGGCGAAAACTTAAGCTCTTGGGGTATCACAACGGATGTAACAGATAAGCCTCGACCAAACGGTGGTGACTTTGATATTGGTTGTTTTGAATCGGCATCGGCAGTAGCTACCTATGTTCCAAGTTCATGTGATTATACAGTTATTCAAAGTGGTGATTATTCAGCCTTAAACCTGAGCGCTGGACCAGGCAATACTGTTTGTATTCAAGCAGGAACCTACACTGGACTCAAATTTATTGGACTCAATGGTACAGCCAACGAGCCAATTATTTATAGAAATCTTGGAGGGCAAGTAATTTTTCAAAATACGACTAACAATCAAAATGGTTTAAATTTTGATAACTGTCGTTATTTCAAAGTGACTGGCACGGGTGACCCAAATGTGTATTATGGACTAAAAGTAGCCAAAACAGGCTCTGGAGGCATGGGAATCACAGTAGGTGGCAAAAGCAGTGACTGCGAAATTGAACGTGTAGAAATTTCTAATACTGGCTTTGCTGGTATTATGGCAAAAACTGACCCCAACTGCGATTCGACTACATGGAGGGGGAACTTCACCATGTATAATGTCAAAATTCATGATAATTATATCCATGATGTACCTGGCGAAGGCTTGTATATTGGTAATTCATTTGCTGCTGGAGGAATGACTATCAACTGCAATGGCGTAACCAAAGTAGTACCTCCTCACAATATTTATGGTCTTCAGGTTTATAACAATCAGTTAGAAAGAACGGGATGCGAAGGCATACAGTTTGGTTGTTCAGTAGATGCGCTAGTTCATGACAACACGATGGTAGACACAGGAATTAGTCCGTTTGATGCCTATCAAGCTAATGGCATACAGATAGGCGGAGGCTCTGGTGGTCTATGTTATAATAACACTGTAGTGAATGCTCGAGGCACAGGCATTATCATGGTGGGGTTCTTGGGCAATCAATCTGTATTCAATAATGTTATCGTGAACTCAGGTTATAATGGCATTTTTGCAGATTCTCGCTCCTGCTCTATTCCAAATACTTACTTAAGAATAGCCAACAATTCGATTATAGGCTCTGCTAGTGATGCCATCAAACTATACAGTTTGATTCATACGCATGAGGTCATCAATAATTTGATTGCCAATCCAGCCACTGGCAAGTATATCGTTAAATTGGGCAGTCCAGTGATTGTCAACGAGCGTAACAACTTCAAAACACTGGATATAAGTCAGGCACAACTCAATAATCCTAGCAATGGTAATTACTACCCTATAGTTGGTTCTCCACTGGTCAACACTGGCGAAAACCTTTTACTTTGGGGTATCTCTTTTGACAGAGATAACAATGCAAGACCTTACGGCAGTACACATGATATTGGAGCATTTGAATTAATTCCTCCAGGCGGTTGAGTATTTGGATAAATTCTTCTGTTTTTCCTCATGTTGTGGCATAAAGTACAGTCACGACGTGAGGATTTTTTATTTAAAAAGCGATAAGTATCATTTCTTATAAATTGGGAAAGTGATTTTTTTTATTGATTTTTAACAAAAAAGTAACAAAACCTTATTGAGGTTATCTTAATTTATCCATGCAAGAAATTATTATCAAAGAAGTTATAAGTCCAAGCGAACTCAAAACATTCGTTTATCTTTCTGAAAAACTCCATGAGAAACGCCCAAATTGGGTACCTCCTATCTATGCAGACGAATGGATTTTCTTTGATCATAAAAAAAATCCTGCCTTCGAAGTCGCAGATACTATCTTTTTTTTGGCCTATATGAATGATAAGCCCGTAGGTAAAATCATGGGCATTATTCATCGTGAATACAACGAACTTCAGCATATTAAAGAGGCTCGTTTTTTTCATTTAGATAGTATTGAAAATATTGACGTAGTAAAATTGCTGATAGATGCAGTCCAGAGTTGGGCAAAAGCTCAACACATGGAAACTCTAGTAGGCCCGTTTGGATTTTCTGAAAAAGACCCACAGGGCTTCCAGATAGAAGGGTTTAAATATTTACCTGTCATCGCTACTGCCACAAATCCACCTTATTTACCTCAATTCTTAGAAACATTAGGTTTTGATAAATTGACAGATTGTGTGGTTTATAAAATTGACATTCCTGCTGAAATACCTCCATTTTATCAAAGAATTTTCGACCGAGCACAGCGTAATCCCAACATTAAGCTACTTAATTTTACGTCAAAAAAAGCACTTAAACCTTACGTAGTCCCAATCTTTCGATTGGTAAACGAAACCTATAAAGATCTACTAGGCTTTGTTCCACTTTCGGAGGCTGAAATGCAAAAAATTGCCAAAGCGTATCTTCCAATACTAGACCCTGATTTTGTCAAAATTATTGTTGACGAAAACAATGAGCCCATTGCCTTTGTTGTGGGCTTACCTGATATGAGTAAAGGTTTGAAAAAAGCTCGTGGCAGATTATTTCCTTTTGGATTTGTCCATATCCTTTTGGATGCAAGGAAAAATAAGCAATTGGATTTATTATTAGGTGCCGTAAAACCCAATTACAGAGGTTTGGGCTTAACCACGCTTCTAGGTGTAAGTATGATACAAGCTGCACAAAAACGTAAGATGGAATTTATGGATACGCATTTGGTTTTGGAAACCAATCATACCATGCGTGGAGAAGCTGAGAAATTGAATGGAGAGGTTTATAAAAAGTATAGAATTTTCCAGAAAGCCATTCTTTAGTAAGTAGAAGTACAAACTCAACGATTTAGCATTCGGCTTTAAGCTATGGGCTCTCGGCAAAATATTTCTTATGAGTTCACATAAGCTTTTTGTCTAAAGCTTTTTATTACCATTGATTATAAAAACCATTTTCGAATCAGAAAATTTTCAAATCAGCACATTTTCAAATTTTCAAATCGATCCATTTTCAAATCGAAAAAAAATCCCCTCAGTTTTGAAGCTGAAGGGATTTTTTAATTCTAATATTCGTGTGGAAGTGCTACGTCAACCAATTCGTTCCAAGGTAAACCGTGAACGTTCAACATTGCCATGAATGGATCTGGATTCATTTCTTCGCAGTTCCAAACACCTGGCTTGAACCATTCGCCTGTAATCATCATCATAGCGCCAAGCATAGCAGGTACACCAGTCGTGTAACTTACGCCTTGTGCTTGAACTTCACTCCAGCAGTCTTGGTGCTTACAGTTGTTCCAAACATAGTAAGTTCTGTCTTTACCATCTTTGATACCTTTGATTTGGCAACCAATAGAAGTTTCTCCTGTATAGTTTTCTCCTAAAGTTCCTGGCTCTGGCAATACCGCTTTCAAGAACTCCAAAGGTACAATATCAATACCTTTAAATTTGATTGGCTCGATTGAAGTCATACCTACATTTTGAAGTACGTTCAAGTGAGTCAAATATTGCTGACCGAAAGTCATCCAGAAACGAGCACGTTTAATCGTTGGGAAGTTTTTCACCAAAGATTCTAACTCTTCGTGATACAACACATACGATTCTTTCGGACCGATACCAGGATAATCAATAGCTTTGTGGATTGACATTGGAGGAATTTCTACCCACTCTCCATTTTCCCAATAACGACCGTTCTGAGTAATCTCACGGATGTTAATTTCAGGGTTGAAGTTGGTAGCAAAAGCCTTACCGTGGTCACCAGCATTACAGTCGATGATATCCAAGTAATGCATTTCGTCGAAATGATGCTTGTTGGCATAAGCCGTGTACACTTGTGTTACACCTGGGTCGAAACCACAACCCAACAAAGCCATCAAACCAGCTTGTTCGAAACGCTCCTTATAAGCCCATTGCCAAGAGTATTCAAACTTAGCTACGTCTTTTGGCTCATAGTTAGCAGTATCCATATAGTGTACGCCTGTCTCAAGACAAGCATCCATAATGGTCAAATCTTGGTACGGCAATGCCACGTTGATAACCATCCAAGGTTTCACTTCGTTGATAAGTGCAACCAATTCTGGTACGTTGTCAGCGTCAACTTGTGCAGTTTGCACAGGTGTTGGCAAACCTATTTTAGCACATTCTTCTGCGATGGCATCGCATTTACTCTTGGTACGGCTCGCCAATACGACCTCCGAAAACACGTCGGGATTCATGGCACATTTTTTCGCTACCACATTTCCTACACCACCAGCACCAATGATTAAAACTTTCTTGCCCATTCCTTAATGTAAATGTAAATGATTGAGTTATGAATGAAAATATTGGCGCAAAATTACATAATTTCAAGATAGCTTTCGCATTAAGACCTTGTTAAATTTGTTTTTGGAAAAAGTGGTTCCGATTTAAGACATTTTGCACTAGTCTTTCTAAAAACATATTTGATTCCTTATTGAGAGATTGTTTGAAGAGCGCTTTTTTTACCAGTAAATCCCTTACTTTTGGGTCTTTTTAGCATAAAAGACATATATCCCCTTCACGATGAATCCTACTAATGCTGTTTTTATAACTGCTTTATCCATTATTGGTCTTGGCTTTTTCCTCAAATATAAAGGCATTATTACTGAGAAAGAAGGTAAAATTATCACCAAACTTTTGGTACATACCACCTTTCCAGCTTTGGTTTTTGTTACTATTATGCGTGTCAAAATCGAAGCAGATTTGTTATTGCTTCCAATTTTTTGCATCAGTTTCAGTGCTATTTCCATGACGATTGCAGGTTTGCTTTTCAAAAGTCAAACTAAGCGATTGCGTGGTTTATTGACCATGGCAAGCGGTGGTTTTAACTTAGGACTATTTGCATTTCCACTTATTGAAGGCATTTGGGGACCCGAAGGAATGGTATTCGCAGCTTTATTTGATATGGGTAACTCTATTGTGGTGTTTTGTATGGTATATGGGACTGGAGTTATTTTTGCGGAAACTAACGAAGCTCAAGCCGTCAGAAAAAGAGAGAAACTCAAAAAGGCATTTCTCAAAATCTTTACGCTCCTACCCTTTCAGGCTATGTTGTTAGGCTTATTTGTTAACTTAACCAAACTTGAATTACCAGAGGTCTTGGTTAACATTATTGATATTTTGGCGAAAGGAAATAAGGTGTTGGTATTGCTAATTATGGGTATTTATTTGAGCATTGAGCTTAAACCAGAAATCTTCAAAAAAATCGCTAGTGTATTGGTTATCCGTTATGCTGTTGGTTTAACCATGGGTTTTTTATTGTATTACAAGCTTCCTTTCGAGCCTCTGTATCGCAGTATCGTCTTAATCTGTATGATTCTACCTGTAGGGATGACTTTGCTCCCATTTGCTGATGAGTTAGGATATGACTCCAAAATTGCTGGGCTTTTAGTCAATATTTCGATGATTATTAGTTTTGCGTTGATGTGGGGCTTGGTACTCGGAATGGGACTTCGGTAAGTGCTGAGTTGGGAGTTTTGAGTGAGGAGTTTTTTTCGTAAAAGAGTTGTTCAAGACTAAAAGAATAGAGCAAAATACGCTTGAGTACACGAGAATTACCCTGTTTTTCTTTGCAAAAGCGCCGTAGGTGCGACAGAATTCAAGATAGTTATCTTTCTGTCGCACCTACGGCGCTCTTTTAATAGGTCAGCAAATAGATTCATGATTACCAAACTGTCACTCCTACGGAGCTTTTGTACGATTACCCAATCTAGGGCCTATTTTTTTAAACAGTTTGAAACTGAATTTAAGACAGATTCAAAATACTTTGATAGCTTTTATGTGTTTTATCCAGTAATAAAATACTTATATCTCTCATGAAATTATCTACTTGAAAAACAGACGATTAACTGTTTTATTGCTATTTTCAACCTGAAATATTACTATTAGAGTTTGTTTTTGGATTTTTCTAAAACTATTAAGTATAAACCACTAGATAACTCTAATTTTGCGACCTCAAAATACTTTTGTCGAAGGACAAATCTTACATTATGAATAGTCAGCAAAGAATCGCAGGGTTTGGATTAGCCATTTTTGCCGCCATTACATGGGGCGTTTCAGGAACATTTGGTCAGTTTTTATTTAGTCAACGAGGTATCAATCCTGGTTGGCTAGTAACGCTACGTTTGTTAGTAGCGGGTAGTATTTTATTGATGATTGCCCTTTTTCGTGGTTTAGATTTATGGAAAATTTGGAGTAATAAAAGAGATACGCTATTGCTTCTGGCATTTAGTGTGTTAGGAATGGTGGCAGTACAATACACTTATTTTGAAGCAATTCATAAGTCAAACGCTGCAACAGCTACCGTTTTGCAATATATGGGACCTGTTTTTATTGCAATATATATGGCTTTTAAACAGAGAAGGTTACCCAATTTTATCGAATTTGTAGCTATTATTTTAGCTCTTTCTGGCACATTTTTATTGGTTACCCATGGCAAGTTTGGAAGTTTGGCTATCTCTACTGAAGGTCTTTTGTGGGGCATTGCCTCCGCAGTTGCTTTGGCGATTTATAGCTTATTACCAGTTGGTTTGATGAATCGCTACGAAGTGACTACCGTTATTGGTTGGGCGATGTTTGTGGGGGGTATCATTTTCAGTTGTGTATTTGCTCCCTGGAAAGTATCAGGTACTTGGGATTCGCAGTCTTTTGCTTACACGGGTTTTATCCTATTGTTGGGTAGCTTGGCAGCATTTTATGCCTTTTTGAAAGCAGTAACCATTGTTGGAGCTCAAACCAGTAGTTTGCTTGCCTGCGCAGAACCACTATCGTCTACAGCCATGGCTATTTTCTGGTTGAATACCCCTTTTGGAAAAATTGACATGATAGGAAGCTTCATGATTATGCTCACGATAGGTGTATTGGCACTTTTTGGTAGAAAAAACTAAAATAGACTTAGCTATGATTTAGTGAGTTGTGATTGAGTGGTTGAGTGATTGAGTTATTTTTAAAATAATCACTAAATCACTCAACCACCATTCACTAAATTTAAGATGTCTACCAATTATTGTCCTGATTCTTATCCGATTTTACGGGTGCCAACGGCGGCGTTGGTGGCGGTGGTAAACTTGGTGCTGAAGCAGCGCTTGGAGCTTTTGGTGGCTTCGGTGGTTTTGGTGCTGAAGACGCACTTGGTGCCTTAGGCGCTTTGGGAGGTTTAGGAGGCTTTGGCAAGCGATACCCCGAACCATAATGTCTATTTTTTGACCAATATTTACCTTCTGGGTCTATTTCCTCAATTGCCTTAGCGTGCACTTCCATCTCTTTACCAATCTCTTCAATAGGCTTTGAAAGCTTATCCATTTCTTTTCCAAGACTATCCATTGGAGCGGTATTTATTTCCATTTTCTTAGATACTGACTCCATTTCCTTAGAAGCCTTTTCCATCCTTTTCTCAATTTCTACACGCTGTTTTTCAATAGTATTCAACTCTTTCTGAACTTTTTTATATTCATCAGATTTTTTGTCGAGGTTAGCAACTGTCATCTCCAACTGTACTTGTTTCCCTACTAATGTACCCAATTCTCCCCCTAATTTTCCAATTTGCTCAGAAAACTGTTGCAATGGTTTTTGGTCGATTTGCATTTTTGCCCCTAATGTACCCATTTGTCCAGCTAAGTCTTGAATTTGCTTTAGATAAGGATCCATTTTCTTTTGTAACTTTTCAATTTCTTGCTCGTGCTGCGCCACTTTCAAGCTATCTGGGTCGTTAGCTTCATCATGAGTGGCTAGGAGTTGTGACAATTTGCTCTCTTCTGGTTCTGGATTTGGAATATTCGTATCTTTTTGTTCTTCAGAAGTACTGATTAGCGTACTTTCTGCCAAAATCTCCTTAGAAGTTTGTGTCAGCGTTTTTACCGATTTGTTAAAAAGCTTTGATGCTTGCGCTTTTACCTGCGTAAAGTTGAGACAGCAGAAAGCCAACGCTAATACTACTACCGAACTAATAATACCCACAGGGTTATTAGTTTCTTGCTGAGGCATACCCAAAATACGCTGGATTCTGCCTAATAATTGAGGTTTATTGCCTGAAAAAGCCATAGTCAATGATGTTTTTGATTGTTGTCTAAAGGTTTCTACAAACGTTAGCGCTTTTGCCAAATACAGTTTACTTTGGCAAATCTCCAACGCCCAATCATCACAGCAGTTTTCACGGTCTTGACGAACAGTTTCGCCAATTACCCAAACCAAAGGATGATAGAAAAAGAGAATTTCAATCATTGACTGGATAATGTTAATCAAATAGTCATGGCGCTTGATATGAGCCAATTCATGTGCAAAAATCGCTTTAATTTCTCCCTGACTCAAACCTGTTAAAAGACCAATCGGTACAAGTACCATAGGTTGCCAATAGCCAATTGTGAGCGGTGATTCCACCAGTTGAGACTCACGAATTTCTACAGTTCGAGAAATATCAAATTGATTAAGAAGCTGTTTAAAGAGGTTTTCTGTTTCGGTATCTACCAAGTTTGTATGTTGCCAGCGCAACTTTTGCACATAAAAATACCCACCAAGCAACCTTAAGGTCATTATTGCCATGCCCAAAATCCATAACATTACCAGCCAATCTAAATGTAAATTGAGCCATGTAGCCATTTGTTCCCAAACGGAAGTCAATACCACTGGCGATTGAGTAGTAGGTTCAGAGGTTGATACATTTGTTAGCGATTGAGGATTTCCTACCCCGAAATTGAATACTTTGACAGATATATCTTTTGGAAAAGTCTTCCAAAAAGTAAAACCCGAAATCAAGAATTGTGAAAACAATACACCGATTCCCGACCAATAACGTACAGAGGTATTTTGTCGATAAAGTGAACCGATGAATTTATACAAAAAGAATAATAGGCTTAGTTGCCATAGCGAATGCACCAAGGTCCATGCCAAAGCATAGATGGTTTGTGGTGACAAAGGAGCTTCGAAATATTGCATGGCTAATTATTTTGTTCTAGTTGAGCAATGAGTTTCTTGATTTCGTCGAGTTCTTCTGCCGAAGTTTGGTGATTTCCCAAAGCCTGCATCACGAGCTTCATAGCCGAACCTTTGAATGCTGTATCAACAAATATATCAAGCAGTTGTTGTTGCGTTTCGTCTTCGCTTACTGCTGATTGATACAGGTGATAGCGTCCTTCATCGGTACGTGTGACTAGCTTTTTCTCAAACATAATTTGCATCAGTTTGAGTGTGGTGGTATATCCTATCTCTCGCTTTTTATTGAGCTCGTCATTTACTTGTCTTACAGTCACTTGGCCTAGCGCCCATAATACTTGTAAAATTTCTAATTCTGATTCTGTGGGCTTTATCATGATAAAAAAGTTTACTACGAAATATTTCGTAACAAAGATACTACGAAAAGATTCGTAATTGCAAATTTTATCTACGAAATATTTCGTAGATAAAATTAAAATACTGAAATTCAAGTACTTATATAAACATAAGATAACAATCGGCTTTGAGTATTCAGTAAAAATAAGGCTATGATTATCTAAAAGACTATTTGTCTAATGCTTATCGCCTAATCCCTTATAAATTAAACGATTACTTAGTTCTAGTTACAGTTTAAAACTGTAATAAAAAAAAGTCCAAGACTAAGTCTTGGACTAGTAAGTTTTATAATTTCATAAAAATACCTTTATCTCCATAACTTACCGTAAAATAAGTCTGTAGTTTTTTTAAAACTATTTGCCTAGTGCCTGTTACTCTTACACCAACTGTTTGGCAGTCACATACAATTGACCAAAATGACGAGTCGTATGTTCGGCAGCATGGAAAATCAAACCAATCACATTGGTAGGAATTTGCTTGCGACCAATTCCTCTAGTGAGTAGCAAATCTGTTTCTGAAAGTTGTTTGAGGTAGGAAAGGTATTTTGCTACTTGTAAATCAAATCGAGTCAATAAAGTCACTACCGTCTGATTTTCTTGAGGAGCTACTTTTTCAAGACTTAATAAGTCAAATTGCTCGGGCGACAGGGTATTTCCTTCGGCATAAGTTTGAAGTCTATCTAACACACCCGAAAGATGTTGTAAATGAAAACCAACCGAAGCTACACCATGAGGCTTTTCCCACAGTAAATCGTCAGAAAAGTCTTTCAACAAATCATGTAAT
The DNA here is from genome assembly GCF_030056655.1 of Flectobacillus rivi. Lineage (NCBI taxonomy): Bacteria > Pseudomonadati > Bacteroidota > Cytophagia > Cytophagales > Flectobacillaceae > Flectobacillus > Flectobacillus rivi. Next base: position 252,333 of record NZ_JASHIE010000001.1, read on the forward strand.
TCTTCCTGAACTTGCAAAACAGCATGAGCTGCGGGTTGTAATAAAGCGGGGATACCTTCGATAGGTCCACGCATCCAAACTTCTAAGGGAGCCGACATTTTAGGATTGGGATTTTGTGGTAATTTGAAGATTTGAAAAACTATTTTTTCAGTTTAAAAACTGTATAAAAAAATAAGTCCAAGACTAAGTCTTGAACTAGTGGTGAAGTTGTTAGTTAATAGTACACTTCCGCAATCTAACATCCGAAATCCCAAATCAGAAGGGTCTTCTAGCTGTGGCATAGCATCCCATCCAATAGGTAGAAATGAGGTTATCTTCACGAACGCCTTTCGAAGATGAAGCATGAATGAAATAAATTTCTTTGGGACCTCGAATTTCGGTAATCATCCCTGAATGATTAACTTCTGCAACATTGCCTTTATCTGTAACAAAAAATACCAAATCCCCAGGACGCAATTGATCCAAATCTTTCACTTCTTTTCCATAGCCTGACTGTTGCACAGCCCTTCTCGGAATGTTGACGCCCATTTCTTTAAAAGTAGCAAACAACAAACCTGAACAATCCATACCTTTAGAATCAATACCTCCTGTACGATACGGAACCCCGAGATACTGACGAGACACATCAATCAACTTTCTTACTTCTCTCGACGAGATTACCATTGGTCTACTTGGACTTGTAGGTCGCTTCGTAGTTGTAGTAGTTTCGGAAGATTCTTTTCTGCGAAAAAGCGCACAAGAATCTAGCACAAACGGTAATAAACCTAGAAAAAGAAGCTTGATATAAATTGATGTGGTAGTCGTTTTCATGAGATTGGTAAGGATTTAATCTGGGTAATTTTTTCTAAAAGCAAGTTACAAAATTCCCCATTTTCACCAAGTGTAATTTCATCACAAGTATATGGTATTTTATCATTCGGTAAGACAGGTTGAGTTTCTAACGAAAAGCCTCTGACAAATCTTATATTTGATGGACTTGTACTTTATCAGTATAACTCTTCAATGATTGACTCGCCTTTGGAACAATCCCCCGAAGTCCATTCCCAAACTTCGTATAATCGTATCCGTCCATCGGGTAAAATTTCTGGTGTGGAAATACATTTCCCTGTCATTAATTCGCCTAAAGCATTGACTTGATGGTAACGCATATCGATTTTCCCTGATTCGTCGACTAACCCAATCAAATGTCCTTTAGTAATTTTACCTCCAGCATATTCAGAGGTCAATATATTTCCTTCTTGTTGGTAATAAAAGATTGTTTCCGCGGAGGTCTCTCCATTTTCAGTATTACTGATAGGGGCAAATTTCTTGTTGTTGTAGTTTATCATTACATATCTTTTTGTTGAACAGCAAAATTAAACATGATTTCTTATTTTATTCAATAAGATCAATAGGTTTGATATTCAAGACTTGGATAATTTGGGATACTTCTTTGATTGTTGGACTTCGTTCGCCTTTTTCAATTCTTGAAATTGTGGATTGTGGAATGCCTGTCAGGTGCGAAATATAGCTTTGCTTGAAGCCAAGTGCTAGGCGAGTTTGACGGAGTTTTTTTAGGTTGAACATGGTGTTTCAAATTTAAAATATCAATAAAGCATTAGAGATAGAGTAGATTTATGAATCTGTGAGAAATACTTATAATATCGTCTAAGTATTTTTAGTGTAAAGTTCTTTCATAGGAATAATCCTTTATTTAGATATTTATACGAAAGACAAAGAAAAGTCATAATTGACCAAATTTATATATTATTGTATAAATTCCTATCTTTTTAGTTAGAAAATTTTATGCGGTATTGCATAAAATTTTCTAACTAAAAAGATAGGATGTATTCAAAAGTCCTAGATATATTTACAACAAGTAAGCCCCGCCAATGAGATTCGACTTCAGGCAGGGCTTGTGAGTCTTAATATTTACATTTTAACTCTCCACAAAATTATGATTTTTTTTAAAAGTAACAAATTATTCCTTGGTGGAATAGGATTGATGCTAACGCTATCACTAGCTAGCTGCTCAGATTCAACGCTTGAGCAATTACAAAGTAATGAAACCAATGTCACTAAAACTAGTGAAGTTATTTATGATCCTCTCATGGAAGATTTTGCTAAGGCATTAGCAGCTAACATGGCTGATAAACAAGTGAGAAGTTTTGTCAAATCAGAAGCATTAAAAAAGTTTGATGGAGATTTCGATATCATCTATCAAAATGCGTCCGAATCCATAATTCATGGTCAAACATTTCAAAAACTTATTTCTGAAAAAACATCTTCTAATTCTGCTTCAAAATCAATAGGTGACCTACAATCATCTCTATTAGCCAAGTATCCTTTACTAAATATATCAGTCCCTAGAAATATTAGTAAGTGGGATACTGATACTTTTGAACCACTTGTTGCAATAGACCCTTTAGTTGCAGATGAGAGTACTTTAAAGTTAATTAAAGCTTATGATAAAAATGGTAAAATTCACTGGCTCGATGCACAAAAGGCTCCTGATTTTCCAGTAGTGGTTGTAGGCTTGAACGAAAGAACCATACTTGAGGGTGGGAAAGTTGTTCTAAAAAGTTCATCAGGAAAGAATATCAAGAGTTTTAGTGATGAATTTGATCCAGGCACAGAAGGGACAGGTTGTAGTGGTTGTCCAACTTATACTTTTTCTGCGACTCCAGTAGACAATAAATGGTTCTTTTTGACTGGCATGTCATCTCCAGATATATCTTACTATGAATCTTGGGTTAAAGGAGCTCCAGAAATCACAATGATTGCATACGCACCAACAAGTGCAAATAATTTTACATCTCTTGTAGATATTCGCACACTCAATGAAATGCAAGATGGGTCGAGAGAAGATATTACAGATAATAACTGGTGGACTACTCCACATTCAATTGTGCAGTGGAACTCCTCATATTATGGAAAAAACATCATGATTTACATGTACGAAGTAGACTCTGCAATTCCAAATATAACTCTTAGTATATCTGGCGCTTTTAAAGTTAAGCTATTTGGGACAGAGGTAAGCCAAACTCTTGGAGCCACAGTTACACTTAGTGATTCAGATGATCAAATTGGTAAAATTATGGTTGAACAAAGTCTAAACCCTCCTTTTGGCACCTATTATGATATTGGAGCGTACTTTAATGTAAAATTTGCTAGTCAGTTATAAAACTCATCAAATAGAGACTTTCTCATGATAGTTACTATTTTAGAGAAAGTCTCATTACTAAATTCATAATCCATGAAAAAACTCTCCTATTTCTGCATTTGCACTTTAGTCTGTAGCTTATTGTCCTGCAAAGACGCCAATCAAGAACTACTCAACGATATTTCTGGTACATGGAAAGTCGATGAAATTACCTATTTCTCCTACCCATATACGGTACCAGATTCTATAGTAAAATATCCATCTGGCGTTTTGCAATTTGATAATTGTCAACTTTCAGGAAGCATTAGAGAATGCTCTGGGTTTTACAAACTAGTGAATAGTGAAGTGGTAAGTATCGTTTACAACGCCAATGCAGCTAGAAGCCAAACTTTTATCAGTATTATGTCAAGTATTCCTAAATTCATCAACTTACTAGGGGCTTACAACATTACTCGCTCCGGAAACAAAATGATACTTGAAGGTCCTGAAGTAAGTGTACCAGACTACAAAGGTCCAAAAAGAAAAATTCAATTGAGTAAATAATCCTTATGAAAAAAATCTACCTTCTGTTACTATTTACATTTTGCTCCTGCACTTTGTTCGCACAAAAAGTTACCATCAGTGGTTTTGTTCGTGAAAAAGGAAGTCAAGAGATATTGCCTTATGTTTCGGTGAGAGTCCCTGCCCTCAATATAGGAACATCTGCCAATGCTTACGGCTTTTTTTCCTTGACAATTCCCGCAAAGGAACAACTTGACTTGGAAGTTTCTCAGGTAGGATACCAAGTCAAAACAATCCGTGTCAGTGCACAGAAAAGCCAACAAATTACGGTTGAGCTAAGTGTCAAAAATGTGGTTTTGGAGGAGGTCAAAGTCAATAGCTCTCAACAAGAAAAATTAAGTGAGCAAACCCAAATGAGTCTTATTTCTTTACCAGTAACACAGGTAAAGGCTGTACCTGCCTTTCTGGGAGAAAAAGACGTTTTGAAAACCCTACAATTGTTTCCAGGGATACAAAAGGGACGTGAAGGCTCTACAGGCTTATATGTACGTGGTGGCGGACCCGACCAAAATTTATTGATTCTGGACGATGCAACGGTATATAATGCCAACCATTTGTTTGGTTTTTTCTCAGTATTTAACGGCGATGCTCTCAAAAGCATTGAGATGACCAAAGGCGGTTTTCCAGCACGATACGGCGGGCGCCTTTCGTCGGTTATCGATATGCAAATGAAAGAAGGTAATAAAGAAAAGCTTACTGGCGAATTTGGCGTTGGCTTACTGTCAAGCCGTTTGACATTAGAAGGTCCTCTCAAAAAAGAAAAAGCCTCATTTTTGATTGCTGCACGACGCACCTACGCCGATGCACTGTTACGACCAATCAGCGGTGGCGATTTTCCTAATATGTATTTCTATGACCTGAATATGAAGGTCAACTATGACCTTGGGCTTAGAGATAAAATCTACTTGAGTGGTTATTTGGGAAGGGATTCCTTTAGTTCGAAAGACCAAAACTATAACCTCGCAGTCAAAAATGAAAATGGTTTTAACTGGGGCAATACCACCACAACCTTGCGTTGGAATCACCTTTTCAATGAAAAGCTGTTTAGTAATACCTCACTCATTTTTACCAATTTCGACTTCAAGGTTTTTAATACTGAAGAATCCAACAAAGGGCTTTTTTCTTATCAATACGAATCAGGTATTCGAGATTTTTCTTTGAAAACTGATTTTGATTATTTACCTAATTATCAACACAATATCAAAGCTGGCTTTTTAGTAACTGCACATCGTTTTTCACCCAAAGCTCTTGTTCTCAAAGACTCTAGAGTAGATACTTCTTCGGTACAAAGTACAATTATCAATGCCTTAGAATCAGCAGTATATGTGGAGGATTTATGGCGCATCAATGAAAAATTCAGTATCAATGTTGGTTTGAGGCTTAGTCATTTTTCAGTAAACCAGAAAAACTACTTGAATCTTGAACCAAGACTTTCGGCAGCATACAAGCTACCAAATGATGCTGCGATCAAGGCCTCTTTTGCACGTATGAATCAGTATATTCATTTGTTGTCCAACTCAGGTCTTGGATTACCTACCGACTTGTGGGTTTCGGCTACAGACCGAGTTCCTCCGCAAACATCACAGCAAGTTGCTTTGGGATATGTAAAAGACTTTTCCGAAAAGAATTTTTCCTTGAGTATTGAAGGCTATTATAAGAAAATGGACAACATCATAGGCTACAAACAAGGGGCTAGCTTTTTGCTATTAGACGTTGGACCTGACCCTCAAAAAATCAATGCTGTGGATTGGCAAGAAAATGTAACCTCAGGACAAGGAAAAGCATACGGACTAGAATTGATGTTACAACGCAAAACAGGGCGACTCACAGGTTGGATTGCCTATACTTTGTCAAAAGTGACACACCAATTTGCAGAACTCAATGATGGAAAAGAGTTTTTGCCCCGCTACGACCGTCGTCATGACATTTCGATTGTGGGAATTTATCAACTAAAACCGATGGTAACTTTCTCAGCGACTTGGGTATATGGCACAGGAAACCATTTGAGTGTACCTATTGCTGAAGGAAACTTTAATGGTTTAGACCACACTGGCATAACTTCTCAAATTTCTCTATATGATAGTCAAAATTCATTTCAGGCAGCAGCTTATCATCGACTAGATTTAGCGATGAAGTTTAGTAAAAAGAAAAAGCACGGAGAAAGAGCTTGGGAAATTGGGGTATATAATGCCTACAATCGTGTGAACCCTTTCTATTATCAAATCAATCAAGTTTATGATGCCTCCACACGACAAATGAGAGATAGTAAATTATACAGAAAAGGGCTATTCCCTATTGTTCCATCAATTACCTACAGCTTTAAGTTTTAAGAAAAGCAGACAAACTTAAACAGCTATTTTATGAAAAAACATTCTATATATCTCTTATTGATACTCTTATTGTGTTGGGGTTGTAATGGAGACTTTCTAACGGTGGAAGAAACGGGGGTAATTCCGAGTAGCGATGCACCCATTGTAACCGCCTTTTTGAGTCCACAAGACACCGTCCATACGGTAACGCTATATCACACCCGACCAGCCGCTGGAAATAATCCTTATGCGACTTGGGAACAGAACGTAGCAAAATCGACAGTTACACTTAGCAATGGTACCCAGACAGTAAAACTTATTCCAGACTCATTTTTAACAGGAGTGTTTAAAATAAGTGCCAAAAACTTCAAAGTAGAATCAGGTAAGACTTATTATCTAAGCGTAAACACGTTTGATGGCAAAAAAGCAGAAGCGAATTGCACCATACCTTCGAGTGTTGTTGATACGACCAGTATTTCATATCAATTGGTTTCGGGAAGTACCTCGAATATGAATACGAGCTATCTTATATCGTGGAAAGATATTCCCAATCAAGTCAATTATTATGCAGTTTATACAATTTCTGAGTTGCAGGATTTGACGAAAAAAACGGCAGAAATAAGTAACGAGCGATACCAGCACACCATCGATGATGTAGAAAGAGATGGTCAATTTTTAGGAACGCCCCAATCCTTTTTGCTCTCTAAACCTAACTATGTTGCCAAAGACCGTCTGTATATTTGGCAGATACAGGTCTTAAACACCGATATACATTTCTATAAATTCCACAAGGACTACGAGATAGCCAAACAAGCCGACGAAAATCCATTTTCAGAACCTGTAATGCTATACTCCAACATCAAAGGAGGCTTCGGCGTAATGGCTGGATATACCAAGGCGGTTACGTATTTTAGGTAGAGGGGTGGGAAGAAGGCACAAAGTAGCAGAGGCACAAAGGCACAAAGCGGTTGTTAGAATGAGAAAGGGAACAGGTATATAGTAATTTTGGGAGTGGTAGTAAAATTGGTTTTTAGTGTTAGTGTTCTAATTACATTCATTAAGGCATACCTTGTTCACCTGTATCTTTATCTGATCCTTCGTGCCCATTCCCTATGTCACTTAAAAAACCACTCTATGCCTTTATGCCTGTTCTCTATGCCACGTTAAAAATCACTCTATGCCTTTGTGCCCGTTCCCTCTGTCACTTTAAAAATCACTCTATGCCTTTATGCCCATTCCCTATGTCACTAAAAAACCACTCTATGCCTTTATGCCCATTCCCTCTGCCACTTTAAAAACCACTCTGTGCCTTTGTGCCCGTTCCCTCTGTCACTTAAAAACTACTTTGCTCTGGCCATCCTCACTGCTAATGCCACCAAAATACTTGCCATAAACCATTTTTGTATTTTTACCCAAAAAGGATTTTGGGCAAAAAATCTTGCCATTTGAGATGCCGTCAGTACCAAGGAGAAGTTCACTGAAAAACTTACCAGCATTTGAGTTATTCCCAATTGTAAGCTTTGCAAAAGAGGATTTCCATACGCTGGCTTTATAAACTGTGGGAAAAAGGATAGATAAAACATCGCAACTTTTGGATTCAAGACATTGGTGAGTAAACCCATCATAAATAGCTTTCTGGGAGAATCATTTGACAAATCATTTCGTGCTTCAAATACAAATTTACCCTTGGGGTTAATGGCTTGAAACGCTAAGTAAAGCAAATATCCCACACCTAAATATTTGATAAGCTCATACAAAAATGGTACCTCTGCCAAAATAGCGGTTAATCCAAAAGATACCATAATGATATGAAATAAAAACCCAACCATTACCCCTGCTAGCGAAAGTAACCCTGCCATTCGTCCTTGCGTAATCGAGCGAGAAATGAGATAAATCATATTGGGTCCTGGACTAATGACCAGCACAAAAGCTGCCAAGGCAAATAAGAATAATTCTTGAAATGTTAGCATATATCTATCATTTATTTAGTGAATGTTGAGTTGTGTGCTTATAAGCAGGAAGACGTTATTGGTTAATAGTATATAGGTAAATTGAAGGTACTCATAATCAAATTGCAAAAATGGCGCAGAGAATATTTCCTGCGCCACTAAAAAAAAACTCTATGACTTTGTGCCCGTTCCCTCTGCCACCTAAAAAAACACTCTGTGCCTTTGTGCCCGTTTCCTGTACCTCTCCTAAACGGCTTTCATGCTTAAGGCAATACGTTTACGAGCAATATCTACCTCCACGACTCTCACTTGCACTTGTTGCTGTAATTTCACCACTTGATTTGGATCTGAAACATATTGGTTGGCTAGTTGAGAAATATGAACTAAACCATCTTGTTTTACCCCCACATCTACAAAACAACCAAATGCAGTAATGTTAGTTACGATTCCTGGCAAAACCATTCCTTCATATAAATCTTCAATCGTTTTTACATTCGCATCAAACTCGAAGGCGGTTAGTTGTTCACGAGGGTCACGCGAAGGTTTTTCCAGCTCTTTCAAAATATCTTGAAGCGTTAATAAACCTGTACTTTCACCGATATATTGTTGCAAATTGAGTTTTTTACGAAGTTCGGCACTTGTCATCAAATCTTTTACCGTACATTTCAAATCCTTTGCCATACGTTCTACTACTTGATAACTCTCTGGGTGAACAGCAGAATTATCAAGAGGGTTATCAGACTGAGGAATTCTCAAGAAACCTGCACATTGCTCAAAGGCTTTGTCTCCCAAGCGAGGTACTTTTTTGATTTGCGCTCTTGATTTAAAATCTCCATTTTCCTTACGGAATTTAACAATATTAGCCGCCAAACTTGGTCCCAAACCAGCTACGTAGCTCAACAAATGTTTCGAAGCTGTGTTGATATTTACCCCAACTGTATTTACACAACTTTCTACGACCGAATCCAAGGAATTTTTTAATAATGGTTGATCTACATCATGTTGATATTGCCCCACACCAATCGATTTTGGGTCAATTTTTACTAATTCTGCTAAAGGGTCGAGTAAGCGACGACCGATAGAAATAGCACCACGGACCGTCACATCTTTATCTGGGAACTCTTCACGAGCTACTTCTGACGCTGAATAAATAGAGGCGCCTTGCTCCGAAACCATAAAGATTTGTGGTTGCGTCGAGAAAGTTAGTTTTTTGACAAAAGCCTCTGTCTCACGACCAGCAGTACCATTTCCGATAGCAATAGCTTCGATTTTGTGTTTTTCAACCAAAGACAAAACTGTATGTTGCGCTTCCATCGTTTTGTCGAATGGATAAATCACAGTATCTGCAACCAAGTTGCCTTGGGCATCTAGAGCAACTACCTTACAGCCCGTGCGGTATCCAGGGTCAATTGCCAAGGTACGTTTTTGTCCGAGTGGCGAGGCTAGTAACAACTGACGAAGGTTTTGCGCAAAAATTCTTATGGCTTCACCATCTGCTTTTTCTTTAGACAAATTCGAAAACTCATTTTCGATAGATGGTTTCATCAATCGTTTGTACGAGTCTGTAATAGCGTCTTCTACCTGCTTTTTAGGCTCAGACATTCCACGCAAGAATATACGGTCTAGTGCGCCTAAGGCATTATCCTCATCTGGCGAAATAGAAACCGATAGAATACCCTCCTCCTCGCCACGACGAATAGCTAACAAACGGTGAGAAGGCACTTTTTTGAGTGGTTCGCTAAAATCGTAATAGTCTTTGTATTTGACACCCTCCTCTTCTTTTCCTTTTTTTACTTTTGAAGAAATATAAGCTTCACGTTCAAACACCTTACGCACTGCATTACGAGCATCCACATTTTCGTTGATCCACTCGGCCATAATATCACGTGCACCTTGCAATGCCTCGTCGACAGAAGCCACTTTATCGTTGAGATAATTTCCAGCTTTTTGAAGAAAATTATTATCCTTTTGCTCGAAAATTAGTTTTGCTAATGGCTCAAGTCCTTTCTCTATGGCAATACTAGCACGAGTTTTACGCTTTTGCTTGTAGGGCAAATACAAATCTTCCAATTCTTGAAGCTGATAAGCATTATTGAGCTTATTCAATAGCTCAGGAGTCATTTTTCCTTGCTCCTCAATGGCTTTAATGATAGTATCACGGCGCTTGTCGGCTTCTTTTAATTTATTCCAAAGGTCTTTAATATCCAGAATTTGCACTTCATCCAAGCTTCCAGTTGCTTCTTTTCGATAACGAGCTATAAACGGTACCGTTCCACCTTCCTCCAATAACTTAATCGTATTTTGTACTTGGTTGGCTCTTACGCCAATCGCATTGGTAATGATGCCAATTTGAGTTGTATTCATGATTTTTAGGTTTTGACTAACCACAAAGCTAAGAATTCTTTTGGATTTACGCCAAGCTTCTCTTTTTAGGGTTCTATTATGGTAAAGTTACTTTGCAAAAATAATCACAAGAGTTAAGATAACGGCAAACGACCACTTACTCATTTTGCCATAATTGAAGCGTATTTTTCGGCATTGAATTAAAAAAATCTTTCCTAAAAATGTGTAACTTGAGTTTAAAACAGATTATTTCACGAACCCACTTATCAATTCAGACGTCTTTTAATAGTTCCTCATGACAGCCTACAAAATCTTCAAAGTATCGACTTGGTGGTCGACGACCACATTAATTCGTCGTACCGAAAATACCCTTAGTGTAATAGAAGAACAAGGGCATGAAATTGTCACGGTTTCTTTTGGGGTAGATATATTCATGCGACCAACCGCTTTCATTACCATTCGAATCAAAACATAACTAAAAAGGGCGATTACTCGCCCTTTTTTATTGTTCTGTCATTAGTTTTATTTGAAACTAATCTCATTGTTTTCTACAAATCATTTATCTACATTTGCCCAAAACTCAAAAAATCACTATTTATTCTTTTGAAAAGACTAGTTTCAATATTTTTAGTTTTATTACTTCTATACAATATGGTTGGTTTTAGCTTTCTGTATTGTTGGGAAGAATATGGAATAGCGAACTCACAAGAGATAAATATCGAAGAGTCAGGCGATTACTATTGGATAAAACAACCTTTGCAACTACCCTATCAAAATAATTGGGCTGAAAGTCGCCCCATTGAAGGAAAAGTCAAACATGGAGAAAATCATTATAATCTCGTAGAACAGCGCTATCAAAACGATACTTTATATACCCTTTGCCAACTAGACAACAATGCTCGTTTTCGTTTCATGGAACTGGCGGAACATATCACTGACCATGTCAAAGAGCATTCATCACAAGCGCCATCTGGAAAAAGCAGTTATTTGTTAAAGAATTTATTGAAAGAATATACCTCTATTCAGCGATATACGATTTTGTATATTTTGGAATGGATAAAACCTTCTAATCGCCTTTTTCATAATTATCAATTATCAGAAGGCTATATCAATAACACTTCTCCTCCACCTGCTATAGTTTGTTAATTTTCACGTAACCTTTAAGACTTGATATCTTTCTATCAAGCCAAGCAATCGTATCCTTGATGTTGATGATTAACCCAGCTTGTGAAATACAAGCCTAAAAAACTATAGCCATGAATTTATCTAATACAAATACACAAAATACAACCGTACAATGGTTCAATAGAATTGCTTTGTTTGTAGTTTTCTTTTGGTTTGGCGCTTTAAAGGTGTTGGGAGTATCTCCTGCCGAACAAATCGTTAGTCAGCTACATGCTTTGACGTTAGCAAAGTTTATTCCCACTAATATATTCTTACCATTTCTGGGCTATTTAGAATGCTTCATTGGAATTATTTGGTTAATACCACGACTCACCAAATTGGCATTTTTCTTGTTTTGTTGTCAAATGGCAACTACGTTTTTACCCTTATTTCTTATGCCTAACGAAACTTGGCAATCGCTATTTGCCTTGAGTTTACCAGGACAATATATCATCAAAAATGTGGTTTTGATAGCCTCCGCTTATACGATTTATCAAGCTGAGGGAGTGCAAGATATAAAATTAGAGCACTTGTCTGTAGACTAACATCCAAAAACAAAGCTCTCATATTCTGCACTTTAGAACATGAGAGCTTTGAAAAATGCGTCAATTTAGATCATCTAATTTTTTGAAGGGCCGCCACCTCCACCATTTCCTCCATCATTGGACTGTATGGCTTGTTTTACATTGGTGTTTCCAAAATTATAGGTAAGAGAAATTCTGAATCTACGGTTGTCCCAGCGGTAAGTTCCTACGCCTGTTAGTGTCGTAGTTTCCACGTTATTTCTGAAGCTATTAAAGTTGAATGGGTCTTGTACCAAGAACTTCACAGTAGCTTTTTTGTCCCAAAGCATTTTTTTCAAACCAAAATCAAGACCACCTTGTGGTTTTGAGGTTTGAAAACCCCAAGTTTCGCCTGAGTTATACCAGCCCGAGATTTCTCCTGAAAGAGTTTTGTTTAAGGTAAAAGTATGCTGCATATAAGCCCCATGATATAGCTGACTAATATCTACCACAGTACTTTCTCTTTTGTAATTATAGACATTGATACCACCCCAAATGTTCAAATTTACACTCCACCATTTTGTTGGGTTAAATGGTACTGATGCATCAACACTCCACCAACCAATTTTTCCATTGACATTTTCCATCGATTCACGAATGACACGGCGCCCAGGAATCAAGACTGAGTCAACATCAAAAACCTCTGTTGAAAACTGATTAACAGACACATAGTTTAAAGAAAAACTATATTTGTCTTTAATCGTATTGGTCAAACTGATCGTGTTATTAAGCGATGGCAAAATGGTTGGGTTACCTGCCACATAGCTTTGTGGTGAGAAAAATCTCTTGAAAGTGTTAAATACATCGTCGTTAGGTCGGTTGATACGACGGCTATATCCCAACGAAATTGCATAGTCTTTCGAAACCTTTTGGTTCAAAGTCAGTGTCGGGAAAAGGTTTAAATAATCCTGCTGAGTCAATTTATTCCCTTCTCTGTTCAAACCTTGGTTATTGGTTTGTTCGGCTCTCAAACCTGCCTGAATGCTCAAACTTTTGGTCAACTCGCTGTTTATCATCACATAACCCGCCGAAATTAACTCGTTGAACTTGAAGAATGAACTTACCAAAGCTCCATTGTCACGGAAGTTATCACTAAAGTCGTTGGTTTTCTTCGAATAACTAGCCTTAATTCCTGTTTCTATTTTAGTTTTTGCAGTAAGCTTTTTGATAAAATCTGCCTTCAAAACAAAGGTATTACCATTGGCTGGAAAAAGTATCTGGTTATTCGCTACAGAAGGGCTTGCATCGTTTTGCGTGGTAGTTGTTACAAATTTATCATCCCAACTTTTCGAGTTCAAAATCACATCAAAATCTACAGTCAATTCAGTGCCTGACGTATCTATTTTTTGCTTCAGGTGGGTATTAAATGTGTAATTATCGAAAGTAGCTTCACGGTTTCTTTCTGTCAATAAACTTTGACGAATCGTTTCGGTTACGGATTGTTGGTTGTACGAACGCTCCATAGGGCTAAAAGTATTAGACCATTGTCCAGAGAAACCTACGGTAGTCTTTTTCGAAAGATCATAATCAAAGCCAATTTTAGCACTCCAGTTTTCAAAATTTCCTTTTGCCAAACCTGTAATTACTCGCTTTTCTAATACAGAGCCCGTTTCTGACAAAAAGTTTTGAACTTGGTCTTCTGAATTATACCAAGCAGCATATTGACGGTTGATATTCCCGAAAACGACATATTTTTCACGACGTGAGTTTATCGTGAGTCCCTGTCCATTTTTGGGCAAACCACCTACGCCCTTGTAGTGGCTATATCCTGCGTTGAGGTCTAAAGTATAATTTGTACCAAAATTTTTGCCTTTTTTAGTCTTGATATTGATAATACCACTCGAACCAGAAGCATCAAAACGAGCAGATGGGTTGGCGATAATTTCAATTTTTTCAATATCTTCACTTTTCAGTGTTTTCAAGAAATTAGCAAGTTGTTCATCCGTAAGGTAGGTTTTACGGTCGTCAATCATGATGAGAACGCCATCTTTTCCTTTCAATTTGATAGTTTCAGTGTTTCGATCTACGGTAACACCAGGCACTTTTTCCATCAGCTCCAAACCATTGAGCCCTGCTGCCGTTGGACTAGCCTCCACATTCATAATCATTTTGTCACCATCACGCTCAATCAGTTGCTTACGAGCGGTTACTTGTACCTCGCCCAAAGTTTGTGTTTCTGCTTTGAGTTGGATCGTTCCAACATCCATCGTTTTGCCTGACTCTAGGTTGATTATTTGAAAGGATTTCTGAAAACCTACCGCCGAAACCTGTAATAGATAGGCTTGAGGTTTTAATCCTGTAAATTCAAATTTTCCATCTACATCGGCAGCTTCACCTTTCACTAAGCTCGAATCCTTTGTGTTTAATACCAATACATTGGCAAACGAAGCTGCTTGTTGTTTGTCGTCTACAATTTTACCTTTAATCTGTCCTAAGCTAGAATAGGTTATAAAGAGGCTTAGAATTAAGTTGATGAGGTTTTTCATTATTTAGAGAAGTTTAATTTCTCCAACAGATGCTCAAACTCATACTGATGTTGCATCAGGTTTAGCAAAATTTTACGCCATCCTCAAAAATATCAAACAACCCTTTAAAAATCAAAGCATTATTTTTTAGGTTTAAAGGATAAAAAAATGACCCTAATGAACAAATACTTATCTTTTTTATTTTTGTTTGCTCCTAAAAACTAAAGAATCACCTTTGTTTTATTGCCTCCCAAATTGAGTCTAAATTTTAGCGCTACTGTGTAAAACGACTGTTTCTCGAAGCCTTCAGTTGGGTTTTCGCCAATGGTATAATCAAATCCAATTTGGCTCATTTTTTTACCATCCGCAGAGGTAAAAAATGTATAATTGAGACTAGTATTTAAAAACTGCTGCGTACTATTTTTCACATCAGAAACCGTTTGGTAATAATTGTAGCGATATTGCCAGTCGAGAGATAAGTCCAGCTTTCCTTTTAGGCTATTGTTGGAAGGATAAAACGTAATATCTGTCGAGATACGTCCGAATGCACGATAAATATTACCTGCCGAAAGGTGAGTTTCGGAGTAAGTACGATTTTCATTTTCGATACCAATATAGGGCGTGTACACAAAACTCAGTCTACTTCCAAGGCTCACAGGATGGTTGGGAATCCAAAAATATTTAGGATTCATATCCTTAAAAGCAAAAACAGGAGTCAAATAAAAGTTGCTTTGAAAAGAAGCATTTTGCTTGATTTTATCTTCCATAAACTTGAAAGATTGCACCAAAACGGGAGACCATTTTTTATGTTCTAAACTATTCATTCTCCATTCGGTTGCGACACCACCAATCCAGACACTTTGAGGCTTATCAATCAAGGTATTTCGATGCAACTCCATGTACGGGATTACCGACAATGTCCCTTGAGGATGATGATAAGCACTATAACCAATGGCCATGTCTAGTAGCCAAGATGCAGATTTTTCTTGTGGTTTGGTAAATGTGATAACAGCGGGTTTTGCCCAATCTTCTTTCGTTTGAAAGGATTTTCGAATCGTAAAGCGGTCTACAACCTTGTTTTGAGCTTGAGTAGAAAAGTGAGCAGAAATACTACTTAAAACGATAATAATTAAACGTAAATTTAGTTTGTTCATGTGCAACGCAATTTTGGGATATTCTGGGCAATTGCGTGATTTATTAAAATTTCCTTAAAAATGAATTTGTAAAATAAAATGAAAAATGAGTGGTTGATAAATCGCTAAAAATTCTCCATGTTTCACAACTCTATCTTTATAAGATACAATTACCCGATACTTCAATACCTTCTTTTCTTGAAAATACGGTTGCTAAGTGGGTTTGGCAAACACGGGGGTATTTCTTCCTACCCCGCTTTATGAATTTTAAGCTCTCTTTAAGTGAAATTAAAAGAGAATCTATTTTGTCAACCGAGTTTTACCTTATTTCCAAAATCACATAAGAAAGGACTTTCACCACGAACTAGATGTAGTTGATAACAAAATATTGATAGACATCAAAGTAGTTAGTAGCTTCAAACAGATATTCAAAATAGAGGGATATTGGTTACAATAGGTTTTAAACATCATACAGGATGAAAAGATTTTTTACAATTCTGCTACTTATGACTGCCTTTTATGCGCAGGCGCAAACAGAAGTTGAGCTACAGGATACCACCAGCGCAAAATTTACAGCTCAAAGTACTCCACAGCTTAGAATAAGCCTTGGATTACCGTCTTCTTGTTTGGAGTTTATTTCTTTTCCTAGGTTACAATCATACTTAGAAGCTTACAATGCCAAACCGAATTTGTTTGTAGGATACATTCCATTACAAGTTAATTTGCTATACAATCGCTTTAAGTTTGATTTAGGTATCAATTATAGCACCACAAGCGGAGGTAAATCTTATGGCTCATTTGAGAGTAAATCAAGTGCAAATACCGCGACATTCACGATTGGATATGCTTTTTTGGCTGATCGCAATAATTACTTTTACCTTAATGGAGGAATAGGGTATGCTAGCTATAATCAGTACATTACAAGAGTAAAAACCTCAAGTAATAATGTAAACTACCCTTTGCCAAACACGCTTGGTCAAGGAGTTAATTTTGCACTGAATCAACCATTTATGGATTTTGGTATCGAGTTTTTTAATAGAACACCTCAAAAATCAGCAGGAGGTTCCTTTAAAGCTGGTTACAGGCTAGGATTTAATAGTGTCCCATGGGAACTAAAATATAGCCCATCTCAAGATGGATTACCAAGTGATAAAATCTCCAATTTTTATATACAAGTGATGTTACATTTTGGGCATAAAAAACTTTGACAAATGACTATGAGCTTCTATATAAATGTATTTTACGCGTTGGTATGGGCTAGTTTGAGATTCACTAGCGCAGATGCCCCCAAAGCTAAACTATTTATTTTGCGAGAAAGAGAATTTTGGGGCAGTAGCGTTTCAATCATCATTCAGAGTAAAAAAATTACAGAATTATCTCAAAATAGATATATCGAAATTGAGCTTCCTGCAGAATCTACAGTAATCGAAATTTCAAGAAATATTCAGGAAAAAATTGAGGTAAAAGCGGTTATTAACCTTGAAGCAAATAAAACCTATTATTTAAAAATATATCGAGAATTGGACTATTTCAAAGACCAGATCATGCTTGGGAGATTAGGTGCTCAATCAGCCCAACAGGAGCTCAAGCACATGAAGAAATATGATTTTTCTGCCATACCTTAAAATCAATGAATCAAAAAAATATCAAAAAGCTTAGCTTTCTCGCACCAATTGGTTTAGCTTTTTATTGGCTTATTCTCCTGAAAGCTTCCGCTATGCCCGAATCCAAAGAAGGTTTCATTTTGCAAAGTGGCTATATAAAATATCTATTAGGTTGGATTGGTATTTCCTTGCTGGTGGTAGGGTTGGCATATATTCATTATAAATGGGTTTTTCTTAAAATTGTTTATCATCATAATCCTGCTGTTCAAGCCCTTTGGTTTCCTTGGGTCTCAATGTTGCTATGGCTTATTTTTGAGCTCTTACAATTTCGAACAGGGCATTTTGAAGGATACATTGATGAAAACATTCTCATCAGTCTTCTTGGATTGGTGTTGATTTTGATGGTAGCCTATTTATGTGACTATATACGAACCAAACAACTTCAGACACAATTGCTTCAAAGTAAGTCAGAAGCTGACCTTCATGCGCTCAAGGCACAAATTAACCCTCACTTCCTGTTCAATGTCCTAAATACCGTTTATAACCAAGCAAGCCTAGAAGAAAGTCCTAACACTGCTGATATGATTCTGAAGATTTCTGATTTATTAAGATTTGCTATTGAAGAAGCTCCCAAAAGTAAGATTCCTCTGGATAAAGAAATCTCTTTTCTACAAAATTATATTGATTTACAAAAAGCTAGACTTCCACAAAATCCAATGATTGAGCTAGACTTTCAATGGGAAATTTCTCCTAATAAATTCGTCGTTTCTCCTATGCTATTAATGCCCTTAGCAGAAAATGCTTTTCGCTATGGTCTCAGTCTATCACACCCTTGCTACATTCGCCTTTCTGCTATTTTAGAACAACAAACGTTGAAGTTTTCAATCGAAAATAGCAATTTTGCTGTTGGTCGAGAGGGACTTGGCACTGGTCTCAAACAAGTTCAAGAAAGACTTAAACTAGAATACAATAATCAAAATGAGTTTCATATTCAGAAAAACGACAAAACCTTTAGTGTTCAGTTGAAACTTAATCTTGGTAATTAGGCTAAAGATATTTGGCACACTAAAACCTAAAACATTCCTATGAACTGTATTATCCTCGATGACGAACCAGCTGCCGTTGCTATTCTTGAAAGATATATTCAAAAAGTACCCGATTTCCAGCACCTTCAGTCCTTCCACAGTCCGATGGAAGCGTTGGGTTTTATCAAACAAAAGGCGGTTGAATTAGTATTTTTAGACATTCAAATGCCCGATTTATTGGGAACTGACCTAGCCAAACTTTTACCCAAAGGAACACAAGTGATTTTTACTACTGCTTTTTCTGATTATGCTGTAGAAGGATTTTCTTTGAGGGCTGTTGATTATCTCCTAAAGCCAATTAGTTTTCCGAGGTTTCTGGAAGCATGTAATCGTGCACTAGAGAATAGGACGCAGCGTAATTCTACAAACGAATACTTTTTTGTAAAGGATGGACATGATTGGATAAAAATTATCTGGAAGAATGTACAGTTTATTCAGTCCGATGGTAATCTATTATATATTCATGAAAAAGATAAAAAAGTCATCACTCGAATGCCCCTCAAAGATATTGTTCATCTTTTGCCTTCTCAAGAGTTTATCCGTGTCCATAAATCATTTATTGTTTCATTATCGGCAATCCACCGAATTGAGCGCCATCAGTTACATTTATCTAATGTAGTTGTTCCGATTGCTACCACTTATAAAGATGTTATTGAAAAACACTTTGGTTTAAAATAACCATTTGTCAACTCGCCAATTTTCAAATTTTCAAACCTCAAAAGCACTCTTATCTAAACTTTTCGGCTGGTTATTATCTTTTTCGGAGGAATGGACGTAATTTTGTAAATACAATTTGAAGAATTGTGGGTTTACGATGCCTAAGGTATCAAAAAGCATCGCAAAAGAAACAACAGATAAATTAAACGAAACGTGAAAAACATTCGTAATTTTTGCATTATTGCACATATTGACCACGGCAAAAGTACTCTAGCCGACCGTTTGATTGAATTTACTAATACTGTTCAAAAGCGTGATATGCAAGCTCAGCTTTTGGATGATATGGACTTGGAACGTGAACGTGGTATTACTATCAAGTCACACGCTATCCAAATGAACTATCAATACGGCGACGAGAGTTATACTTTTAACCTCATCGACACTCCAGGACACGTTGACTTTTCTTATGAAGTTTCTCGCTCAATTGCTGCCTGCGAAGGAGCATTATTGATTGTTGATGCTTCACAAGGTATCGAAGCTCAAACTATCTCAAACCTTTTCTTGGCCTTGAATCATGACTTGGTAATTATTCCAGTTTTGAATAAAATCGACCTTCCAGGAGCGATGCCTGAAGAAGTAAAAGACCAAGTAGTAGATCTTTTGGGTTGTGACCGTGACGAAATTATTCATGCTTCAGGAAAAGAAGGTATTGGTATCAAAGATATTTTGGATGCAATCGTTGAGCGTGTACCTGCACCAAAAGGCAATCCAGATTCTGAATTACAAGCACTTATCTTCGACTCGGTATTTAACTCATTCCGTGGTATCGAAGTAATTTTCCGTGTATATAATGGTACTATCAAAAAAGGTGATAAAGTAAAATTCGTAGCCACTGGCAAAGAATATACCGCCGATGAAATTGGTACGCTCCGTTTTGATAAAGAACCTAAATCAGAAGTAAGAGCAGGTGACGTAGGTTACTTGATTTCAGGTATTAAAGATGCCAAAGAAGTAAAAGTTGGTGATACGATCACACACCGCGACAAACCTTGCTTGGATATGATTCAAGGTTTTGAAGAGGTAAAACCAATGGTATTTGCGGGTATTTATCCTGTAGACACCACCGAGTTTGAGGATCTTCGTGATGCGATGGAGAAATTGCAATTGAACGATGCCTCGTTGGTGTGGGAGCCCGAAACTTCTGCTGCCTTAGGATTTGGTTTCCGTTGTGGTTTCTTGGGTATGTTGCACATGGAAATCGTTCAGGAGCGTTTGGAACGTGAATTTGACATGACAGTAATCACAACTGTACCTTCAGTAAAATTCAAAGTAAATACAACAAACGAAGGTGAAATTTGGGTATCTGCTCCGTCTGAGTTACCAGACCCTAACAAAATTGATAGCGTAGAAGAACCATTCATCAAAGCGCAAATCATCTCGAAGTCTGAGTATGTGGGTTCGATTATGAAGCTTTGTATGGACAAACGTGGTATTCTCAAAAATCAAATTTACTTGACTTCTGACCGTGTTGAGTTACAGTTTGATATGCCACTTTCTGAAGTTGTATTTGACTTCTTTGACAAATTGAAAACTATCTCTCGTGGATACGCTTCATTGGATTATGAATTCAAAGGCTATGAAGAAAGTGACATGGTGAAGCTTGACATTATGCTCAATGCAGAACCAGTCGATGCGCTTTCTGCAATTGTACACCGTGAAAAAGCTTACGAATGGGGTAAACGTTTGTGCGAAAAGTTAAGAGAATTATTACCTCGCCAACAGTTCGAAATCGCTATTCAAGCAGCAATCGGTCAAAAAATCATTGCTCGTGAAACGGTTAAAGCGCTTCGTAAAGACGTATTAGCAAAATGTTACGGTGGTGACATTTCTCGTAAACGTAAATTATTGGAAAAACAGAAAAAAGGTAAGAAAAGAATGCGTCAAGTAGGTAACGTAGAAATTCCTCAAGAAGCATTTATGGCTGTATTGAAACTAGACTAGCATTAAATGAGAAAGAGGATTTTTTGAATAATGACTATTTTTCAAAAAATCCTCTTTCTTTATAAACGACAAAAGCTCAAACGTAAGTTTGGGCTTTTGTCGTTTATATACTGCCGATTTAACCCGTATTCACCTAACTTCACTCATATACTTATCCAATCTTTCTCATTCTTATAGGTAATAATTCCTTCTATCTTGCTATCAATCAAAACCGTAAGCAACATGGAAAAGTTAACAATAAAAAAGCAGCTTTTTGAAAAAGCAATTCAACAGCAACAAACCTTAGTAAGAGATATTCAAAAACGTCTTTCTGACTTAAAAGAAAGTATTACCTCTTTAGAAGTTGGAAGTTTCGGAGGAAGTGACGACGCTCGTCGAGAAGAAGATGTTGAAGATATTCAGCAAGAAAAAATCCACTTAGCTAATGCTAAAGCAGAGCTAAATAAACTCGAAGCATTATTTCGAGATGTACAAATCGACGCTAAAGTTGGTGTGGGAAGTATTGTAAAAACGGAGCAGTTTAATTTTGTATTCGCGATAAATATGCCTCAAATAGAATTAAATAACGAACGTTTTATGCTAGTATCAGACCAAGCACCAGTATTTAAAGCACTCGAGGGAAAAACTGTTGGGGAGCAGGCACAAATCAATCGTCATTATTATACGATAAAGGAGATTTTTTAAGATACAAAAATATGAGTTATCCCTAACTTAGTGATTGAGCGGATGAGTGATTATGTTACAATTTATATTTTAGTAGTAGAGACGCAATGATTGCGTCTTAAGCCAAGTTATATCAAGTATATTTTCATCAAAAAAGCGGTCGAAAACTATTTTTCGACCGCTTTTTTGATGAAAATTTGGAGAATAACCCTAATTTTAAAATTCGGGATGACTCATATTTACTTCTCACCATACACTTTTCTCATAATGGCATCGCCTACCCCTGTACGGTAATGACTCTGTTCGTAGAAGTTTTGATAATATTCTGTCAACCCATTCTTTCCTGTAAAATCATACACTCTTTTGGGAAATAATTTTTGTAATAGAGCCAAGTCTGTGGGATGAAACTTGACTTGTTCATACAATGGACTCAAAATTATTTTGTAGTCCGTATGATGTTTTTTGAAAATATCAGCTATCTCTTGAAGCATTTTTTCCTGACGATATTCAATTAAAATTGACTTATCTGTCTTCTGACCTTTTCTTTGATAAAACACGCCCTTTTTTTCCTGATAGTACTCTTCTGGATGTTGACTTACCAAACGCTCCTGAAAAGGCATATAGATGGTATTATTTCGAGTATCATAATAGATGGGCTTTTCTTGAATAAAGCCTTTCATCCAACTTTGATAGCCCAATAATTGATACCCATAATAGCGAATCCAAAAGTCAGGTTGTATATACGCTTTGAGAAATAGCGTTTGAAAATCTAATACTGACTCCCCTGAGACCTTCGGATGTTTGATATACAAGTGATTATCGACGTTTGAAGTATGTGTAAACGTACGATCATGACAAATAATGAGTAGTACATTTTTCAACTTCACTCCTTGTCTATCTAGCCATTTGATTTTAGTGTAAATCCCATAAATAGACTCATTGGAAGCATCAAAAAGAAAAGGTTCTGCATTTTCAGGCAAATATTTTTTCCAACGTGCTGGCTTAAATGCCATCGTTCGGGAACTCCCCAAAATGAAAGAATTATAATGAAACTGAGGATTATTGCGAATAAATGTCTCGGTAGAAACATAATCTCTATTGGGAACAATCACAGGTTTTGAAAAGTCCGAGTAGCTATGCAGCACTTTGAAGGGATCAAAATACCAGTATCCCAACAAAAACAAACAGCCTACAACAATCGGAATAATCGAAAACTTGAGAATAGTCCAAATAAATCTACGCATGAGGAAGGAAATACCAGTGCTTCAAAAAACCGTAAAACACTGGTAATGAGGTATATTATTTCTTTTTCTGTTTCTTTTCACGAGCTACCATCTCTTTTGGTTTTTTCTCCATTTTAATCGGATAGCCCAATAAATCGCGAATTACCACTGATGCACAAACGCCTCCAAATGCCGCAGGAATATAAGAAATTGTCCCATAAGCTGACTTTTTGAAGTTGCTTCCATCGGTCAACATCAAAGAATCATCGTCGTGTTTTTCTAAAGAAAAAACCGCTTTGATGCCCGAACGGATTCCCATTTTACGCAAACGCTTACGAACTAATGAGGCGAGATAACATTGACGAGTTTCAAATAAATCTGCGGTGCGAAGCAATGTTGGATCTACTTTTCCTCCTGCTCCCATCGAACTTACGATTTTGAGTCCCTTGTTATACGCTGTACTTAAAAGCGTTAATTTTGGGGTGATTGAGTCAATACAGTCCATCACGTAATCGAACTGATTTTCGCTCAAAAGCTTTTCAGCTGCTTCTGGAGATAAAAACTCCTTTATGGTTGTTAACTTCAATTCTGGATTAATCGCCAACAATCGCTCAGTCATAATATCCGCTTTGGGCTCCCCATGATTGGTTGCCAATGCAGGTAACTGACGGTTACGGTTGGATGGGTCGACCACGTCGCCATCTACAATCGTCATTGTGCCAACGCCTGAGCGCGCGACAAATTCGGCAGCAAATGAACCAACGCCACCTAAGCCCACCACTAATACGTGAGCATTTTGTAATTTTTGAATTCCCTCGTCACCTACCAACAATTTGGTTCTACCAAGCCAAGCTAAATCACTCATTTTTTATTGAAAATATCTTTTACTTAAAATCTTTAAAGTTCTTCTCTAATTTGATAATCAGTAGTTCTATCAGAGTTCATGGTTAATAATTCGCCAATAAAACCAGCTAAAAACAGTTGTGAACCTATAATAATCGCTACCAACGCCAAATAAAACCACGTATTATCAGTAATATTTCGGAAAGGAATATGATTGGAAATGCTGTAAATTTTATCACCTATCAAGTAAAGTGTAATAAATAAGCCTACCAAAAATGACAAGATACCCAAACTACCAAATAGGTGCATTGGACGTTTGCCAAATTTTTGGACAAAAGTAATTGAAAGTAAATCTAGTAATCCGTAAAGAAAACGTTCGATACCAAACTTGGTTGTACCATATTTACGAGCCTGATGCTGCACTACTTTTTCTCCAATTCTTGAAAAACCGTTCCAATTAGCCTGAACAGGGATGTAGCGGTGCATTTCGCCATACAGACGGATTGTTTTGATTACCTCTAATTTGTAGGCTTTCAAACCACAGTTATTGTCATGCAGATTAATACCCGACATCCATTTGATAGCCGCATTATAGAGTTTAGTAGGAATCGTTTTCGAAAGTGGATCAAAACGTTTTTGTTTCCAACCCGAAACCAAATCATAATCCTCAACCGTAATCATGCGATATAACTCAGGAATCTCATCTGGGCTATCCTGCAAATCAGCATCCATTGTGATCACCACACTTCCTTGAGCTTTCTGAAAACCCACGTGCAAAGCAGCAGATTTACCATAGTTGCGACTAAATGAAACAGCTTTGATACGAGGATTCTGTGCGGCAAGAGACTTCAACACCTGCCAAGAGCGGTCTTTACTCCCATCGTTCACAAAAATCACTTCGTAGGTAAATTGATTTTCATCCATCACTCGCTCAATCCATGCACAAAGTTCAGGCAAAGATTCCTCCTCATTATATAGTGGTACTACAATCGAAATTGCTAACATAATTTTGTTTATTAGAAATGTTACCGCATGACTCGATAACGAATGATAGACGGTGTCTTTATCAAAAAATCAAATAATACTCTTTTAATAATGCGCTAAATTGACCTGTATATTGTTCTTGAGCATCTTTTATCAGTAATTCAGTGTTTTCCAGAATCTCTGGCTCACTTCCATATTCAACAATAACTCTAAGAATCTTTGCGCCTTCACGATGGCGAACAGTCAATTTTTTTTGTGGAAATAATCCCTTTGATACTGCCAAGTCTTCAAGGACTTTCGCCTCATAAGCTGGTAATAATACTGCAAATTTACCAGAAGTTGTCCGTAACCTAAGCACCGAATCCAAAAGTTCTTCAAAACTTAAAGTTTCGGTATGATGCGCCTGATTTTTTTGTACCTTCTCCGACTTCAAATGATTCTGATAAAAGGGAGGATTTGACACAATATAATCATATTTTGTATCAGGAGAAAAATCTTGTATTTTTCCGTGAAATACTCCTATCCTATCACTCCATTTACTTTCGGCAATATTACTTTTGGCTTGTTCAAAAGCTGGTAGGTCTAATTCTACGGCATCAATACCTGCGTTGGTTCGCTGTGCCATCATCAATGATAACAACCCTGTTCCTGAACCAATATCTAAAATATTTTCAGCCTGAGCAACATCTACCCAAGCACCCAATATACAAGCGTCGGTAGACACTTTCATGGCGCACTGGTCTTGATGTATGGTAAATTGCTTGAACTGAAACATATACGTTTATAATATTTAGTGATTGAGTGTTTTGTGATTTAGTGATTTTTAATAATAATCACTAAATCACAAAACACTCAATCACTCATTACTTTCTTCCATAATCCGCGGGGTTTTCGCCCCAGAATTCGGTTTCCCACTTGAGCACTTGGTTTGAATACGTATTATTTTTCAACCAGATTAATGCTCTATCTACTAATCGAAAAAGCTCTTCGGTTTTAGCATTACGTTCTAAATTCGTTTTTATTGCTTTATTTCTGACCCAGCTCAAAGCCGTTTTTGAGTCTGAGTAAATGGGCAAATCAGAATTGTGTTTTTGCAAGAAAGACAAACCATGCACTATAGCTAAGAATTCTCCGATATTTACAGTTCCTTCAGGAAATGGACCCATCGAAAATAAGACTCTTTTCGTAGAAGTTTCAACTCCTTGATATTCCAACACGCCAGGGTTGCCAGAGCAGGCAGCATCTACAGAAATACTATTGGCCAAGGGTTTTCCTACATTTTTCTTGGTTACCGCTTTTGCTCCAGTAGCTCCTTGTTGCACAGACTGCCAGTAGTTTCCCTTAGCAGCTTTCTCGGCCTCCGCCTCTGTATCAAAGGATTTGTATTGTGCCCCTTCAAAGCCTTTTACAGCTTCTTCAGTTTCTGCCCACGAAGAAAAAACACCCGTTTTTCTTCCCTTCCACACTGCATAATATTTTGCTTTTTTTGCCATTTCTCTTAAAAAACCGTGAAGATAATCAATTTTCGGCTTTATCTCGAAAGAATCAACATGCGTAAATATTTTGTCTCTGCTGTTCATACTATTGCAGATTGGGGATTGCTGATTTCGGAAATACAGAAAACTACTTTTATTTTTTACAAGATATAGCAAGAAAAAACTCCCATATCCGAAATACTCCCTTCGTACACTACTAATTTCAGATAAATAATCTTTGAGGTTTACCACAAAAGAACATAGAAGTGCCAAGTGCTGATTTTAGTTAATTAATGTTAAATAAGCGTGTTAAACTGCTTTTGCTATTGTTCTTCTAAAAATGACCTTTTAGCTTTGTTCAAAATTTAACACCGTTTACATCATGAAAAAACTCATTCTAACCTGTTGTGTTGCCGCGTTGAGCGCACTTTCTCTTACCTCAAAAGCACAGTTCGACCCTAATACAAAATACTGGCAACTAGGTGGTTCGTTAGCTACTAATAACACCACATTTGGCAATCTTGGCAGAGAAGATTTACATAGCAATGCAATTTCATTGACTTTTAGAAAAGGAAAATTTGGAGAAAACAATGTAGCAAAAGGTTGGCTTTTAGACTATAGTCTTTTAACATCATCAGGGTCTACTCTTAACACGACCTATTACCAGCATCGTTTTGGAGCAGGCTATTTTGTGAGCAAATTTCAACCAATCACTCAAAATTTAGCCTTGTATGCTGAAGCCGTTGGCAAAGCACAATATCTATACAATACCTCAAAAGGAAGCACTGGCACTGATGGTTGGGCTGCAACGATTGAAGGTAATGTTGGGCTACGCTACAGTATGAAGAACAAATGGTTCTTGGATTTAGGAACAAACGTAGGGACGCTTCAATATCAAAGTATGGGTGATGTAAAGAACTTTTCTGGTGCGATTGTACCAAGTGTTGGAACTTTCAAAATATCTATAGGCAAGACTTTTTAGATTGTAGATGTTACTGGTTAGTAGTATATCAGTTAGTGGTAGATTTTACCAAAGTAGATATAAAGTGTTTCAATTCTATCTATACAGTCATTTTAGCATCTATTATTTGTTTTTTATATAAAGTACAATATTACGTTTATTCTACACCGTTTTGTTCAATTAGGATTGTTTCGCACTAAGAAACGAGTAATATAGAAGAGCGCTCTGCCATAGGTAGAGCGCTCTCTTTTTGTTAAAGTTTTGTTAAATCACTTGAATTGTACTTAAGGATTCTTACTTTCGTACAAATTTTTAACACCATATACTTACATGAAAATACTTTTTCTAACCTGTTTGACTGTGATACTACTCATGGTCCATAATTCATCTCAAGCACAATACGACCCAGGCACTAAATATTGGGTGGTCGGTGGCGGACTTATTGGAAACTTTAGAAACGCCTTTACTTCATCACAGGCTTTAGCTCATGAACAAAACCTAAACTTACATTTCAAGTTTGGAAAATTTGGCGACAATAAGGTTTCGAGAGGCTGGTTAGCAGATTATACGCTTGAGTGGCATGAATCGAGCAGTTCCTCTAAATATGGTTCACATAGTATTGGAGCAGGATATTTTATCAATAAATTTCAGCCACTCAACAAAAATATTGGTCTATATGCAGAAGCTAGTGGTATAGGGAGATATTTACTTACCAGATCGAACAATGGCTATAAAAGTGATGGTTTTCATGCCTCCATTCAAGCTAATGTAGGATTAAGGTATCATTTCAAAAGTAAACTTTTTCTTGATTGTAGTGCTAATATAGGCTCTGTTAACTATCAAAAATCAGATTCACAACCTGCTAAAACAGAAAATTTTTATGTTGCCCTATCCCCAAATATTGGTTCTTTCAAAATTGCTATCGGTAAAACACTCTAACCTAGAAAAATCATGAAAACGTTACAATTTAGCTTATTAGTTATATCGATTTGTCTACTATTTAATTTCTATAGCTTTGGACAATACAGTGAAGGCAAAAAATACTTGGAAGGTAGTTTCAATATTGGAACAACAAGACTGAAGGACTACAATCAAAATCAAAAAGATGATTTATCATCTACTCTAAATGTTACCTACGGGAAGTTTATATCCAAATCAAAAGCTCGCTTCTGGACCTTAGGATTTACACAATCCTCAACAGATTACAGATTTGCAACTACATACAGTACGAATAATTCAAATTACAAATTCTCCCTAGGTGTAGGAAATGAATATTACAAACAAATATTTGGGAATTTAGGTATTTATGGAAGGCTTCAAGGAAATCTTTATGCAGGTAATACTTCCCAAACTATTTACGATGACTTTAGGCCGTCTAACAATGAAGATACCAACACCTTCTCTACAGGCGTAACTTTGGAAGGTTCAGGAGGAGTAAGCTATTTCGTTAGTAAGAAATTAGCACTCGTTGTACCGATTGTAAGTTCAAATTTATTTGGGCTAGACTTTAGTCAAACAAATAGTGAAACGATGATGTCTACCTCTAGGATTATTCAGATTAGGTACAACATTTCACCTACTATCTATCTTAATCTGGGTATTGGTATACGGTATGTATTTTAAACATGAGTTGTCGCTAAATTAGTGAATTGAGATTGAGTCATTCAGGATTTTAGCATTAGGGGCATTCTCCAATATTTCATCAAAAAAGCGGTCAGAAAACAATTTTCGACCGCTTTTTTGATGCTACTATACTAGATATAACTTGGCTTAAGACGCAATCATTGCGTCTCTACTACTAGAATATAAATTGTAACATAATCACTCATTCACTCAACCACAATTCACTAAATTCGAGATGCATATCTCGCCAATTCTATCAATTCCCCTCCTCTTTCAACTCTCGAATATCCGCAATCAAATTTTCTACATCTGTGGCTAAGGTACCATTATATATTCCACGAATTCGGTTTTGGGAATCTACCAAAATAAAGTTTTCGGTATGTAAAAAATTGTTTTCGTCTTTAGCTACACCTAAATTTTCATCCGCAAAATAGGATTTTCTTGCCAAATCATAAATCTGTTTTTTATCTCCTGTCAACAAATGCCATTGAGGCAAGTTTATATTTTTTGTCTTTGCATAACGTGCCAAAACTGCAACACTGTCACGATTGGGCATAACGCTGTAGGACATAATTCTGACTGAACTATCCTTGGCATACGCTTGTGCCACCTTTTGCATGCCATCCATCAGTCGAGGACAAAGACTTGGACAAATGGTAAAGAAAAAATTGGCAACATGGATTTTGCCTTTTACCGTATTGAGCGTCACCTTTTGACCTGCTTGATTCTGGAAACTAAAATCTGCAATATGATGTGTGACACTGTCAGCATTCCAAATAGTGGTAAAATCTGCTGTATTGTAATAGGGTATTTTCGTCTTCTTTTCAGAAGTAGAACAACTTGCAATAAGTACATTTATGAGTACAACAAGAGTTATTTTATTCATTATAATCCCGTTTGAAGTTTTTCGTTTTCGCCCATACAACCTTTAGCACCTAATAATCCAAATCTTCTTCCTTCGACTACCTCAAAATTGGCTTTGAGTTTTCCATTTTCATACCAAAAACTTTGTCTTCCTGAAGGTTGACCTTTTTCATTATAGTGACATAAGGAAAAAAGCTGTCCACTCTGATACCATTGCTTATGTTCACCAACAGGCATATCTTCCACAAAATGATAATCGAAGCGTTTATGACCATTTTGCCAAAAGGCAAAATGATGCCCAGTTTTTTGATTATTGCGATAAAAACGTTTCTCTGACAAATTACCATTTTCATACCATTGTGTTTCCCATCCTTCAAGCTTTCCATGATTATAAACTCTTTCCGAAGATTTTTGATGGTTTGGGAAAAAGGTATCGAGCACGCCTGAAAAAGGTTTTCCTTGATAAAAAAGAACATCTTGTTGGTACACAAAAGCCTTATCATCCCACCGATAATGTTGTGGTGATTTTTCACAAGCGAACAGCAAAATATGACTTAAAAAGAGAACTAAGCAATGGTAAAATTTCATATTCAACTTTATATTAATAACAGTTATAAACTGTTTAAAAAGTAAGTCCAAGACTAAGTCTTGAACTAGGAATTGTTGAATAATGAGTGGGGAGCTTTGAATATAAATTATTGATAATTAAAAACTTACATTCACACCCACTCACAATTCCACCTTATTACTGACTGACTGTTCCTGCTGTTCCATAAAAGCCTGAGCCATTGATGTAAGGATCGGCATCTGTTATATGATAATGGTAAATTCCCTTAGGAAATTCCGCTGTTACATGCGAATGTCCGTGATAAGTATCCAAATCAGCATTGGATACCGCCTTACCATTTTCTTGAGGTCCATAGACTGGAAAACCATCTAGCAGAAAACCCAGAAAAGCTGATTTGCCGTTTTGAGTGGTCAAGTAAGCAGGTTCCTGATGATAGTGGTATTGCCCAGTCTGTTGAGGATGACCTAAGTATTGGTCAAAAGAATTAATCTCATTGGTCAAAGGCTGATTGGGTCCTGCATATTGATTAAAAAATGGAACGCCATTTAGTGAAACACCAATTGGTCCTAGAGGCGTAGAAGCATGTGTACTAGCTTTTGCAGGATGAAGCGGTATTTTAAACACTAAATTCTGTGAGGATATCCGATTAGGATTTAGATTAAAACGTGTATTGATTCCATTATAAGCCTCGTATCTAGCATCTGTTGATTGAAAATAGGGACTTTTATGATTGGGAATACCATTGCTTTTAATGACCAAATAATTGCCTTCAACTGTAACAGATAAACCAGAATTCGAAAACTTAGATTGTACCACAGATATATCCACGTCCGAAGTCGTAGTGGTATTGTCAGGAGTTACAGACGTTGTATTATCGCTTTTACAAGCAAACAAACCCATAAAAGCCAATGCAAATAATTGCTTTTTCATAGTTTTTAAAATTTAAGGCAAAAGGTTTTTGCCAGTTTGAGTAAACATAATTGTGGGTAGAGATGTCTCATTATTGATGAATTGTGAGTTAGGACTGTACGAAGGTTTTTATTTTGTTCAACAGAGTTCTTATTTATCGTTTTTGGGGTGTAGCTGAAACTCTAGCAGTTGCCATTTTGAATGAGGTAACTGCAAGAGTTACCACTACGGTTAATACATTTAACACTGTAACCGCATGGGCTGTCACTACGTTATTTGAATTTCTGATTACTTATCTGCTAAATATTCAGTCTCAACTTATTGCTATCTTGGAGGTCTTGATACTTGCTCCAGCACTTCGCCAATCATATTGTCGAGCTCTTGTTGCTGCTGAGGATTACAGACTTTATCTCTTACTTTTCTGAAATGGTCAAAATTGATCTGCTCCTGTTTGGCTATAAGGTTCGCAATCTGATTTTGCTTTTGAGAGATAATCGAATCATTTTGTGATAACCCTTTACTGTATAAGTCTTTTTTGGCTTCTTGAATCGCTAGATGGAGGGAATCTATCTGGCGACGATGTTCATGAATCAGTGTTTCGTAAGCTTGTTTTTGCTTTTCATCAAAATTCAATTTTGACTCCAAATAATGTTGAAGACGAGGTCCTTCGTGCCCCATACCAAAAGGCTGACCATGTGGAGGTCTTCCAGCAGGGCGTCCCAGCCAAATTACGGCTAGCAAAGCAATATTCATGATTACCAAACCAGCGAATATCCAAGGAGAGAATAATTTCATATCTAAAAATATTTTTTTGAATAGAGCATCTATTAATTAGTACAATTGCGACAAACCAGTATTTATACCAAATTCATTACCTAATTCGACCATAATATTTGTTTCATTTTGGGACTTCAAATTATTCCAAACCGTCAGTACGTTGAAGAATAACAGTAGCAATGCAAAACTTACCCCAGCCGTTTTCCAAACAGGGTTAATGGTTTTTATATGATTTCGTTGGCTAATTCTGTATTGAATTTTCGCAAACAAAAATGGATTACCTTCTACCCTTTCGAGCGTATCTAGGCTCTGTAGGGTCTTTTCTATTTCATCGTTATTTGTTTCCATCGTGTTAGATTCCTTGCTGATAATATCCTTGTAGTTTCTTTTTTAAATTTTGTTTTGCTCTAAAAATTAGAGATTCGACAGAAGCCAATGATACTTGCATTACCTCTGCGATTTCTTGGTACGAAAGCCCTTCGATTTTATGAAGCGTAAAAGCCACACGTTGATTGTCGGGCAATTCCTCGACTTTACTCATCAAGATACTGGCTCTTTCCTTATTTTCTAAAGTGACACCGGGGTGCTCCCAGTCTGGCATAGAGGGCAACTCTTTGTTTTCACTCCAGCTTAAGATAGATAATATTACTCCCCAACGCTTTTGACTTTTTTGTTTACGTATATAGTCGAGAGATTTATTTACTGCCACTCGATAGATATAGGTTCCAAGCTTTGATTCAAATTTGAATGCATGAATAGACTCATATATTTCAATAAAAACTTCTTGTGTCAAATCCTCTGCTTCTGTCGAACTTTTCACAAAACCCCAGCAAGTATTCTGCACCTTGTCTTGATACTTATCGACAAGATGTTTGAAAGCCAATTGATCGGCTTGTTGTAGTTTTTTTACTAGTTCTTGTTCAGTCATAGAGATAATTTAGCCAAGTGATTTGGTATTTGGAGTTTAGACGTTATATTTAAAGTAAAACCTGCGGTTTACATCTAAAATTTTTTCTATAACCTAAAACCCCCCATTTCAATTTCAAACTTCTTTTTATATTTTTTCCAATAATTATTGAATTTTATCATCATTTTAATACCTTTAATCGCATTATTTTTGTTTTTTGTCGATTTATGAGATAGATTTAAAACTTGTTATTTGAAAAAATCAAATGCTTTATCAATTTTTTAAATTTTTATAAACAACTATTCTATGAGACAGTTCTATCGATTTTCAATGATTTTAGCACTACTATTTTCAAGTGTTTACACTTTTGCTCAAGGTTTAAAAGGTAGTATTAAGGACAGCAAAACAGGTCAAGGAATTCCTGGGGTATCAATTAGTGTACAAGGACGTACTACAGGTACGGTATCTGATGGCAATGGGAATTATGTATTAAAACTTCAAGCAGGAAGTTACATGATCAAAGTTAGTGCTGTGGGCTATCAAGTAATTACTGAAAATGTACAAATTGAGGCGAGTGGCACAAACAAAAACTTTAGTTTGGTAGAAAGTATTTCTTCGTTGGAAGAAGTGGTCGTAACAGGTACACGCAGTGAAGGTCGTACCAAAATAGACACACCAGTGCCTGTTGATGTTATTCCGCTTTCGCAAGTAACCAATAATGTTGGACAAGTTGACATTAACCAAATCTTGACTTTCGTCGCTCCTTCATTTCAATCTTCTCGTCAGGCTATTTCGGATGGTACTGACCACGTTGATCCAGCTCAACTACGTGGACTTGGACCAGACCAAGTATTAGTTTTGGTAAATGGTAAAAGAAGACATCAGTCCTCTTTGGTCAACGTAAATGGCACCGTAAACCGTGGTACTGTTGGTACTGACATGAATGCGATCCCTGCTACTGCCGTTGATAAAATAGAAATCCTTCGTGATGGAGCAGCGGCACAATATGGTTCTGATGCCATTGCAGGTGTTATTAACATTGTGTTGAAAAAACAAACAGGTCTATCAGGAAATCTATCGGCAGGTGAATATGTAACATCTTATGCAAAGAATTATGCTGTTAATTTCAGTAATGGTTTGCCTAAAGATGTATCAGTTCAAGATGGTTTTACGGGACAACTTGGCTTGAACTATGGTATTAAACTAGGAGATAAAGGCTTTTTGAATATTACAGGTGAATATGTTTCGAGAGGACGTACCAACCGTACTGGTACATATACTGGTCAGGTATATCCAACTGTAACAGGTCAAACCGACGACCAAATTATCGCAAGTAAAGGACTTACACGTGATGCTTTTGATATGCGTATTGGTAACTCTGAAGTAAAAGGTGGCGGTATTGTGGTAAACGGTGCCTTACCAATCAATGACAATATTGAAGCCTATATTTTTGGAGGTTATAACAACAAAAAAGGCAATGCTGCAGGTTTTTATCGTTATCCAAATGGTGTTCCGGCGGCAGTTCGTACAGGAGTTTTTGCACTTTATCCAAATGGATTTTTACCTGAAATCACTTCAGATGTAACAGATTTGTCCATTGCGGCGGGTGTGCGTGGTAAAATTGCTAAAAACTGGAACTTCGATTTAAGTAATGTTTATGGTAAGAATATCTTTGATTATGGTGTTCAAAACTCTATTAACTATTCTCAAGTTGGAAGCGTAAGCACTCCACAAACTTCGTTTGATGCAGGAGGTAATACATTTTCACAAAATACGACCAATTTTGATATGAGTCGTAAATACGGTGATATCTTGGAAGGTTTGAACGTAGCGTTTGGTGCAGAATATCGTGTCGACCAATTTGGCACTCGTGCTGGTGAAGAAGCGTCTTACAAAAACTATAATACAAGCTTAGGTGTTGCGGCTGGAGCGCAAGTATTCCCAGGTTTCTTACCTTCAAATGCAGGTACTCACTCACGTAGCAACGTTGGGGTTTATACAGATTTAGAATTAGACGTAACTAAAAAATGGGTAGTTTCAGGTGCTTTACGTCTAGAAAATTATTCGGATTTTGGCAGTACAGGACTAAAATATAAAGTAGCGACTCGTTACAAATTGTTGGACAAACTAGCGATACGTGGAGCCGTAAGTACAGGGTTTAGAGCGCCGTCTTTACAACAACAGTATTATTCAAAAACAAATACCTTGTTCCAAACTATCAATGGTGTACAAACGCCTGTTGAAAGTGGTACATTCCCGAATAGCAGTCAGCCAGCAAAAATATTTGGTATTCCTGAGTTAAAAGCTGAGTCTTCACAAAGCTACAGCATTGGTGCTACGGCAGAATTGGGTAAATTAGAAGTAACAGTCGATGCTTATCAGATTGATATTAAAGACCGTATTATCTTGACCAATAACTTTACGGCTAATGGAAATGCTACTATTGCTGCTCAATTGGCTCAAGCAGGTGCAACTACAGTTAACTTCTTTACAAATGCGATCGATACTCGTTCACGAGGTTTGGAGGCTGTGGTAGCTTATGCAACTCGCTTGCCACAAGGGCATTCATTGAAATTTACCTTAGCGGGTGCATTTATCGACAATGAGGTAATCAAAGGCTCTGATGGTAAACCTGTAATTAAAGCCACTCCGACATTGATTGAAACTGGTCAGTTAGGGAATTATTTCAACCGTGAAGACCAAAGCCGTATCGAGGTAGCTAGTCCAAAAAGTAAAATTACGGGTACTGTAAATTACAAATTTGGTAAGTTTGGAGCCATGCTTCGTGCGGTTCGTTTTGGCGAAGTGGTATATTTAGACCCAACGATGTTGAACTCTACAAGCTTTGTAGCAAATGCTTTCAATAACAACAACAAAGAGACTTTAGATCAAACTTTTTCACCAAAAATCACAACAGATTTAACGTTAAACTATCAGGTAGCAAAAGGAATCAATCTGGCTGTTGGGGCAAACAATATCTTTGATGTTTACCAAGATATTCATACTCACTCAGGAAACATGAGCGCTGGACGTTTTGTGTATTCTCGTCGTGTTCAGCAGTTTGGATTTAACGGTAGATATGTATTTGCTCGTTTGAATTTCAATTTCTAATGATGAGGTTATCTGTTAAGTAGGAAGAGGTTATTAGTTAATAGTCTATTGGTTATTTGAAGATATTCATAATCAAAATGTTATATCCAAATTACACCTCAATACCAATTATTTAATCCTTTCTATTACTTAATGTATTAAAATCATAGCTGGAAGAATTCTATTTTCCTAGACTATTGTATACTCATCAAAAAAGGCGTTCGAAAAACTAATTTCGAACGCCTTTTTTGATACTATATCCCAAAATGATACCTCTTTAGACGCAATCATTGCGTCTCTACAGTATGAATACATGTAAAAATATCTCAAAACTCATCATTCAGAACTACCCTAGTCTTGTTTTGATAATCTTGATTGCTATCGCCAAAAGAATTACTCCAAACACTTTTCGGAGCACATTTGTACCTCCTTGACCTAACATTTTTTCAATCCATTCGCTTGAACGAAGCACGATATATATGAAGATAAGGTTTAGAAACACCCCTATCAAAATGTTGATCTCATCATACTGAGATTTCAAAGAAAGGATAGTCGTCATAGTACCTGCTCCAGCAATAATTGGAAATGCTAAAGGTACAATCGAAGCAGCTTTTGAACCTGAAACCTCCTCAGATTTGAAAATATTACGTCCTAAAATCATTTCTAGACCAATCAAGAAAATAATCAATGCTCCTGCGATGGCAAAGGAATTAATATCGACACCGAAAAGGCTCAAAATAGATTTTCCGACATACAAAAAAGCAATCATAATACCACCTGAGACCAAGGTAGCTTGTTCGGGGTGAATATTACCTGTTTTTTTACGTAAATCAATAATCACAGGAATCGACCCAAGAATATCGATTACAGAAAACA
This sequence comes from Flectobacillus rivi, assembly GCF_030056655.1. Taxonomy (NCBI): domain Bacteria; kingdom Pseudomonadati; phylum Bacteroidota; class Cytophagia; order Cytophagales; family Flectobacillaceae; genus Flectobacillus; species Flectobacillus rivi. The sequence goes on from NZ_JASHIE010000001.1 coordinate 289,072, forward strand.
AAATGAGTGAAACAGAGAAAATCTCCTTTAAATTGAAATTCATGATTTGGTAAGGGTTTAGTTGATGAAAAAGCAGAAGTTATCTTTTCAGCCTTCGGCAGTCAGCTATGAGCACTAGGCAAAAAAAATATTCTTTATGAGATTATCAATATATCTCTTGCCTATTGTCTACAGCATATAGCCTAGAGCACAATATTTTTTTAAACTGTTACAACGGCTTTGTTGGGCAAATGTAATAACAGTTGTTCGCGTAACGCTAAACGGTCAGCCTCAGAAATCGCAGGAAAATTGGCAATACGAAAGGTGCTATCTTTCCATGCACCATAGCCATTGCCTAATGTTATCCCTTGCGCTTCCATGATTTGCTTAATATGTTTGACTACAGCTGGTTGAGCTTCAATAGCCAATACCGTATCCGAACGCAATGCTGGGATTTGAATCAAAGGTTTTACACCTCCATTTGTTAAATCTGCATCAAAATGTTCTTCAAAAAAATCATACCACTCTTTTGCCTGAGCTTCAATTCGAGCAGAGGTTTCTGAAATATCTGGTATTTGTTCTAAAATCTTAGATAGTAAATAGATTTCCAACACATTGGGTGTATAATGAGTCTGATATTTTTTGAAATTATCATTCATAAACAACAGACTATTATAGTATTTTCTATCGCCAATTATTTCAGCATGTCGCAACGCTTTGGGTGAACATACCATCACTGCCATACCAGCGGGTAAGCCAAAACATTTTTGCACAGAAGCAAACCAAATATCTGCTGACTGCCAATCTAACTCCACACCTGCCATCGAAGAAGTCGCATCTACCGCAATGAGTGCTTCTGGATATTTCTGCAAAATAGTATTCCATTGCTTCAAGTGCGTACCATTAGAGGTTTCATTATGGGTCAAACACACCACATCTGCGTCGGAGTCTGGCAATAATATCTCTTCTATTGACTGTTCATAATCATAAAATACTCTCGAGACTTGTGGTAAAATACGTCCAGCATATTCTGCCCATTTGTCGCCAAAAGCTCCATTGTATAAATGTAAACTATGACGCTGAGTAAGCGATTGGGCGATAATTTCCCACACCTCGGTAGCCGAGGATACAAAATATATCGTATAATCTGCTGGAATATGAAGTTTTTGGTGAAGCAAATCGATAGCAGAGCGGGTAATCTGCATACAAGTCTGACTACGGTGATTGATACTAAGCACGCCCTCGTCAAAGGCTTGTTTGAGATAATGCTCAACCACTGGATAAACTTTGGAAGGTCCTGGATAAAATGTAATCATCGTAGTAAGGCCGTTAGTGTGGAGAATTGGGAGTTCAAACAAATTTGACTATTTCGGATATTGGATGTTAGATTTCGGAAGTTTAAAGCACTTTTTAAATTTCCGAAATCAGCAATCTCAAATCCGAAATAGTTCAAAACCAATTGTGCAATCCTAATGTGAATCCATGAGTGTTGAGTTTGTCACCCCAAATCCAAATTATAAAAATGTTTGGATAGCAAAATCGTATCCTCTCAAGCCAAAGCCAATGATAATTCCGATACAATTTTTGCTCAAAAAACTATGATGACGGTACTCTTCACGAGCATGAACATTCGAAATATGTACTTCTACGGTTGGTGTTTTTACCGCCGCAATAGCATCAGCTAAGGCAATAGACGTGTGTGTGAGTCCACCAGCATTCAAAACAATACCATCAAAAGTAAAACCTACTTCGTGGATTTTGTCGATTAAAGCACCTTCGTGATTTGACTGGAAATAGTGCAAATCTACATGACTTTCGAACTTGTCTCTTAGTATTTCAAAATATTGCTCAAATGTTTGGTGACCGTATATCTCTGGCTCACGTTTTCCTAACAAATTCAAGTTAGGACCATTCACGATTAAAATCTGCTTTTTTGTCACAACAGTATCGATTTAAAGTTAAAAATGAAATCAGGCCTTGAAAAAGCTCCATCCGATTCGCCTGATTTTACGAATATGCCAAATATTGATTAGCTTCGCAAAATACAATAAAAATTATATCCTAAAAACAAAGCCTTAAACTCGCTAGTTCATAAAACTGCTTTGTTTTTCAAGTATGCTTAAATATTATAAGTTATTAGAAATGAAAAAGTTTGAGTTCAATTTTATGAAATCCTATTGTTTGAGCCGCAGGCGAGTTTAGGATTTCTTGACTTTCTTTTGTTACTTTTCTTGTCTTGACACAAGAAAAGTAAGGAGCCGTGAATAGAAATTTCGTTTTTCTTATGGGAGCCAAATAAAATTTTTAAACATACTATTACTCATTTCGGAAGTATCAAGATGTGGCAAATTTATATAAAAAACTTTAAAAACTACCTTACTCTCGAAAGGGCGCTTTCAGAGAACTCTATCGAAGCGTATATCAGAGACGTTAGTAAATTTTGGGAATATCTCGAAATCACACATAACGATGCACCTTCAGTAACTGAGGTTAGCGACAAGCATATCTTCAGTTTTTTTCAATACATCGACGAACTCGGATTGGAGGCCACCTCTCAAGCACGTATGCTTTCGGGGCTCAAAGCTTTTTATAAATATCTTGAAGTAGAAGACGTCATCAAACAAGACCCAACCCTTTTGATAGCATCGCCCAAAGTTGGCAGAAAATTACCTTCTACGCTCAGCTATCCTGAAATTGTACAAATGCTAGAGTCCATCGATCTATCCACACCCGAAGGCACACGCAACAGAGCAATGCTAGAAGTATTATATAGTTCGGGGCTTCGTGTGTCGGAACTGGTAGAGCTAAAAATTTCGGAGTGCTATTTTGATATTGGCTTCCTACGAGTTCGAGGCAAAGGAGATAAAGTAAGATTAGTGCCAATAGGCAGAGATGCCATGCACTACACACAAATTTATATGGAAGAAATCAGAAAGCATCAGCCCATTCAGACTGATTTTTCGGATCATCTCTTTTTAAATCGTCGGGGAAAAAACCTCACCAGAGTGATGGTATTTTTGATCATCAAAGACCTTGCGATGATAACAGGTATTCAGAAAAATATCAGTCCACACACATTCCGTCATTCTTTTGCGACTCATTTGATTGAAGGAGGAGCTGATTTGCGAGCCATTCAAGAAATGTTGGGGCATTCGAGCATCACAACCACCGAAATATACACCCACCTCGACCGAGCCTATCTACAACAGACGATTGTAGATTTTCATCCGAGGAATAGAGGGTTTAGGTAGTGACACGCAAGACTGTTCAGCCCTCGTTGGAGTTATCTCCATAGCCTTAAAGCTATGGAGATAACTCCAACTTTTTAAACTCTATGAGTTAATAATGCTTTAGGATAATTCTTTAATAATAGAGTATTGTTAAACGCTATTCACCAGCTAAGTGTACTTGATTCAAAGGGCAAGAGCTTAGTATTAACACTTATTCATATTACAATAAAAATTTAATTATTACCTGCTTCAATATAACTACCCTTTTAACTTATGGTTTTTTATCACATTTTATCAAGAAAAATATTATCAAGATTATCTTTTAGGTTATAAATTAAACTTTATGAGAACGCAAAATATAATATAGATATGCTAACTTGCTTTCAAATTATTGGGGAAAGCTTTTCCTATTCTAGTGCAACTCTATAGTTTTTTTCTTGCTTTTGAAGTGGACACAGACCATTAATAGGTCGAGAGGTTTCTAAATTGAATTACTTGCTTCTTTTAATCTTATAATTCTATTTTGAATCTTCCATAAAGAAGATCAAAAGTTTTATCTATTAGCCTTTGTATTTACTATAAAATCCACAATCCATTGATTATCATATAGTCGATGATTGGTTTTGTATTTACTTTTGAATACATAATGTTAAGTACTGTCAATTAAATATAAAAGTCTGTGATCGGCGTACCGCTAAATCACAAAATATAGTTACCCATTGCATTGACAACTTAACTTCTTTCAAAAGTAGATAGTGTTTTATCCCATAAGTAATGAGTTTTTCAGAGAAATTCTCACAGGTATGCTATTGCCCTAACAATTAATAATTGAGTATTAAAATCGTTTTCAAAATTTAACACATCTACTTAAAACATGAACCATGATATTTTAACCTATTCATTTCACTATTTATTACTATGTTAATTCAACTCTTACATATCAGCTACAAACGCAGTTTATACTTTAATAAATAGCTAAAACACAACCCTGAAAGTAGTCAGAATAACGGAGCTTCTGTCAATACTTCTTCTATGACAAGAAAACTAATCGGGATAAAAGTCTACGTTGCAAATCAATTTGCCCAACAACGTATATACATTAAGGTTAAAAAAATTCTTTGTTTTACCTTATAGTCAATTATTTATTGAACTTACAATGATTGTAATCACAAGCGTCATGAGCAAAACTAAATAGCACATTTTATGCTAAAAATCAAACCTTGTTTAGTGACAAGGCAACTTGGTGTCTCTTAGCGAAATCAAACGTTCAAACATTATACCTTTAACAAACTATAAGGTAGCATTTGGGTGTAAATTTTATTTTCTCTTTATGAGAATTTAACTATCATAGTTTTCAAACTCTTCTTATTCATTATCGTATTTATGATTGACATACTACTATTTGGTGTTTAGGCATACTCAACATTTACCACGTAAAGCACAGTAAATCAACACATTGCCTTTAAACACTTATTAGACAAATTTCCATGATTCTATTTTCTTTGTGTATTCTATAAATCCATCGCCAAAAATTATAACTTTTTTAATAAAAAATATTGTTCTACTAGCCAATCAATACCCAAAAGAGTATGCTAAACATAATCTTCAGAGTATCTCAACCTTAATTTTATACTTTTTATCCTACTTAACAAAAGATAATTCTTGTAAACACCCCCTAAAAATAGGGATTTTAAACAATTTTATTAATCCCTATCTTTGTAGCACATTTTCAATTTAAACAACCACTTCTGAAGCAAATTTGTGATAAGATCTTTTCCAGTTAAGCATCGAACACCAGCATTGTTTTATACCAATTTGATTTATAAAGCTGTTTAACCGCACGATTTTCTTGCTAATAAATATTGATTTTTGCAGCAAAAAACATGTTTAAGTATTAAAAAAGTCTTTTCCGACTTTTACTAACATTTGTATTTTACCAATCAGCCTATATTGTTGTCTTTCACTGAACCGTATTTTTTAATTAGTTTTAAACTTATATATCATGCTAATCGGAATAATTGATGAAGACCAATATAAAATATTAAACATAGAGGAATTCTTTACCACTTTTAGAAATATTGACTTGATAGTATCAGGGAGCGATGTAGAAAATTTTATAGTAGACGTTACTGATAACCCCGAACCTGATGTAATATTTATACGAATAAAACAGAGTAGTTCTAGAGGTACAGAGCAGATTAGTAGCATTCGAAAAAAATTTTTACAATCATTAATTATTGTCGTTACTAATGACATCACAGATCATTTAATTCTTGAATCGTTTAAAGCTGGAGCAAGTGGCTATATGCTCGCGCCTATATTAGCATCAGCCGTTTATGATAAACAAGATTTATTTAAGCAAAAAGAAATTACAATATCTTATGACATCAAAAATGCTTCTCTTGGAGCTAGAAACAAAACTGAAACAAAACTAAAAAAAGCACTTACCAAACGAGAAATTGAAGTCGTCCATTTTTTACTAAAAGGAATGTCATACAAAGAAATTGCCAATAGTTTAAATATTAGCTTCTTTACGGTTAATGATCACGTAAAAAATATTTATACCAAGCTTGATATCAATTCTAAAGGTGAACTTTTATCTCTATTCATATCTTAAAATAATAACACAACATGAAAACAGAACCTATCTCATTAATAATTGATGATGACAAAATTAATCGTTTCATTCTCTCAAAAACCCTCGACGATCTTGGACAAACTCACTTTGAAGCAATCAACGGTCTGGAAGCTATAAACTTTCTTAAATCAACAGACTATAGCCACATAATAGTTTTTTTAGATTTGAATATGCCTGTTTTGGATGGATACGAATTTTTACAATTCTTGGATGAGTTTGCTCACGATTTTGCTCATAAAAATATCAAAGTCATTGTTTTATCATCTGTAATGTATATCGATTTCATCAAAAAAATGCCTTATGCAAAAATTATCAACTATCTGAATAAACCCGTTGACTTACGACACATAAAATTGGCAATTCAAAATGCTAGAGAAGCACTTAAAATAAATTGCTATACTCCTAGCTCAACGAGGGCCTTGGTAAAAGTGGATAATGTTTGATTTTGAATAAATACCATTTTAACTATTGCTGGTATAACTTACAGGCAATAGCCCTTTTTTTGCTGTAACAGTAATCCGTCAATGTTGTTGCAGTGAATGATTATCTATTTACCTTATAATTTTTCTTAATATGAAAATATTCAGAGCCGCCAAATATCTATTGATTGGCAATATCATGATGTATTCGTGTGTAAGTACAACAAAATTCGAAAGGCTTCAATCGTCTAAAGAGCGACTAACCAAAAATCTTGTGTACACCGAGAATGAATTAGGGAGCTTAAGAGAAAAAACTTATATTTTAATTAACAAATTTGATGAAGAGTCTCAGAAACTGAAAGATTTAAATCAAAAAGTTAATTATTTGGCAGATGCTATAAAGTTAGACAGTTTAGAACTTGTGAAATATAAAACTAGTTTGCAAGATTATGAAGAACAATTGAGACAATGTCACGAAAGTAATTCTATGCTTGTTGCTAACTTTAACAACAAAATATCGGGGCTTCATCAACAATATCAAAAAAAAATAAGACTTCTCAATAATAAGATAAGATTTACCAAAGCAATGCAACTTCAATTACAGCAAAAGCTGTTGATAGAGCGACAAAAAAATACACAGCTCAGTCAAAAGGCAAATGTAGAAATGCATTAATAACTAGCCAATAAGATTTTTCATGCTCATTTAACTCCATAGTCTGACGGCTATGGAGTTAAATGAGCATGCGCAAGCAATAGCTCAACTATATGGACTAACCCACTAGTAACTGACGCATATCTCTCATTGGAGATAACTCCAACAAGGTTAATAAAAACACATTTTCCTCCTCCAACTGGGTATAATTCCAACTTTTTGAACTCTATTAGTTAATAATGTTAGGTCATTGCCCTAAGGCATGATAGTTTTTTGGGTTTGTCACTCTAATTTTAATCCCAGACCAAGAAACTTTTGGCTTTTGAGGCCATTTTCTAAAGATTAATTAACTATATAAATAACTATGTCACTTTCTAAACTATCAGTGCTTGTTGGGGCATCCTTGGGTTTGTACTCATTTATTCACCAGCCAGCACCTACCTCAACCTATCCCTCTGAGGTTTTTACAAAGGTGGATACCTTAAATCGTCCTGACGAAAATCGTTTTACCAAAACTGTCTTATCTAACGACCTCAATGAGCCAATGGAATTGGCAGTTGCGCCCGATGGTCGTGTGTTTTTTGTGGAACGTGCAGGAAAGTTTTATGTGTATGAACCTGCCAAAAAGAAAACTCGTCTATTATATGATTTTCCTGTAAAGGCAGTAGACAAATACCTGAATGGAATGTTGGGTATGACGATTGACCCTAATTTTAAGGATAATCACTATTTGTATTTCTTCTATACGATTCAGGATAAAGAACAAACCAGACAGCGTATTTCTCGTATCAAAGTGGATAGCGAAAGTAATCTTGATTTGGCTAGTGAGCAATCCATTATCGAGTTCCCGATTGATTTGGAAGTGAGTGCGCATACAGGTGGTTCTCTGGCATGGGATGCTCATGGCAACTTGTTTATTTCAACAGGAGACAATACAGTTCCGTTTGAGTCGAGTGGTCATGCGCCTATTGATTCTCGTGAGGGACGTATTACGTTTGATGCGCAACGTTCGGCAGGAAATGCTAATGATTTGCGTGGTAAAATCCTACGTATTCATGTCGAAAAAGATGGCTCTTACACGATTCCAGAAGGTAACCTTTTCCCGAAAGGCACTGCTGGCACTCGTCCTGAAATTTATGTTATGGGCTGTCGTAACCCTTACCGTATTTCGGTAGACCCTGCAACTTCAATTGTGTACTGGGGCGAAATTGGTCCTGATGCGGGAAATGATGGCGTTCAAGGACCTAGAGGTTATGACGAATTTAACCAAGCCAAAAAAGCAGGTAACTACGGTTGGCCATATTTTGTAGGAGATAGCAAGCCTTATCACCAATATGATTTTGCCACTAAAAAAGTCGGAGATTTATTTGAACCGAACACTCCTATCAATAATTCACCTAACAATACTGGTATCAAGAACCTCCCTCCAGCACAAAAAGCGATGATTTGGTATCCTTACAACAAATCAACAGAGTTTCCTGAACTAGGTGTGGGTGGTCGTTGTGCTATGGGTGGCCCTGTGTATCATTATGATGCCAAAATTGCTAACAAAAGTAAAATGCCTTCCTATTATGACAAAGCATTATTTGTATATGATTGGATGCGTAACTGGATATTTGCAGTAAGATTGGACGAAAACCAGAACTATCAATCTTTGGAGCAGTTTATGCCTCAAACAGGTGATTTCCGTCGTCCTGTAGATATGGAAATTGGACCAGATGGCTCTATGTATTTATTAGAATATGGTTCGGTATATGGTATTGACAATGAAGATGCTCGTTTGGTAAAAATCGACTTTAATGGCGGAAACAGAGCACCTGTAGCAAAAGCAATTGCACAAGATACTATCGGTTTAGCTCCAATGACAGTCCAGTTTAAAGGCGAACAAAGTTTGGATTATGACAAAGGCGATAAATTGTCTTATTTATGGAAATTTGAAGGAAATAGTACTTCAACAGAAGTAAATCCAAGTTATACTTTCAAGAAAAATGGTATTTATAAAGTATCGTTAACGGTAAAAGATCAAGCAGGAATCAGCAATACTAAAACTTTGACTATAAAAGTTGGTAATACCTTACCAGATGTGGCTATTTCGACAGAAGAAAACAGTACTTTCTTCAAAGCTAACTCAGGTAATTTGAAATATGCTGTTGATGTAAAAGACAAGGAAGATAAAATTATCGACTCGAAACGTGTGAAGGTAGTTTTGAACTATATTCCAAAAGTAAGTAGAGAACCACAAATGGGTCACCAGCAATTAACTTCTACGTTTAGCTTAGGAAAATCATTAATTGCAGGCTCAGACTGTAAGGCATGTCACCAATTGAATGCGCCTTCAGCTGGTCCAGCGTTTAAGGAGGTAGCCAAAAAATATCGTGATGATAAGACGGCTATTGCTAAACTTGCGAACAAGATTATTACTGGTGGTGGTGGTCTTTGGGGCGACCGTGAAATGAGCGCGCACCCACAACTTTCTAGAGAGGAAACTACCGAAATGGTAAAATATATCCTTTCATTGGGATCAGAACCAGTTGAAAACCGTATTGCTCCGAAAGGAACAGTGGCGTTGAAAGAGCACGTTGGCAAGGAGCAAGAAGGTCGCTATGTGATTACAGCTTCGTACACTGACAAAGGTTCGTTGGTAGCTCCAGCAGGGAAACCAAAAACGATTTTGGCTTTAAACAAAACTGCTACTTTGGTATTACGTCCAAACCGAGTATACGGTGCTGAGGCTGACGAATTACATAATCTTGGTCGTCAAGACAAGCGTTTGGGCTTTATTCACAATGGTTCATATTTTGTCTTAAAAAATATCGATTTGAAAGGTATTAATGAATTAACTTACAAATTCTCGTCAAGAGACAAGGCTGCTACTGTGGAAGTTCATACTGGCTCGCCAACGGGTCCTGTAGTTAGTACATTGTCGTATAGTCCAACAGGTGCGTGGGACAAATATGCTGAGCAATCTGTGAGTATTCAAGCACCAACAGGAAAACAAGATTTGTATTTTGTCTTTACTAAGAAAGATACGCCAAACAAAGACTTGTGTAGCCTCGAATGGATTGAGTTTAAGTAATGTTGAATTATGATTTGTGAATTGTGAATGTAAATATTTAATTATCAACATTTTGCATCCGTCATTAGTACCTCATTCGACACGAATGCAAAAATTAAAGAATACATTCCTATTTCCGAAATCAGAAATCTCAAATCTGAAATAGTTTGCTTGTTCTATCGCCTTGTTGACTAACAACCAACAAGGCGATTTTTTATTACAAATGAATCTGTACCTACTAAAACATTCAATCGCAAACACAACAGAGCATATTATTAGGTTTTAAATTAAAAACTCTGCATTTATAATTGAAAATATTCTATACCTTCGTAATCTCAAATCAAATTAATTTCCTTTCAATTGACACAAACAATTATGAAAACCCAACCTACCTTGAAGCACTTGATGCTTTGTACCTTATTATTATTATCATTCAGTTCATTTTCTTTTTCAGGAATTACTATTTCAAAAGACAGTACCCGTGCTTGGATTGTCCAACTCAGCAGCAGTTTGCCAGCAGGCTCGGATACTACTTTGTCAAAATGGATTCGTGATGGCTTAAACGAAAGTATCTTAAAAGGTACTTTTGACACGACTTCAAACAAGCAGAAACTTTATACCGACCTAAACAATGCTTTGAGTATTTACCATAGAAAGGTAATTATTCGTAACTTCGACTTTCCTGGCTTGGCCAACGGGTCTTATCAACCCAATGGTTTTTCGCAAGGAACTCAATTTGCTAACTTCAAAGTAAAGTTACCAAGTGGAAGTTTTGACCCAGATTTTGCGGTAAGCTATGCGCCAGATGTGATGTCTTTTGTGAACAACACCGCTAGTTTGGAGCAATTGCCAGAAGGAACAAAATTGTATAGAGTATGTAATGACGGATGGGACCAATTTACAGGAGGTTATTGGACACGTACTAAACCCAAATCAATATCTGAGGTAATTGGTGGAACTGCCGTTCAGCCAGAATGGAATAGCTTCAAAAATATTGTAGAATACACCGTTCCTGCGGGAGGTATCTGGGTTTGGAGAGGATTAGCTGCGGCACAAAAACTCTCAAATAACTTAAACATAGGTCAACCATATTTAGCTGGTGGAGGCGAACAAATTTTGATTCCATTGGTGTATCGTAGATTAAAGAAAGCAGATGGGAGCTTTGATTTTAGAGCAATCAATCCTGCTATGCAAAATAGAATAGTAGTATTACCAGCCAACGAATTACCATGGAAACGTTAACTCCCGTATATCTGAGATTGCTCAAAGCCAATTTCGAACATTTAGTTCAGTGCTTCGCTGAGCAAGAATCACTTACAGGTCAAACAGGTTTATTATTAAAACTTAGAGCTGAAGATATTTTATCAAACTCGTTGAGTCAAGCATTGTCAACATCAGAGGTAACCGACGAAAATCTTCAATGGGTTCGTGAGGCGGTGATGACGTATTTGAGATTTTACCCTGAAAATATTACCAGTAGTAATCTCGCAACCCTCGATGACGAAATCGATATGATACTTCACAGAATTATGGAGATAGCAGAACTTTTGTAGTGATGAGTTGTGAATGGTGAGTTTTGAATGATGAATTGTCCTTTGTCCTTGCCTAAAATAGGTTGAACTGAGTAAAAACTGTTTATTTCGGATATCGGATGTCGGATTTCGGAAGTGTAAGCTTCTATATTTTGTAAAAAATAAAAGTATTTTGCTTCATTTCGGAAATCAGAAATCCCAAATCTAAAATTCTTTGAAAACTCTGCACTCAACACTCCTCACTCAGCACTAAAAAAATACCCCCTCGTCCATATAGATGAGGGGGATTTTTATTATCATTCAGTTTTTCACTTATCTACTTCTATTTTACGTCCCAGAAAATCTTCGCATCGCGAGTATCTTTTGCCGAAACTGCGCTATAGTTCGGGTTGAATGTACGCTCACGACCAGGGTAAGTCAATCTGTTTGGTGGCAAAGCAAAACCTGAAGTATTGTCCGCTACAAAAGTCAACTGAGGATATTTTGTACGACGAAGTTCAGACCAAGCTTGTACCGATTGCATAAAGCCAAATTGTACCCATTTTTGTGTCCAAATCAAGGCTAATTTTTGAGCCGAAGATCCAGCATATTTAATCGTTGAGTTTGCTAAAAAGTCATTTACAGCTGCGGCAGATGGAGCAGTCAATTTTGGCGCTGTACTATTGCTCAAGTTATTCAAAGCATAGTAATAAGCAATTGATTGAGCTACACCTTTGTTGTAAGCCGTTGCTGCATCTGTAGTAGTTCCCCAACGCTCATACGCTTCTGCTTTCAACAAATGTGTTTCAGCCGAAGTAAAGATTACGCCAGGTAATTTGCTGTTATATACAAACGTAGCTGAGTCAAGCACTGCATATTTACCATTAGTAATATTTGTAGCTTGGTCAGTTGAGTTTAAGTCTAATGGCATTGCATAATAATCTGCATTGGCTACCCATTTGCTACCATCCTGACGACCGCCTTTGTCATAAATTACTGCAATACGCGGGTCATTAGCAGGTTTTAGTACTTTATCCAACAAGAACGAAGCTCCCAAATGATTATTCGACTCATAGAAAGCATTACGCAAATTGTCGATATAAGTTGTTACTGGGTTCAACAAAGCATTTTGAGTTGTTTCTTCCAACAAAGGATACTGTGTTGGGTTATTCAACATTTCTAATACTTCTGCCTTTGCCTTTGCTTCATCCACGAATGAAATACGCATTAATGCACGCAAACGTAAAGAGTTTGCCAAACGACGCCATTTTGTAATATCGCCTTGGAAAAGAATATCTTGCTTTTTGAACGAACCAGCCGTTACACTACTCAAGTTAGCCGTAGCAAAATAATTTGAAGCATCTTTCAAACCTGCAATTACAGTGTAGTACACTTCTTTTGCGTCATCAAACTTTGGTGATGTAATCGAGCCGTTTAAGTTCAACATTCCTGCTTCAGAAAATGGAATATCTCCCCAAAGGTCAACCATTTGAGCCGTTTGTTCCAACATTGCTACTTTCGCTGCATTCACAAACACATCTGCACTTTGTTTTTCTGTAGCTGAAAGTTTAGCGTATTGTTTTTCTATTTCACGATAATGTGCCAAAGGACCACTACCATTACCATTCGTTGTGTAAAAATCACCCCAACGTTGCTCAGTATATTGCGCTTGTTCACGGTAAATGAATTTATCGTTGGTAAATGAAATCACTTGAGAAAATACACCTGCGTGCGTCAACGCAAAAGTACGCATATCCCAATATTTTGGGTAGATACGATCATTGTTGAGAATTTGAGTAAAAAATTTCTCAACTGAAGGAGTCGTTGTTTGTTCAGGGTTAAGGTACAAGTCACCGAGTTGGTCTTTACAGCTACTCAAAGTAGCTACAATCGCTAACATTGCACTTATTTTGATGAATGTCTTTTTCATACTTTTCTAAATAAAATGTCTGATTGGTTGATTAAAAACTTGCGTGTAAAGCCACACCAAAGCTACGAGTTGCTGCTGTTGAACCTTCGTCGATACCTTGACGGTTCCAGCTAGTACCGATAGGTGCTTCTGGGTCAAGGTTTTTCAACGTGCGGTACAAGTAGAATAGGTTACGACCAATCAAAGACACACGAACATTTTGCAAACGCAATTTTTGAGCTACTGCCGAAGGCAAAGTATAAGATAAAATTGCTTCACGAACTTTCAAATAACTGTTATCATACACTGCACCGTTTTCGTACCAACCCGACGAACCCCAAGTGTAAGTGTTCATGTAATAAGAAGCTGCATCAATAATCTTAGCATTTTTCTCGCCGTTTGCTGTTACACCATCCAACATTACACCATCATGATATACTTTACCTCCATTTGGAGCTGTTGCAGTATGACTTGACAACAACACGTTGTTACCACTTCCATCAACATAATATGGCAAACCACCGTTTGCTGCATCACGATATTTCAAGGTACTTTCGAACATACCTGCACCTGTAGCATACAACAATGGGTTTGATACCAATTGTCCGCCGATACGGTAATCCATATTGATGTCTAAACTGAAGTTTTTGTAGCTAAATGAGTTCAAGAAACCACCTACTAATTTCGGCATAACGTTACCTACTTTTTTGTAGTCAGATGTCAAAGTATAAAGACCGTCGCCAGAAATGATATAGTTACCTTTAGAATCAGTAGCACGAACATGCGTATAGATATTTCCTAAATAATCGCCTTCGTCTGCTACGATTTTAATCGCAGATTGATCAGCATCATAAGCAACTAACTGAGGGATACCTTTTGCCAATTTCTCAACTTTTGTACGGTTGATGGCAGCATTGATACGTGTGTTCCAAGTGAAATCACGTGTTTTGATAGGAGTTGCATAAATCGATGCTTCCCAACCAAAAGAGCGAAGCTCACCAACGTTTGCCAATACCGAGCTAGCACCTGTACTTGTTGGAATAGAGGTTTGAAGAATTTGATCTTTGATACGGCTATTGTAATAAGTCAAATCAAATCCTAACTTATTTTTAAAGAATTTCGTTTCTAAACCAAATTCATTTTCAAATTTCTGTTCAGGTTTGATGTTATCGTTACCATAGCTAGAACTTGCTCTTAAAGCAGGAACTGCGCCGTAAGCCGTTTGCAAAATCGTTTGTGAATACGTTGTGTTAGCTACATACAATGGAGGAGCATTACCAACGATACCATAAGAAGCACGGATTTTACCGTAGTTCATGAAATTAGGCATTTGGAATGCATCTGAGAACACAAAACCAGAGTTTACCGAAGTATAGAAGTAGCTGTTATTTCCTGCTGGCAATGTTGAAGAGTATTCCTGACGAGCAGTACCTTCTACAAACAACATATTTTTGTAAGCTGCATTCAAAGTACCCAAGTATGCAAACTTAATCATTTCTCTACGTGAAGCACTAGCATTCAATACGTTAGTAGAGTTGTTCATGCTAAACCAGTTCTCGATTACCAAACCACCATTTGTACCAACTGATTGGTCATAGTATTTTTCTTGACGACCTTGTACACCAGCAGAAGCAGACAAATCAAAATCTGTATTCAATTTTTTAGCATAAGTCAACATCGCATCGCCATACACGATTGAGTAACGACCACTTGCAACACGGTATTCACCAGTACTATTTCCTGAGTTAAACAAAGCAGGAAATTCGTTGTATTTCTTTACTTCAGTACCCAAACTTGTAAAGTCATTACCTACACGACCACGTAATCCGAATTCATTATTGATTTTGTAATTCAAAGTCACTGAACTTAATACACGATCTTGGTTTTCGTCTTCGCTATTACGCAAAGCATTCCACAACAAATCCATAATATCGCCACCACGAATGTTGTATTTGAACGCCTCTGAAGGATTACGCTCAGGAACATTGTACGGTACATATTTGTATCCTTGTGATGTTTGGTAATGATTCAAGAAGTTGTTCATATCTTCCGCACGGCTATAAAAACCACCATAGTTGGCTGTTACACGGTTGATTTGCTCTGGACGGTTATGCACTTTTGAGTTGATATAACTTACAACCACATCAGCAGTAACTTTATTACTCAATTTTACAGAAGAGTTCAAGTTGAAAGTATTACGTTTCAAACCACTTCCACGCATAATACCTGCATAGTCAGTTCCTGTGTAAGAAAAACGGTAAGAACCTTTGTCAGTTGCATTTGAGAAAGCTGCGTTAACCGTTGAATTATAACCTGTTTGGTAGAAATCATTAAAGTTATTTGGCTTTGCGCTGTACGACTGCATTGTTCCGTCCCACCAAGGCATCATTCTACCATCCATTTTAGGACCAAATTGTCCGTAAGCTCTGAAGTTAACACGCTTAGAACCATCAGGATTTGTGATAAAACCTTCTTCATCTGCGCCTACTGCTAAGTTTGTAGCACGGTCATAACCTGGACCATAAACATTCTGATATTGAGGTGTAAATGCTACACGTTCTTGGTTATACGTGTAGTTTAATTCAACGCCTAACCCTTTGCCTTTTACACCAGATTTTGTTGTAATAACAATTACACCATTCGAAGCTTCAGAACCGTAAAGGGCTGTTGCTGATGCACCTTTCAATACTGACAAACTTGCAATATCAGCTGGGTTGATATCCAAGATACCATTACCACGGATACGTTGGTCATCCCAATAACCGCCATTGTTCAAGCCATTTGCACCTGCTTGGTTAAAATCACGGATTACGATACCATCCACAACATAAAGTGGTTGAGTATTATAATTCAATGAGTTTACCCCACGTACCTGTACGTTTACAGCTGATGTTGCACCACCTGGCGCCGTAGAGATTTTAACACCTGCTACTTTACCGTACAATGCCGAAGCAAAGTTGGTATTACCCGAAGCGGTGATTTCCTTGCTCGAAACTGTTCCAATTGAGTAACCAAGGGCTTTTTGTTCACGTTTGATACCCAAGGCCGTAACAACCACCTCATCAAGGTCTTGAGAAGTAGCTTCCAATACCACATCGATGGTTGTACGTCCCGACACTTCAACGGTCTTTGTAGCGAAGCCTAATGATTGGAAAATCAAAGAGGCATTTTTGGCAACAGAAATCGTAAAATTACCCGAACCATCCGTTACTGTACCTTTGGTAGTACCTTTCACTAAAATACTTACGCCTGCTAGGGCAGATTGATTGCTATCCACGACCTTTCCTTTGACTACTTGTTGAGCCATTACGAACTGTCCAGTCAAAATCAAGAGTGTAGCAAATAACGTAGTAAAAATTTTTCTACATGCTTTCATTGTTAGGAATTAAAATGATGAAAATTGAAAATTGGGCTCTGATAGAGCGAATTTGAAAAAAATAGTTTTAGAGTGTTACGGAGAAAAAGATTCCCTCCTTTCGTTGTTTTTCATGGTTTAAATACGGTAAGTTGATGCGGTTTTGAAATCCTGTAAACTGTTTTCTAGCAATTAGTTTTGAAAGTGTTAGTTGGATTTCGCAACCAAATTAATAAAATAAATTATTAAATATTAATTTATTGTAAATTATTTTAATAATCCATTTTAAGAATAAAATACTCAACCCAGTTGGACATTTTAGGCTAAAATTATCTTAAAAGTAGAATTTTCAGGATAAAATCAATTGCAATTTAGGTTGAATGAGGAAGAGAACAAAGCATAATGTTTTTAAAATATTTTATTAATCATTCTTGCAAAAACACCTAAAACTTTAGCTTATAAACTTATTTTCAAACAGTTATAAAAACCTAACAACTGCTTTTATAAGCCTATTTGTAACAGGATTTTGGCGTTAAAGATTATATCAAAAAAAATCCTTCTAGGATACAACTTAAGTCGTACCTTAGAAGGAATAAGATCTTTAATCTATCACTAATCAGGGATTCATACCATTCTTTTTTACCTTCAACTCATCAGGAGCATCTTTGGTATAGGTATTAAAATTAGGATTGTAAGACTTATCAAAAAGATTTTTTACTACCTGTAAATCTACTGAAGTCTGTGGGTTAAAAGCTGATGAGACCATATACTGTTGCAAACTATAAGCTAGTTGACGAGCTACGGGTCTTGTATCCAAATTTGAGCTAACATCGGCACTACAAATCAATAGCTTTCCTTTGCCTACTTTTGCCTCCACAATTAAGCCCAACGGTCTATTCAAAAACCATGTATCTATGGGTTGTACCACAGGTTTGAATCCTTTCGGAAATTCGTCCAACAGCATCACTTGTGTTTTATTGACCAATTCCCACCACTGAACATTGGCATGAAATTCTGTAGGAAATGATTGGAACGCAGGATGCTTAGGATCACAAACAAACCCTAAAGTATGCGGTGGACGCATCTTAAACCATGAGGTATTCCAGAAAACAGGTTGTAAATAATTGACTACTTCTTTGCCTCTTTCTATTTTTCCAGCAGCTTGTAAAAAGACCTTCCCTCCTTTTTCCAAAATCTGCAAAGCTTTTTCATCTATACTATTACATGAATAAACCTCCTCTGATTTTACCACTGGCAAAGTAGTTGGATATACCCAAAACGCCCACTGATTCTGAATTTCTGAACCATTAATTGACGCTTTAAGTAACAGTTTTTGGGCTTGATTAATTTGCTGAGGATTAAATGTAATTTTTCCAACTGAAAGGTTATTCCCAATTGCATAATCAGATGGCTGAAACTCACCAGCTTGCACAGTTTTTCCTTCTGAATCAACAATTTGCCATGCAATTACTGCTTTTGACAAAGCTTTTTGTCCAAAATGAAACAACTCAACTGGTATTTGGATACTTTCATTTTGCTGAAAAACAAATTTTGGAAAACGAGTTAAAATAACTGTTGAGTCACAGAATTGACGGAATTCTTTGGCATCGATATATCCTTTTTCCTCCCAGAAACTATCAAGCAAACCGACCAAAGCGGTTCCTTGTCCTGAATAATCGTTGAGACCTAGCATCTGAAATCCTGCTGAAAGAGGCGTTCTAAATGCCATTTCCATTTCGTGCTTGTAACTAATGGCTTGTAGTTTTCCAGAAGCCATAAAGAAATCTTTGCCCCTATCTGCCATTCCTCTATCCTTCAAATCTTCTTGAAAAAGTTCATAATTACGAGCCTCATAAAGTCCTTTATACTTTTTGATTTCATCAAAATTCGGGAATACACACCATTGACCTAACTCGTGAGTAACGTAAGGAACTGTAAAGTTTTTGACCTTATCTCCAAAATCAGCACTGCTTGATGGGAGTTTGTCCCAAGGTAAACCTCGTGGTCCTGACTTAATCATATATTCGTTAGCAGGGACTAATGGCCAACTCATGGCTACCGAAGCACCTGTGTATTTGCGACGAGGGTCCTTCGCTTGCCAGTATTTGATGAACTTTGTCAAATAATCTACCTGCTTTCCTCCTCTTGGTTCGTTGCCGTATGCTAACATACAGAAGGATGCATAATTGCCGTAAACTTTCGCCATACGGTTGGTTTCGTCCATGATATATTGATCAATCGGATGTCCATCGCCCAAAGACGAACCGTGATTTGCCCAGCTTGGACCTTCAGGTTGCAGATAAATACCCACTAAATCGGCGGCAATAAAGGCAGCTTCTGGTGGGCAATACGAATGAAAACGGAAATGGTTGAGCCCATAAGATTTGGCTTTTCTGAAAACTTTTTCCCAAGATGCAACATCCATCGGAGCGTATCCTGTTAATGGAAACTGGCAGTTTTCGACCGTTCCTCTCAAGAATATTGGACGTCCATTAATTTCAAAACGAGTTCCATTGATCGCAAAATCTCTCATGCCAAATTGAACATCCCTTACCGACAGCACGCCCTCACTTGTAGAAACCTGTACGTTTAATTTATATAAAGCTGGCGCATATTCATCCCAAGTCAAAAAATTATCACCCATCGGTAAGGTGTAGGTTAATGTATTGCTTCCCTTATCCGCTCTAAAATCTACCACAAGAGGAGCAACCGAATGTTGTTTGGATGAATTGAAGCTTTTGGCAGAAAGGCTAATTTTCCCAGAAACTGTAGTGATCAGATTATTTTCCAATTGAATCACTACTTTAGCAAGCTTTTCTTTTACACTCGGATATATCTGTACATCCGAAAGCCAAACTTGTCCCTCGGTAGACAACTCCATTTTTCCAACAATACCGTTCCAGTTTCCTTGAGTATGATCCGTAATACTATGAGAATCTTTCCCTACATTGATCGCTTTGGTCTTATTATCAACTCGCACTGTTAGCGTATGTTTTCCTGTGCTGAGTTTTCCCGTCAAATCATAAACATGGGCTACACAAAGAGAATTTTGCAAACCAATTTCCTGATTATCAATCCACACACGTGTTTCGTAATGTGGACGTTCAAGATTTAGCCAAATACGTTGATTTTTCCAGTCAGCAGGAACGACAATATCACGTTGATACCATGCGCCACCTACGTAATGCTTTTTAGGAGTAAGCCAAAAAGGGAATTTTGGGCGAGGACCTTGCCGATATTTTGCCATTCGAGGATTAAAATACCAAGAACTATCATATATACTACCCGTCCATTGAGTCTGAAGTGTTACTGCATTTCCTTTGCCATTTTCAAGCATCGAGCCTGGTAACTTTACCTTATCTTTTAGTTTTTGAGAAAACCATTTTTCTTGTACGCCTTTATCCAAGGAATCAATCGCAAATCGCCATGTTCCTTGTAAATTGAGTTTTTTTGATTGTCCTATCGAAGCGAAACTTATCAGGACAAATGATGCTATGAATAGATTTTGGAGAATTTTTTTCACGGTTAAAATGGTAAGTTATGCAATTAAGAATAGCTTAGTAGTATAAAAAATCCTAATAAGCCTAAACTATCAAATATAGCTTCCAAATGTCTTCACTCCATCATGTATCATCCTGATGCTTGCCTATTTCCTAGTTCGAGACTGTGGCTTGAACCAGTAATGCTATAAATACTCTTCTACATTCTTCAAAACCTTCTCCGATAATCGTCTTCTAGCTTCGGCAGTAAATCCTGCACTAAAAGGATAAGTTATGATTTGAGGATGCTGGTTAAATTCTTCATAGAAAGTCCCTGCTCCATCTGCATCAAGAATGGCAAATGATGTCGAGTCATTTTGCAACCATTTCAAAAAAGCGTCTTTGTCAAATGTCAACCCAACGGAAGTATTAATCAAAATAGAGTTTTTCTTTTTGAAGGAAAACTCCTCTTCGTTTAATAAAACAGTGTATTTGGGCAAATGAACTGATATTACGTCGCAAGTAGCGAGAAGCTCAGACAATGATAAAAATTGTATTCCTAAGTTTTCACACTCACTTTTTCTTGAACGATTGTAATAATATACCTTCATGCCAAAAAACTGAGCTGTTTTAGCAACCATTTGTCCGAGTGTTCCTAGGCCAATAATTCCAAGACTTTTTCCTGTCAACTCGGTAGATTCAGAACGCCATTGAGCTTTGCCGATGCCTTTGAATAATGAAATCAATTGCGATATTATAAACTCGACAGTTCCTTCATCGCCATAATCTCTGACTCCTTTTACCGTTATTCCAAGTTCTTTGGCAGTCTCAATATCCACATTTGTAGAAATATTTTCATACATGCTGCAACATAGACCAATATATTTAAGCTGTGGGCATTGTCTTAAAACTGAAGCATTAATCTTTGTTTTCCAACTCAGAAAAATGGCATCGGAATCTCCAATTCTTGTTAAAATTTCCTCATCAGAAACAGGAGAGTCCTGAAACATTACCACAGGTTTTTCAGCATATTGCTGTAAATCTGGTAAAATTTCAGGACTCAGTCTACAATCCTCAATTAAGGTGATTTGTTTAAACTTTTTCATCTAAAAAACTTAAGTTAGTAGGCAAAATTAAAATAATTTTACCCGCTTTAAGCTCTAGGCTGTATGCTGTAGGCTAAAAGTTGAAATGAATTTCTCATGAAATAATTTAAGCTCTTTTGCCTAATGCCTACGGCTTACAGCCTAAAGCGTATTAATGCAATTTTATTTTGCATTAATATTTAACATCAAGCCTTTTTTAAGCGAGGCTTGATATATTGGTGATAAAATTCTGGGTAAAATCTAAAAGCGTAAACAAATGGGTGAAGCACATTTACTTTTAGTTCTTTATACAAAATTACTTGTCCGATGATAAAACCAATAAAACTGGACACTAAAGTTGCCCGAGCCGCCCCCATTACTCCTTGCGAACTAATCAAAAAGTAGTTCATCGCAATGTTTAAACAAGCCGAAAAAACCACCACAGAGAAGGTTAATTTGGTTTTGCCAATAGAATCGATAACGATACCAAATTGACGACCAAATGGTACAAAAATGCAATACAACAACGTAATCTTCAATAAAGGAATCGAGTCATCGTATTTTCCACCCGCAATAATATTGACGATTAAATCAGAAAAGAGATAAAGAAATATAATGGCAGGAATCACCAAAGCCAAGATTGTTCCCACAGATTTTTCATACAAATATCGCACTCCATCTAAGCCTTCTTGTGCACGCTTGGCACTTTGTGGAAATACAATCGTAGCAATAGAATTGGTTGGTATCTCGATAAGATTTGTAATTCGTACTGCCACATTAAATGCCCCAGAAGCCACAGGAGAAAGCATAGCCCCAAGCATCATTTGGTCGATAGTCCCCGACAGAATAGAGCTTACCGATGTACCGAAGGTATATTTTCCAAAATGAAACAATTTACTAATCCACTCTTTGTGCAACTGTCTATCGAGTGTCAAGTGTTTTCTAGCGTAGCTGTATCCAATCAAAGTTGCTATCACAACTGCCACAATCTGAATATACACCAAATACGCTAACGGAATCGTGAACTTTGTAATAAAACAAACCAGAATAAATAGGAACAAGACTGCTTGACGAATAAAGGTTGTAATAAAAACCCCATTAAACGCTAAATGCGCTTGCTCGACACTGTTAAAAATAGCCAATACACCCGAAAGTAAAAAGGTAATATTGTGCACATAAAACATTGGTTCCAGCTCAGGCGTATGCCACATTACACTGAGAAAATGTGAAAAAATCAAATTTAGCAATACACAAAAAACCGAAAGCGATGCGCTAATTGTTACCGAAGCCGTAATAATTGGGGTTTTCTCTTCAGGCTTTGCGCCTGACAAAAACTTCACCAAAGCATTTCCAATTAAGCCATTACGAATTACCTCTAATATAGAGGTAGTCGTCATAAAGAGTGTCCAAGCGCCAAACTGATTTTTATCCAAAACACGTACCAACATATAAAAGCCTCCAAAGCCAAAAAGTACATTTGTCAAACTTTGGAGAATATTCAAGAAACCAGATTTTAACCAATAGTTATTTGCCATACGGTTATGATTTTACGTAATGTTTTAGCACAAAGTCTCTCGCCTCTTCATTGGTTTTGGCATGATAAATCGTAGCTCCTGAAAGTTTTGGAAAAAGTGTTTTGAAACAACCAAAATGATGCTCTGGTCCTTTTTTTGACAAAATTATATTAGAGCCTTTAAAACAACTTGCCAAGGCTGCCGTACCACCATGAATAGAAATAAACTTCTCACAATTGGCATATACAGATAGTTGGAAATGGTTGTAATTTCTGGCTTTAATTTTATTCTCTTTATACAAATCCTCCATCAAAACTACCTCAGGGTGTGTTTCGGCTAACCACTCATAGTCATTGAGTTCGTAAATATCGCTGGTATCATTAGTGATATTCTGAGGACGTGGGCGGTTATAAAGAATGGTATAGTCTTTTTTCAAATGACTAATCATAAAGTCCAAATCTTCGATACTATAAAAACTAATGGGTGCTCCACCCCATTCCATATTGTATCGATTAGCAATCATCAGCATCGGTTTGTCATAGACATAAACATCGTTCTTAAAATGCTCTTTATAAGGCACTTCAAGCCATTTGGCCATGTCATAATCTTGACTGTACAGTACACGAGGGAGTTCAAAATTATAATTTCCTTCGTTGGTTCTTACATCAAAGACTTCTTCATGATGAGGCGAAAAGAAATACATTTCCTTGGTAAAAAGCGCTGCCTTGGTACTTTTCAAGGTACCATTTTTGAAGTGCCAATAAGCAAACGGAATCGTAAATTCTAGTTCAGGAGCAAACTCCCCCTGAAACTCAATTTCTTTGTAAGGTTTCTTGATTACATAGTCCCTAAAAATATACTTAAGTTGTGTTAGCTGACACCGATAAGTATGGCGGTAATAATAACGTACATCTGGTGTCATTCGTCCATGGCGGAGTAAGACAATCAGGCTCAGAAATTTGTTAAGGATTTTTTCAAACATAAGTACACGGGTTGAATCTATATACAAGAATAGTTAGGCTATGGCTTTTACCAGATAAACAGGTATATTCAAATAACCTCACCTATCAAGTATTATGCCGAAAGAGTAATTCCTTTTTTAAATATAGAAATTTAATGATAAAACAAAAGCAATATTTCTCATTTTTTATTCTTTACGCTTCAAATAGATACTTTCTTTGAAGGAATTTCTGCAAAAAGTATTCCAACATTAGTCGTCTCTGAGACAAACGCTTTTAAATCTCAACTTCAACCATAATTTAATTTCGAATCTACTAACTTTACGGTTTCTAGTGACAATCATCATCTCATTAGACCAACAATTAGCATTTAATATTCTTCATTTATGATACGATTCAACAAGCAAAAAATCTTTACACTAGCAACCTTATCCCTTTTAAGTCTCGCTACATTAGGGCAAAAAGCACAATTTGACTTAATTCCTTTGGGCGTAAAAGGTGGCACCGACGAAAGTAATATGTCTTGCTATATGCTTGGTGCGAGTGGTTCTGAGCAATTTGTGGCATTAGACGCAGGAACGGTTTATGCAGGTTTGCAAAAAGCTGTGGAGAAAAAAACGTTTACTTTATCTGCTTCGCAGGTGATGCGAAAATACATCAAAGGTTATTTCATTTCTCACCCACACCTCGACCATGTTTCTGGACTCATTATCAACTCCCCTGGTGATACCGCGAAAAGTATTTATGCTACACAAAAGTGCATGACTATTATGCAAGAAAACTATTTCAATGATAAAACTTGGGTAAATTTTGGCGATGCAGGCGTTGGTGTTCTCTTGAAAAAATACCATTATGCAACTTTACCACTCGAAACAGAGGAAAAAATTGCAGGAACGGACATGACGGTAAAAGCTTTTTCATTAAGTCATATTGAGCCTTTTGAAAGCACGGCCTTTTTGATTAAACATCAAGATTCGTACGTCTTGTATTTGGGAGACACAGGACCTGATGAATTAGAAAAAGCAGGAAAGTTGAAAAACCTTTGGAAAACCGTAGCACCATTGATTAAAAACAAGCAATTGAAGGGCATTCTTATCGAGGTTTCTTTCCCCAACGAACAACCCAATCATTTGTTATTTGGTCACCTAACACCACAATGGTTGATGAAAGAAATGAGTGTTTTGGCAGACCTTGCTGGAAAAGAAAATATGAAAGGCTTAAATGTTGTTATCACGCATTTGAAACCCCCAGCTATAAACGAGCAAAAAATCATTGAACAGATGAAAGCTCAAAATATATTAGGATTAAACATCATTTTTCCACAACAAGGAGAAAAAATTAAACTCTAAATCAAGATTTCAGATTGCATGAGATTAGTAGTGAACGAAGGATTATAAAACTATCTATTTCAGATATCAGATGTTGGATTTCGGAAGTGTAATCTTTTGTATTTCTTGAAATAAAGGTATTTTACTTTATTTCCGAAATCAGAAATCCTAAATCTGCAATACTTGGGAGTCCTTCGTCCTGTCCTAACTCTTGAATGGCTCCACAATCTGGTACCAAAAGCCCTACAGCCCCGACAGAGAAAAGCTTGATTATGATACTTTTGTAAGAAAATTAAAACCAACTATTCAATTATTATGAAAAATGTACTTTTAGGATGTGCTTGTTTATCAATCATGTCTCTTTCTTCTGGATTCTCCTGCAAAACTAATGGAGGATTAGAACCTACTACAGAAAACGCTACCGCAGATACACAACCAAAACTCAAATCCAATATCATTGTCAATGACAAGGATGTTATCTGGGGAATGGACTTTCTTCCTAATGGTGACTTACTTTTTACAGAGAAACAAGGTAAATTTTACCGCTATTCAGGTGGAAAAACTACTGAACTTTCAGGAGCTCCAACGGATGTATTTGTAAAAGGACAGGGTGGTTTATTGGACTTAAGAGTTCACCCAAAATATGCTCAAAATGGCTGGATTTATGCGACTTATGTAAGCAAAGGCACTGATGATGGATCACAATTAAATTTGATTCGCTTCAAACTTAACGGTGATGCTATTACGGGTACTGAAAAGATTTTTACAACTCCAGCCACCAACACCATGTACAATCACTATGGTAGTCGCATTGAGTTTGACAATAAAGGATTTTTGTTTTTATCAATCGGAGAAGGTGGTGCAACTAGCTACGGCGGTGCTGAATCGCCTAACATGAATGCGCAGAATGTAACGATTCCTTGGGGAAAAGTTCACCGTATGACCGACGATGGTAAAGTGCCTAGCGACAACCCTGTATTAGAAGGTAACACTGCTCCTTCTACGGTTTATTCGTATGGTCACCGCAACCCACAAGGTTTGGCTTTTAATCCAACTACACAAGAAATTTGGGAATCAGAACACGGTCCTCGTGGCGGTGATGAAGTAAACGTTATCCAAAAAGGTAAAAACTACGGTTGGCCTGTAGTTTCTTATGGTATCAACTACGACGGAAAAACGATTTCTAAAGCTCCTTCAAAAGAAGGTGTTACGCTTCCACAACACCAATACACTCCATCTATCGGAACTTGTGGTATCTCTTTTATTACAAGTGATAAATACAAAGGTTGGAAAGGAAGTTTGTTAGTTGGAGGTTTAGCATATCAATATTTGAGCCGTCTCGAAATTAAAGATGGCAAGGTGGTAAAAGAACAAAAACTATTGGAAAGTATTGGACGTGTACGTAACGTAAAACAAGGTCCAGATGGCTTGATTTATATTTCGGTAGAAGGTCCGGGAAGAATTATCCAGTTACTTCCAGAATAATTTCGTCCCTAATTTAGTGATCTGATAATGAGCAAATTAGTGACTATTATCCTGAGATAAAGTATCAAAAAGGCGTTCGAAAAGCTTATTTCGAACGCCTTTTTGATACTATATGCTATGTCTGATTCGGCTTAAGACACAAAGCATTGTGTCTCTACTCGTAAAATTCATTAAATTAAGCGTGACTCTCGGGTATTTAGCTACGCAAAATCACAATCCATTTTCAAATCAACACATCTTCAAATTTTCAAATTACTTCGGTGCAACTTCGCCCAAATAAAAACTTGGATGTGGAGGTTGATTATAACCAGAGTTTTGCCAAGCGATAGCCACACGGTATTGGGCATCATGCATCAACGTTGGCATTTTGTAGGTCGTTGGAATGGTTGTAGTAAAAATTCGTAATGCAGAGCTATCATTTTTTTTCAACACAACTTCCTCACGCCAATCTCCAAACAAATCTCCTGAAATGGCTGGCGTAGCCTTTGTTCCATTGTTTGACGAACAGCCCTCAGCAGTAAACAAACGAACTAATTGTCCATTCTGGTAATCCCATTTATCTACATGATTACCATCCAACAACTCACGAGTTAAGTCACCATCCCACCAAACAGCGAAGTTCATAGAACGAGGTCTGGTAGCACTAATTTGATTGCCTTTACAGTCATAAAGTCCTCCTACTGAGCCCCAAACTTCATATCCATAACGCGTTGGATCAATATCCGAAGCCATACAGCGTCCCACATCCTTACCTTCTCCAGATACACCCCAAATAGGTTTTCCTGTCAATAGATCTCTAAACTCCATGCCATATTCTCCGTATTTGGCTGGTTCTTCGTGACATTGCCAAAGCTCTAGGCCTTTTCTGGTTGGATCCATATCCGAAACATGCAGCGCATCGCCATGACCCAAGCCATTGGCGTAAAAGCTTTTACCAGTAGAGGCAATTACAGATGCTCCACTGATTACCTCTTGTTTGCCATCCCCATCCAAATCGGCAATACTCATCTGATGATTTCCCATACTTCTGTGAGCTTCGTTTCCAGCATCGTTGGAGTCAAAATTCCAACGCATTTTGATTTTACCTTTTTCAAAATCCCAAGCAGTTCTAACCAAACGAGTATAATAGCCCCGCCCAGTAATCAGGCTTGGATGTTTACCGTCCAAATATGCCACAGCAGAAATAAATCTATCCACTCGGTTGCCATACTTGTCGCCCCAAGCTCCTACCTCTCCACGCTCAGGCGTGAATGGTACAGAATCAAGAATTTTTCCAGAAACTCCTTCAAAAACCGTCAAAAACTCAGGACCATCCAATACATATCCTGTTTCATTACGATAATCAGCCTTTGCATCTCCAATCACTTTTCCTATTGCATCTGTGGTTCCATCAGCAGTTTTACACGCAATTTCGGCTTTACCATCGCCATCAAAATCAAAAACCATAAACTGAGTATAATGGGCACCAGCTCTGATATTTTTACCTAAATCCACACGCCACAATTGCTTCCCGTCCATACGATAAGCATCCAAATAGACATTGCCTGTATAGCCTTTTTGAGAATTATCCTTCGAGTTAGTTGGATCCCATTTCAGTACGATTTCATATTGCCCGTCACCATCTAAATCCCCAACCGAACAATCTGATGCTGAATAGGTATAGGGTTTTCCGTCTGGAGTTGTACCTCCAGTAGGGATATTCAGAGGGATTTCAATAAAGTTTTGTGCTAATACTTTGGTAGAATAGGCTTTTTGTTCTTTGCCATTTAATACGGCTCTAACGCTGTATTCTTCAGATTCAACTCCGCTACTATCCACCCAGTTAGATATAGTTGAAATTGGGTTGGCGTTCAGTTTTGTTTTGCCTCGATATAGATTAAATGCAAGATTTTTGGCGTCAGTACCAAGGATTCTCCAACTCAAAAAAACAGATTTGGGATTGGTACGTACTGCGACCAAACCTCTGTCTAAATTTTCAAGTTGATATTGAGCCGTAATACCATGCGACATCAGTAACCCCATGGCAAAGGGTAATACTTTACTTACGATTTTTTTCATGAAATAAATCAGGTTTATTGGTAAAGAAATTAGTGAATATTAGTAGTGAAACTTTAGCTCAAACGGAAAATAAAACAACTAGACGTAGCATATTTCCCGCCTTGCATGGCAGTAAATAGATGGGTTGGCTTACCGTTTTGCATGAGTAATTGCGGGCGTTCAAATCTACCATATCGCTTGAGATGCGAAGGTGCTGGTGGTTCGGTAATGTAGGCTTCAGCAGGGAGAAACGATACCGTAGGTTCGCTCCACTTTTTTCCATTTTTAGACTCCATAAATAAACCCACCTCATGGTTGTAATATCCCATATCACGGGTAAGCATTTTGAATTTCCCCTTTTCTAAATAAGTAAAAGCATCCTCAACTTGAGCATTATTACCTTTTCTCGAAAAATCAACAATAGGGTTTCCTTTATACTTTTGATAAGGCCCCATAAGGTTTTTGGCTATCGCTAAACCGTACTTCCGATTTCCTCGAATAGCACCTTGGGCTTCTTGGTATTCTTTCGTATTCCAAGATTTGTAATACAACCAATATTCCCCATTGGGATGTTTGATAAAAGAGGGATTCGTAGTGCAATGGTCATCCCAAGTACCTTCAGCACCCGCTTCTAACAGCGGTTTGTCATAGCGAGTCCAAGGTCCATCGAGACTTGGCGCTGTGGCAATACCAATACGCTTGGTGTCTGTTTTACCATTGGAATTACCCATATAAAACAAACAGTATTGATTATCAACAAATTGAATATGAGGATTATGACAAGTAGTAGCGTCCCAATATCCTTCGCCTCTTGGGGCAAGAATAGTACCTATCACTTGAAAAGGAGCAGTCGGTGAATCAGCAACCGCATGAGCGATTTCGGATTTGTGAATCCATCCACCCATTTTGTATTTTTCTGGCCAACGAGAAAAGAATACGTGTATTTTCCCATCTGGAGCCATAATCGGCGAAGCACACCAAACGTAATATCCTTCTATTTCCAATCGACGACCAATTGGTTCAAGATGCTTAACAAAATCGGATAAAGGCAAAACCTTCGTTTTGGGTTTTCCAAAGCTAAATGTAGTCAATGGCAAGACTCCCAAAGAAGCCAAAAAGGTTCTTCTAGAAAGCATACTGTTTAGAGATAATATCAATTTTTAGATCAGGAAATTGGTAGTGATGAATTGTGAATTGTGAGTTTTGAATATAAAACTTTATAAACACATGTGTCTAATTAGTAAATATTTGAAAGTAAAAAAATCATAATTCTACACTAACGAATGACGCTATATAACCTAAAAGATTCAATTGGTATATTTCTACTAAGTAACGTCTTAATTAGAAGATTTTTTCAGAAAGTAAATATCATTTGCTATTCCTTAGTCATGCTTCTGTGAACTTAATTTATCGACAGGATAGCCTTTTGCTTTACATCTGGCTATAATATCATCCAACTGTTTTTGTGGCATAGTCTTTTTACGACTCATGATAAACAAAAATTTGTACTCTGGATGTCCCACTACCACATAAGAATAATCTTCGGGGAGTTCGATAATCCAATAATCCACTCGATATGGCCATAAAAATTGTGCTTCGAGCTTAGCGTTATTGGTATTCGCAACAGGAAAAACTTTGGATTTTACGGAGTGAATTTCTTCGTCATCTCCTTTTTTATAAGTGGTTACCACATCTAAGTAACCTTTGGCATTAAGAGAATAATACCCTGTGGTTTCGCGGGTATTGCGATCAAACATAGTGGGTAAAGAGTAAAGTGAATACCAGACACCGCAATAGCGTCTTAAATCAACTTTCTCGACCGTGGCATTCGGTACAAAATTGGTTTTCATTAAAAACAAAGTAAAGGCAAGTATGTATTTCATAAGTTTCTCGTTTGGGAAAAATACGAAAAACTCAGCCTTTTAGATTTGGAATTGCTTCAAACCTCTTATCATTTATCAATTTTTTAGGATAATTTTTACAGTACTAATCAAAAAACTCATTATGAAAATTGACTAAAAATACCTCATGTGTAGCACGCGTAATGCCCGTATACAACCAACGTACAAAATCCTCATTGATTTGTTCGTCAGTCAGATAGCCTTGTTCAACAAACACGGCGTTCCACTGACCACCTTGCGATTTATGACAGGTGAGCGCATAGGCAAACTTTACTTGCAAAGCATTGAGATAAGGGTCTTTACGAATTTCGGCAATACGGTCTTTTTTGTTGGTAATATGCTCATAATCCAAGGCTACAGAGTCGTAAAGCGCTTTACTTTCATCTTTATTCAAAGAAGGGTTATTGGAATATAAGGTACTCAACAATACTTTCGCTTCAATTTCGGGATGGTCTTCATAATCAAGTAATCGAACATACAAAGTTGCAAAACGGAATCCGTGCATTTCTTCTACACCTCGGATTTTCATAACCTCTACAAAATCGCCATTGGCCAAAAATCCCGCTGGGGAGTCATCTCCCAACCAGTGATAATTATTTCTTACAATCATCAACAAGTCTCCTACTGAAAGCTCATCATCCAAGGCAAAAATTTGCTGACGAATATAGCGGTTGTAGAGAACAGCAGTTTTATTGGAACGAGTCAGAATAATCGTATTTTCACGACCAAATTTACGATAGGCATAGTTCAGTCCGTCTTCCAGCTTTTCACCAGTCATTTTATAAAAATCTCTATATCCTTTGGTTACAAAAGAGATTTTTGGTTTGTTGGTACTAAGCGTACTACGCAATTGTGTAGCGTTATACAAAATCCCTGATTCAGCATCCTGACGCATTACCTCGGTAAGTTCTTGCTCCAAAACACCCAGGTGAAACTGTCCTTCCATGTAAACTTTTTCCAGCGCTGGCGACATAAACTTTCCTACGGGCGGTAACTGTGCGGTATCCCCAACAAAAATAATTTTGTTCCCATTATAATCTAATTCTGGGTGAGTAAACACATATTCCATCAAATCTGTGAGCAAACCCGCAGTGCCAAACTCGGCATCATCAGAAATCATTGAGGATTCATCGATGATAAAAATGGTATTGGTGGCGTAATTATTTTGACGCTGAAACTCTAAGCTACCTGTATATTGGTTGGCAACTTGGCGATAAATCTTCTTGTGAATCGTTAAGGCTGTCTTTTTCGAATAATTGGACATTACCTTTGCCGCACGACCTGTTGGTGCCAACAAAACAGATTTATAACCAAATTTGGGCAATACCTTAATTATTGTCGAAATCACCGTGGTTTTCCCTGTACCTGCATATCCTTTTAGCAAAAAACATAAAGGACCAAAATCATCAGTATTGAGGATAAACTTTTCCATTTTCTGAAAAAGCTCAACCTGCCCTACCGTTGGTTCAAAGGGAAATTTTTGTCTTAATAAAAACGAAGGTGTTTTTTGTTCTTCTGCCACGGCAATTATTGAATGAGTTGTGAGGGAGTAATTGAGTAAATTGTGATTTTAAAGCGCTAAAGAATGATTGCATCTTCATGTGATAAATCTCTGAAAGTATTGATTAAACATACTTTCTCAAAATGTTTCAGGTCTTCAATCCTTATCGCTTTTTCTTTTATTTGATGCGTATCCAACAAATATTGTCGTTTTGTTCCTTTTAATAATGGAGTATTAGGCGTAAACCACTGTTTCCCATCCCAAAATGCCAAGTTCGCAATAGTAGCATCTGAAACCCATCCATTCTGAGTAATGATCAACTCATCCGCTTCAGAGTTGTCTTGTAGTAGTTGTGTAAAAACACTTCTTTCAAGCCATTTGATAGCATAATCGATGGGAGGTGCTTCTACTACTTTTATTTTCTGAATATTTTTCCACTGGTATGGAATAAACTGTATCTCCTCTATTTCTTGTTGATACACTACTCTACAACGCACAATACCGCTCTGATGTTCTGATGGGATAATCAGCATTGACGCTAAATCTATGACGTTTTCGCACTGCCAAAGTTGCTTTCGGGCGGCGTTCATGCGTGCTTGATGGTAGGATAATTGTAAAATCTTTCCATCTTGTATCTGTATGGTTTCTAAAATTCTCATATTCTTCTGTAAATTTAAACTACTTTTTTTAAATAGATATTCCAGATTTTGCATAAATAATTGATTCAAAAATGAAAACCTTAGATGATTTGCTAGTCTTGGGCGACCCTCGACTTTATGAGATATGTCAAGAAGTGACAAAAGAAGAATTACCCTTCGTAAAAGAATGGGTTGAAGACCTACATAATGTCATGCAGGAAATCCGAGAAAAGTACAATTTTGGTAGAGCTATTGCGGCACCACAATTAGGCATTATGAAAAGGGTAATTTATATGAATATTGACAAACCCGTAGTTTTTATCAACCCTGTGTTAGAAAATCTCAGTGAAGAGCAATTTGAACTCTGGGATGACTGCATGAGTTTCCCTCGTTTGTTAGTAAAAGTAATGCGACATAAAAGTCTCACGATTCGTTATTTAAACGAAAATTGGCAGGAGCAAATTTGGGATATGCAAGGTGATTTATCAGAACTGCTCCAGCATGAATATGATCATTTAGATGGTATTTTATGTACGATGAGGGCTATCGATAACAAGTCTTTTAAATGGAGATAGGTAATAGTGCTGAATTATGAGTGATGAGTTTTGAGTGTATTTTTTGATTACTAATGTTTTATCTCAAAATTTATCCAACTTAATTCTGCAAGAATATTTAAGTAATAGTGGTAAATTGTGAGTTGGCCTTGCCCAAAATGTTAAATTCACATTCAGATAACTTTTGACATGACATTCGATGAAATATATTCTTTCGTTTCCCATTTTTAATCAAAACACACAAAACTTCAAGGCACTGTTAGCGCTGGCTTGGGGCTTTTTTCCTTTTATTACAGCCTTACTTTTTGTCGACTCTCCTTGGTTTGCCCAAAATATATTTGACGGAAGATATCTAGCTGATATACTGACACTTGTTTATTTTGGATTACTTTTCAAACACAGCGATGCTCATCTGCGAAAGTTACTTTTCGTCATGATTTTTTTATCCTATTTAGGGGAATTAATTTTCTGCAATGGCGCAGGAATGTATGATTATCGTACGCCTTATGTACCTTTTTATGTGCCATTTGGTCATAGCATCGTATATGCCACAGGTTATATCTTCGCACACACATCATGGGCTGCTCGTTATGACAAGGTATTAAGACCTATTTTCATTGTATTTTATGCACTAGTATTTGTAGCGGTTGGTTATGGTTGGAACGACCATTTTTCATTGCTATTTGGTCTGTTATTTTTTGTATTGGTTAGACGAAAAAGATGGCAGAATGTGTATTTTTTCATTGGAATAGCGGTTTTTACGACTGAACTCATTGGTACATATTACAACTGTTGGGTTTGGCGTCCCTACACTTATGGAGGACTAGCTACAGCCAATCCTCCTTTGGGAGCAGTGTTTTTTTATGGTGGCGGAGATGTACTTTTGGATAAAATTGTTTGGTATTATGAACGAAAAATACAGCCTGTATTAACCTAAAATCGCTGATTTTCGATAGTTCTGAAAGTCAGATTGATTCTTGGTTTTTTGACTTTTTTAGAAGGCGGTAATCGGTGCAACCAAAATGTTTGAGTGGTATCTTTCATCACCAACAAGCTTCCATGTTCTAATAGCATTTCCACTTTCTGGGCTGTATGTTTATGTTTGAAAGCAAATTTTCGTTCAGCTCCAAAGGTGATTGAACCAATAGCACCATTTTTTTTCAAATCAATTTCATCGTCGCTATGCCAAGCCATGCCTTCATCACCAGTATGATAGAGGTTGAGTAAACATGAATTAAAAGTTTCGCCAGTGGCCATTTCAATTCTATTCTTTAGCATCAATAATCCTGGTGTCCAAGGCAACGCTTCCTTGGTAACTTTCGAATACGTATAGCGAAAAGGACTATCGCCATACCAAGCGACTTTACGTTTGGTAATGATTTTTTTGCCAAACATCATCGCCTCATCATTTCTCCAATCAATAGTAGTCCAAAGCTCTTCGAAGAATCGATTGGCTTCTTCCTCTGAAAAAAGTTTACCATAGTAGTTGACTGTCCCATCCTTTGGTAACAGATTTAATTGAGAGTCTTCACACTCAAATAATGAAAGTGTCATACAAGTGTTTTTTACGCAAATTTTAAGAGAATGTTAGAGGTTTCATACCCGAATATTGCTACAAATTAACACCTAATAAACTAAATATAAGTATTTGCAGTTTTTATATAAATTTACAATTTACTTATTGAAAATATTTGTTTCTAATTATCTTTAAGTATAAATTTATATCTAATAGGATATTGCTTCACCATCTCCAATTCACGAGATTTGTATAGAATTACACTGATAACTGAGGAAATTTCGCCATAAATATTCTCATCCTTGTGTATTTAATAACTAATCACCACATACTGTATAAATATCATATTGCTAGCCTATTTCAATACAGTTAACTTTTACCTTCTTGCACGATAACATTTCAATTATTCAAAGTATGTCACTTTGAACAAAACCTATTACCCTTCACTACACCTGTTTAATACACTTGCAACTGCCTAAATCTTATAATATACATCCGTTTATATTCGATAAAAGTATGCCAAAAAACATTATTAAACACTCACTAAATCCTATGGATTATAAAGAGAAAATTAAACTAGCCAATAGTTAAAAAGCCAATTTTTGACAACTTTAAATACACTATGCTCAAAATATAAACTATTGAACTAGCTTCTACTCTTTTAATCTGTGATTAAAACTACTTTAATACATGGTTTATTTAAAAAAGACTAGTAATTTTTTGGTACCGCCAAATCCAGAAAATAAAGAAAAAATCAGAACGGAGTATGTATTTATAAGGCAAAACAACCTCTATATCAAGCTCCTATACAATAACCTAGTATTTGTGCAAAGTGCTGGAAATTATGTAGAATTACAAACTTGTACTTCCAAAAAATTTGTATTGAAATCGAGTATAGTAC
Organism: Flectobacillus rivi; assembly: GCF_030056655.1. NCBI lineage: Bacteria > Pseudomonadati > Bacteroidota > Cytophagia > Cytophagales > Flectobacillaceae > Flectobacillus > Flectobacillus rivi. Next base: position 324,718 of record NZ_JASHIE010000001.1, read on the forward strand.
AAATTCAGCATTCACTCAATTATGAAAAGCTAATCCGTATTCATCGATCATATTTAATCAACATTGATCATATCAATGAATTTAGCTTACAGGAAGTTACAATGAGCAATGGTTGTATTTTACCTATTGGAAAAAACTACCAAGACGATTTTTTAGAGCTTTTATTCAATATCTCTATTTCCGCTTAAGCGTATAAAAGCTACTTCTTTTCCATTATTTATTAAACACACCAACATATTAAAGTTAGAACTCATGAAAAACGAAATCTTGAACCTAGCCGCTCTTACCGTCATTACCATTGTGGTTATTGCACTTGTGACAGTACTCTATTATTTTAAAATGAAAAATAGAATAACCACCAGAAACCAATGCCCTTGTTGCTCTCAAAACTATGGGCAACGAGTGCAAACTCCATTTATTTATGATGCACTCCGAACTATTTTGAGTATTCCAGTCAAAACATACAAATGTCTATCATGTAATTCTATATTTTTTGTTAAGTAATAACTTACGTATCCGTATTAGAGTTAGTAAAATTTTCAATTTGAGGAAGAATTTTCTACTTTAAATTTATTTAAACATATACATAAGAAAATATCAAGATGTTCTAAATGGGTTCAGAAAATTGTTACCCTATACTGCTATGTCCTGTCATACAGTTCATTCAAATAGGATTCGATTTTTATTGGTCATAACTTGGGGTAATAATCAAACCCAAATTTTATGAAATCAATATCTCAATTTTCTATTTACTGTTTTTTAACATTTATCATCTCTCTTTCAAATGTGTTTGCTCAGGCTCCTAAAAAAACCTCAGGCAACCCCATTTTTGAAGGCTGGTATGCCGACCCCGAAGCGGTCATTTTGAATAAAGAATATTGGATTTTTCCAACATTTTCGGCTAAATACAAAGACCAAATATTCTTTGATGCCTTTTCGTCCAAAGATTTAGTCAATTGGAAAAAACATCCTCGAATTTTAGACACTACTGCCATCAAATGGGCAAAAATGGCGATGTGGGCACCATCAATTGTACAAAAAGGTAAGCAGTATTTCTTGTTTTTTTCCGCAAATGATATTCAAAGCGCCGAACGTAAGGGCTTCGGAGCAAACAATCCAGACAAAGATGATAAGGTGGGAGGAATAGGTATTGCAGTGGCCTCTAAACCCGAAGGTCCTTATAAAGACTATCTTGGGAAACCTCTTATCAATCAATTTTACAATAAAGCACAACCTATTGACCAAGCAGTTTTTCAGGATAAAGACGGACAATATTATATTATTTATGGAGGTTGGGGACACTGTAATATTGCCAAACTCAAACCCGATTTTACGGGTTTAATGCCTTTAGAAAACGGGGAAATGGTCAAAGAAATCACACCAAAAGGCTACGTGGAAGGACCAATTATGTTTATCCGTAAGGGCAAATATTATTTGATGTGGTCGGAAGGTGGTTGGACTAATGGTACTTATAAAGTAGCCTATGGGGTGGCAGATTCAGTTTGGGGACCATTTGAGAAGAAATCCACTATTTTAGTGGCAGACGAAAAGGTTGCAACAGGCGCAGGGCATCATTCCGTAATTAATTCTCCTAAATCTGATGATTGGTACATTGTTTATCACCGTCGCCCTATTCCTAATCTCGACCGTGACCATCGTGTAGTATGTGTCGATCATCTGTATTTTAACGAAGACGGTACCATTAAAGATGTTAAGATGACTTTCGAAGGCGTTGAACCTAATAAGTTGAAATAGGGAATTATTTCTATTTGAAAATAAAATAGCATTACTCCAAATAATTAGGAGTAATGCTATGAATTATGTCCTATTAAATAAGATGTCATTTCACACAAATTAGATACTCTTTGCCTAATGCCTGATCCCTATTGCCTAAAGTTCTGCAACCTATCCCGCACCTCCATGAGTGCGTACCCCAATAGATTTTCGCCTTCCCACTCCATCGGATTTTCTACGTCTGGGTGGTCAGAAGCCATGCCTATTCCCCAAATAGAATCTACAGGACTTGCTTCTACAATAACCCTATTTTGGGTGGTTAATAAAAACTCCTTTAAAGCTATATCTTGAGAAAATTTATGAAAATTACCTTCAACAACAATATTAAATTTGTGAGTATCCCAAATCCTTGAATCAAAGTTTTTTACCGAGCGTCCAAGTTTTTTGGCTTCTGCTGGACTCTTCACTTTTAGGATTTTTTCAGCTGTAAATTCATCCTGAAAAAGTCTGGCTTTATGTACCATCATCCAATGCTCGGCTGTTACAAAAACTTCTCTGTCGACTTCAAATGGTGATTGCCACCACTGACTAAAACAAGACTTAGAAAGGCTACCATCTTTTGTAGACTGATGCCCCCAGAAAAATAGATATTTAATTGGCTCTCCGTAATTGTACTTTTCACAGAGCCATTGTTGATTGTATTTCATAGATATTATTTTGGTTAGAAAATCAAAAATAGTAAAATTTCATGAAAAGAATAAACAAAAAAGAGGATAGACTCTCTCTCGAATCTATCCTCTTGCTAAAATATTTGATGATGTAATGAGTTTTTTCCAAATATATTTGAAAAAATGCCTCCCAACAATTCAACGTTTATATTACTGCATTACCGCAGCATATATACCAGAAGTGGCATCTTGTTTAAACGATTTTGTAATCCAGCCTCCGCCAACAACATCTTCTCCTTCATAGAACACCGCCGCTTGACCAGGCGCAATACCTGATACAGGTTGATGGAAATCTACTCTAATTTTTTCTCCTTCTTGAATAATTTTAGCTGGTGTTCCTTGATCTTTATAACGAACTTTCGTGATAGTTTCTAACGTATCAGGGATAGAGGTATACTTCGACAAGTTCAATTGTCCAACCCACATACCATCACGCTCCAAATCTTTATCACGGCCCAATACCACCTCATTAGTTTCTTTACGAATCTCCGTTACAAAAGCTGGATAGCCTAAAGCAATACCCAAACCTTTGCGTTGACCGATGGTATAGAATGGATATCCTTCATGTTTTCCTAGAACCTTACCAGTGGTATCTACAAAGTTTCCGCCACGCACTTGATCCTCCAAACCTTCTACTCGGCGTTTTAGGAAACCACGATAGTCATTGTCTGGCACAAAACAGATTTCATAACTTTCAGATTTGTTGACCAAATCCATAAAGCCACGCTCTTTTGCCATTTCTCTGATGGTATTTTTGGTCAAATGTCCCAAAGGTAACTTAGTGCGAGAAAGACTTTCTTGCGAAACACCCCACAACACATAACTTTGGTCTTTCCAAGTATCAACACCTTTAGAAATCACAAAGCGTGAGTTTTCTTCACGAATATTGGCATAATGTCCTGTTGCAATAAACTCGCAATCAAGCTTATCGGCACGGCGCAAAAGCGCATCCCACTTGATGTGCGTATTACACATTACACAAGGGTTTGGCGTGCGTCCTTCCAAGTATTCACCCGTAAAGTGGTTGATTACATAATCTCCAAACTCCTCTCTAATATCGAGAATATAATGTGGAAAACCCAACTCTACAGCAATGTTGCGAGCATCGTTGATGGAATCCAACGAGCAACAACCTGTTTCTTTTTTGGTTCCCCCAGACGAGGCATAATCCCATGTTTTCATGGTCATACCAACTACTTCGTAACCTTGCTCGTGAAGCATTACTGCTGCCACCGAACTGTCGATACCGCCACTCATGGCGACTAAAATTCTTCCGTGCTTACTCATGTTTTCGGCGAGGATTCAAAGTCCTCCGTTGTTTTTAAATATGATTTTGAATAATGGCCAGAACAACGTTGTAAATCCAATAATGGTACTTATCAAAGATTGACAGCTTCTCTTAACCAAATATTCTTTTGCAAAAATACAATATTTTTCTAACACCACGGCTAGCTTTTTGGTTCTGAGTTGGTCAAATTGTACTTTTGCAAAAATTCTAGGGTAAACGTTTTGCCCTACAAGAAGCAAACAATTATGTTAAAAACTATCGTTAAGGTTTCGGAGGTAAATAATTTATCAGATGCTCGCTACTGTGCAGGAATGGGCGTTGAATATATTGGTTTTTCAATGGACAATGTTCCTTTTGAGAAATATAAAGAAATGAGAGGTTGGCTTGCAGGCGTTCAAATCGTGGGTGAGACCAGTTCGAATAATGCGTTGCATATTCAAGAAATGGTAAGCACTTTTTTACCCGATGCAATCCAGATTTCGGCCAACTCAGGGACTGATTTGCCAGATTTAGATGTTTTAAAAGAGTTGAATTTACCCATTATTCTCAAAACTGATTTTGCTGAAGCTAATCTTCCAGCTTTGTTTCAATCGACAGCGGGATATGTTACCTATTTTTTGTTAGAAAATTCAGATGAATTTACTCCAATAGATGATATCACCAATCAAATCGAAACGTGGGCAGCGCAATATCCAATTCTCCTAGGTTTTGGTATTACAGAGGACAATGCAAACCAATTATTGGAAGAAGTAGGATTTAAAGGTTTGGCGCTGAAAGGTGGGCAAGAAATTCGTCCAGGTTTTGCCGATATGGACGAATTAATCAATATTTTGGAAGCACTAGATGATGATTTCTAGGCCAAAAATAAAGGTTTTGAAATTTGAAAATACCGAACACATTTTCAAATTTCAAAACCTAACATTTAATAAAATTTAACAAAGCAGGAACACTTATGGGTTAGTAAGTAATATTTTCCGTGCATATATTGCCTTACTACGAATCAAGCATCTAGAAAGTTTTCTTATTTGGAAAACTTCTTTTCTTTGTGAGTGCTACTCACAGAATAGGAAAGGTAAAAACCCATTCCTAATAATACAAGGGCAAAAATAACGACTGACATTTTAGATAGGAGTGAAAAAGAGTGTGAAAAAATCTCTAATTTGATACAATGACAACTTTGAACAGGCTGACCCTAATCGAATTGTAATATTTATACGATTTTTCTATAACAAAGTAACAAAACACTCCTAAAAAAGCCTATATAAATTGTTGAATTTGAGTAAACGGCTCTGTATCTAACCAATTGATAATCAAACCATCTTTCTCCATTTTCCTAAAATAAGTCATTTGTCTTTTAGCAAATTGATGTATCGCTACATTTAATCGATCAAACATTGTCTGGTAGTCTATTGTACCTTGCAAATACTCCGTTATCCATTTGTATTCTAAGCCATAAAATATCAACTTATCTGGGCTGACACCAGCATCAAGTAATGCTTTTACCTCCTCCGCCATTCCTTGTTCAAAACGCAGATGCAAACGTCTGGTAATTTTTTCTCGACGTAATTCTACAGGTGGATTTAGTCCAAAGATGATTGAATTGATTACTTGCTGCTGTGGCAATTCAAACTCAGGATGCACTTTAAGATACTCTCCTATTTCAATGGCTCTGATGGTGCGTTTGTGGGTAGATGTATCTGCTTTGGGTACAAACGAGGCTACTGTATCAAAACGTTTTAGGAGTTCTTCGTGGCTTAAGGGAAGTAAAGTCGCACGAAACGCTTCATCGATGGGAACAGCTGTATATTGAAAGCCTTTTAAAACTGCCTCCAAATACAATCCGCTACCTCCGCAAAGAATGGCAATTTTACCACGACTACGAATATCCTTAAATGCTTTTTGGAAGTCTTTTTGAAACTGAAAAATATGATAACTATCTCCTGCCTCTACAATATCAATCAAGTGATAGGGAATTTTTTTGTTTCCAATACTGTATTCTTCTAGGTCTTTGCCCGTTCCCAAGTTCATTCTACGATACACTTGCCTTGAATCTGCGCTAATAATTTCGGCATCGAGCTGTGCCGCTAATTGTACTGCCAAATGCGTTTTTCCTGAAGCTGTTGGACCTAATATGGTGATTAATTCATATTGCATAAATGAAACTTTCCTATTCTTTTCTAAGAGTTTTTATGTACTTTAAACTACCCGAATTGCCTATTCTAATCCAACCTTGGGATTTCAATTCCTCTACAGAGTATTGTTGGAGAATACGGTTTTCAGGATAACGTTCGTATGTTTTCGAGTTCACCCAATAATAGGTAATTGTCTCAAAATCTAACACTTGCTCAAATCCTAGCACCTGATAGCTACGCCCATCAGACCAATCTTTATCTGCATAACTCATGATGTCGTCTGGCTGGTTTTCTTGCATAAAAGCCTTCATGAGTTTGTCCATCCCTCCTACCACAACATATCCTTGCAGTGAAGCAAATCGCAGTAATTCATACGAACGAAAATCCTGTCTGTCGCCCCATTTCATGGTACGAGCGCCACTAAAACTTGCTACCGCAATCAGTGCATTTTCATCAGTAGGAAAATTTTCGCCTAAGTATTTAGGGATATATTGTTTTTTGAGAAAAAGTCCATATTTCAGTTTGGCTTGCGTACTTCCTTGTAAATGGTGTGTTTGTAGGAAAGCATCCATTAGAGGCTTGTCAATTCTGGAGACTACACAATGACGTGCATGCAATCTGGTAAAAAAGCCCAATATACTGCTGATTCTTGCTTTTAGGAGTGCCTGCTTGGTGTACCATAAATCTTGCCAAAGACAAATATATTTGATACCTGTAGATTGAGCTAACTGGCTCAATTTAGTGCCATAGGCCTCTGAAAGCGGTGTGCTTTTCCAATGATAAATATCAAATAGAAGGAGTTTTATCTTTTTAGTAGGAAAATATAACAAAGGCAAAATCTGTCCTTCCAGTTGCTCCGTGCTTTTTTGAAAAGGAATACCCTGCCATTCGAGCCATTGACAAAGCTCTTCTATCCATTCACTATCTGCCATTCTTATTTTATTTTGTCGCAAAGATAGGCATTCTTATCATCGTAAGTAGGAAGATGTTATGAGTTAATCATATCTCTGCTGTTTGAAGGCGCTTTCAAACTGAAGGATGGTATCTAATTGTAGCATAGATACAGCTATATGGTTCATCTCTTCTTTCTTGATATTTAAGTATTTTGCCATCGTTGGAGATCACTCTAAAAACGGCTTAAAATTGTAGCTCAAAATAGAAAAGGTTTTTCTAAAAATACATTTTAGAGCAAAAAGATACATAAATGCGAAAATTTCATAATTTTGTTAAAACCACCTATTATTAAGCTTAATGTTTCGATTAATTATCCGCCAGTTATTAATTTATTCATCTTGGTTTACAGAATTATGCGCTTAATTATAACTACGATATTTTTTTTGAGACTTCTTGTTAGTTTTTCGTCCTTTTCACAAAACTGTAATTGTGACATTAAAATTAGCAAAGCCAACTACTTTGACCCTGCCAACTTACCTGTCAAACCTGGACAAACGGTTTGTATTACTGCTGGTGATTATACCGAAATGAGATTTACCAATATCAAAGGTACGGCTTCACAGCCTATCAAAATCATCAACTGCGGTGGTAGAGTCAATATCACAGGTTTCAATGTCGGAGTTTTATTCTCTGATTGTAATTATATTCAATTTTTAGGCTCGGGAGATACCAGTTTGAAAGAAGGCATTGGTGTAAGTTCAACCGCTAGTGCTTCAATGGGTATCAAAATAGAGGGAACAAGTAGCGATATCGAGGTGGCAAATACTGAGATTTCCCACGTGGGATTTGCAGGAATCATGGTAAAATCTGATCCTTTTTGTGACCAAAGTAACTGGGAAGGCAATTTTGCGATGTTTAATATTTTGATACATCACAATTATATTCACGATACAGGAAGCGAAGGGATGTATATAGGGAGTTCGTTTTGGAACGAGGGACAAGAAATCACTTGCGATGGTAGCAAAGTGCTGGCATCCCCTCACCTGATTTATGGATTAGAAATACACCATAATAAAGTCCAAAGAACTGCCGCCGAAGGAATCCAATATGCATGTGCGCCTGATGCTAAAGTCCATCACAATGAACTCCAACATACGGGGTATAATCCATTTTCGATATATCAGGTAAATGGTATTCAGATTGGCGGAGGTGCTGGTGGCGACTGTTACAATAATATTATCCATGATGTAAACGGAACAGGTATTATTATGCTCGGAGGTTTGGGCAATCAGCAAGTATATAACAATCTGATTTATAATGTTGGAGGAAATGGTATTTTCTCAGATACCAGACCTCGTTCTACAGAAAATACCTACGTCAGAATCATGAACAATAGTATCATCAGTACCAAAGGAGAAAGCCTTAAACTTTACAGTAATATCCAACAGTATGAGGTTTATAATAATTTACTGCTCAAAACGCCCACTAATCAATATATCAAAACCTATCCGACAGTACGATACATTGCCTCAAATAACTTTACAGACAAATCGATAGACAACGCAAAACTTCAATATTCCAATAACGATAATTACAAGCCAAGACTCTCGTCACCACTGGTAAATGCAGGTAAAGACTTAGCTTATCTTAATTTAAAAACAGATTTAACAGATACCCTTCGACCTATTGGGGGTGCCTACGATATTGGTTGTTATGAATACACGGGCGATTGGATCATAGATGACTTCGTTCCTGTTCAAGAACTACCTACTTATCCTAATCCTTGCAGCTCAATACTTTTTGTGCGTTTAGATGCTGAAAGTCAATATTTTAATCTAAAAATTTATGATAGTTTAGGAAGACTCGTACAAGCTCAGGAAAATATGATTGCGGAAAACAATTTACTTCCTATAGATATGTCAGACCTATCTCCTAACCTTTACTTGATTTCGGTCACTCCTACTACTGGCAATACTAAGATTGCCCCTGTTTATCAAGGAAAAGTGTTGAAGGTTCCTTGATATTTTCTAACCATAAAATAGGTATCATATCTAATTGAGTGAATGGTGCTTGAGTTAATGAGTGATTATTATTAAATCCTCTTTTCATCTATAGAGCCGAAATGCTTTACTAAAACATGAATCATTCCGAATTTTTAGGATTAGCAATATTCTACAAGCTTTTACCAAAAAAGCGGTCGAAAAATATTTTCGACCGCTTTTTTGATGCTCCTATGCTAGATATAACTTGGCTTGAGACGCAATCATTGCGTCTCTACTGCTGGAATACGAATTTTCACATAATCACTCCTCACTCAATCAACATTCACGAAATTTGTACTTAAATCAAAGGTATTTTCATTCAAATGAATAGCTTTTTACACCTCCTGAGTACTTTCTTTTTTATACAAAGCAATTTTTCGATAGAGTTCGTCAGGATTAAAGGGCTTTGAAATATAATCATTCATCCCCACTGAAAATGCTTTATCTTTAATATCAAGCATGGCTGAAGCTGTCAATGCAATGATTGGAATCTGAGCAAATCTATCGTTACTCAACGATCTAATACTTTGTGTAGCCTCATATCCATCCATTTCAGGCATCTGTAAATCCATCAAGACCATATCATAGTCAGATTGCTGTACCATTTGAACAGCGAGTACGCCATTTTCGGCCACATCGCTTTCAATATCCCATCGCTTAAAGAATTGTTGTGCCACAATGATGTTTATTCTATTGTCATCGGCAATTAATAATTTAAGTCCTTTCAAACTTGGGTGTTTTTGACTTGTCATATCAGGTTCAGTACGTTTTTTAAATTGGAATGAACTATTCTTCAAACGAAGGTCAAAGTAAAATATTGAACCTTCCCCTGGAGCACTTTCTAATTGGATTTTACTACCTTGTAACTCCAATAATCGCTTCGTAATGGTCAGCCCTAATCCAGTACCACCGTATTTTCGGGTAGTTTCTGAACTGGCCTGCGTAAAACTGTCAAAAATAGAATCCCATTTGTCTTGAGGTATGCCAATTCCTGTATCTTTTACCTCAAAAGTCACCGTCGTGGCATCTGCATCTTTTTTAAGAATTGATGCCGAAATGGTAACTCGTCCGTAATCCGTAAACTTCACTGCGTTGGAAACAAGGTTGGTCAGAATTTGACCTATTCTTACCGAATCACCCTTTACCGCATCAGGAAGATCATCGTCCATCATCAATTTCAACTGAATTCCTTTATCAATAGCCTTCTGCAATAGAGCGGCTCGGATATTGCCCAATAAGTCTTTCAGACTAAAATCTACCTCTTCAAAAGTAATTTTCCCTGCTTCTATTTTATTAAAATCAAGAATATCGTTGATTAATACCAATAAATTTTCGGCAGAAAACTTCAAAATTTTCAAATATTCAGCTTGGTCTTCACGGGCATTTTGCATCAATAAATGCGTGATACCAATCACAGCATTCATCGGTGTGCGAATCTCGTGGCTCATGGTTGACAAAAACTGTGTTTTGGCAACTGCTGCTTGTTCGGCCTCCTCTTTGGCGAGAATAAGGGTATTTTTGGCTTCAATTTGGTCGGTAATCACATCAAGACAAATGATGATTCCTCCGATTTCACCTGAATCCAAGTACCACGGACGAGCATCCCAACATAACCATTCCTGTTTCCCATCTGCACGTGTATAGATATCGCTTTTAGAATGATGTATCTCACCTTTTAAACACAAATCATTAATAGCTTTCCATTTTTGAGGCATATTTGGAAAAATCTCATAATGATTTTGCCCTACCAAATCTTGTTCTTGAATCAACAAAGAGTCAATCCAGTGCTGGCTATAGGCGATATAATTCATTTTGGTGTCAAATATCGCTACGGCAGCAGGTGTATTGGTAATAAAGTTGGCAAACTGCTCTTGCTTCACTAAAATGGCTTCTTGGTCTTTTCTTTCTTGAGTAATGTCCAAAATAGCCCCAATAATTTTATCTATCTTCCCACTTTCTGAAACAGTCGGCTTTCCAATTTTTCGGATTACTTTCTTTTTACCATTGTTAAGATTAAGCAATAGCTCTATCTCAAACTCTTCTTGGTTTTGGATAGCCTGTTCTAATAAATTTTGGTATCGAGTCTTTGCACTTTCATCTATCCAATCAAGCGGATTGATTTGAGGAAAACTTGACACATTTTCAATTTCAAATATTTCACAGGCCGCCGACGAATAAGTATTGGTATAAGTTGACAAATCGAGTACCCAACTTGCCGAGTGAGTCAGCACTTGAGTTTCGGCGAGTAAAAGTTGGGTATTGGCTAGTTTTGCTTCCGCTTTTTTTCTTTCTGTAATATCATGCCAAACCACCAAAAGCGCATCTTTCTGATTTAATCGAATAGGGTTGAGCGTTACCTCCGCCAAAAAAGTCGTGCCATCTAGACGCTTGTGAAGCCATTCAAATCGGTGATACCCATTTTGACGTGCCAAGGCATCCATTTTTTTCGACTTTTCGAAAGAAGTCATCCCATCAGGTTGGAAATCAGGGGAAAAATGAGCTGGATGGTATCTCAATAGAGTTACCTTATCATTACACCCAAGCATTTCAACCGCTGCTGCATTACAATCAATGATACCGCTTTCGTCAAATACCAAATGTGCGTCGGTTGAGCGCTCAAAAATTACGTTGAGACGTTCGTCAAACAATTTAAAATCGGTAATATCTTGAATTACACCAAAAACTTTTGTTGAAGTAATGGTAGTACTTTTCGACTCTGCAATAATTCTAAACCAGCGTCCAATTCCGAGGCTTTTATTCACTTCAAACTCCAACAAGAATGTATTTTGTGAGGGCGACAAAGCTTTGATATTTCTCTCAAAAGAAAGAAAATCTTCTTTGTGAGCAAAAACACTTTGAAGCACCTCCCAATCCGCGCAAGCCGATTGTTGGTGCAAAATCTTTTGAGCTGGCTTGTTGAGATAAAACCAATTTTTGGCAAAATCAAATTCCCAAGCGCCACTCTTTCCTAATTGCGAAGTTTGTTGATAGAGTTTTTCTTCTTTTTGAACATCTAATAATTGGAGCGTTTCTTCTGTAATGTCGATAAAACTACCCACTACCGCTTCGATCGAAAAGTCATTGAGAAGATTTCTAAATCCCGCACGAACATATCGAACTTCATGATTTGGCAACTTCATGCGCCATTTAAACGAAAAATTACGTGGTTCAAGCGCTTGAGAAAGTTCTTCGAATGCGTTTTGAAAATCAAATAAATCCGAAGCAGACAGGTAATCACGCCAAAAAACCTCCGAAGCGTTAAATTCTGCCTCGGGGTATGCCAGAAGATTGAGAAATGTTGGATTACATGAGTTCAGATTTGTGCTTGCGTCCCAAAGCCAATATCCTACAAATGTATCTTCAAATATATGATTTACCAGATTTTGCATAAGCAACTGTCCACAAATAATCTTAATGGTCGGAAGTTACTATATGAAGCTGCTTGTATGTGTCTATATAAATGACGGCAAAGAGAATCATAATAGTAAGGCTAGGCTATAACTCTCTCATTTCCAAGGCGATAATTACGCCTTAAAAGAAGTTGAGAATTGATAAAAGTGCCGCAAAAATCATACCAAATGAAATTTACCATTTGGTAACAAAAAATCATTTTTGACGATTAACCCTACAATACAACAATCATCCTCAGTTTAGTGATAAACGAGTTGAATATTCTCTTAAAAAGATTCTGAATGTAGTCTATTTTTACGTTTGTAACATGAAAGGTAAACGGTGTTACTACGATGCCCTTTTTCGGTGATAGTGTAGTATTCCGTTAAATCTTGAGAAAAGCTAACCGCCTCCCCTTGTGACTCTACTTCATATGGTAAAACGATAGCAGAATGTTGAAGTGCTTGGGCAATTGATTCGTTGGGAAGTTTTTTCCAGTAGAAAATATTTTTATAGTTTTTTACCAAAATCTCATCTCCTTTATTTGAAATAGTCCCAGACGTAACATATAAATCTTGGCGTGACGCTTTATCATCTGTAGGCTTTTCCTTTGAAGCATTCAAAATACCTACGAACTCCGCAGTGTTTACTTTTTGGGTAGACTGTGGATATTTGAGGCGGTAAATATGCTTTTCAGCTTCTCGGTTTGAAATAATAAAAATGTCTTTTGAAACTGGATCAATTAATAAACATTCTGCATCTTTTCTACCGTCGGGGTATTCAAATTCGATCGTCTCGATATGACTGATGGTCATGTCGGACTTTTCGCCCATACTAGGTTCTTTGAATCGGTAAATAAACTTTGTAGAATGCCATTTAAAATTATCACCAGTGTCGGCGATATAAATCTCGGAAGAACCACCATGTTTGACAACAGCTATATCTTCCCAATCACGATTTTTGATACCTTCGAGGTGAACTTGCTGAAAGCCATGCCCTTTGTCATCTATCAAAAACAATACATTGTCGCCACCACTATCGTTATGAACCCAAAATTTATGTGGATTCAGATAAGATGCGGCAATACCTGAAGCCTCGTCAATTGCTTGATTTTCGACCCAATATTTAATCGGTGTATTTACAAATAAAGATGAATCACTGATGGGTAACTGAACCTCACGATGCTTTTTTTCTTCGCAGGAGATTAAGGCTACAACAAACATTATTGGTAAAAAAAAACGACTTCTCATGGGTATAACTAATAGTTTACTAATGGCTAAGCGTCAAAATACAGACATCAACGACAAAAAATATCACTAAAGATAATTAGAATTCTTGAGTTGTGGCTAGTAAGCTGATTAAGCGGGGAGAAATCAAATGAGAGCGTAGTGAAGAAGACAACAAAACAAAGACATAAAGCCCTGTTTATCAAAAACTTAAGAGATTTTGTAGAATAAAATTTAGAAAACTGCAATTATAGTATTACTACTTGTAAAAGCGCTGTAGGTGTAAGAGAAGACAAAACCATTTGTAATCTTTCACACCTACAACGCTTTAAGCAGTAAGCCGTAGGCATTAGGCAAAAAAGCTTAATGATTTCATGAGAAATTCTTTTCAACTTTTAGCCTACAACATAAAGCCTAGTGCTTAATACGGGTAAAATTATTTTTATTTTGCCCACTCACTTAATTGTACAAGAAATTATTCGCTTTTAGCAAATGATCAGCCTTACAAAGCTGATGAAAAATTTAGTCTCTGAAGATCTTTGCCCAAAACTGACATATTACTGTTTCGCTTTTGTCTTCGTATTGGTAGTTGATGCAGGTTTTGTTGTCGCTTTTTTAATAATAATTGGCTTGGCATTAATTGCACCAAGGCTTCCTACCTTAGAGATAGGTTCTTCTTTGGGTTTAGGTAAATTTACTTTTGTCAAAGTAGCTCTTGGGTCAAGCTTTTCACCTTCGGTGGCATTAGCTGCTGTGCTAGTTAGCTTAGGTGCTGAAACAGCAGAATTTTCTACCGCTTTGGTAGCACTAGTTGTCTTTGTAGTGGGTACTTTTTCATCAGTAATTCCCTTTGCTGAACGAATTCCGTCTTTTTCTGGAAAAGTACCTGGTTTAGGTTTTACGAATGGACGAGCACTCTCTGTCTTTAAAGCAGTAGGTGCTGGAGCTGATGCTGGCTTAGGAGTTGCAACTACTTTTTCCGTAACAGTACTTGCCCCTGTTGATGCTTTACGTTTATACAAAACGTTTTCACCTTGTAATGACTCAAAAATAAGGTCTGTAGCCAAATTCATATACATGATTTTTTCTCTGGCAACAATCTGATTGGTTTTGAGATCAATCACACGTAACACGATGCTACTATTAGGTTCAATCAGGATTTCAGCGCTTTCCTTGATAGGTGTACGAATACCTTTTACAATAGTATAAATTTCATGATCTGGAATTTTATATACGCCATGAAAAGTTACTTTCGTTGGTTTATCATTTGTCGCTTGAACTACGGTGTTGAAGGCAAATATAGGTTGAGTAATAGACAATACTGCCAAATGGGCTGCTAGGAAAAGTTTTTTCATTATAATCACATGTGTTAAGTGGTCGAAAAGAATCCACCAGTTTTAAAAGATATAACTAAGTATGGCATTTTACGGGTTCATGCCTTTTACTCAAAAGTTCTTATTAATAATTACGGTTTGCCTTGAAAAAGTACTTATTACAGGCGCAAATTGTATATTTTTGTTGATAATCAAAAATATAGTGCTTTCATCATTAAAGTTTGCTTACCACTCCTTTGGAGTATCAATACAGTTCTTGTTTTATTTCAACCATCAATCTATACGATATACTTTAAAACACTACTATGAAACTTCCCTCTCTCTTTACCCTAAAGGGATACCTACGTCCTGATTCACTCGACAATACACCAACTTGGAAAAGCCTAGGAAGCGTTGCTGTGGTTCAAACGATTTTGGTTGCTACTTTAGTAACGTTATTCAATCGCTTAGATTGGATAACATTCGAAAAAATTACAGTTCTGGGCTTCAAACTATCATCGTTTTGGTTAATCGGAAGCATCATTATCTTTACCACATCACCTTTGTTATTTGTTTTACGAAAAGCTAGTTCTTGGTTCTCATGGAGTATCGTTTTCTTCGGTTACTTTGTTGCCGAACTCTATCAGTACGAGTTAAATGCTACAGCGTCACATCCAGCATGGGTATTTCATTTTGAGAAATTTGTCTTCTGGCTTCCTGACCATTTTAGTAAAATCTTATTTACGATACTTACCTTATCCAAAGTAACGACCATATTTACCCTATTTGTCGCTCGATTGGTAGCAAGTATTTTGTGGGGCACTCCTATTGTCAACGGTGCTTCAAAAGAGCAATTTGATCAATTATTTGGAAAGTCTTGGGCTACAGAAAATATTGCAAAACCCAAAAGAGATATTGGCTTTTGGTTATTGCGCTTGGCGGGATTTGGTTATTTAGGTTTTTGGGGCGTTTTAGCTTTAGGACAGCTTGGGGCAAGTCCATGGCCAGATTCCCTTCAATACATGATTAATATGGGGAATGCCAACCTGGCTTTGTCAATGAACACTTATATCAAAGAATGGCTCATGATTATGCTTGCCTTTTTGGGTGCTTATAACATCGCTTTACGCTACTATGTTTGTATTGTATTGGTGGCTGGACATTTATTTTCGACGCTATATACGCTTATTTTTTACCTAAATCCTTCAAGCACTATTAGTTACCGTGACTACCTGCTTACTTCTACCTTTGTAGAGGGAAGTTTACTCTCGATTTTCATCTTTGTCATGGTCAAGTACCGTGCCAACCGAGGCGATTTTCAAGCAATAAAAGAGATTCCGATAAACTTTTCTATTCCTCTTACACTACAAAAAATTGTCTTCTCTGGACTTACTATTATCTGTATTTTAATAGGAATGAGTATGTTGGCATTCCGCATTTGGGGAAATCCTACCGAAGGCTGGGGACTTATTTTCTCAGCTCCAGACCCAATGTTGGGCAATACCATTACGCTTTTTGTATCGTGGGCTGCTATTAGTCTTTTGTTGATCAACAGAATTTCGCTAAGACAACATTTCACCAATCTCATCATTTTTCCGATGGTACTTGGCGCTATTTTAGGATTAGTATGGATTGTTTTTGCTGATGTCAAAATCATTAATCAATATGGCATATTTCAGCATATCGACTGGTATTTAGGGCTTTATGCTTGTGTATTTTTGCTCATTGCTGGATTACTAGCTTTTCTACGTCAGCTTTATTACAAAATTGATTGTGGAATCAATACCTTAAGCCCGTCGGCAACAGATAATATTCGTGCGCTTGTGCAGGCTTTAGGGGCAGAACAAAATCAATTATTGGGAGACGAAAAAAACCTGTCTTTGATTACAAGCTCAATAGACCGGTATATCTCTGGGATAAGAGGTAGAAAACGAGGTATTTTGAATGTTCCTTTTAGTCTATTAGAGCATGTTTTCAATACACTTTTTGGCATGAAGCCTCCGTTTTCGTCTATGAATCGCGACGAACAAAGGTATTTCTTGAATCATTATATTTTCAGAAATGAATGGCAACGAAAATCCTCAAGCGTTCCCATTATTTCAGAATTTGCCTATCAAATTGGGCTTTCATTAAATGCCTTGACGCAGTTTGCTTTTTACACCAACGCCAATGTCAGACATTCGATTGGTTATGTGCCTGCCGACACACGAGACCGATTACAAAGCAATGGGGCTTTATTTAATCCTCCTTATCGTGAAGTAGCGCCATTACCCAAATCGCCTAATGATGTCCATAATTATGAGCAAATTCAAGACCTCAAAATTCCTGCACCAAGGGTTTCAACGCCAACGCATGAAGCGGACTTGCCCGAAGAAGTAGATTATCTCATTATCGGTTCGGGAGCGGGTGGTGCTAGTGCTGCCTATCGTTTGGTTGAATGTATCCAAAAAGAATTTACGGATGCTTCAGGGAAAATAGATGAGCAAAAAGTGAGGGAAACGGCTAGTAAAATAGTAGTAGTTGAAAGAGGTAGCCGCTTACAACCACGTCAAGATTTTCAGGATAATGAGTTTGACATGATGAAGAAAATCTACAAAGAAGGTGGTCTGCAACAAACCAATCAGTTCACCATGACGATGCTTCAAGGCGAATGTGTGGGTGGTACAACTGTTAGCAACAATGCTGTGTGCTTTGAGATGCCTGAATCAGTGGCTAAAATTTGGAAAGAAACCTACGGTATTCCTGTCGAGGAAATTTTCAATGAATACCCTACCATTAAAAGTGAATTGAACGTAAAACCATTGAACCCGCTCGGTATCAATGAAATTGTTGCAGACAAATTCAAGACTGGTGTCGAGGGGTATAATCAAAACCCTCCTTTGGGTGCTTCCAAACTTACAGAACCAAAAGTTCTGGAAGTGAACCACTTAGAAAATATCGGCGATGGCAACTGGAATTTGGGCAACAAAAAGTTACGTAAGCGTTCGATGCTCGAAACCTATATTCCGTGGTCAGAAGCTTGGGGCGTGAAAGTAATCGCTAATTGGAGTGCCTTACGTTTACAGAAAAACGAAGCTGGCACCAAAGCAAATTCTGTACTTTTACGTGCCGATAATGGTGCTATTCGTATCGTGAAAGTTAATAAGGCTGTTATTGTGGCAGGTGGCGTAATTGCCTCGAGTCATTTTTTGATGCGCAGTGAGCTCAACAACCCACAGGTTGGGCAACAAATCAGTTGTAATTTTGGCATGCCGTTAGCTTTTGAGTTTGACGAACCTATCAAAGCATTTGACGGAGAACAAATTACCTTATACAGTCATAGCGAACAACCTGACAGTAAGGTCGTTTTTGAGACCTATTTCAATCCTCCTGCAGCCTTTGCGTTAGCTTGTATGCCTTTTGTTTTTGAACGAAGAGACGATTTTATGAAAAACTATGACAAGCTTCTAAATTTTGGAGGCTTGATTGGTTCGGATGCCATGGGAAGCATTCAGCCCAAAGCAAACATCCTCAATGGACAAGCTTTTGATTGGACTTTGAGTGAAAAAGATGTCGAAAATATCAAATATGCAATCATTACGCTGGTTAAACTAGGTCAAGCTGCTGGAGCCCAAAAAGTCATTATTCCTACCAAACCTGGTATTTTACTCAACTTGCAAAATACTAGTGAAGTAAATGATTTTATCCAGCATTTTGAAACCTATCCTTTACAATTGACAGACCTCTTTATGGGTACAGCACACCCACAAGGGGGTAATAAAATGGCGAGTCAACAACACGCTTATGAAAGAGTAGTTGATGAAAATTTTGGGGTAGTCGGACTTGACAATGTTTATGTAGTCGACGCTTCGGTGTTTCCTACTAGTATCAATGTCAACCCTCAACTGACCATTATGGCTATGGCTTCTTTGGCAGCCAAGAAGATTTTTGCCAAACACCAGTAGAATATTTCGGATAGCGGATATTTGATTTCGGATTTGGGAGAAGCTTAGGTTTCTCTCAAATCCGATTTTTTGTTTATGAATATTAAACTTATATCTATTCTCATCAACCTAGGTAATACCTTCATTTTAAATAAATTAATAGCCTTATACTAATCAAACCTCCTTTTCTCTTCACGATATTACCCATCTTTCCCTAATATTTACTTAACAATAAGCATACAATCCTAATATAGCCTTAATCCTTAAGTACAATTCTCCTAAAACTGCGATAATAATTTTGTAACCAAGTTTCTTAAACGTACATACAATTAAATTATTCAAGATGAAAAGGATTTTTACTTCTATTCTTATCGCAGCAACTTTAGCGAGTTGTACTACCACTGAAAATGATTTTTTTGTCAATGAAGATGCTGCCACTTTTGCTGAAGTAGGCTCAATCGATATTGGCGAAACTGGCGCAGCAGAAATCTCAGCTTACGACCCTCAAACAAAGCGTTTGTTCGTTGTAAACAATAGTGCTGTTAATAAAATTGATGTTTTGGACTTTGCTGACCCAAGCAATATCAAAGTCATTTCTTCTATTCTTGTTGCTCCTTATGGTGGCTTTGTAAACAGCGTAAGTGTGAGCAACGGCAAATTAGCCGCAGCTATTGAGTCAACAGATAAGCAAGCGCCAGGCAAAATTGTAGTATTTAATACAACAGATTATAAAGAAATCAAATCGATTACCGTAGGTGCGTTGCCAGATATGGTGACTTTCTCGCCAGATGGCAAATTTATTTTGTCAGCTAACGAAGGTGAACCAAATGCAAGTTATAGCAATGACCCTGTGGGCAGTATTTCTATTATTTCAGTAGATGAAAACTATGCTGTCACAACCTTAGATTTTGCAGGATACGAAGGGCAACTTAGCGCATTGAAGACAAAAGGCTTTAGAGTATTTGGTCCGAATGCAAGTTTGGCAAAAGATGTTGAACCAGAATATATTACTGTTTCGAGTGACTCAAAAACCGCTTGGGTAACTTTACAAGAAAACAATGCTATTGCTAAAATCAGTATTGCCTCAAAAACCATTACGAATGTATTTCCATTAGGTTTCAAAAGCTATAATGTAGATGGCAACGAAATCGATCCAAGCGATAAAGACAATACGATTGCTTTTGGAAAATGGCCTGTAAAAGGCATGTACCAACCCGATGCAATTGCCGTTTATGAGGCTGGTGGTGTTCCATATTTATTTACAGCTAACGAAGGTGATGCTAGAGAATATGACACTTTTGTAGAAACACTTCGTATTGGTAAAGCAAAATTGGATGCGACTGTTTTCCCAAATGCGACTACACTTAAAACTGACCCTGTATTAGGTCGTTTGAATATCACATCAACGTTGGGTGATACCGATGGCGATGGCGACTATGATGAATTATATTCGTTTGGTGCTCGCTCATTTAGTGTTTGGAATGGTAACGATGGCTCATTGATTTTTGACAGTAAGAAAGAATTAGATACACAATGTGCCACTGCTGGTCTTTATGATGACACAAGAAGCGACGACAAAGGCGTTGAACCTGAAGGAATTGCAACAGGAATGGTCGGTAACAAAAAAGTAGTATTTGTAGGCATGGAACGTTCGGATGCAGTGGCAGTTTATGACATTACTAATCCCAAAGCACCTGTTTTCTTACAATTGCTTAAAACTGGTGATGCTCCAGAGGGTGTCATGTTTATTCCTGCTAAAGATAGTCCAACCAAAAAGAGTTTATTGGTGGTAAGTAGCGAAAATGATGGTGTAATCAAAGTTTTCCAACCGAAGACAATTATGTAGTTTTAAGATAATGGATTGCGGGGATTAACTCCCCGCAATCCATACTTTAAAAGAGTTTTTTATATGCCAAAATAGCCAATAATCCAAAAAGCAAACAACCTACTCCTATAATCGTATACTGCCAAATTTTTGAAAATAGTACCACCTTTCCCGAATCTCCAATTAAGACTATACCACTCCAATAAAATGGTAAATTAGGATTTAATGGTTTCCTGAGATAATCCAATTGTGCTTTTTGTAATGCAATATCTTTTTCGTAACCATCGGAAAGATACTTATAGAACAATTCCGTGATTTGATACGTAGCATTATTATCTACACTCCACAAAGTTGAGACCGTACTTGGCACATCCAAATTAGCAAATCCTCTGGCAAAACTCATAACTCCTTCTCCCGTAGCATTTTTTCCAATATTAGTTTGACAGGCCGATAGCACCACCAAATTAGCTTGCAATTGTGGCAATCGTTGGAGTTCATTTAGACTGAAAACAGAATCTTGAAAATAAATTGTCGACTCTGTTGAATCTGCTTTACCATGGGTAAATAACTGGATTATATCGTAGTCGGCTATATCCTTTTTAAAGTTTGCTTTTGACGCTTTATGGTAAGTCAAAAGTTTACCTGTAAAATAGTTTTTTTCGATATTTTCAAGGGTATGATCAGAATTATAGAGTTTGGCAACGCCTAGCTTTTCATCAAAATTGACAGGGGCAACTCCTAATAATTTCGTTCTTCCAATATTTACTCGATTAGTGTTTTTGAAAAAAACATTCGCCGAATACGCATAACTAAAACGATAATCCTTAATCAAAAATTCAGAAACCCGCCAATCAGGCAGTAGCGATGCCATCGAAACGAAATAATTATCATGTGAAACGATTACTCGCCCTTTAGGTAATTGAAAAGGCTCGAAAATATGCTTGTATAGGGCATAAGAAATCTTTTTCAGATGATTAAACTCTTTTTTGGTAGCGGTGTTCTTACAAGTCAATAATTGCTTTTGGTAAACATTTACTGCATCAAGATATGACTTGAGTGCAATCTTTTTTAACCTCACCTGAGAAGATGTTACCGAAATAGCATACACTGCTTCGTTACCAACAAAGTATTCAAGAAACGATTGGTCATTATCTTTGAGCTTTTCTTGGAGTTCTTCGAGCGAGATATAATGATGGTTATACTTCAGCTTTTGGTAAGCGGGATTTGCTTTTTCGGTTGAGTCTATGAGGTTATTTAACTGGTCTTTGGAGACTAGTAATTTGAGATTTATTTGTTGATAAATCCGACTTTTAGCATTCAGCTTGGACAGTTGCTCCTTCATAGCTTCTATCTCAAACTGGATTTTTTGCTTCTTTGCCTTTACTTCAAAAGGTAATTGCCCATTGGCTTCTAGGTCTTTCAAAGCATCGAGTAACAGAATAGCTCGACTCTTTTCGATGAAGTAAAAAGCTTTTTCTACATCTTTCAACTTAAAGCTAACTTCAATTGCTTTTTCATAGAAATGATGGGTGTTTTCTCTCCAGAATAATTTAGAGTTAATTTCTGTATGTTCCTTCCGCATACGATCGATCAGCGTATCGGCCTGTAACTGAAAATATTGTACTTTTTTCAGATTACCATATTCTGAGGATAGTCGAATACGATAGTCAAACCAATACAAAAGCTCTGATTTTTTGCCTTCATACGTATCTACTACAGACTGGTAGCCAAGTGCTTTTGCAGCTTTTTGAATATAAATTTCCGACTTGTCAAGCTCCTTTTGTTGTCTGAAATTATCGGCTTGATGTAGGTAATATTTACTTTTCTCATAAGCAACGAACGAATTTTTCTCAAACAATTTAATAAGCTCATCATACTGATTTGTGGAGGCTTGATAATTACCTTGCTTTTGAAAACATGAAGCTAGCATGTTATCTGCTTCTAAATTTTCTAAGTTATACTTCAATCGCACGGCAACCCCTTGCGAATAATATTCTCTGGCTTTTGCAAAGTTTTGATTTCGGTAATAGTATTCACCCAAATTGGTAAACACATAGAAATAGAACATCTTATCCTTGTAGTTGATACTCGCTTTGCGTAACTTCTCTCCTACTTCCGTGATTTCTTCAATAGGAGCGTTTAGCTTCACTTTGGCATTCATCAAATTGGTTAATAATCCTAAATAGACTTCTATATCACTTTTAGGATTGACCTTATCGATACCTTTTGTACACCATTCAATAGCCTCTTGGTAAGAACCATCCTCCACTAAAATGCGGGAGTATAGTGTCCAACTTTTATCAACAAATTGAAAATCTCTAATTTTATTTTTTTGGAAAATTAGGCGGCGAGTGGCCTGAATATCATGAAAAAAATACCACTGATAAAAAGCATGAATATACCAAACATAAGCCCATTCTTTATCAGGCAGAGAACCTAATTTATCCCAGCGTTTTGCTCTAAATACACATAGTTTGTAGGCCTCTTCATACTTTTTCTGTTTTTCTAATTGTTCAAAATATTTTTCTGATTTTTTAAAAAATAAAAACTCTTGTTCAATATTTTTAAGCGACGTTTTTTTCAAATTTTGCTCAAATGCTTGAACGTCTTGAATCAAATGTGTATTTGCAGAAAAGGTAAAGTAAGGCCAAAGAAAACTGACAAAAGCTATTAAAAAACGTACTATTTTGCTCATATAATCTTTTTTCAATTGATAACCCATTGAGTTATCTCGAAAGATAGCAAAGATTAAAGAGATATACGACAGCTATAAATAAAAAAGGTTATACCGACAATAATGTCAGTATAACCAAGTACTCAAATTACACATTAAATTATAGTTACCACAAATTTATGACTAACGAGGAGGAGGTGCCAGCGAGCCCGAACCCGTGCTTCCGCCAGTAATACCCGTACCATCTTCGTCATCAACAAGTAGGTGAAGGAAGTTCAAATTTTTGACAGACGCACCCGCAGTAAGCTTCACAAAATGAGGGTGTGTTCTGAGATATTCTTTCTTTTCTGTGGAGGTTTTTGGCACATAATTATAACGATAATTAAGTGGTGTTTCCAACAATTTCTCCAGCGTCATATTAGGGTCTATTTTCTGAAAAGCCGCTAATATGCTCTTGTAATTAATATGGTATTCGATGCAGATTTCTTCTCCCATAAACATCAAACTCAAATCCATAAACTTCGTTGTCCAAGTTTGACCACCGTCTGCACTAAACTCTACAAAAGTGTTGTATCTACTGTCGAAGCCCCACGTTTTTACTTGTTGAAACTTCATGAAAAATTGTGCATTAGGTGATTTAGGAATCAAGAAAGTATTTTTCTGAACAATTTGTACTGCATTCTTAGGGTCTGGTTTTACATACACATAAGATTGATTAAGAATACTATAAAATCGTTTGGCATTTGCTTCAGCGGCTGCTCCCATATTAGGTGGGATTCTGTCGCCAGAAGGGATTAAAAATGACTGTACATTGTCGACACCAAAGCCATCATAAGGAAAGGTGGCAGTTTCGACATAGTCTTGAATATAACTTGGGCAGCAACTTTGCCCTGTTGCTTGGAAGCTTATCCAAGCGAATAGCATAATGATTGTTAACTTAATGGTATGAGTTTTCATGTATAGTAGAGGGTGAATTAGTTACAAAAAAGTATTTAAAATGAGAACTGGAAAAACAGAAGCAATACTTTATGATTTGGTATACAAATACTTATTCAAAAATCCTTTCTAACATGTAAGTATTAATGCAAAATAAAATTGCATTAATACGCTTTAGGCTGTAAGCCGTAGGCATTAGGCAAAAAAGCTTCAATTATTTCATGAGAAATACTATTTAACTTTTAGCCTAGAGCTTGATGCGAGTAAAATTATTTTAATTTTGCCAGCTAACTTAAGTAACTGTGCAAAGTAATACCTAATCAATTAAAGATATAAGATACTGATAATTAAACTTTTACATTCGAAACTCATCATTCAGCACTAATACTTAAATAGACACCCCCCAATTATTAATTGAGGGATGTACACGATTACCTAACCACTAATTTAATTGTTGTATTTTCAATGATTTTCTTCAGAATTCCAGAAATCTGAAACCTGTTTTTCAAATAATGTTTTTTTGCGTCTTGCCACTCCAAAACGATGTCCATTAGTCATTTCTACTTCTTGGTCTGAGCGTTTATAATTACGGATATGGTTAAGATTAATGCAATATGAGCGGTGAATTCGGCAAAACTCACCAGATTGAATATGATTCGTGATGTCTTTCAATGTACGTGCGCACAAAACTTTCTTACCATTTGAGAGATAGATGATAGTATAATTTTCATCTCCTTCTAGGTACACAATGTCTGAATAATTAATAGCAACTTTTTTTCTATCAATATACAGTTTTGAGTGTGTCGAGGTATCTGGGTTCATAAGCGTATAATTTTTTATGGACAAGGATGATTCGTAACGATTATTTGTGTTTGTGTTGGTTTTCATAGACATTAGTCGTGGGATATGAAAAGAGGTAAACATAAAGCGTAAAAAAAAATAAACTTTTCTAGAAAAATATTTCTAATACACTGATAATCAAGATATAATATTCTAAAAAAAGTTTTTAACACAGAACAAATCATTACTTTATCCTTAGGAGAATTTACTTATTAGAGATAGGCTTCTTACCGTTCACATAATCGAATGAAAATACTTAGAGCATGTACTGAATTTTGATTAAATTTCAAAGTTCAAAACACTAACCATATAGTATGTTGAGCCATACCCGAATAAACTATGATTTCTTTTTCATTTAAGAAGTTATCCGACCAAGACCTTGTGATAGGATTACAAAACAACCCTTCACAAAATCGTCGGTACGAAAACATTCTTTACGAACGATATATTTATCTTGTTGATGTAGGAGTAAAAAAGCATCGTCTAACACAAGATGAGGCAATCAGTGTGTACTCTGATACCGTTTTGGCGGCTATCAAACAAATCAAAGAGCAGCGATTTGAGCAGCGTTCGGAATTGAAAACATTTATTTTTCAAATTTTTTCAAATAAATGTGTTGACCATTTTCGAAAAACCACGACTAATAAAGCATCTGTGCATCAAGCCGTAGATTTAAGTGATTTTTCGGCAATTATCCCTGATAATCAAACGATTCTTCAAAAGTTAATCCAGCAGTCCGAAATCCAATTGATTTATCAAAAATTAGCGTTGATTGGGCAAAAATGTCAAGACCTTTTAAAGCTATGGAACGAAGGATTTACTGATGACGAAATCATGGATACCTTGGACTATAATAGCACCGATGTAGTAAAATCATCTCGCCAAAGATGTCTGTCAAAACTTAAAGATTTAGTACACAATTCAACCCAAGTATGAGCAATCATTTAGCATACATTGAAGATTTTTGTGAAAACCGACTTTCTACAGAAGAAAATGCTCACGCAAACCAGCGAATCCAGAGTGACCCTTCTTTTGCTAAGGACGTGGCTTTCTATTTGCAAATGCGACACCTATCTGATTTAGAACGAAAAGAACGCCTTAAAGCTTTGTATTTTACGATTAAACAAAAGCAAAGAGGTCAAATTATCAAGTTCGTCAGTGTTGCCGCCGCAGCCGTTGTTATGATTATTGCAGGTATTTTCTTCATCAATCAGGCACCTACCTCCGAAGAATTTGCCCAGCTTTATGTAAAGGAAAACTTGAGCACTTTACCCACCTCGATGTCTAATCAAAACGATATGCTTTCGCAGGGAGTAAATTGCTACAATGAAGGCGCTTATGAAAAAGCACTTGAGTTATTCAAACAGATTGGAGGCAATCCTCAAGCACTTGAATATCAGGGCTTATGTCATTTACAACTCAAGCAATATCCAAGCGCATTGAGTATTTTTGAGGAAATTGCGAAGAATAACGAGCTACTAGTCAATAAAGGAAAATTCTACGAGGCTATTACTTTATTGCAGATGGGTCAGAAAGGAAAGGCTAAAAATATCTTAGTTGAAATTACAGAAAGCAAAGAAGATATTTTTGGAAAACAAGAAGCAGAAGAGTTGTTGAAAAACTGGTAAAAGGCTATTTACTATCTTCGATCACACGGATTACAACTATCTTTTTCAGCGAGCCGTTGCATGCAACGGCTCTTTTTTGTTAAGCTTCCATATATCAGAAGTTAGAACTCTTCAATAGTTTTTGACTCCATTGTTGTTGTCCAATTTGCAGTTTTAGGATATAGGTACCCGCATTAAGCTTTTGATTACCCATATCCCAAACCATTTTTTGCTCTTGGTTGGCTTTGATACTTATGCTTTTTTGTGCTAATTCTTTTCCTTCGCTACTACAAAAAACCAATTGTGCCTCTCCTCCTACTGCTGACATGATATCCACATTAATTTCTTGTTGAAAAGGATTAGGATAAGCTTTGATAAAACCTTGTTTTTCACCTTCTAGACCAGTAATTGTGACTTTTTCTTTAAAAACAAATTCTATTACAATGGCTTTCGAGAAAGTTGGTAAAGTCAATAAACCTCCGCTCAAAACACAGTTAAAATTACTTTGAGTAGTTGTTTCTCCAGTCAAAACATTCCAAAATTTAAGGTCATAAATGCCTGCTGACAAGGCGGTCAAATCTATTTTTACACCTGAAATATTTTCCTTGTTTTGGTTATCATAAACCATCAAATAAGCTCCTTTATCAGAGGTTAACCCTAATGTAGTCAAACTCGAATTATTGGTATTGATGACAGGATTCCAATCTTTGAGATTCTTCTCTTTTACTATATCTTTTCCTTGTAAAAATTTGGCAGGAATAGCAAATAAGTTCGCCCAATCAGCGGTTTTGTAATTATCCCACAACCACATCAAATGTGGAACTCTTGACAATATGCCTGTCCAAATGGCAATTCTTTGAGTATCAAAAGGCACATCGGCAGTATTTACATCAAGTCCATATTCTCCATTGATAATCCCTGTTTTTGTCAGAGTTTCTTTGAAATGCTTATCTTGCTGATTTTGAACTGGTAACAGATTGGTGTTATACAAATGATATTGCACATTGTCGAGCCCCACAAATCTATCCATGGCTGCACATTGCTGGTCGTCGGCACTGGTGGTTACTACATGATTAAATGGATCTATCGACTTGATGTATTGGCTCATTTCGTCATGCCAAGTCAATACGCCAGTTTTCCATGCGGCAGACTGATTGGGATGATTTCCTGTAAATTGTACCTCATTGAACAATTCCCAAGCATATACATTGGACGAATATCCCCAACGAGCAATATTGTAGCGAAATAGTTTCTTGATTTGTTGCTTGGCGGTAGCGTTATAAAAAAACTCCTCTGCTTTATTCAATGGACCTCCCAATGCCACATTGTATGGATTATCGCTCCAATTAGAATTGACATTTTCTGAAAACATACCATGCTGTAAAAGTGTCAATTGTAGACGAATATCCCGTTTTTCGGCATGGTTCAAAATAGAATCTTGCATGGCAGCAGCTTGTTGGCTGTATTTGCCCAAACCACCCGTGTACCCATCATTTTTCCATTCAAGAGCCTGACGGTTGAAAGGAACCTGCCAGTATCGAGCAAAGTTGGCACCTGCGTTGGCTAGGTTTTCAAATATGGTAAAATAATTAGTTTGTGAATCCCAAGCTACATTGATACCTAAAGGAAAATAAGGTTCACCTGTTTGATGGCGATAATGCTGTCGTGAGTCGCTATCTCTTTGAATAATTCCTTTTTGCGAAGATGATTTCACCGTAAAGGAATATGACGAAGAGCTTTTTTGTCCCTGAGCATCTTTTATAGTAAATACCACTTGATGTTGTCCGAGTTGATTTGAAGCATAACGCCATCGCCAAGCCTGCTGGGTAGAATCTACTCGCCATTGCGAATTTTGATAATAGCCTTTTATCCAATAAAAACAAGGAATGGTTTGTTTGCTCCCATCGGGACGAGTAACGACCGCATCAACTGTGACCTCATCAGGGTTATAGGGATTTGTGTAATCTTTGAGAGACACTAACTCTGCCTCTATTTTTTGATTTGTTTCAAAAACAGTGTTCAACCAACGAGGTTCGCTCAAAGCCTGTGTAGGGTCTATGGCATAAATCTGTAGGGTTTGTTTAGCCAACAAGCCAAGGGTATTTGTCACCGTCAATTGCGCTTGGTAGTTACCTGATTTATTAAAGGTTTTTGATACTTGTTTTCCACTTAGCTGACTTCCATCCGAAAAGCTCCAAACGAAGTTTAACGGTAAAGCATTTACATCATAAGATTTAGAAGCATCAAATACGATGCTCTGCCCGACTTGTACTTTCGAGTTTACTTTCGATAAAATGATTACTGGCTCATCGTTGGGAGATGCACTATTATAAAGCTTTAATTCGTCAAAATACGCCTCAGCTTCTGCCTCATTATCAACAGATAAGGCTAATTCTATTCTGTCAAAATCTTGATTTTGCACCTTCGACAAATCATATTTCCCTTGCGTCCAAGTATTAGGATTTGGCATAAAGGCATATTCATTGACCCAATTTTCAGTCAGCACGGTATTTCCATTCCACAATTTGAGATAGACACGTCCTTTGGTCGAACTTCTGACCCATAGACTTAAGACATCCTTAGTTTGTGTATTGATTTTTTTACCAAAAGTAAAACTGACAAACTTCCAATTGCCTGCTTCCTTTTTATAGTAACCTACCTTATTAGTCGTATTCATTTGCTTGTCAGGATTATCTACGACTTTGGCATCTTTTCCATAATAAAAACTAGGAATTTGCCCGCCAACCTCAAAATTGGCAATAGTTTGGGCAAAACCTTCGGTAAGGGCTAGTAAAATGACTAGTCCGAAAATGAATAGTTTTCTCATAAAATTTCAGGAAAAAATAGAGACGTTGCTCCCAACGTCTCTACAACAGATTTTTATTTGAATTTCACCCCTTCAGTCACACCTTTCCATTGGTCTGTACGGAATGGGCAAGCTGGGAAACCCTCTTGATTGAATAAATTGGCATCTTCAGGTGCATCCGCCCAAGCATAACGAACTGAGGCAGGTTTCAAGCCTTTTGGATGGTAAACAATCACTTTATCTCCTTGAATTTCAGCTTTTGCATAGTAAAACACTTTATCTTCACCTGCTATTTCAAAACCTTTCAAGTATCCAAATTTATCTTTAAGTGCTAGACCTGCTCCAACATTTTTGAAGGAAATTGTTGCTTTCCCTTTGTCAAAACTGACAGAAGAATACATTGGTCCAGCTGAAACGATATTTAATCCATAGGTATTTTTCAATGCTTCAGCGGCTAATCTTTTACCAACATCCTGTTTATTGGTTGGGTGAATATCTTTGGGGTTGCCTACGTCCGTAGTTACCGCCATACCTGTTTTGGGTAGGCTCAAAGTCATCGTTTGTGCTTCACGCAACTCTGCCCATCCACTTCCTTGATTACTATTTTGGTAAGGTCCATAGCTCGACAACTGAACAAAATAGAAAGGAAATTCATCGTTCCAAAGTCTGCGCCAATCATTGATTAATAGAGGAAATGACTTACGGTACTGATACGAACGCCCCGCATTGGTTTCTCCCTGATACCACAAAGCCCCTTTAATCGCAAATGGCAACAATGGTGCTATCATGCCATTGTAGATATAAGTTCCGATATTATTGCTTGAATGAACAAATGAATGCTCCTCTGCAAAAGAAGGCATCAATTTCCAATTGCTACCACCCAAGGCCACTTTCTGTTTGTCGGAACTCACATACAAATCATCAGCATTGCCCATCATGCCTACACCATACCACGAAGGCTCAATGGTTTTGTTCATTTTAATCATGAGGCTATTGCTGCCCGCCTTCCAAGTATTGGCAGGAACTACTATTTTACGAATCCCTTTCAAAATACCAGAGAAAACGAGCTTTCCATTGATATAAACTTGATTTTCTGAAAAACTTTCAGCCAAACCTAAAGTAGTCACTTCACCAATCATTTCGGCTGGAATTTCTACCGTTTTAGCAATAAATCCATTCCCACGCCAAGCCCAGATACCTTGCCAATCCCATTGACCAATCGCATTTCCTGTATGCCATTTAGAAAAATCATAGCCAGCTTTTAGATATTGCTGTTCATCGGCAAGTGAGATAGGTACTTTCGCATTCCCTAAGAGTTTTTCCTTGATGCTCTCTTCCAAACGTAAATCTGCCTCTTGCCAATTTTTGGGAAGGTTTTGGGCATAAGGTTTCAATTCATCAAACATTTCCATTCCTTCTTTGCTAATCCAGCCTTCTACCTGCGAACCGCCCCAAGAGCTATGCAATAGTCCAATTGGCACACCAGTTTTTTGAAATACCTCACGTGCAAAGAAATAACCAACAGCCGTAAAATCACCAACATTCTGGCTATTACATACTTTCCATTCACCAGTTTTCAGGTCGCTTTGAGGTTGTGTTGTAACTTCATGTTCCACAAAAAAATGGCGTATTTTAGGAAAATCAGCGTTCTTTTTTTCTTGAGAAAAATTATCAGCTTGCTTTACTGTCCACTCCATATTTGATTGTCCAGAACAAAGCCATACATCACCAATTAGTACATCTTGTAAGGCAATTTTTTCTGCGCTACCTTGAACCTCCAAAGTGAAAGGACCTCCCGCCTCCAAAGGCGAAAATTTTACCATCCATTTACCTTCTTGATTAGCTTGGGCAGTTTGCTTTTGTCCTGCAAAAGTCAGTGTGACGGACTCATTAGATTTAGCCCATCCCCAAACAGGAATTGGTTTTTGACGTTGTAAAACCACATGATCAGTAAATACTTTGGCTATTTTGAGTTGAGCCAACAGGCAGTGGGATGTTAAGAGTAGACCAAAAAGAAATAGTTTTTTCATAGAATATTTATCGGGTAAGATTGTTTGGAGGAATGTTATTAGATAGAGTATATTTGAGAATTTTATTTGGCATTTGCTAAAAAAACAAAATTTCCTATCGACGTTTCTTACTTTTCTTCACTAGGCGTGCCCCACTAGGCGTGCCCGTCTGACACAAGAAAAGTAACCGCAGCGGCGGCCGCAAAAGAAAGTCAAGAAATCCTAATCGGAGTGGCGACCCACCTCGCCTACGGCTCAAACAACAGGATTTCAGAAAAGAAAACATATTATACACTTACTATTAGCAATTTATCAAAGTCAAGCATGTAATCAATCTTCTATTTATCAGCAAGAGTAAAAGAATCACAAATTGATTCACCATCACTGATTTTTGGATAAACATAAAGCTAGCACATTCTTTGAATTTATTTATGTTAGTCTGCCGTTATCCGCTTGATTAATTCCATGCATGCACGTGCATTGTGATAAGGGCACTTCCAAAATCCTACTTTATCCTCTGTTTCCATCAAACTTCCATCTTCATATCTTCCCCAAATCCATTCACCTTGCTGTGTATCAATAAGGTTTTTCTGGATGAAAGTCCAAGTATTTTTTACGGCATCAAGAAATTGAGCGTGCTTCGTCAACTGAAAAGCATTATAAAAACCAACCATTGCCTCGGCACTTACCCACCATTCGCGATGCATATCAGCATGATGCGACACGAGATCGTATTCATGAATCAGACTACCATCGGACTGAATGGCACGTAGGCTTGTGTTAGCCATTAGGATCGCTTTTTCTTGGAAAATATCTATCCATTTTTGCTTTCCCAAAATCTCAGCAGACTCCTGCAATAACCAAGCAGCCTCGATATCATGCCCAAACGAAATAGCAGATGATTGAATTTGCCATTCTGCATCGAAAAACAAATTCAAATGACCTTTAGGGTTGATAAAATGTTTGTTAAAAATCTCTAACAAATGCTCAAGCTTTGAAGCCAATCGGGTATCCTTCCAAACCAAATATAGTGATGCATACGCCTCGATGATATGCAAATGCGTATTCATCGTTTTGGGGTCGTTTCGATCTTTTTCACTCAATCTCAAGTCTGTTAGAAGTTGCCAATCTTGCGAGAAAGCTTCCCAATAACCACCATTGACAGTATCAAAACTATATTTTTCGATAATTTCAAAAAGCGCAATGGCTAAATTAAGCGACTCCTGATGTTGTGTTGCTTTATAAAAACTTGCAAAAGCATACATCGCAAAAGCCTGTCCGTAGATTTGCTTTCGAGTACTCGAAGGGTTTCCAAGAGCATCCACAGCCCAGTAAACTCCTCCATGTTGAGTATCCCAAAAGTGATTTTTCAGATAGTCAAAAGCACGTTGAGCCAAAGTAAGATACCTTGGCTCGTGGGTAAAATGGTAGGCTTCTGAGAAAGTCCAGAGAATTCTGGCGTTTAATACTCCTCCTTTGATGGCGTTGGGGTCTATTTGCCCTTGATGGTTCATTTTTCCAATAAATCCACCATTTTTTGTGTCTATGGTATTATTTCCCCAAAAAGTCAAAATGTTTTCTAACTCCTGAGATAACTGTTTTTTAAATTCAAGCATTTACAATAGTGTTAGCTTTACCTTGTTATGATGTTTGATTTTCTAATGGCATAAAGTCATATATTACTAGTTTCCAGAATGATTATATTACCCATATATCGGCGACAAACTATAATGATATCTTACTGATTATGAATACAATCCAATAACTGACACACTATTAACTAATTACTTCATTGTACTCACCACTAGAAAACCAAATCTTCCTTACTAAATTAAAACCGCTTGATTTGATTCAATCAGCTTTGTTAAGGTTTCTACCGAAGTTGCCGAACGGAAACCATCCTCTGGCGTATTGAGCACATAGTCTAATAATTGCTCAATGGTAGAAGTAGCCACGTGCATACGGGTATCGGATGAGGCATAATAGATAAAAACCTTCCCATCTTCATCGGCAATCCAACCATTGGCAAAAGTCACATTCGACACATCTCCTACTCTTTCTTCGCCTTCTGGTGCGATAAAATAACCCGCTGGTTTATGAATAACTTTGGTTAAATCATTTAAATCTGTCAAAAATACGTACAAAACGTAACGCAATCCAGCAGCAGTATTGCGAACACCATGCGCCAAATGAAGCCATCCTTTTTCAGTTTTGATGGGCGCTGGACCTTGTCCATTTTTAACCTCATAAACGGTATGGTAATGCTTTTCGTCTACGATAAACTCCTTCTCAATGACAGCATTTTCCATAGAATCGGCATAGCCAAAGCCTATTCCTCCTCCTGTTCCTGCTTCGATAAAGCCATCTTGTGGGCGTGTATAAAAAGCGTATTTGCCATTCACAAACTCAGGATGAAGTACCACATTGCGTTGCTGCGGCGAAGGGGTAATCAAATCGGGTAAACGCTCCCATGTTTTGAGGTCACGCGTACGAGCAATACCACATTGCGCAACTGCCGAAGACTCATCTCCGATTTTAGCATTAGGGTCTTTACGTTCAGTACAAAACAAGCCGTAAATCCAGCCATCTTCATGCTGAACCACACGCATATCATAAACATTACCATCGGGATTTTCAGTTTCGGGCATGGTTATCGGGAAATCCCAAAATTTGAAATTATCAACACCATTCGAGCTTTCAGCAACAGCAAAAAACGACTTACGATCTAATCCCTCTACCCTTACTACTAACAAATATTTGTCGTCTAACTTAATAGCCCCAGAATTGAATGTTGCATTGATTCCAAAACGCTCCATCAAAAACGGATTAGTTTCCGGATTAAGATCATATCTCCAAAATACTGGTGTGTGTTGTGCCGTCAAAATAGGATATTGGTATCTCTTATAAATACCATTTCCGACCTCTTCTGGCGTGTTTTTTCTAGTAATTAAAGCTTCGTAATTTTGTTGAAGTTGCGTTAATCTTTCTTGAAACAATGCGTTCATTTTCTTTCATTTATATTTGTTAATACTTTAAAGCACATTCGTAAAATGTTATTCGTTAATTGTAGATCGGTTATCAGAGGGTATTTCTCATTTCACTTTGATTATTCCAATACTTTTGTAGAGACGTTGCATGCAACGTCTCTACAGATTAATCTTCTAACTTATCCCACCATGTTCGTTTTAGGATAAAACTTACCACCAACATAATGCCTACATCTATGACTAATGCCTGATGCATTCCCAAAACCCAATACATTGGCAAAAGAGTAAGGCAAAGCTGAGATATAATGCCCAAAACCACATTGAAGGCATCCTTTTTAAAGCTTTTATTTGCTTCAAAAGCTGGATTTTCTGCCTTTACAGCCTCCAGAACAGGTTGCCAAAATCCCCAAGGTTTGACAGTTGTATAAAATTTCTTCAAAACCCTAGCATCTGTGGGTGGCGCTGCTAATGTTCCTAAAATAGATGCTGTTAAAGAAATCACGAATAACAATGGCCACCAATACAATGGTAAACCTGTGGTAAAATAAGGCATCAATAAGGCTGCAAAAATTCCTGCTGCCATTCCCCAAAAGAAACCATTGGCATTGAAACGCCACCAATACCATTTTAGGCAATTGGCTGCTACATACCCTCCATACAATCCTCCGACAATCCACTGCAAAATGTCATTGACACTTTTGGCCATAAAGCCTAATACAATCCCTATAATTACGACGACCAAGCCAACCAGATAATTCATCTGGATAGTCTTTTTGGTACTAGCCTGTGGGTTGATATGTTTCAGGTAAATGTCGTTGACAATATAGGCTTGAGCTGCATTGAGGGTACCGCTAAAAGTTCCCATAAAAGCACCCATCAAACCCGTGATTACCAATCCCAAAATTCCAGCAGGCATAAAGGCATTGATTGTTCCTGGTAATAGCAGTTCAAAATCATAATTCCCTGAAGCGTCCTTTACATTGAGTTGAGCATAATATAAAAGTGCCAAAACCGTCAAGCCAATAATCATCGAATAGCGGATAGGCAATAAGATGATACTGACAAAGCCCGTCATTTTACTTGCCTCTTTTGGGCTTCGGGTACTCAAAATCTTTTGCATATCATAATTTGGCGCTGGACCTGCCAACGAAGCAAAAACGCCTTTGAGCAACATCATGCTAAAAAATATTCCGAAAATACCATATCCATCCGATTCTATTTTCTGGTGTACTTCAGGCAAAATAGGCTTCCAATCTAATCCCAGTTCCCAGCCAAAAAATGGCGTTCTCCAGCCTTGAGGCAAATGGAGGGTTTGACCTTGCAAATGGTCCATCGCAATAAAAGCAATCGCCAAACAAGCCAAAGTCATAATGCCATATTTAATTACATCGCCCAATACTATGCTGTGCATGCCTCCCAAAACTGAATAGAAGGTGGCAATAATAGTGAATACAACACCATAAAAATGAGGAATATACTGCGCTGGGATCTCAATAGGAACGTAAGGCTGTACAACTTCCCAAGGAATAAATATTTCAACAAATTTTCCTAACCCTACAAACCCATACGCCAAAAAACCAAAGCAACTAATAAGAGCAAAAGCAATGACAATAATTTGGGATGCCTGTACGCCTTTTCCCTCCGAACCAAATCTAGTAGTGAGCCATTCGGCTCCTGTGTTGGCATTGCTTCTTCTGAGCCATTTGCTCAAAAACATCATCATAAACACCTGATTGAACGAAGGCCAAAGCCAAGGAATCCAGATACTTTTGAGACCATACACAAAACATAAACTCACCATCCACATTGTCCCGCTGATATCAAACATATCGGAGGCATCACTCAAACCGAGCATATACCAAGGCAAGGACTTCCCTCCCATCAAATAACTATCTTTATTTTTCTTGGCTTTATTTTTCATATAAAAGCCAATGAATATCATGGTTAAGAGGTAAGTAAGTAATATAAGTATATCGATTAACTGTAATTTCATTCTCGTTTTTTGATTCTTTGAGCATGGCTTTTGTAAGCCACGCTCTATTTAAAGGGATAGGAAAAGATTTTATAAGAATATCAAATAAACACTTTGTTCTGGTGAAAATACTATTTCAAAACCTTCACGTCTTTACTAAATAAGGTCTGAGGTAAGTTGTAAAATTTGATAAAATCAGGGGCGCTTGTATGTCCTTGATAAGGGCTATAAAAATGGTCGGGGCGACCGTTTCTCCAAACCAACATATAACTTAAATGGGAATCCTTTATCGTTTCCCAAACGATGAATGTCCACCAGTTATCGACGGTAATTTGTTCAAGTCCCATCTCTGTTATAGCCGTTAACTTATGTTTTTTGTTTGCTATTTCTTCCAACGTATGAACCATACGAGATAACTGCTTTTTGAACTCATCATTAGACTGAGGCGCATCACGATGATAATAGTCAAAACCTATCAAATCTACCACGTCATCGCCGGGATAACGTTCCAAATAATGAGCTTCAGATTCAAATCTGTCGGTCGAATAGGCATACAACAAATGATGTAGCCCTTTGGTATCTTTCAGATAAGAAACCGTATATCTCCATACCTTCTTGTATTGTTCTGGCGAACAAAAGCCAGCACCCCACCAAAACCATGAACCTGTATGCTCATGAAATGGTCTGAAAAGCACAGGAATAGGCTGTCCTTTGGTATCTTTCAGTGAAGCCAAAAAGTTGGCAACTTTATCCAACCAAGAATTATACGTTTGTAAAGCCTTTGGGTCCGAGAAGATTTTGGCAATCGTAGAATCTGCCTTGTCCCAAGACGTTTTATTGGGGTCGGTAGGATTATTCAAATGCCAAGAAATTGTATTGAGTCCTCCTCGTTGATGTGTCTTCTGAATATCCTGACGGATTTTGCTAAACGGTACGCCATCGAGATTGCGTACAGAGTCAAATTCAATTTTTCCTAAATCATAGCCTATTACCGCAGGAAAATCCCCTGTAACTGTTTTTACATCCGAGCGATTAGCATCGCCTATCCAGCGAGTTTTATCGGCGTTGAGCCCATAAGCCAGAGCATCTTGCTGACCAAACATGATACCTTTCTGACGTAATTTCCAAAGTTGTTGGTAGAGATGACGAGTCGCTAGAGTAGCCTTAGCATCAATGGGCGCCGATTGGCTAATTCCCGAAAAATGGATGGTTAATGTTCCAATCAAGAAAAATAAACGTTTGTACATAAACTAAAATTTAAGTTGAGTGAAGAATGATTGGGCAAGTTACAGCCTTTTGAAGGAATACATGCCCAACATTACTGCATTAACCATTTTTTTCGGTTGCTATAGATTGATATTCTGAAAGGGTTCATTCGACATTCGGAATTAAAATAGATGAAATTAGCAATAGGTTTTCATCTCTCTTCTTATTCCACAAGAGTACTTATATTGTATTTAGTATTTCGGAAAAATAAGGCTTTTAACTTCGTTGAAAAATTGCTTTATTTTTTCTCCTTGACTAATACAAAATTACACTTCAAATAGAACCAATATATAATACAATTTTATCAATCTATAACACTGAAAAAACAATTTACTGAAGAAAAAGTAAGCCAAATAACACGAAATAGAAGCATAAATAGTAATTTTTTATTTTTATATTTAATTATTAGGTGTAAAAATAAAGAGATTTAGGATAATATCTTTTTAACACTTTTAGAAAACAAAATAGACTAAATATCAAAAAAGCCACCCCAAAACTGAGGTGGCTTTACTATTTGAATAAAGATAAGTTTAAGCTTATTTTACCAAAAGAATATTATCGAAATAAATCGTTTTGCCATCGTCATGAATTTGGAAAACGAAGTCATTGATCACTGGCATAGTCAAAAACCCTGTAGCTGGAATCTTAAAGTAAGTCCAAACATTGGCAGGAATCGTTACTACTTTGTCGGTCGCCCAGTTTACTTTGATAGAAACCTGACGGTCTATATCAGCTCCTTTTGCCCAGAATGTCAAATAGTTTACTCCTGCTGTGCTAATACCTGCACTTGAATGAAGAGATAAACCACCCCAAGAGCCATTATAAGCTGCCTCTAGTGAACGAGTACCTGTCCAAACATTTTTGGAAGAAGCCGTAAAGTCGCCACCCCATGACCAGTTGTCGAGACCATCTGCAAAGTTATCTTTGAAGAAACCATAGTTATTATCGACACTTACCAACTCTTGTTGGGTAGTAATGGTACCAGACGAGTTTGTAATCGTAAGTTTAGAACGTGTCGAAGAAGAAGCAGGCATTTCAATCACCATTTGTTTTTTGGTCTTAGAAATCACCTTTGCTTCTGCTGTTGAGCCTGCCAAAAATACTTTCGTTACATCGTTAAGGTTATTTCCTTTTACCGTAACCTGCGTACCTTTAGTAAAATCGGTATTTGACAACTCGGTTACGATTGGCAAAGCAATTACTTTGAAAGGAACAGCCACAGATTTACCGTATTTGTTGGTAAAAATAATTTTTTGAGTACCCCCAAAAGCCGTATCTGGTACACGAAAAACGATTGCATTGTCAGTATTAAATGCAGGGTTGAGTCCAGCAGGAACGTTACCATTATCAAAAACAATCGTTCTCATTTCGCCCAATCCCGAACCTGTTAAGGTTAGTACCGAGCCACCCGAAGCCGAATCAGGAGCTAATTTATCAGCCACAGGCACAGCATTTACGGCATCGTCGCTTGTACAAGACGACAACCATATCGTCCCTGTAACAAAGAGTGCTGTAGCTATTTTGAAGAATGTATTTTTCATATCAAAAAAGATTTTTAGTATTTGTCAAGCGGGTAATCAAGACTTTATGACCACTTGCCTTACCCTTTCCGCTATTACTTATAATAAGGAATTGCTGGTTCTAATAATTTTGGATTCGAAACCGTTTCTGCCTGTGGAACAGGCAAATACAGTTGAGAGGCAGAAGAAATAGACACTCTCATACTGTTGATGGTTCCATTACCGTTATATGTCCCTCGTTCTTGGCTAGCCAACATTTGTTTGGCTTTATCAAAACCTTGACGTTGAATATCAAACCAATAATCTCCTTCAAAAGCAAATTCGACACGACGTTCCTTCAATACTTGGTCTTTGGTCAAAGACGTTACTGGTGACAAACCTGCACGGGTATGTACTTTGTTAAAAGCCTCCAAAGCAGAAGCATCTGTTGTGCTTGTTCCTGTTCCAATAGTTGCCTCAGCATAAATCAATAAGACATCTGCATAGCGTAACAAATAGGTACAAATATCCGTAGCTGTTCCGTTGACATTCTCTCCATTCGAACCTGGCCCTACGATATATTTTAGCGCATTTGAACGAGTTGGTGTTTTGATTTTAGTTGCATCGTCAGTGCTACTTGTCCAAGTAGTGTCATATTTGAAACCATTCGGGAAGTTTACATTTGTCCAATCTGTACGAGTAAATCCGTGTTCCATTACTGACCATCTACGTCTTTTATCTCCTGATTCATAAGAATTTAATACATCTATCGAAGGAATAATAGCTGACCAACCTGCGCCTGTTGTAGGCTTTAATAATGGCGCTGGACCAACATACGCTTGGATAGGGTTACCAATAGAATATCCCCCTGCTGCCAACCATTGCAACGCCACCAACGACTCAGGGTTATTATTCATTTTTGAGCTAGTGAACATTGCACCATAATCCGACACAAGGCTGTATTTCTGAGAACTCATCACTTCTGCTGCTTTTGCCTTGGCGTTGGCATAATCCTTCATATACAAATACACTTTTGACAACATCCCTTTTGCTGCATATTTGGTCACACGCCCTGCTTGATAAGAAGCATCAGGAAGATTTTGTTCGGCATATTGCAAGTCTTCTACGACAAAACGTAGCACATCTTTTTGCAAATAACGAGGTACTTTATAGTCTCCTGAATTGGCTAATGCCACTGGGTCAGAGATAATAGGCACATCGCCAAATACACGAGCCAAATAGAAATACGCCATTCCACGCATAAAACGAGCTTCGGCTACTCCTTGAGTCAAAAAGCTAGGGTCGGCAACTTGCGATTTTTTCTGTTCGAAAGTTTGAATCAAAACCGTTGCATTACCTGCCACTTTATAAAACGCATACCAAGAACGAGACACCTGCTCGTCGGTTGATTGTACTGTAAAATTGGCGAATGAGTTGTATTTGGGGTCACCTGTGTACATATTCCCACTCAATACCTCACCAATAGCATGATAGGCTTTGTCTTGCCATTCGTACCAAATTGTGTTATACAACAAACCTGTTGCTGCATTTACTTGTGCCGCCGTAGTGTAATAGGTATCCAAAGTCGGCCCATTTTGCGAAGGTCTGTCCAAAAAGTCTTCTTTACACGAAGACACCAGTCCAGAAGCGGCTAATAATAAAGCGATTATATTTTTTTTCATCTGAAAATTCAAAATTAAAATTCAAGGATTCTGAGTCTTGAATGATTCTATTAAAGAAAAAGCCACGCTTTTCTATATAAATCATCCAACATTTTAACTCTTACTAGAACTCGAAATTACCTCCAATGGTGAAAGTACGAGGGTTCGGATAGTGACCATCGTCTACGTTCATATAGCGAATATTGTTATTGAACGAACCAAGTTCTGGGTCATAACCTGTGTACTTGGTAAAAGTGTACAAGTTTTGCATGGACACATACAAGCGAGCATTGGTCAACTTCGCTTTTTTGATTAAGTCTTTTGGAAGGTTATAACCAAACGAAACATTTTGGATACGTAAGAAAGAACCATCCTCCACAAAACGGTCAGACACACGGAAGTTGTTGTTATGCCATTGGTTGTAACGAGGCAAAGTAGCATTGGTATTGGTAGAAGTGTATCTATCTAAAACCGTAGACAACTGGTTCCAGTATGGATTCGTCATACCCTCCGTCAAACGACGAGTATAATTCAAAATCTGTCCGCCTTGGCTACCATTTAAGAAAATCGAGAAATCAAATCCTTTGTAATTAAAGGTGTTTGTGATACCGTAAGTAAAATCAGGATTAGGATTTCCGATAATCGTTACGTCTTTTGAGTCAATTACACCATCGCCATTCAAATCTTTGTAGCGTACATCACCCAACCACGTACCTGTTGGTTTTACATCCAAACCTTGTTTTGCACCATCTTTATTTAAGTCTTCCATTGTACGGAACAATCCATCTGTAACATAACCATAGAAAGTTCCTACTGGGTGTCCAACCATTGTATTCGTTACCAAAACAGCATCTCCATATTCTTTGTATCCACGAATTGAGGCTGAAGCGTCATTCAATTCATTCAGGATGTTATTGTAGTGAGAGAATACAAAGTTAGTTTTCCAAGAAAATCCATTTTTCTGAATATTATAAGTCGTCACACCAATATCAATCCCTGTGTTGGTCATTTTACCAGCATTCGTCCAAGGCGAGTTAATATCATTCCAAGCCGTTCCTAATCCTGAAGAAACAGGCAATTGCGTTTGTAACAACATATTGGTTGATACTTTTTTGTACACATCCAATGTCACATCAACACGTTTATTCAACATAGAAAGGTCTACCCCACCGTTGTAAGTCACTACTGACTCCCAAGCCAAGTTTGGATTTCCTACGTTTTGTGGAATCCCCCCTGCACCATAAGGCGCCGTTGAAAACAAGCGGATATTGGTCGTATAAAGGTTGTTTCCTCCTACACCCGAATTACCTACTGCACCTACCCCAGCTCTTAGTTTGAGATAGCTAATCAAATCCCATTTTTTAGCAAATGTCTCTTCCGAAACTGTCCAACCAACCGATGCTGCTGGGAAATACCCGTAACGTTTGTTTGGTCCAAAACTAGCTGAACCATCGCGACGAAGTGAAGCACTAATAGAGTAACGATTGTTGTAAGTATAGTTGACACGACCAAAATACGATTCCATTGCCCAAGGATATTTGCCACCACTAATCGACTGAGTAGTACCACCTTCACCAGCATTTAAGGATTGTAAATTTAAGGTCAAGTTTTGGCGAGAAGCCGTTACTTGATCATAGTTAGATTCAGAAACCTCATGACCTACAACTGCATTTATCCAATGTTTTCCAAAACCTTTATTGAAAGTCAAATAGTTTTTCAAAGACCAATACAAGCTTGTACCACGGTCTTCTATCAATTTACTTGGCGAAAGAATAATCAAACCTGTGTTGTCATTGCGCACATAAGGTTGAAAAGCCGAGTTTTGACTCATGGTAAAGTCGTAGTTCAATTCGTTACGCAAATTGAGGTAATTGGTAAAATTCAATTCTGCAAAAATATTTCCAAAAGCCTTGGTTTGAATAGCTGTCACATTACGCATTTCGGCCAAAGCCACAGGGTTGTTGGGATTCCCGAAAGTTGAACCGCCAATAGAGACTACTGATGCATACTGTCCATCAAACCCACGTACTGGCGAAGCAGGGCTATTATAAAGACCCACGCTAATCACCGCATCAGAACCATCGGTTAATGTTATACGTTGATTCGAACGGGATAAATTCACGCTCACACCCGCCTTCAACCAGCTCTTTACTTGTTGATCGATACTGGCACGTAAAGCAAAACGCTCGAATTTAGAACCGATAACCGTACCTGTTTGCTCAAAATTATTTAAAGAGAAATAATACGTTGTTTTGTCTGAACCACCCGAAAACGCTAATTGGTGATTACGAATATATCCTCTTTGGAAAATAGCATTTTGCCAGTCGGTACCGCGACCTAATACTTTTGGATTTTTGAATTCGCCCAAAGTATCCAAATTGCCAGCACCACTATTACGAATTTCAGGAACTAAAGAGTTGAAATAATTGGCATATTGTTGTAAATCCATCAATTTCAAACGTCTTGGCACCTCTTGCATTCCGTAATATACATCGTAAGAAATTTTACCCTCACCACTTTTTCCTTTTTTCGTAGTAATCAAAACCACACCATTCGCAGCCAAAGCACCATAAATCGCCTGTGCAGAAGCATCTTTCAAAATATCAATTGATACAATGTCATTCGAGTTTAGCGCCGCCAATGGACTTTGCACCGACTGACCGGCCATACCGCCCAATTGGTCTTGAGACACGCTACTTCTTCCACTCAAAATTGGCACACCATCAATCACATATAGCGGTTCGTTACCATTTACACTTGTAATACCACGCACACGCACCGACACACCACCACCTGGCTGTCCACCATTACTTGTTACCGTTACACCCGCTACTTTTCCTTGCAAGGCTTGGTCTACCCCAGGAACGGGCAAGTTCTTAATGTCTTTTTCACCAATCGAAGCAATAGAAGAAGTTACTTCATTTTTCTTGGCAGTACCATAACCA
Source organism: Flectobacillus rivi (assembly GCF_030056655.1). NCBI lineage: Bacteria > Pseudomonadati > Bacteroidota > Cytophagia > Cytophagales > Flectobacillaceae > Flectobacillus > Flectobacillus rivi. The sequence continues at coordinate 368,415 of NZ_JASHIE010000001.1, forward strand.
ATCACCACGACTTCTTGTAGATTTTTGTTGTCGGCAATCAAGGAGATATTGATAGTAGAACGACCATTGATTGCGACCTCAGTAGGTTTGTATCCAACAGACGAAAACACTAAGGTTTTACCAGAAGAAGCCACTTTGATCGCATACTCACCTTTGACATTGGTGGCAGTTCCACTCTGGACATCTTTGACCCTTACAGTTACACCGGGCAATGCCTCACCAGACTCATCGGTTACCTTACCCGAAACTGTTCGTTGTTCCTGTGCCAAAGTAGACCAAATGCTACTCAAGAACAGAAAACAAAAGAATAGTAGTTTTTTCATGTTCATTATTATCTGAGAATAAATTATTGATATTTTAACATGACAAAATTATATACCTCTACTACGAACAATATAATACTATTTTATCCAATCATAACATTAAAACTACTCTTTACGAAATCACAATAGACTTATTCTAACATAAACTTAAAAAAAACAGGACTATCAACGAAAAAACACAAATTATTATCTATTTTTGACAAGATTATTTAGCAATTGAGCTAACCATTTATCAATACTTTTTTATCTTTTTCAAACTATATTATTATCCAAATAATCTTTCTTTTTCCTTAAAATTATGACTAAAATTATCCGAGAAATTACTCCATTGACACAAAGTGATTGCTTTACCTTTTTTTCAAGGGTAAAAAAAGAGTTTAACTTTCCCCTACATACGCATGAGGAGTTTGAAATAAACTTTATCATGAATGCCAAAAATGCCAAACGCATTATTGGTGACCACTCCGACAATATTGAAGATTTAGAATTGGTATTGGTTGGTAGCAATCTCCCACACGCATGGTTCACGCATCAGTGTGAAAGCGAAGAAATTCATGAAGTGACTATCCAATTTCATCGAGATTTATTTGATGAAAAATTCTTGAAAAGAAATCAGTTAAGTTTTATCAGAACACTTTTAGAACGTTCGTCAAAAGGTATCTTGTTTTCGCCCGAAACGGCTCAAGCTTTAAAGCATCGCTTTTTGAATTTACACCAAAAAAGTGGATTTGATTCTGTTCTCGAACTGATGTCAATTTTACATGATTTGTCGATTTCGAGAAACATGCGAACACTCTCAAACACCTCATTTTCGAACGACTCACTATCCTACAACAGTCGTCGTATAGAAAAGGCGTTTGAGTATATGCAGGCCAACTATGACAAGAATATCACACTCGAAGAAATGGCAAAATTGGTCGGAATGACAGAGGTATCTTTTAGTAGATTTATCAAAAAACGTACTGGAAAAACTTTTGTGGACAGCCTCAACGAAATCAGAATTGGGCACGCCTCTCGCTTACTGATTGATACAACGCATACTATTGCTGAAATATCCTACCAAACGGGTTTCAATAATTTGTCTTATTTCAATCGTGTTTTTAAGGCTCGGAATAGCTGCACTCCCAAAGAATTTAGGGAAGATTTCTCTGGTACAAGAACCTTTATTTGATTTCGGATTGGGGATTTTTGATTGCGGATTGAAATTGTTATTTATAAGACATTACTAGTTCAAGACTAAGTCTCGGACTAGACAAGTAGCGGCAACCCTTGCGGTTGCCATGTTGTGTTGGGCAGCCGCAAGGGTTACCGCTACTGCAAAAATGCTCATGATAAGAACGTTTCTGAACAACATGAAACCCTTCGTACAGCCCTAATCTAAAATTATAGTGCTTCTCTAAGGCTTAATTTGATACTCCAATATGCTCAAAGGAGAAGACATGCCAGCTTTGGTAGGAGGAGCTTGCTGCATTAGAGATATAATTCCAGTTTGTTGGAAACGAGAAACATCGGGCTTGGGTTCGAGAATACTTAGATGATTAGTATCAATGCCAATAATTTTCCACTTCTTCCATTGGCTCTCACTCGTAGCTTTCAGAATCACCAACTCCCCTTTTTCAAAATAGATAGGGTGCGTTATTTTCTCGCTAGCTGATTGTCGATAGTAAAGGAGATACAAATGGTCATTGGCGTCAAACAAGATTTGTGGGCGTGTGCCTGCCTGAGCGATGATAAGTTTTTCGTACCATTTGCCATTAGTATCTCGCCATAAATGATAATATCCGCTAGCCTTTCTATCCCAAAACTCTCCTTCTTTAAAAGGCTTATTCGGTAATTTACTCCAATACACTACATGAATTCGCCCCTTTGAGTCTACTGCCTGCGCCTGCTGATTCATCAAAGACTGTTTACGATTAATGGTTCGAATAATCGAGTGTTTGGACGTCACATTCATCGATATATTCGAATCGGCATGGGCGATTATTTCACCACGATTATTTTTCCACGATTTTCCTTGGTCTTTACTGCATGCATATATCCAATCATGGTTTGCTCCATCAGCTTTTTCACGCCATGTAAATGTGGTATAAAGCACTCCATTTTTGTCATAATCCCAACCATTATAATAGGCATTTCGAGAACGACTATTATCTAAATCATCTTCAAAATAGCCCTCTGGACTATCAATTGCATGGCGTTCTTGCCATTGAGATTTTTGAGCTTTATAGGTTGCCATCCAAGTTTGCCCATCACCACTTTTACCTTTTCTGTAAAAAAGTTGCAGATTTCCGTTGGGCATAGACACAAAACTTGGATAGCTTACCTCCTCTATTTCTTCATCCAATTGATGCGAAAGCGGTAAAAACTGGCTTAGTTTCCAAGATGTTTTTTCAGGAAAATCTAATAAATATTTTTTCGAACGGATATAGTTAAGCGTATTATTATGATGGTCGAAAGCAATATGAAGCGTACCGTCATTGGCGCAAAAACCCAATGAAATGGTATTATGTGCATCGTCTTTACTCAGAATGTATGGAAAACGAAGGATATCTATTTTGTTAGTGCGAAGGTTTCTCCGAAAAATACAAAGCTGGCGATTAGCATTATAAAACCCTCCGTATTGAAAGCTTTTATAGGTTGCTAATGCTTCTTTTTGAAAAGCCTGCCCATTGATATTTAGTCCATAATCACCTTGAACGGTCAAGGCTTTAGCGTCTAATAAGATGGAACGAATCGGATTGAGCTTTGGCTGAGCCATGCTTTTTCCGAAAAAATTCAGAAAGAATAAAAGAAAAATACCTTTGATAAAATATTGGCGGTTAATCATCGGAATGTAAGGCTTAAGATGTACTTACAAAGTAGGTATTTTTAGTGGAAAAATAGCAAAGTCTAAACGAACTTGTGAATTAGGACTATATGGCAACCGCAAGGGTTGCAACTACACCTCAAAAAACTATGAATAAGAACTCTTTTGAACAAAATAAAATCTTAAGTACAGTCTTAATTCAAAATAGGTAATTCTTCATCGCTAATACTTCAGAATCGTGTTGAATTAATTTTATCAATTATACAAAAGTGCTACACCAAGCCAATTTTGTGCATCAGCTCAATAGGAGCTACAGTTTAGTAGTAAAGATTCATTTTCACTAAGACTTCAATATAGTCTGCTTCCTGTGGCACCTACGGCGCTCAATGAAGGTTGTCTCAAGAATTATACTACCAAACTGTCACTCCTACGGAGCTTTTAAATAAGAAAACAATGCAACTATTCTCTATTAACACAATTTACTACAAATCAAATACTTATATCCAAAACCACCAATTCAGGAGTCACACCTAATATCCATTATTTTGATAATATAAACCGCCTTCTTGCAAGGAATTTAGGAAAGTAGATGGAATTGGTTTTACCTCATTTACTCCATCTCTAAAAAATTGCCCTACATCAGGATTGGTTTCATTAAGATAAGTTCTATTGAGTTTTTTGGTTCTTTTCAAATCATAATAGCGTACATATTCACCACAGAGCTCTCTTGCTCGTTCATCAAGAATTGTTTGCACTGTCACTGTACCTGCCAATGGTGTTGCACCAGCTCTTGTACGAACTTTATTGAGGTATGTGAGCGCATTACCCACGCCACCAGCATAAACCGACGCTTCTGCCGCAATGAGATATACCTCCGCCATACGCATCATAAAGGTAGCGTTAAGATTTCCGTATCGGTTACTCGTCACGTTATTGACATAATAGTTGCTACTATTATGCTTGACCAGAGAAGGAAAAAATCCCAAATAGGGGTTTGTTACGACGGTACCTACTTCTCTATTAACTCTGGTATAGGTCATTTTTACCGAGTTTGTTTTGGAATCATATACATCGTTGTAATCAATTAACATATATTTCTGGTCTGCTTTGGTGGCAATTTTCGTGGCATATCCTGCATCATTAGGATGAAGAAAATCAATAGCGGTATTTCCTGCTACTAAATTGTCAGTAATGGTTACTTTTGAAGTTCTGTCAAAAGTTTTCAAATTGGCATCTGACCAAGTAAATGAAGGTCTATTCACCGTCCAAGTCGTTTGGAAAGACTTATGATAACGAGGATCTAATGTGCCATTATTTTGTACATATAGATTTAACAAATAATGTGTTGGCATAAACGATCCACTCGAACGACGTCCCCAAGTGGTGTAGTCCTCCAAGGTAAATTTCATAGCTGGAAAATCCGTTACGGTTCCGTAAAATAGCTCATTATTCATGTTCATTACCCAACCATTATTACTAACACCCCCAACCACAAATCGGTGAGTCCACAAAGCTTCTCTGTTATTTTGGTTATTAGATTCTTGAAAAACCTCGTCGAAGGTTGGGTACATGAAAGTATTATATTTACCCCCTCCTGATTCGCAATCATCAATCAAAGCTTTAGAAACCTCAAGCGCTTTAGCTGCGTATGCCTTTGAATCGTCATACTCGACCGTTTGCAAATAGGCGCGAGCCAAAAATCCCATCGCTGATTTTTTGGATGGAATGGTCGTCACGTTGGTAATAGGTAACCATTGTGCTGCAAACTCTAAATCTGGAATGATAATAGTTTTGTAAATTTCCAGTGGACTCACACGCTCAGGACGAGTGTTGACATCAGCAGATGGCTTGGTTGGTGCGGTCACGCCCCCAAATTGTTCTACCAAATTATAATAATACATAGCACGCAGAAAATAGGCTTGAGCTACTACGGCATTTTTTTCCTCTACTGTTTTGAAAGGTGCCATATCTGCATATTTGATAGCCAAATTGCAATAACCGATACCATCATAACAAACATTCCATACAGTATTGAGCGTATTAGTCGGAATATTTGCTGTACCACCATATTTAAAAAAGTTGACATTCGAGGTTGGACTATTTTTATTATTAGTCCATAAATCGGTGCCTGCCTCCGAAAACATCATCCATTGATTAAAGCCGTACAACTGACGCTCCATACCAAAATAACAGTTGTTGAGTAGCTTTTTGTACCCATCGACAGAGGATGCTGCCAGTGCATCTAGGGTAAATCCAGAAAGGTTTTCTTCCTCTAAAGTACAAGAGGTTAATACTCCTGACATCATGAGGGCAGGAATAGAAAGTATAGTAAAAAGTTTACGAAAATTCATAGCACAGAGAATTAAAAAGAAACATTTAGACCAAGAACAAAAGTGGCAAACAAAGGGAAGGTATCAGATCCATTTGTCTCGGGATCTGTATCTCTAATGGTTTGATCTTTGGTGATTACCAATGGATTATACACCGAAGCATACACACGTGCTTTGCTCATCAAAGCTCTTTTGCGTACATTCTCAGGAAGGGTATAGCCTAAGGTTACGGTTTTGAGTTTGAGAAAAGAGCCATCAGTATAGGTCAAAGAAGCAATTCCTGTCGTACTAGCGATACCTGGACGAGGGAAATAGGCACCTTGATTTTCGGGTGTCCAATAGTCAATTCCAGCGGGCTGACCGTCATCATTGGCACGATACCAGCCTAGTAATTTGCTTTGAATCATTTGTCCCCAACGCACCATCACAAAAGCACCTAAATCAAATCCTTTGTAGTTAAAGGTGTTGTTTACCCCCAAAAGCCATTTAGGAGCTGCGCTTCCCAAAATCATTTTATCGTAATCAGTATAGGTGTGTACACCACCGTCGCTTACGCCATTGGTGATACGCTCGTTGGTGGCAATTTTGACATATCCCGGTTTTGCGCCATACTTCAATGCCTCCTCTTCTTCACCTGTTGACCAAATTCCCAAGTATTTAAAATCGTAGTGTGATTTTACTGGATAACCTTCAAAAAGTTTTTCGGCAATGATGTCTCCATCAGGTAAGTCTACGATTTTTTCTCTGTTTCTAGTAAATGAAAAATTGCTTGTCCATTTGAATTTTGAATTACTAATATTGACCGTTCTCAAACTCACTTCGACACCTGTATTGTTGGTAATACCGATATTTTGCCAAGTTTGTAAAGGAGAGCCCCAAGCGGTAATAGCTGCGGTGATTGGCAACGTTCTCTTAAACAATAGCCCTTCGGTATTGGTATTATACCAGTCCACCGACAAGTCTATACGATTATTGAGCAACGACACATCCATTCCGAGGTTAAGGTTGTAGCTTTTTTCCCAAGTAATAGCAGGGTTTGAGAACGTTCCTACATTTTGTACATTGGGTACTAGTGCGCCATTCAAGGATACTGCCTGATAGGTGATTGCCTGTGTTTGAGAAGAATAAGCATCCATACCTCCAGAATTACCTGTAATCCCATAACCAACTCTCAGTTTGAGGTCACTCAAAATTCGTTTGGTATTAGCCATAAAAGATTCATCTGAAATACGCCAAGCGAATGCGGCAGAAGGGAAGGCACTCCATTTGTGACCAGCGGCTAAGTGAGAAACGCCATCCCAGCGATTGGTAAGTGTAAGGAGGTATTTGCCTTTATATGAATAGTTTACACGACCCGCAAAAGATAGTCTAGTCTTTTTTTGATACCCTGAACCGATACCCACTTTTTGTGTACCATTTCCGATATTATAAAATAAATAACTATCCAAATCCTGACCTTGTCCTAACGAGTTATTCGTTTCTGAACGGCTATCTGCCCATGAAGTAATACCAGTCACGGTCAGATTATGGTCATTTTTGATGGTGGTGTTATAAGTTGCGGTATTTTCCCAAATGTAACCATAACCATAAAAATTATTTAAAGTAGCCAAAGGCAAAGTATAGCCATTGGGTGGTAAGGCAGTAGACTGTTTTCCAATATAACGACCTTGGCGACTATCATTTACAGTAAAGCCAATGTTTGAACGCAAACTCAGCCCTTTCATGGGCGTAATTTCCAAGTAACCATTGAGCATTCCATACGTTGAACGGGTATTGTCAGAGTATTGATTTGGTATTTCGTCACCGAGAGGGGTTAGTTCGCCATCAATAAATTCTGGAATAATATTCCCCATCTCATCGCGAGGCGTCCCAAGTGGAAAAGCTGGAATAGATTTGGTAAAAATATTGTTGTTACGAGCATTTCTGACAGTATAATTCAAATTTAGATTTGTCCCGACTTTAGCCCAACGATTCAGGGTATGGTCTATATTCAGACGAACGCCTCCTCTGGTTTGATTTTCTCGCTCTAATATTCCACTCTCTTTGGTGTATAAAAATGAGGTATAAACCTTCGTTTTACTACCACCTGTTGTAAAAGAAAGGTTATATTTCTCTTGGGTAGCTGCCTTGTTGGTCAACTGGTCTGTCCAGTTAATCCATTTACCTTCGTTATACGCATTGAGAATATTGACATTGGTAAAAATCTGAGAAACATCATTGGGATACATCCCGTTGGTAGTTCGGTATAATTCTCGGCGATAGGTCATGTACTCTTCTCCTATCATACTTTTGGTAAAATGAGGCTGTCCGCTAATTCCATAAAAAGAATCAAAGTCAATCGTTGTCTTGCCTTCTTTTCCTTTTTTAGTAGTAATAATAATCACCCCATTTGCACCAGCAGAACCATAAATTGCAGTTGAAGACGCATCCTTCAGAACATCAATAGTCGCAATATCAGAAGGGTTGATTTGAGAATAACTGGCTTGGATACCATCGACAATATACAAAGGTGAATTGTCACCATAAACAGAACGATTACCTCTCAAAAGTACGTCTGCATCGGTTCCAACGGCTCCTGAAGTTCGGTTAATATCTGCCCCTGCAATTTTTCCTTGAAGGGCTTCCATCACATTGTTGACTGGCGTAGCAGTAATATCGGCTTCACGAATAGATACCACCGAACCTGTCAAATCTCGTTTTTTGGTAGTTCCATAACCAATCACAACGACTTCATCCAAAGCTGATACTTCTTCTTTGAGGCTAACTTGGATTTGGGTACGACCATTGGCAGGTACTTCCAAAGCACCATACCCAATCATACTAAATACCAAGGTTTCATTTCCTGTTGGTAGATTTAGTTTAAAATTTCCATTTCCATCTGTTGTCGTACCAATGGTCGTACCTTTAATCTTGACTGAAACACCGGGCAAGGCGACCCCATTTTGGTCTTTAACTGTACCTGTTATTTCTGTTTTAGTGATTTTTGCAATGGTATTTGCATGTGGGTTTGTGAGAGTAGCCGCAACACTAGATTGCGCTAAAGGGAATAAGGATGCCAAAACCATTGGTGTACAAGCGTACATCAATGATTTTCTCCTTATCTTCTTAGATAAAGTAAAAATCATAAGTAACGGAGTTTAGAATGATTAAATAGGTTATAAGTTTTAGGGTGGAAAGAAGCGTTGTTGGTTAAATTTAGAGGTACACAGATTTATAAACGCACAATTAGCTAGCGCTAACGAATGGGAGCTAGTGAAATTTGAACAGACTATATCATTTTATTTGTATGTGTACTCGCTTCTATTTGGCATAGAAGCGAGCTGTGGTAATGGTCTTATTTTCCAGAAGGCACTACGCCATTCAATGGAACTACACTATTCAGATATTCTTCGATGTTGGTATAACCATCTTTGTCACGATCAGCACTTGCATCTGTTGCATCTTTGGGATTCAAGCCTTTTTGGGTTTCCCAAGCATCAGGCATACCGTCACTATCAGTATCCTTGTATGGCTTACCTGTATAGGTTGGATAGCCCCCTACTTGACTAATATCACTTATAATACCTTGTTTGTAGCTATCAGCAGGCAATCTTCTCTTGATATATTGTCCCCCAGTAGGTGCTTGGGCATCTGGGCTATAGACAATTTTACCCGTACGAACTTCCTCTATTACACGTGTGTCCACAGGGTCACGTTTGGGAAGATTAGCTCCTACATTGGTCAACACATAATCATACGCCTCTTTTGCCGAGATCTGTGTAACCTTTGCCATAGGAAAGGGCTGATTGACGCGCATACTGTCAGTTTGATTTCCAGCGTTAGGAAGACTTTCAATCTGAATTCCACCGTCCCAATTGTCCTTGGTCACACGGTCATTGCCTTCCATGATATTTCCATTGGCATATACTTTTCCGTAAAGGCTTTTACTTTCTGGCGAACGCCCTGATTCTGGTTTGAGAATACGATAACGAATGGGCTGGTTTTCAGGAGTAATAGGACCTGGTTTGTAATAGTTGTTGATGAAGTTAAAAAACGATTTATTGTCACCTCCATCAGCCGAACGATTCCACCAGTTGAAAACTACATTATTGACAAAGCCAAAATCGCCATACATGCCAATCGAAGGATTTCTTGCCACATTATTTGCCCAAAGATTTCGCATAAAGGTACTATTCAACCCTCCGATGGTACTTCCAAAGGCATGGTTATAAGTATCTAAACATTCTGAAAAAATAGAATTTTGAATCGTAATATTTACCGTAGGTAATTTCAAAGGACTTCCTGATTCTCGGTCATATACGTGACGATACATCGACATATTTTCATCCAATCCCCAACTTGCTGACACGTGGTCAATCATAATATTACCTACCACATTACCACCTATAGCATCATCACGACGAGTAACTTTAGTCTCGCCTCTTCTAAATCGCATATAACGAATAATAACATCGTGGGTATCTATCAAAACCGATTCGCCAGCAATACAAATACCATCGCCAGGAGCCGTTTGCCCAGCAATAGTAACGTAAGGAGCACGAATAGAAATAGGAGAACTGAGACGAATAATACCTGCTACATTAAAAACGATAATCCTAGCGCCACCCTGCTCGCAGGCCTCACGGAAAGAGCCAGCACCGCTATCATTGAGATTTGTCACCACATATACTTTACCTCCACGCCCACCCATAGTGTAAGCGCCACCGCCTTCAGCACCTGGAAATGCAGGAATAGAAGCCTTGAGCAAATCCGAAGGTTTGGAAGCATTTGGGACATAGATTTTCCCTTTTTTGTGGTCTTGCTCAACTATGAGATAAGCCTTTTTCCAAGCCTCCTCTGATTTTTGTTTTGCTTCCTTTGCAGCAGCTTCTTCTTTTGCCTCTAATTCAGGCGGGATAGTTGGGTATTGCGCCATTGCGGATATACTTCCTAACAATGAAACGAACAGTACGCCTAAGCCAATTTGTTTACGCATAAGTATGATATATTTAGGGTTGAGGTGATTAAGCTATCACCTACTCGAAGTAAGACCCTACAAAATTAGGCTGTGCGTTAGGCTATACTATATATAATTTTTGCAGGAATTTATAGGTTTTTACCAGCAAACAAAACTAAACTAAATTGAGGCATAGGTTATTGATGTTTTCATTATTATTTAGTCTATGCTACTAAATAACAAAACGCCGTAAGTACAAAAGAAATCCAATAGTATTGGCTTCTTAGGCACCTACGGCGTTATCATAAAACTTTATTGGTTTGATGTATGCTTAATTAAAAAGACCCACCACCTCTTGAGAAGCCACCGCCTCCCCCAGGAGGCCCATCAAATCCTCCTCCACGGCTTTGTTGGTTTTGTTGAGAAGATTTACGCATATCTTCACGACGTTTCAAATATTTTTCATACTGCGCAGCGGTTAGCACTTCACTCATTTCATGATCTTTATCTTTCATGAGCTTTTCCATAATTTCTCTATTTTTCTGCATATCCTTTTCCGACGGTCGACCATCTTCAGAAGAGTTTCTTGCACGAGAACGCATTTGTTTTTGCATAAAATCCGTTTGTGCCAAGGCATATTTTGTCGAAATATCTGTTACGCGGTCGATTTGATCAGGATTGAGTTTGAGCTTTTTCTTCATCCACTTTACTTCCTGCTCTACCATTTTTTCTGGATCTGGTGGCTCAGGTGCTCGTCCCTCAAAATCAGGACGCATGCCACCGCCTCCACCGCCTTGAGGAGGTCCTCCGCCAAATTGGGCTGAGGTTGTCAATGAAAAACATAAAGCCGCAATAAAAGCAAAAGCACCAAGTGTTTTCTTCATCATTTTCATGGTTATTGATTGTTAGCCCACTGAGTTTTGGAGTTTATCAACCTCGACTTGCACGCTTTGTCGAGGTTTGTTGTTGAAACTCAGTAGATTGTTTTATGCTAAATCAACGCCACACTTGGCACACTATGATGATGTCTGATACACTTGGTGCTTTTTTGTATAAAAGCCTTAATAATCTGTCTATCTATTGGCTCCACTCAGTTGGAGTACGATCCCAACGATGTCCTTTTAATTCTTGTAAAAGCTGTTCAGAAAGTCCTTTTCCATCACTACAGCCCATATTGGACTCCACGTTACGGATTTTTCTCATTCCTGGAATCGTCGTAGAAATATCAGGATTGCTTAAAATAAATCGGATTGCCATTTCTGCCATACTCATACCCGCAGGAATCAATGGACGCAAAGCATCGGCATGGTCTACACTAGAATTGAGGTTTTCAGGAACAAAATAAGTAGAGCGCCAATCTTCTGCTGGGAAAACGGTTTCTTTCGTCAAATTGCCTGTCAAGGTTCCTTCATCAAACGGAACACGAGCGATTACAGCAATGTTTTTTTCACGACACAATGGCAACAAAGCATCTTCTGGATTTTGGTCGAAAATATTGTAAATCACCTGTACGGCATCAATCAAATCTGTTCTCAGGGTCTCCAAACAATTGTTCGGCTCCCAGCGGTTGACACTCACGCCCCAAGATAACACCTTGCCATCTTTAGTCAATTTGGTAATTGCTTCCTTCCATTCGTCGTGCTGTGCCCAAGCATCTTCCCACACGTGGAATTGCTGTAAGTCAATAGCCTCAACCCCAAGATTTTTCAAACTCTTTTCAGTGTATTCAACGATATAATCCGCAGGAAAAACATCAGCGATATTAAAATGTGCTTGAGAAGGCCAAATTCTATTTTTCGGTGGAATTTTAGTAGCTACGTATAATTTTTTCTCAGCATGTCTTTTGAGTGTTTTATTCAAAATCTCTTCACTCAGACCATCGCCATAAGCCCATGCCGTATCAAAAAAGTTACAGCCCATTTCAATAGACTTATCCAAAGCATTGTTTACTTCTTGTTCTTCCGAACCTGTCCAACCAGCCATGCCCCACATACCATAACCCACCTCGCTCACTTGCCAGCCTGTACGACCAAATTTTCTGTATTCCATATTCAAAGCGTTTTGATTGTATATCAATACCTCAAATTTCTTGGATTTTTACAGAGTTTATTAGAAAGTAGAAAGGTTTATTTACGAAATCGTTTTCGAAAGAGCTTGAGTAGATTCTCTAGGGATAATTTCAGATTGAAGCATAATAGACTGAAAACTCAAGGTTTTCTTTGGTTTTTCAATTTGTGTAATCAGTAGTTCTGTAGCTTTTTCGCCCATTTCTGTAGCTGGATGCTTTACCGTGGTAAGGGTGGGACTCAACACCGTAGCCAATGGAAAATCGCAGAATGACAAAACTTTCAGCTCTTGAGCAATCACCAATGCGCCCGATTTACAGGCCGACCACAAAGGCGTCACCAATTCCTCAACCGAGGCAATAACCCCATCGAAAGATTTGTCTTGTAATAATTGAAAAAAATTAGCATCCGAAATCCCCTTGGGTATTTCGACAATATGGGTTTCAGGATTAGTAATCTTTTTTTCTGAAAGAGCTTTAAGAAATCCCTGTTGTCGCAGATTTAAGGTAGAATTCGATGTTCCATTCAACAAATAACCAATTTGTCGGCAACCACTTTCCCACAGATGTTGTACCGCCTTGTAGCCCAATTCAAATTCATTCGTTACAACCTTATGAGCCTGAATCTCTTGTGGAACCCGATCGAAAAACACTAAAGGAATATCTTGAGAAAGGAGATTTTGAATATGAGAAAACTCTTGTGTTTCGAGTGCCAACGACATCAGAAGCCCGTCTATTCGTCCCAATTGCAAGCTTTCAAGAATCATTCGTTCTTTTTCAAAACTCTCATTGGACAAATAAATCAGGACATGATAGCCTTGCACACGAGCCACCGATTCGATACCCTTGATGACCGAAGCAAAAAAACTATTTCCAACTTCTGGAATAACAACAGCGATAGTTTTGCTTTTATTATTGCGCAAACCACTCGCATGAGGATTGGGTGAATATTGATATTTTGTTGCCAACTCCAATACTCTACGCTTCGTTTCGTCACTAATTTCGTGGCTATCGTTTAATGCTTTCGAAACAGTACTTGTCGCAACATTGAGTTCTTTAGCAAGGGTTTGGATGTTGATTTTGGGTTTCAAATTTTGAGTCTTTATTGATAAAAATCAAAGGTTTTCCAACCTTGTTATCCAATCGTTAAAATGTGGTGCTTTTGCTCTAATAGCCTCTAATCCGATACTTTCTGCCAATAATATACCATGTACTGTTTTTTGAAATGAATAAAAAATTAGTCCATTCAACCTATGAGAAGGAGAGGTATCTCTTCCTTCATTGATTAATTCAGGATTAGGAAATTGTTCGAGAATATTGATTAATTCATGGCGATTTTTATACTCAGCTACCTCAAATAATTGATCGAAGTAACTAATCTGGTTAAAAAGTAATCCTTCAAATTCGTGCAGAACAATATTTGGAAGGAATCTATAAGTAAAATTCTCAGGAATTACCTTAAGCATTCCTTCTTCTAAAATCCGAATCCTCTCATAAGGGTTTGATGCCAAAGCTAAAGACTCACTCCAATTGGGAAATAAATCAGGTCGATGTAAGCCATATAAGTCTATAAATGTAGTTACATAAGCATTTGTATCATTTTTTAGTGTTGCTAAAATTTGATTATAAAGCGTTCCCCAACTGACATATCCTCCACCAGATTTTTTAGTGGTAGGCAGCTCAATATAAATATTAAAATTTAATAGATGTTCTCGCAAGAGTTGAGCACAGAACTCTTGTTCTGTTTCCCCCTCACAAATAATAATTAGCCGTTTCATAAACCTTATAAATTAGGTTGAGCCTTATTAATGATATTTCTTTTCCACAACTCGTCTATGGTATATTCTTCTAGCCAACCCCTATATTTGTCAGGGTCTAACCTAGAAAAAGTCGTTTCACCATTGATATTATCAACTGCTACAATATCATCAGGCTCAAAATAGGAAATTAGGTCAGCCGATTGAGTAGCCACGATTACTTTACATTTATTGGAAGCTACTGATTGAATTAAGCCAGCCAATTTTGCAATAGCAAAAGGATGCAAACCTAATTCGGGTTCATCAATGATAATAGTACTAGGAGGATTAGGTTGCAGAAACAATACCGAAAGCGCGATAAACCTTATCGAGCCGTCAGAGAAGTCTGTAACATCATAGTTATAGTCTGAATAAATATCTTGCCAATACAAAACAACATTATTTTCAACATCAGGCTGTAAAACAAAATCTGAAAAGTGAGGTATGACACTTTTGATTGTTTTGACAATGCGCACATAAACCTTAGGATGTTCTTTTTTTATTCCATAAAGAAATGCGCCTAGGTTTTCCCCTCTATCATACAAAACGGTACTATCTTTACCTATTTTTGAAGATTGATGAAAAGGAGACCTTTCTCCTGTATCATGGAAATGATACTTTTTATAGGAAGTAATATGCTCCCTAATAAAGTCGGCTTTATCCCAATCATTATATTTTATACCCGCCTCCTTAGAATATTCTTTATACTCCAAAGTATCATTGTAATAGCATAAAGTTTCTTTAGCTATTCTAAATTTATCGGGGGGAGTTTGAACCACTTGAAAGCCATAAGCAGTACTATTACCTTCAAAGATAATCTTTGCAGAAAAGGAATCAACCGAGGGTATCCCATTATAAATAAACTTCGAAATGCCTCCTTTCAATGCCACATAAGTCTCCAGTTTTTGATTATACAGTTTATCTAATAATTCAAAAAACGAAAGAAAATTTGACTTACCAGCACCATTAGCTCCAATAAGGATATTAATTGGGCGTATATCTAATTTGGCATCTTTGATAGATTTATATCCTTTTATCTCGATTGATTCCATATTTTCAAAACATTAACACATAAGATGTTAGTCTTTACTGGATTGAAAGGAGTGCTATATTTTAATAGCGCTAATTGTTTTCTTACTTTCAAGCTACTCGATGTTTTCAAATATTAACGGACAATGGGGGAAAAAGCATTTAGCAACCAAGGTACAAATAAGGTACAACTTTATATACAAAATCGTATTTAACCACTTATTTCACATCTTCATTATCCCCAAAATACTGAATTAAAGACATTTACTTTCCAATACAAAACTTAGAAAATATATTAGCTAACAAATCATCCGTAGTAATCTGCCCTGTAATTTCACCTAAGTGATGGAGCGCAAAACGAATATCTTGAGCGAGAAAATCGCCTGTAATACTGTTTGACAAACCTTCTAACACATGATTCAAAGATTCGCTGGTTTGTAATAAATGTTGATAATGACGGAGGTTAGTCACAACGGTATCTCCTGCTTTAATTTCCTTGGTTTTGACTTTTTGAACCAATGTTTTCTGTAAGCTTTCGATATTCTGGTTCTCAGAGGCAGAAATCCAAATAATGGCTGGATAGGCTTTTTCAAATTCCTGCTTTTGGTGTACACTGAGCTTATCTTGTTTGTTTCCAACTAATACGTAAGGAGCATTAAATGATTGTATTTGCTCTTCGATTTCAGCTAGACTAATTTCTGAGGCATCAAACAAATAAATAATCATACTAGCTTTTTCCATCTGTTGCAGTGTACGCTCCACTCCGATTGCCTCAATGGTATCATTGGTTTTGCGCAAACCCGCTGTATCTATCAGTCGGAAACGAATACCTTCGATAAATAGCTCATCTTCAATAACATCACGGGTAGTTCCTGCAATATCCGAAACGATGGCTTTTTCTTCATTTAATAGTCGGTTGAGCAAGGTTGATTTACCAGCATTTGGCTTGCCCACAATTACAGTTGGCACACCATTTTTGATCACATTTCCCATCTCAAAACTATCAATCAAAGGCACTAATACACTCTGAATTCGATGAATCAATTGACGTAAATCGTCACGGTCAGCAAATTCTACGTCTTCTTCGCCAAAGTCTAATTCAAGCTCAATTAGCGAAGCAAAATGAATCAAAGATTCTCGTAGTTGCGCGATTTGCTTTGAAAATCCTCCTCTAATTTGATTAATGGCCGTTTGGTGCGACGCCTCCGAATCTGACGCAATCAAATCTGCTACGGCTTCGGCCTGTGCCAAATCGAGTTGTCCATTCAAAAATGCACGTTGTGTAAACTCTCCCGGATTAGCCAAGCGAGCACCATTTTTCAATAAAAGCTTAAGAATTTTCTGAATGATATAATCAGACCCATGACACGAAATTTCGATGGTGTCTTCCTTAGTGTACGAAGTGGGTGCTTTAAAAAGCGATATGAGGACTTCATCTACAATCAAATTTTGGTCGTCACGAATGGTACCAAAATGAATGGTATGCGAAGGTTGCTGATGAAGATTTTTACCTTTAAATATTTTTTGAACTATGTCGATGGTCTGAGGACCCGATACCCGAATCACTCCGATGGCTCCTACTCCTTGCGCTGTGGCTAATGCACAAATGGTATCTTGATTCATGAATGCGTTTTTAATCGTTTGGTATGATTGCTTTTGCTAACCATAACGCAAAGTTAAGCATAAAGGGTTTCTTATCATACCAAACGATTCCGCCAAAATCTTAGAACAAAGATTGTAGCTTCATAGCAATAGACATATCTCCTGCAATTTTGATTTTACCAAACATTACAGCCGTCATTGGATTGAGTTTACCTGTCATTAATTCTGCCAAATCACTTGCTTTTACAGAAATGGTACAATCAGCAGGTGAATCTGTATTAGTCACAACGCCATCAGCTGAAATATGGATGTTTCCTTGGTCCGTAGCAAATTTGATAGAGTTTCCTAAACCACCTTTTCGAGATGCTAGGCTAGAGATTTTGTCAAAAATTTCAGAAAAGTTCATTTGTATATATGATAAAAGGTATTGATTGCTTTGAAAATAAAATTATTATGCAAGCATACGAATTTTAATTGTAAAATCAAAATGGAGGGAGGCAGAAAGAAGGCACAAGTGGCAGAGGCGCAAAGGCACAAAGGGATTTTCGGTAGAGACGCAATGCTTGCGTCTGGTGGTAGAGCGAACAGGCACAGCGTGAATTATGAATATTAGGTAAAAATAGCAAGGGCAAAAAGGATTTGGATTTGATATAGTTTAAACTTCAATAAAAAACCTCTTTGCCTCTGCCACTCAAAAAACCATTACCCCTCAGCCACTAAAAACCCTTTGTCCCTTTGTGCCTCTGTGCCTTTGCCACTTCGCACTCCGCAGCCTTTGCCACTCCCTTTCAAAACCCAAACACCGCCTTAACAGGAATAAAAGGCACTAATCTTTCTTCCAAAGGATTATTAGGAATTTGGAGTAAATCTGCCACTTCTTTTCCTAACAAATGACGCATAAAAGCACTTGGAATGGTTTTCAATAATGGATTCTCAATAAACTCTTCCAAAGCTTTCAGAAGCGATTTTGTTAGACCAACTCCTTCTTCTGAAGTTCGAAATTGTCGTTTGGCTATAGCTTTGGCTAAAACAAAAGCCTCACGAAGATTTTGTGGCAACAAACCTATATCCACACCCATCATGACATTAATAACATTCCAAGTATGTAGGTATGCCTCTGCTTCTTGCTCTGTAAATGAAAGGTTATTTTTGCGCATTCCCACAATCACAATATAGCTAAAAGCAAGATTGGTTCCTGCCATATCCTCTTGGTTTACAGGCAATCCCCAATCCTTGGTATTCCAAGTTTGATGATGTAAAGTAAAAAAACGAATAGATGCGTGCATCAATCTAACTTTCAAAATACGCAACATTGCGATTGGAATACCAGCTTCTGAGATTTTCCACTGTTTGGGGTTTAATACACCAAAAACAAAACTTCCTGTTTCCTCTAAGCGTTTTCTGGTGTCTTTTCCAATCCGCTCTGACATCCATAAAACTTTCGCCCCATCTGCACCTGCGTAACAGTACGGCAATGACAAACAACCCAACATTAAGGCAATATCAGCTTGGTGTTTTTGGGCAAAATCTAAACCTCTTTGGAATTCTCTTTCTTGGTAAAAAGAAGGAAAAACAGCATTTTCTTGAAAATACTTTTGCACAAAATCTAACTGATTTTTCCAATCAAAATCTTCTTTGACTAGCCATTGAAAAAAAGTTCTCAAGCCAGTCATCCCAACTTGTTCAAATACCAGTTGAATACAATTGTCTGCTAGCTGGTCACCTTGCTGACGAGAGTCTTCTAGCATTTGATTAGAAAAATATCTGGTAGACTTTATAGCTTGTTTTTTCATAAAATTGAATCTATGTGTCTTATTTGAACCAAGAAAACGCGACTTTGGTTATTTCAATAATCTAACGGACTATAACCTTTTTTTGTTTAAAGGTATTCATAAAAGGAAAGTTTGTAATTTTGTATCGCCTTCGGGCAATTGATTCTGAAGCATTTTTCATTTAATAAATTTTTATCACATGAACATTTTTGAGCGTCAGCGTGCACAGCTTCGTGAAGTTTTAGAAAACGAAATCGCTAGAGGTAAAGCATTTTTGGAAGAAAACAAGAAAAGACCAGAGGTTATCGAAACCGCTAGTGGCTTACAATATGAAGTATTGGTAGAAGGTACTGGACCAAAACCTTCAGGACCAACTGCAAAAGTTTTGACACATTACCACGGTACAACTATCGACGGTGTTGTTTTCGATAGTAGCGTGTTGCGCAACGACCCTATTTCTTTTGGTTTGCACCAAGTAATTTCTGGTTGGACAGAAGGTTTGCAATTGATGCCTACAGGAAGTAAATACAAATTCTATTTGCCACATAACTTAGCTTATGGCGAACGTGGTGCAGGTCCAGACATCCCTGGGGGCGCTGTGTTGATTTTTGAAGTTGAGTTGTTGAAAACCAACTAGAACTTTTAGAGTTGTAATTGAGTGAGTTAGTGAATGAGCGAATGAGTGATTATTTTTAATTTATTTTTCACCATTCACTCACTCACCATTCTAAATTCCTCTAAGTAGCAGGGAAAGTTAAATCATTAGTATATCTGAGGTGTAATTAGACGATAATATTTTGATTATGAGTGCATTCTAATAACTGATATACTATTAACGAATAATTTCTTCTTATCTATCTTCCACAAATGCGTTTGAAATCGCAATAAGTACATATATCTCTATCTTCGGTACGAGAAAATGGGATCTCAGGATTAAGCAGTTTTTCTAAAAATTTAGCCAAATATTTTTCTGACGAAATCATAAATTCTTCAATAGTTTCATCATCTGAAAACTTAAAATCTTGCTCTAACAAACCTGCCTCTATATTTCGGAAAGAGTAAATTCCTGACACTACCTTATTTTCATCTGCCTTCAGCCTTGTTCCTCTAATGCTCAGCCCATATTGTGTCATCATCCTTTTCAGAATCATATACTTATACAACCATAGCTGACGAAGTTTACCTTTATCTGATTCTTCTAACAAAACTTCATCAATTAAGTCTGTTTTCACCTTCAAATCTTCGGGTTTTACCAAGCCTGTCTTATAGTCGATTACTCGCACCGTCCGACCATGGGTACGATCGATGCGGTCGATGCGACCTGCCAATTTAAAAGGGATTGTTCTGCCATTTATTTCTACTTCTAATCCTACCTTGAGTGTTTTCTCAGCATCTAGTAGTTCAATCGGAAAGGCTTCATTGGCTATTTGAAATTTCAAAAACTTCTTAACTAACGTCTCGCCAACTTGATACAAAATATAGTTTTCGCCTTCAGTCATTCGAAGTCCCGGATTGGTTTGTTCAAAGGCTTTTTTGAGATAGGAATCTATATTTTTCAATACAAACTCTAAATCTGATTGCTGAATAATACCATCTGTTTTTTCGATTAAATCATCCCCTTTTAAAAAAGCTGTGTCTATATTTTCAAAAGTTTTGTGAATCCAGTTACCAAATGAATCGGAAGCCAGCTTTTCGGCTACCTCCTCCTCTGGCGCGATACCTGCTACTTTGTTGAAATAATACTGCATCGAACAATCTACAAACTGATTGATATGCGAAGGATATATTCCTCGTTCGTTGATTTCCTGTTCAATCATCGCGAGCATATCGGGCGTTTTCTCAATTTTCAGACCGCTTTCCTCCTCATCTGCCGTAATTTCAGTCTCGAAATTAACTTGATTTTGAGTAATATTCAAGTTCGGATTGAGATGACGAAGCTCATGTTCGATTTGCAAAATAAAGCGACTTTTTTCGGCTGCTCCATACGTATCCGAAGGCAACACATGTACCAATACCACTTCCTTAGCTCTTTGTAAAAGTCTAAAAAAGTGATACGCCATAACGGCATCAGCGTGATTATGGGTTGGTAAATTAAACTGTGGATCAGACAAAGCCTCATAAGGAATGAGTGTATTTTGTCGCTTGCCTTGTGGTAAAACGCCTTCGTTGACCGATAATATAATCAATCTTTCAAAATCCAACGTTCGGGTTTCGAGCATACCCATAATTTGTAAACGCTGATCAGTTTCGGACTCGAAAGGTATTTTGGTTTGTTTGATTAATTCATACAAAAAGGTCTTGAAACTTTTAATAGAAACAGATTCGCCTCTTTCTGCCAAAATCATTTCCATACGTTGTAACAGCAAATAAAACTGATACAAGTATTCATTCTCGACCGCATCTTGGCGCTCACGATACACTTCTCGCAATAAATCAATTAGGGCATAAAACTGCTCGACCGCCTTTTTAGGTTTTTGCTCCCAGTGATTAAAAACAATGTTAAAAAGTCGGTCATCTTGCCCCATTTCCTTCAATTCTTTCGAGCTTAGGAAAACTTTATTATGAACAGTAATATCGCGTAAAGTCTGACGAATTGGATTTTGTAATGATTCATTTTCGACAAGTTCCTCAACCAAAGGATAATGCATTGCCTCATATCTTCGCACAAATGGGTGATTGAGAATACGTACCACTTGTCGATACGAAAATTTAGGAATACGCTTTGTTTCTCCTTCTGCATTTTTGAACTCCACCAAATTACGTTGCATTTCAAACATCGCATCGATGAGGGTAAAAAGCATCGAGTTTTTGAGTGAAAGCCCCATCGTAATATTCAGATTGGCAACATCCTTTCCCAGTGAGTTCATCACAGGTACCAGTAAGTTCTCGTCACCCAACACGATGGCCGTTTGCGTTTGTCCTTCTATTTGTTGGTTCCAATCTGCGTAGATTTTCCCAGCAACCTTGGCTTGCATTGAAGCATTGGCAACGCCTATAATTTGTACGTTTTTTCGACCTTTGACCAACTCATCTGATACCCAATTCCACTCATTATTGAACAAAGGCAATTGGTCTGGCATATTGTTGCCTGTACGATAGTCTCTCAACCAGTTTCCTGCTTTTTGATCTTTATTTGAAAGGTAATAGGCGTCAGAGTCCCAAAGGGTTTCTGCAAAAAAATCATTCCCTTCTTTTCTTTTCAATAAAGAACGAATGATTTTTTCTTCAGCATTCGAGAGGGCATTAAAGCCTACAAAATAGTATTTTTTATGTTGTGGACTATCTAATAAATAAGTACCTACGTGCTCAGCCAGTTCTCGATACGCCATGCCACGATACACGAGTCCTTTTTCGCGCAAACGAGCTTGTAGAAGGTTATATACTTCATGAATATTTTCAAAAAGCTTGAAATAACGATCGGTACGTTCGGTACTTTTGAGGCGGTCACGTTTAGATTCGCCCAATTGCATTTGCCAGCGTTCCAAGGCTTTTGCCTCAGACATAAAGCTAAAAAGCTTTTTGGGTTCGACGAGATATTGATCTATTTTATCAAAGTCATTTAATAAAGTTGGAGCCCAAGTCATAAAGCGCTCAAAAACAACCAAAGGATCAATTGTTTTGAAAACATCATACAATTCGAACAATAAAGCCACTGGATCTATTTGTTTTAGACCCGTCACATTCATCACAAAATCGTCAATCGCCATCACATCAGGCGCCAAAAATGGAGCTTCGGCCTGATTAGCGAGGGCTTGTTTGAAATACAAAACCCCACGTCGAGATGGAATAACGATACAAATATTACTTAGTTGATGAATACTGTGTTTTTGAAAAATATGAGCAGCCGCTTTTTCGAGAAAGGTTTCCATGTAATAGTCTTTAAGGTTTTTTAGGTGAAAGCGGAGAGTTGTGAATGTTGAGTGAGTCGTGTATGAAGGAGTCTAAAAATGTCTATTTCGGATATCGGATTTGGGATTTCGGAAGTGTAAGCTTCTATATTTTGTAAAAAAAGGTATTTCATTTTATTTCCGAAATCAGAAATCTCAAATCCGCAATTGTTGGAAATCCTCCGTACAGTTCTAAATTACAATTCACAATTCGTCATTCACAATTCATCACTCCACTAATGAACTCTATCACCTCGAATTTCTAAATTCGTAATAATGCTAGCTTCTATCTCAAGCCACTCATTCCAACGTTGTTTTACATATTCTGCTGGAAGGTATTCTTTGGCAAGGTCTATAAAATTAACATAATGTCCAGCTTCTGAAATCATTAGTTCATGATAAAACTTTTTCAAAGAGTCATCCTGAATCTCTTGAGATAATATTCTAAAACGCTCACAACTACGAGCTTCAATAAGTGCATTGATAAAAAGTCGCTCTCCCAACTGCTGATCTTGAGTGCCTCCGTGACGGATACTAGCATTCAACTGAATTACATATTCGTCTTTACGGGGTTTACCAAGAGCCAAGCCTCTTTTTTCGAGTTCACGAATTACCATGCGAAAATGAGCCCATTCTTCCGAAACAACGGGCATTAATACCTCTCGTAGTTTTTCTCTTTCAGGATATTGAATAATCAGTGAAATACAGGAAGAAGCTGCCTTCTGCTCGCAATAGGCATGGTCAATAAGAATTTCAGCGATATTTTTTTCAGCAATATTTACCCAACGTGGGTCTGTCGGAAGCTTAAGTCCAAGCATGGAAGTTTAAAATTAAGTTTCTTTAGCAAAAGACGCTATCTGTTAATTGTATATCGGTTATTAGATGTCAGGTAGGAATGAAAAATTAAAATCAACTATTTGACATTTGGCTTTCTGCAAAAATATTTTTCAAAAATTCATATATGCCTTTGCCTAATACCTACAGCTAACAGCATGAAGCCTATAAAATTTAATTTTGGAATTTTATTGTTAAATTAATCAAACAACAACCATCTAACCCCAAAACCAAAAGTTCTTCCAATACCTGCGTATCCTGGCGCAATGTAATAGCCATTAGTGCCCAACAATCGCTGGTTAGCATGAGATAATTTGAAAAATACACGCACACGGTTGATTCGCATATCAGCAAAAATATCCGCTTGGAAATTACTATTTAAGTACTGAGTATCTTGTAAATAGAATTGTTGCGTCGCAGGCATATAGGCATCGCCGTAATAGCCAGACTTGTAATATAATTCCAAACCTGCTTGGATGTAAAGCACTTTAGCATACAAAATATCCAACGCCAAACGTGAGTTAATCGTAATGGCTGGCATACGAATCAAATCAGAACTTTTGGTATAAGCCCAATAAATATTGTTGATATTGGTAAATTTTCCAGACTGAAAACCCACTGTTCCACCTGCTCTAAAAATGGCAATTGGACTACCTGTTGACTGCTTGACAACTGCCTTTTGATCAAAATAAATGTAGTTGTCAATCGTCTGAAAACTTGCAAATGGGCTAAATATAACGTTCTTGATTTTTATGGTACCATTGGCATAAAAACTTAGTACTTGTAAGTTTTTCAACTGGTTTGCCTGCGAAACTGTATCATTTAACCATCTGTAGGAGCTATTGTACATATACTGCTGTGCCAACGTTGGTACATTTCTAAAGAAGGTTCCACCGAAGTTGAGCCACTTGCCCCTCAATTCTGCATTCAATCGATAGCCACTACCTACATGATATTCACCCTCCGCAAAAAACCTTGTACTATCTTTTAAATATTGATTGAGCCAAACTCCTACAAAGTTTTCACTTCTACTCAGTTTATCATTATTCAACAAATTGGTATAATTCAAGATTCTTTGTCGAAAATGGAGACGATAATTAAAGCCCTTGTAAAAACCTTTTATGCCAGATTTATGCTGAAATGTACTCGAACTAAAGCCATTGTATAGGGTATCTGTAGATGCAGGGCTTTTCAAATAACTTGAAGCATAAAATTTATTGGTCAAGCTAGTAGAATATGTTTTATCGACAAACTGTGTTTTTCTACTCTCATAATCCAAAGTTTGGAAGATTTGAAAGGCTTTGTATCCTGCATATTCATGATACACATGGACGTTATTCCAAGTATCACGACTATTGGCACTAGTCAAAATGGCATTATTGTCGTCGTACAAGAGCAATGAATCGTACGGTACGCCATTACGAGCTACACCACCCTCATCAATAATATTATGGTCAAATCTGTTGAGATAGCCCATAATGGTATATTTCTTATTTTTACTCTGATAGTTCGAATGTAGCATAAACTCCCAATGACCGATAGCATTAGGAATGGTCCCTGTAGTAGTTGTACCTCCTACCAATGGTTTAGTAGAAGTAATTCTATGCAAAGTCAAGCCCACATTCCAAAGCGAATCTATATTTCGATTAAAATCAAAATCCAAAATATCTTGCCCTTTACCTGCTGTCACATAATATATGTCCGAATAAGGAGATCGAGTGTTGTAATATTTGACATCTTTAGGCTCTATGGCATACAACGAATAGGCATCATACCCAATTCGAGTGCCTAATTGGTCGGGAGCTTGGTAAAACAAAGGACGAGATGCCGTGCCTAATAACCCCAAATCTACATACGTATTATTGCGCTGTAAAATGGTGCTATAATTATGAAAACCCTTTAAAAGAGTATCGATAGTATAAAGTTTCTTTCGATTATTAAAAACATCTTCCTCTAAAAAATATCGACTAGAAGTAGGTCCATAGATAACCTTTGTAGAATCATCTAAACCACCTTTTTGATTGGTCTTTTTTTGTTGGGTTTGGGCTGGTGGAAAGCCATTATTGTTCCCTAAACCACCTGTAGAAAAAGTATTACTAGTGGTAGTTTGGGAAAAAATACTGCCAGAAATCAGCAGTGTAAATACGAGTATAAGATATTGCGATGTTTTCACCCTGCAAAATTAATCCATTATCCGAATCCTTCGGCATAATATCTGTGAGAATTAAGATACGTGCATTTGACAATGACTCAAAATCAGCTCGTCAAATTGTTTTTTCTGATTGGCATCAAAACCAATTTGAATAGGTAAATAATAAAAAAGGTGCTGTTTATCAGGAAAGTCTGCCAACAGAGGTTTTATTTTCACCATGTCTTTTTCTGTCATTAAAACGCCTTGGGCTCCTATTTCTGCTTTTTCAAGTATTGCTAAAACTTTTTCAATATCGGCTTTAGTATAAGAGTAATGATCGGGGTAAACGATATTTTCAATGATTTCAAAAGTAGCTTTTGCATAATTTTCAAACAATTGAGGTTGTGCAATACCCGACAGCAATACTACCTTCTTTGGTATTTGGAGCACCCAGTCATCTATGCAAGAAGTAACTTCACCGTATTGAATTGTCGAAAAAAATACTGGACTAGCTTCATTCAAATATGGCTTGAGTTTTTGGATAAAACCTTGTTGCTGTGCTTTCCCAAGATTGTCTGGACATTTGGACACAATCACAATATCAGCTCGCTTCAGTCCAGTTCGGTTTTCGCGCAAGCGTCCCGCAGGAAAAGGAAAATCTTTAAAAATAGGTCTTTGAAAATCAATCAAAACGATATTTAAGGATGGCTTGATGGCTCTATGCTGAAAAGCGTCGTCTAGCACGATTACCTCAGGATGTACTCCTGTCATAAGTTCGGATACGCCTAAAACTCTTTTTTCGGAAACGGCTACAGAAATTTGATGTCCAAATTTTTGATAAAATTGCATCGGTTCATCGCCAAGGTCTTCCGCTGTAGAATGTGGATTTGCTAACAGATACCCCTTTGTTTTACGACCGTAGCCTCTACTCAAAGTTGCGAGTAAATAGTAAGGTTGTAGTAGTCGAATCAAGTATTCGACATGGGGACTTTTGCCTGTTCCACCAACGGTAATATTGCCAACATTGATGATGGGTAAATCAAAAGATTTTGACGATTTTATTCCCCAATCAAAAAGTAGATTTCTGAAAGAGGTAATCCAACCATATAATATCGAAAAAGGTCGCAACAGACCTATTAGTATAATATTCATAAGTTAATTGAACATCGATTTTTAAATAAATTCAATTATTTGACCGATTTTACAAGACAAAATTCTGAAAGAGTAACGACTTTTTACTAATTTCACCTCCCTTTTAAGAAAGTTTAACGAGTAACTGGCAAAACAATTTTAGACAATATTCTAAAAGTCAATTCATTACAAAGTAAAAAAATCGTAAATTGTTTTTTAATTTTTACTTTGTAGCCACGCCAAGTAGATTTTTGCAGGGCTTCTGAAAGAGCTTTATGATAATTGAAGAATTTATTATTCAACCTCTAAGGTCTTCACATTATCCGCCTTTTTCCAATATAATTGTCATCAACCAAACGGGGCATTCTCCTATTTGCGTCCTTATTAATACATAAAAATGAGTCTCAAAGCGGTCTTTTCAAAACATACACTCCACTTCAAGTTTGAAGCAGGAACGTCGAGGGGTGTTCTAACAGAAAAAGATAGTTATTTTATTAAAATTTTTGATACCGAAAACCCTCATGTTTTCGGTTTGGGAGAATGTGCGCCTTTGAAAGGATTGAGCATCGACGACCGACCAGATTTTGAGCTTCAATTATTGAGCATCTGCGAGTATTTTAATACGCTTGACCTAGAAGTTTTTTCTTGGAATTTGAGCATTATCTTAGACCAAGTTCTTGACAAATCCTTCCCTTCTATCGTTTTTGGTTTCGAAACTGCCATGTTAGACTTACTAAATGGCGGCAAAAGAGTCATTTATGACAATGGTTTTCATCAAAACCAACGTAATTTGCCTATCAACGGGCTAATATGGATGGGCGATAAAGAGTTTATGCTTCGACAGATTGATGAAAAGCTAGCGGCGGGCTATACAACGATCAAAATGAAAGTTGGTGCGATTGATTTTGAAAAAGAATGTGAGTTGTTGGGTTACATCCGCAAGCATTTTTCCAAAGATGAAATCACCCTACGTGTAGACGCCAATGGTGCGTTTGGCTTTGATACGGCACTCGAAAAACTCAAGCGATTGTCCGAATATGAGCTTCATTCTATTGAACAACCCATCAAACAAGGGAATACCGAAATTATGGCCGAGTTATGCCAAACTTCGCCACTTCCTATTGCACTCGATGAGGAATTAATCGGCATGAAGGAATATCCTGAGAAGTATAAATTGCTCAAAAAAATTATGCCTCAATATATTATCCTCAAACCATCACTAGTGGGAGGATTTCAACAATGTAGAGAGTGGATAGAAAATGCCAACCGACTTAAGATTGGTTGGTGGATGACCTCAGCGCTAGAGTCAAATGTTGGACTTAATGCGATTACACAGTTTGCTGCCGAATTTGCCAACCCTCTTCCGCAAGGATTGGGTACAGGACAACTTTATCATAACAATATTCCTTCACCTTTGGTTATAGAAAAAGGATTCATGACTTATCAAGCCGAAAAACCTTGGGATTTATCTATTCTTAACTTTTTGGTATAGACGATTCAGCGAAATTTTTTAATTTATGCTATTAGGTTAAAGGTCATTTGTTATTTTTGTGAAATTTCTTTTATCTCAAGTATCTTAAAAAACTTGAAATAACACCCGAACCTGGTTTCGGAAAAAGTCAAAACACGAAACATTCCCAACAATGGATTTGCAAAAATTAGACGAAGCTTTACTAGCCCTATTCGAGAAAAGAGTAGAATTGAGCCAAATGGGCTACGACCACGCTAGCTATGATGACATTGAAGAAGAACTTCACGATTTGGAAGATGACTTCAACGACGAATATGGAGACTTTTTAGAAGGAATCTTGAAAGAAGTACACGATGAATATTGTCCAGAGTCTGACGTATTATTACCAACAGCTTACCTAGCGAAGAAATTCGTAGTAACTGCCGATGGTGCGATTGAAGTCGGAAGAGATGCAGGTGTTGAAGTAGAGTTTGTTGACGATCCAGCCGCAAATGCTCGTCTGATATTGTTACCTAGTCCTACTCGCATCGTATTTATCGTAGGAAAACAAAAGAAAATCGTTTGGAAAGCAGAATAGAACCTAGGGTTACAATAATGAGAACGATTAAAATTTCTTTTTAACCAAAATAGATTCCCATTGCGTAACTTTAAATTAATCAGCACATTAGTTGCTTCTATTTTCTTGACAACAGCATTTATGGTAGAAGATTTCAAGGCATTGCAATTGAAATACGACCGAGTACAAACCGCTTATGACCAAAAATCAGAAGCGGTTTTTGCTTTATTGGCCTCCAAACATTTACAACCCAGCCAATTGGAATTGTATTTCAGAGCCATTAAAAATGAAAAAATAGTAGAAATTTGGGGTAGAAATCGCGGAGAAGAACAATTTCGACATATAACTGATTATGCTTTTGCAGGCTATTGCGGGTCGTTAGGTCCCAAAAGAAAAGAGGGTGATATGCAAATTCCTGAAGGGTTTTACCATATTAATCGCTTTAATCCCATGAGTAGTTTTTATCTCTCGTTAGGACTAAATTACCCAAATGAATCTGACCGAATTTTGAGTCACAAAGTCAAACCTGGCTCAGATATATTCATCCACGGCACCAATGTAACTTCAGGTTGTATTCCTATCACTGACGACAAAATAAAAGAGGTATATATCTTGGCCATTGAAGCTAGAAATGCTGGTCAAGAAAAAATCCCAGTCGATATTTTCCCTGCAAGACTCGATGAGAAATCGTTTGAGGAGTTAAAAACGTACAGTAAAAGTTCAGAATACATCGAATATTGGCGTCCTTGGCTTGGCAACAAAATCATCAATAGCGATGCCATGCAACAATTTTGGGCACAACTCCAACCACGTTATCAGTATTTTGAAACTCACAAACAGCTCAAGACATTTAAGGTAACAGGAAATGGAAAATATGTTTATTGATAATTTGAAAATTTGGTGATTTGAAGATTTGAAAATGAGGTGTTTTAAAAGCTGTTATAAGCTTTGAACTAATGGATAAGTAAGAAGACGGTATTAGTTAATTGTATATTCGTTATTTGAATATATATAACTAAAAAGGCATCGGCAAATTGTACTTCAGATATATTATTGGTTTAATTTTTACTTCTACTCAATACTAAAAAAGGCTGTTGATTTCTAAGAAATCAACAGCCTTTTTTAGTATCATCGAAAGTTAGTTGTTATTTTTAACAGGCGATCTTTCTAATTTTATCATGTGATTATAAATCATTTTCAAATCTTCAAATCATCAAATTTTCAAATTACCCTACACCCACTCAATACCTTTTTTCAACAACGAAAGTGTGCGTTCTTCTTCAGAACCTTCTTCGGCTTGGTAGTTATAAACCCATTGAGCCATTGGAGGCATACTCATCAAAATAGATTCTGTACGGCCGTTAGTTTCTAAACCAAACTTCGTTCCACGATCATGCACCAAATTGAACTCAACATAGCGACCACGACGAAGTGCCTGAAATTCTTTCTCACGCTCGGTATAAGGAATATCCTTGTTCTTATTCATGTAATAGGTATAAATTGGCGCAAAAGCCTCCCCTATCGATTTCACAAACTCAAATAGCTGATTTTTATCTCTTGTTTCATCGACTTTTTGATAATCAAAGAAGATACCGCCGATACCACGTGTTTCATTACGATGAGTATTAAAGAAATAGTCGTCAGCCCATGTTCTAAATTTAGGATAATACTCGACATTATGCTTATCACAAGCGTCCTTTAATTGCTGATGAAACCATTGAGCATCCTCATCTACGATATAATGCGGAGTCAGGTCTATACCACCACCAAACCAGAATACACCGTTACTCATTTCGAAATAACGCACATTCATGTGAATAATTGGCACCTTTGGACTTTGTGGGTGAATAACGATAGATACTCCAGTAGCAAAAAAATCTACTTTCTCTTTCAGCCCCATTGAAGCCAACATTTTCTCATGTAAGTCACCCCAAACCGCCGAGAACATAACGCCACCTTTTTCGATAACATTCCCTTTTTGAATCACTCGACTACGACCTCCACCACCAGCTTCACGAATCCATAAATCTTCATGAAATTTAGCAGCACCATCCGCTTGTTCCAAAGCAGCACAAATTTGGTCTTGTAAACCTTCGAAGTATAGTTTTATTTCCTCTTTAGTAACCATTTTTTTGTTGTTTTTACAAAGGTAATAGGCACAGGGTATTTTTTAGCGCTAAACTAAAAATTACCCTGTGCCTATTCTTACTTTGTTTAATACATCTTGCTTTCCAACTTGTAAAGCAAATTTATATTAGTGTTTTTCAAAAGTTCAAATCTTTAGTATTAGTTCGTAGAGTCAGGTTTTACCTCGACACCACCACTAGTACCTCCGCCCAAAGAATCAGAAGAAACAGCAGTACTATCGTTACTAGAACGACTTTCGCCCCACCAGTTTCCAGTACAATTAAACTGTTTAGTGAATTTCTTTTGATCCAATTTTTCAAAAGGTACAGGATGGTATTGCTGTAAATCAGGATCTCCTTTCACTTTAAGCATAAACCTACGATACAACGGCATTGCTGTCTTGGAACCTTCTCCATAAGCCCCCGTTCGGAAGTGAATCGAGCGGTCATCACCTCCGACCCAAACCCCAGTGACGAGATTGGCGGTCATCCCCATAAACCAGCCATCAGAGTGGTTAGAAGTAGTTCCCGTTTTACCTGCAAATGCTGGAGCGTATCGATTCTTTTCTGGTAATAATTTAGCACCATCGCCCCACAACAAACTGCTACCTGTACCACCTTCGTAGATAGTTCCTTGTAACATGTTAAGTAATAATTGCGCAGATTCCTTTTTAATAACTCTCTTAATCTGAGCATCAAAATGTTGGATTACATTACCATTTTGATCTTGAATTTCAGAAACCAATAAAGGTTCAGCATGAATACCTTCGTTCACAAAAGCAGAATAAGCTCCTACCATTTCATACAAAGACACATCAAAAGAACCTAAGCCAATAGAAGCCACTGGGCGTAATGGACTTTCAATACCCATTTGCTTGGCATAATACATAACAGTGTCTGCCCCAACTTCATCTGTCAATCTAGCAGTAATAGAGTTAATTGATTTTGCCAACGCACGCTTGATAGGCATAGTTTGATAGCTAAAATGTCCATCTGCATTGTTTGGACGCCAAAGCTTCATTTCTCCTTTTTCCTCTACTTCTATTTCGAAAGGTTCGTCCTTCATTTCATAACAAGGAGAAAGATCTTTCGGGCCATCAATAGCAGCGGTATATACAAAAGGCTTGAAAGTTGAACCAGGCTGACGCTTACCTTGACGAACGTGGTCATACTTGAAATACTTGAAATCTAGTCCACCTACCCATGCTTTGATATGTCCCGTAAAAGGGTCCATAGTCATCATCCCTGCTTGTAAGAATTTTTTATAGTATTGAATAGAGTCGTAAGGAGTGATTTCCATTTGCTCTTCGCCACCTGTATTACGCGAATACACCCACATCTTACGCTTCACTTTCTTCATATAATGCCAAACCGAATCTTGATTGGTAGGAAAACGTTTTACCAAAGATTTATAATATTCGGTACGCTTGGCTACAGTATCGATAAACCCAGGGATTTCATTTCCTTTTTCGTCCACCCAAGGATTTTTACCTGACCAGTGTCCATCAAAAGTTTTCTGAATATTACGCATCCCTTCCGAAACAGCATCCTCAGCGTAGGTTTGCAAACGAGAATCAATCGTAGTAATAATTTTTAGACCATCACGGTACAAATCAAGTTCGATTTCATTTTTAGCAGCCCATTCGGTTAGGTATTTAGCAACAGCTACTTTGAAATAATTACCAGTCCCATCATAAGGCGATTCCTCATGTTCTTTCAAAACAATAGGTAATGTTGCCAACGAATCATACTGTGTTTGCTTTAAGAAGCCATATTTTACCATTTGAGACAAAACTACATTTCTTCTTTTCCAAGATTTGTTTTCATCCAAAGGTTTATTTTTATATTTGATGGGATTGTAGGTCGTAGTTGCCTTTTGCATACCAACCAATACTGCTGCCTCTTGAATATTTAAGCTATCTGGAGAAGTATTAAAATAACGTTTGGCTGCGACTTTAATTCCATACGAATTGCTACCAAAATCAACGGTATTTAAGTACCACAAAATGATTTCGTCCTTGGTATAATAACGTTCTAATTTAATAGCAGTAAGCCATTCTTTAGTCTTGATAATCAAAGTTTTTACTCCTGGTATCACTCCTAGCAAGCCTTTTTTAGCAATTCCTTCTTTTTTACGAGTTTTAAAAAGATTTTTGGCCAACTGCTGGGTAATAGTACTACCACCTCCACGTTCACCACCTTTCAAAATACCAACAGCTACACCAAACATAGCACGATAATCAATCCCCGAATGCTCATAAAAACGGGCATCTTCGGTTGCAATCAAAGCTTTTACTAAATAAGGAGAAAGCTCTTTGTAGTTTTTGATAGGCGTTCTATTTTCTTGAAAAAACTTACCCAATAATACACCATCAGCAGAATATATCTCAGAAGACTGTGAGAGCTTGGGATTTTGTAGTTCACCTACGGAAGGCATCTCCCCTGTAAGCCATAAAAAGTTATTTTCAATCGTGAAAATAAAGAAAACTCCTGCAAAGACTGTCCAAGCAAAAGCCTTCCAAAGTTTACGTACTACAAGATAGTATTGAGCATCTTTATCTACTCCAAGTGAATCGAGCAGTTGATTTTTCTTTTCTTCGTATTGTTCTTGAGCCGAGTTAAATTGTTGATAGAAAGCAGCGAGTTTCTGTTTACCAAGGACTTTCTCTAATAATAGGTTTGGCAAAAACCAAATCAGTCGAAAAAGTTTAACTCCAAGATTTTTAAGGAATTGACCTATTTTATTTATCATATACTTTTCTGTCTGGGAAAAACGAATGACAAGTTACAATAAAAGTGGTAATACTTCCAAGTCTAAACGTGGCATTGAGGGTATAATTTAAGCTCCTTTTAAGCTCATTTAACAAGAATGTATTCTCAGACCAAAAATCCCTTTACCAACAGTCAGAAACAATCTCCGATAATTCTGCATAGGGCGCTTGCAAAAAGGTCACAGTTAGAAAAGAATTTACAGAAAAAAGCCAATAATATGCCAAAATCAATAGTTGAGCTACTACCCCAAACAGTTTTTTTAATTTTTTTTCATCCCTTATCTCCTTGAAAATCAAAGAAAGGAGCTTTTCGCTCTTATTTTATTTTATTTTTTTGCAGAACGAATTTGGAGGCAAAGTAAAAAAGTACTAATTTTGCATCATCAAAAAACACAGAGAGCTGGCAGAGTGGTCGATTGCGGCAGTCTTGAAAACTGTTGACTGTAACAGGTCCGGGGGTTCGAATCCCTCGCTCTCTACTGAGAATCACAAAATGACGATTCTACCACACTAAAGCCCATCCAAAAGATGGGCTTTTTGCATTTCTAGCCCCTTTTTCCCCATTTTGGTTCAGTTTCTTAATTTTTCGGTGGCGTCCGAGGTTCAACCTCCATGTCAAGGTGGCAGTACATTTTTCGAACCTTGTGTATAACCCTTGATATTTTGTTGATAACATGGATTTTCAACGATGGTGGCTAAAATTTTGAAAGTTCTCCCGAAACTTTTAAAATTTAAGTCTACATGAAAAAAAACAATCAAAAAGAATGGAGATTCTTTTCTGGAAACACAAATGTTCAAATCCTGCTTATGCTAAAATCTACCTCCGGGTAACAGTCGATGGCCAACGTGTCGAACTTGGTTCTACTAACATCGAAATACTCGTTGATCATTGGGACACAGCCACTAAAACAGTAAAGTCTCAAGACCCACATCATTCTTTTAAAAACGAACAACTTCTTGCTAAACGAACAGAGCTACTCGCTATTTACAATGAATTTCTACGAAAGAAAAAGCCCTTCACAGCCCAACAAATCAAGCAAGCTTACGAGAATCAAGACGACCTGACAATTATGCAGGTTTTTGATCGCTACATGATCGACATCAAGCGTGACCCGAACCTATCTGAAGGAACGATTAAAACCTATCGAAACCACCGAGAGAAGTTCTTAGAGTTCTTGATTTCGAAAAAACAACACATGATGTATTTGGAAAGCTTCGAGCTGGCGGATTTTATAGAATATCGTAGGTATTTGGCCAATGTGGCAAAATTTGAAGAAGCTACTATTAGGAAGTACTCACAGTCTATCAAAAGGCTTTTAAACTGGGCCGTTTTACACAAAATGTTACCTACAAACCCTCTACATTATTATCGAATACCTATGGATAAACAAAAGCCCCATGTGTATTTGACCGACGAGCAATTTGAAAAGCTCAAGGCTCACAAGTTTAAAAACAAGTCTGCTCAGGAAGTGGCCGACGTCTTTATTGTGTATTGTCGTACGGGTTTTCACTATCAGGATTTGAGGAATATCCAGACAGATTACAAAAAGGCTATCGTGGAAGGATTAGACGGTAAAGACTGGATTTTTTGGGAAAGAGTAAAGACCAACGTAAAAGCGAAAGTTCCGTTTTTTAAAGAGGTTAACGATATAATTGAAAAATACGGCGGTTGGGAAAATCTCCCAATCAAATCGAATCAGAAAATGAATACCTGGTTAAAAATCATTGCCGCCGAGCTTGATTTTCATGAGGATCTGTCGGTAAAAGCTGGTAGAAAAACCTTAACAGACTGGTTACTCAATGTAAAAGGCTGGAGTAAAGAAGCTGTCAAGGTTTTACTAGGTCTCAAATCCGACCGATCGCTTGAGGCATACGGTAAAGCCGACGAGCGCCGGGTGATTTTGGAGATGGAGAGGTAAAACGCTTAACAATCTAGGATTTTATCCTAGATTGTTAAATATTTGCATCATATAATGCACACACTATGAGCGAACAAATATACTTTGGTAAACACCCAAATCAGGAGTTACAAAATCTCTTCCTTGAAAAACCATATCAGGGACAATACTATGAAGATGCAGACTTTATATTCCTTGGACAAGATGCAAATTTTGGATACAATATTCATAATGAAGTAATCTTTGAGGAACTTAAAGAATATCTTCGTGATGGAGTTCTATATTGGAAAAAATATAAAAAGCATCACCCGTTTATATCGAATAATTATTCAGATGCTGGGGATACCTATCATGGTAGATTCACAAAATTGAAACTAGACTCCAGCTATGCTGAAAGAGTTTCTTTCTTAGAAATCATTAATGTTCCCACCTTCAACATTACTCCACCAAATTACAAAGACAAAGTCCTCAAAAATGAATTTAATAAAAAACTCCAAAAGCAAAATAAACAAACAAGAAATGAATTAATTGAAAAGGAACATATCAAAAAAATAGAAAATTTAATTTTTGAAAATAAAACAAACAAGCCGAAAACAATTTTCATTTATAATGAGTGTATTCTCTTGTTACAGAAACATAGCAGTATTTTTAAAACCAATATTGTTAATGTATCACTTAATAACACTGAAAATGGTATTATAACGCTATATGAAAAGAATAATATCAAGCTTGTTAAAATAAATTATCTAATGTATGTTTCGAATTTTACCTTTGAATGCCTCAAAAAATTATACTTCAGCTAAAGCATTTTAAAAACTTGCACTCTTTCCAAACAAGAAACATTTATAACTACCTAATATTTAAAACATTAATCAATCATAAAAGAGAATAAGAACAGCCAAATCACAATCCAAAGCCCGCCCTTTGCCGTGGTGGAAATTTCCACTTTGGGTTGTGGCGAATATCTGAAAGCTACATGAAGTCAATCTCAAAGCCCATTGGTAAGTGACCCATACCTTGGTTGCGCTTGTACGTTATGTAGTAGTCAACGGTGTCCGATAGGTGCGTGGCCTGCTCCTGTGGCACGCTGGTCTTGGTCTCACTGTCCTTGTTCTTACTGTAGTCCTCATTGATAGGAGTCATCTCTATAGATCGTATCGTAGACTTAGCCCCACGTGGATTAATTCTAACCTTATATTCATCAGGCTTTTTCTCAGAAAGAATTTCATGTATCAGAAAATGTTTTTCCTTACCCTCCAGGTTAAAAGTTAGGGGATGCAAATACACTTCCCAACCAGCATCTGAAAACACTTCAGAAAAAAGCTCAAATAAAGTAAGCCATTTCCCGTCACGCATTTTAGTACCGGCTGATTTACTCCCCCCGTTTCTATCCCCTGTAATATACACTACCTTTTTAGGGTGCTTCTCGTATATCTCCACCACCTTATTAGCCAAGGTCTCAGCCATGGTCATGTTGTTCTTTGGGGTCTTTACGAAGGCATCGGCTATTTCTCGTAGCTCCCACCCTTCTGGCTGCCATATAGTGCAGCTTGTAAAGTGGGCATTGAAATCGACCGACAATTCCAAGGGTTTATTGGCTTGGTAATACTCCAGCTCCTCCGGGCAATGGGTGTGCAAATTGAAGGCTGGGTAAAACGTCTTTGGTGTTTTGCCCAGTCTGTTTCCTTCTACCTCAACATCAAACTCAATATCCGTTAGGGTCTCTTTTAGGTTGTCTATGAAATCGGGTGGTAAAAACGCTTGGTTATCCTTGGTCTTGATATGGCAGAAATAATATTTCTCAGGAAATTTTTTCGCCAATTCTTCATAGTCAAACATCCAGTCCCCGCTTGTGCCATAAGGTGGTGACGAAAAGAAATAAAAACCCCAATGTAAATTGGAGTGGTATTTTCCTTTATTGGCCCTGATTCTACCTTGAAGGATTTTAAGCCATTCACGTTTGAACAATAGACCCTCATCCAACAAAACAAAATCGTCATTTCTACCACGGTGTATATCGGGTGTTAACTTATAAGCACAAAGCTCTACTACAAAACCATTCGGAAAACTTATGCAGTTACTCCAGTCGTCTGGTTCCTGGTAAGGCCTGTCAAAAGATTTGGGAGGTTCACGCCAAAGCACATATTCGCCGTGACCCGTTTCCCAGTTGTAAGCTTTACAATTCCATCTATTTTCGTCACCCCAAGTTGCTTTTAATCCTGGCATCAAAGAACGTTTTGCTTGAGTAATCGTAATACAAGCAAATTGCCCTTTTGCCCTGGGCAACTCTTCTTTCATAACCATTAACAAATCCGCCAAAGTAACAGACTTTCCAGAACCAATCCCTCCTACTATACCAGCGACTTTTACGCCATCACTGGATAAGTTAAACATGACTGTTTCCAAAAAGTCCGCTTGCTTATCATTCACTTGGATGTTCTGTATTTGTTCCAATGAGTTCATAATTGGTGTCTTCAACTTTTGGTGTAGTACTGTAATTATTGAAGTCATCTTGACTTTTGGTAGAATTGCTTAAAAATAAAAAAGGTTGCTGATATTTGTTTTGCGAACCATACCAAGCAACCTTTTTATGTACTACGTACTCAGCAAAGATATAATAGAATCAGAAATAATTGGTTATTTACCTGAAATAAAACGAGGTTTTAAGCCACAAGTACCTCTTAGTGAAATAATTAACTGTATTCTTTATAAATTAAAACTGCTAACCACGTTACGGGATTCAATGGCATTTATTGCCTGTAGAAAGCTTATTCAGCACTCGTGCTCTTCACTACAAAACTGTTTTCGGACATTATCGCCGTTGGTGTAAGGAAGGTATTTGGAAAAAGTGTTGGATAGAACTTTTGAAAAAATACAAGTCTTCTTTCGACCTTTCAGTGGTAAATTTAGATGGAAGTCATTCGTCATGTATTCGAGGTGGTGAAGAGGTTGCTTATCAAGGTAGAAAGGAGAGAAAAACTACCAATACACTTTACTTGACTGATAAACAAGGACTTGTATTGGCTATGTCAACGCCAGTTTCAGGTAATCACAATGATTTATTTAACATTGAGAACACTTTTGGAGAACTCACTAAGATTTTAGAAGACGCTACTATTTCAGTTGGTGGACTATTTATGAATGCCGACGCTGGGCGGTTCGCCGCTGTGATTTGATGCGGAAAGTTTACATCAACTTTGTCATCAAAAACAAATTATCGTCAATATAGCCACTAATAAAAGGAACTCTACTGACGATAATGGGTCTGGCATCATTGACGAAGATCTCTATAAAGAAAGATACTCTATTGAAAGAACTAATGCATGAATAGATAGTTACAGGTCCTTGTTAAATCGATTCGATACAACGCTTTCAAGTTGGATAGGTTTTCACTTTACAGCATTTATTATCATCGCAATGAAGAAAATCAAAAAGTCAAGATGACTTCTCTGTCTTTTGAGGAATAACAAGTACTTTCTTGGAGTTTTTTTAACCCAACTGTTTCTGTGCCTATCTGTCCTAAAAATGTGCCATTCTCAGGGGGGTATTTATCTCAAATTTATCACTGTATTTATTGATAATACTTGCCACTTCGTCGCATCTCTCTTGTGGGGTACTCGAAAATATCTCATGTAACTGTGCTCCAGTAATAGGGAAAGTGGCTTGATGCTCTTGAACTTTACTACCCAAATACTTCCAAACGGCGTCGATTTTTTCTACTTTTTTTTCTTCATCTAATACGTTGATGCTTAAGACAATATTGCTTGAGTTGGGTACTGAAAAGTCTATCCCTGTACTTGCTTTTTGTTTGCTTTGTGGGTCTACTTCTATATTATCTCCCATAAACTTTACTTGTAATCTGTCAATACAAAAATTATTGACACTTAGCTGACCCGTAGCTCCTACTGAGTTCTTAAACTTATGACTGCTTTTGTTTTGCGAGATATCACGCTTTAATAGCTCTATGTAATATATCACACTTTGACAATTGCCATCGGGGGTAGTGTAATCGTCTATGATACCTGTACAGCCACATTTCAATTGGCTATTTCTTACCAAGTTTTCAAAATCAGTGTAATTGTTAAGTAATTCCGTCGTATTCTCAGCATACTCTTGGGTTTCTTGTAGTACATTGCTATCATCCAAACATTCGGCAAGTTTGAGTTGATACAAGTTCATTATTGCTTGTTTTTTGCCGCCTGTGGTTGAAGAGGTTGGGATGTGTGGACTTGTTAAGCAATCTGACTTTACATACATAAAAAGCTCTTAACTAACAGATAGTTAAGAGCTTTTGTATAAATACTTATTCTACATCACTTCGTTTTATCCAGCCTTCGATAGTTTTACCTATCCATTCACCATTTTTTTCTGGATAATATCTAATTTTCAACCAACCGTTTTTTTCTTCAACTACTTCTACAGGGTCGTTTTGGAGTAAATACATTTTGCTAGGTACACTTGGTTCTTTGTATAAAAAAGTTTTAATAGTTTTAATCATAGCATACCTGATTTTTAAGAATGCCTCTACTTTGATTTTTTCTGTACTATTACGACAAAGAGCTTGCACTACAGGATTAGGTAAATGATGTATTTGTTGATGATATTCATTTTCTCTTCCATTAAAATTAAAGGTGAAATAATTGGGCTTATCTTTTTCAGGCGGACTAAATTCTTCCTCTCCAGCTATACCATTGTACATAGCCAAACAACTAGGACTGGCTTCTTCAAAGTATTTGATACTATCATTGGGAGCTTTTGGATTGGGTGTAAAAAAATACATTCGTGTACCAACTTCAACTAAATCTGATAACTTTTGAATTTCTTTGTTTTGAGGAGCAAAGCCGATAATATCTGGACCTAAGCTGTGAACAGTTATTTTATTTTTTCTATAATATAAAGTCAATTTATTTGACTTATTAAAAAAGTCAAAAGCAAAAAACGAAGTATCATTACTCCATTCAGGAGGAATAAAAAGCCATATTCCTTCAAAATCTTTGAGATTTGAGGAGACTTGACTACTTTGTCCCAGAGAAATTTTTGCTAAGAAAAGCAAAACCATCATTAGTTTATTTGAGAATTTCATATGCTTTGTTTGTGTATAAAGTTCTATTGTCAATTCCTATTAATTTTCCATTTACTGCTTTAGTGACCAGTTCAATCGCATCATCATTCACTACTTTTGCCTTTTCATTTGTATTTCCTGCCTTCCAGAAAGTTAGTGATATGAGCATTGAGAAATCTAAATCATTGGCAATTTCATCTAGATTTTTGTCACATTCTGTGCTTCTACACATAAAATCTTTTGTGCCTGCCCCATGTACCTGATTCCACTTATTTTGTACCATTGTTTGGTAGTTGGATTGCCCTGTGATTTGTATGAAACCTCTTCCTCTAAAACGATTCCCATCTCCAGTTTCTATGCCACCATTATTTAACTGACAAGCATATACCACGCTAAAAAAATTAGGGTCTCGGGGTAATTCATCTACCATGATACTCTTTACTGCTTTACCCATTCCTTGCATAAATGTTGTAGTTGCATAATTACCACTGTAGCTACCCTCAGGAACTACTATATCTTCATCACAATAAGGATATGGACAGCCCGTTCCATCTGAGGAATATCCTTCAAAAAGTGAGCAATATTTTAGCACCTTTTTTCCATTGTGTGTTCTAAGCGTCCTTGTTTTATCGGCTGTTAAAATTCTTGAAGCCGAATATGACTTTTCATCCAATGTTTTTAATTGTGTTTCAGCTCCTATTTGCCCAATAAAATGGCTCATTTTTTCAGCATTATCAATCCCATATTCATCACTATATTTATTGATAATACTTGCCACTTCGTCACATCTCTCTTGTGAAGTTCCCGAAAATATCTCATGCAACTGCGCTCCAGTAATAGGGAATGTGGCTTGATGTTCTTGAGCTTTACTACCCAAATACTTCCAAACAGCATCGATTTTAACGTCTTTATTTTCAGCATCTTGGATATTAAATAAGAAAGCCCTCAACTTTTATAAAAAATTGAGGGCTTTCTTATTTAAAGAATTATATTCTTTTACTCTACATCTCTCTTTTTTATCCAACCTTCGATAGTCTTTTTACCATAATAACGGATTTTGAGCCACTCTCCTTTCTCTTCTAATATCTCTACTTCATCGCCTTTGATGAGGTATATACTCGAAGATACGTTAACAGAAGTATTAATAAATACTTTTGTAGATTTTACTTTAAAGACATTATCTAAATAACGATATTTTATTATCCATCCATCTTTAAGAGGTGCTTCAGAACCACCTACGAATAATCTTATATTTTTTATGCTATCATCGAGATAAATAAACTTCTGAATAAAGTTATGATTATTCTTATCCTTGATTTTTAAAACTTTGATCCATTTATCTGCGTATGTCCCTTTATCAGCCTCAATAGAAAATAAATTTTCTCCAGTCAAGTTTGGTATGTAACTGATATGTATAATTTTTTTCCTTTTATCTACAGGGATAGCTATATTTTCAGAATAATTCCCTTTTATTATTGATTCACCAAACTCATTTTTTTCCCAATACCCAATGTTCAAAGAACTTATTTTCTTTAAGAAGAAAAATGAAAAATCCATCAAGAATCCACATGTTCCATCATTAAAATAGTAAAAAGTATATTCTTCTGAGGGTTTTAATTGTTTATTGTTTATCTCAGTTATCGTAAACTCTTGCACCTTATTCCCTCTCTTTTTTAAAATCGACACAAGATTTCCTTCAAAATCCAAATTATCTACATAAATTTCTCTTTTGCGATATTTAATTGGACTTACTAACCCCTCTGATATTGTTGTAGTAAAGGACAGTACGCTGTCCTTCGTAAATACAACTTTTTGTCCCAAATAAGCTAATTTTTCCTCTTTTGTAAAGGAATACCTTAATTCATTCTTTTGGTATATATATTCCCGAGAAATAATTTCCCATGTACCAATTAGTGGATTAACATTTGATTGTCCTTTACAATGAAAGACAACAATTACTACAAGAAGTATTCTTAATATTGATTTCATAAGTATTTAATTTATTTCTATTCCTCTAAATGTATACTTTCCATTAATAAATAACTCCGTTTCATCATCACGTCTTGGTATTACAATGGTCGGCTGATGCCACTTTTCAAACTCTTTTCTTATTTTATCCTCATCAAAAATTCCCTTATTAATTAATTTTTTGAATAGTCCTCTATCTCTCAATCCTCCTGAACCTGTATTAAAGACGAAACTTACTAGAGCATCATATTGATATTGTGTAAGT
This sequence comes from Flectobacillus rivi, assembly GCF_030056655.1. NCBI lineage: Bacteria > Pseudomonadati > Bacteroidota > Cytophagia > Cytophagales > Flectobacillaceae > Flectobacillus > Flectobacillus rivi. Next base: position 411,174 of record NZ_JASHIE010000001.1, read on the forward strand.
TTTACATCCACAGCGTTTTTCAATGGAGTTTCGTACCTAGGTAGGTCTTTTTCTCTAAATAATTTCATACAATCATCAATACTCAACGTTTGGCTACAATACAAATCTAGCTCGTCTTGTGATGTAATTAAATGTCCTAGACCAATGGTTGGTTTTCCTAGTATCTCATTGTAGTAATGGTTACTTTTTTCACAGAACCATTCACTCGTACTATGCCCCTCATGTTCATCACAATATTTAGAACGTCCACCTTTGGCATCATTATAAACGTGGGTGATGACAGCTTCCTGCTTTTTGAGGAACGTTTCACCTTTTGTACTTAGTGTTAAAAGAGTTACATCTACTGGTAAATTAGGGTCAATACTAGAGTTTCCCAAATACTTCCAAACAGCATCGATTTTAACATCTTTAGCTTCGGTGTCTTGGATGTCTATTTTAAATTTGTTGGTAGAATTACTAACATCAAACTCTACTCCCATTGTTGTTTTCTTTTTGCTTGAGAGTAATACCTCAAAGCTTGGGCTTTCTTGAGCATGGATATATACTTTGTCGATACAGACATCTCCTATTTTTATTTGACCTATCGCAGTTATTGAAGCCTCAAATTTATGTAACATGGCTTTTGTGGCTATCGATTTTTTGAGCTTTTCTAAAGCTAATATTACATTTTTACAATCTCTATCAAAGGTTAGGATATCGTCAAGTCCAGAACAGCCACAAGTGATACTACTTCCCGCAACGATAAGCTCAGTCTCTTTCTCAGCTATCATTTGTTGAGCTTGTTCCAACGCCTCATTCAGTGCCAACAACTTGGCTTTGTTCTGCTCACAGAGTGGGGTGATGAGTTCCTCTATGATATTGGGACCTTTGCCGTCCTTACTTGTGGTGTTACAATCTGTACCATTGCAGAAAAAGTCTTTTGTTTCGAGGGCTGTTTGGTAGGTATGGGATAGCTTTTGACGTGTACTGTCTGGTAATGTTGGGTCTTTCAGTAGGGTTTCAGCATACTTTTCAGCAAACTTAAAGTTGGCTTTCATCTTTTTGGCATCTTGTATTCCGCCTACGTAATTACTTACGTCATTTTTGAGCTTTTGGATAAACTCTCCAACGTTGTTTATCGTCTCAGATATCTCTGGTGCTAGCGAGTCTGCCACGGTAAGGGCTAGGTTGTAGGCAGCATAGATTTCTGCCAACTTTCTGCGTTGTTCTTCGCTAAGTAGGGCTACATCGATATGAGATAATTCTGCCTGTCCTGCTACGACACAGCCACCTTTGGCTACTTTGATGTTCTTTAATTCAACGCCCAGTTTGGCATTGACTAGGCGTCCCCATTAAACATAGGTACTTTCACAATACCTTTGCCATTACCAGAGCCATCGAGGTCTACTACCTCAAAGGCGATGGAGTTTATCGCTATTTCGTCCCCTGTTTTTACTTGGATAATGTCTCCTGAAGGTACGTCGTGTTGTCCGCAGGTGTAGTCAAGTATTTTATACTTATAACACGGCCTTATTGAGCAAAGTAAATTACAAAGTATCATGTAACCGTATAAAAAACACCATCTATCGTAATCGCATAGATTCCTCCTGATTTTTTGAATTGGAAAAGATAATCTGCTGTATATGTAGTGTTCAATAACGGTTGAAATAAAAATAACTGGTAATCAAAGTCATAAGTTAGACCATATAGGGCATTATTCAATTCATATTCTCTTTGATTTGAAATTATAGTTTGGCGAAACATATAATCGTGAAAATCCTGTATCCATATATCATCAAGCATTAAACTTAAAACCAATTCTTTATCAGCTATGTACGTAAATTTTGGATTTTTATTAAACTGTGAAAAATTTGGAAGTAATTCAAGTATTGGCTTCCTTTCTTCAAAATCAAGCTTTATTAATTTATCTAAATTATTTCTTTTCTCATTATCATGGATACTTGATGTTTTAGTAAATAAGTAACGTTTCATTCTTTCAACTAATTTATCAGAATTAGGAAAGGGTTTATATATTAATTCTATTTCTTCAATGGAAATACCTTCCATAAAAAGTGTATAAAAATAGCCGTCTTCAAATTCTTCATAGCCTTTACAAAAACTATCCCAGTCTTTTATTAATTCTTTCATTTTTTATTTAATTAAAGGAGGTAATAAATTCGGATTAATTTGCCATCTATTAATTAGTTGCATTAATCGAGTGTTAAAATCAGCTAATGAGCTACTTGATTGAATTACAGTTCTTAATTCGTTATGAAACAATGTAGATCCTGCTCCACCATGGGTAAAAACAGCACCTGTATTAGGATTAACCCCTGTCAAATCTAACGTTTTGGTTCTAAATCTATGTATTTCAGCCATGGGTATTTCCCAACTTTTAAATGTTTTAATTTCACAAACCATACACCATTCATGTTCTCCTCCAGGCCATCTTATTCTTCTTTCTAATTCTTTTTTGAGAGTTGAATTTCCTAAAACTAAATCAAGTTCTTCAGGGAGCAAATCATCAAACCACCTATGAAATAGATTGTTTGTTTGGCTATTTGGTGGAATTGCACCATTGGGAGCTATTTCATCAAGAGTTCTGATTATTCGACTACCCGTCCCAGTAGTAAATTTACTTAAAATTTTTCCAACTGCATTTTTTATGAGTGGGTGTTTTGCGATTCTTCCTAGTGTGCCAAGTACGATTTTGCCTCCTACTTCTGCTACAGCATAGCTCTTGGCAAATTCTAATACACTACTAGCATTGAAATAAGCATTTAGGTTACTATATTTTTTTATAGCACTTACTGCTAAATCCGGTGAGGTACTCTCTAACAAGCCTCTGATAAGTCTATCTCGGATTTGAGCATTGACAGAGGGACTAGCTCCCATATAGCTCTTTTCTTGAAGAAACGAACGAACAAAGTATAAAGCTTCATTATACTTACCATCTATGTAGTAGTTACTTGATAAGGCTATCGTTTTACAGTCAACTACTGAACTGTACATTTCTCGAAGTAAAATATATTGATACAGTTCTATTTCCGTAAACTGACTTGATGCTGCTTGCTTACCTTTGGGAGCTACGAGTACCGAACTCGGAGGAATACCCAAGGAAGGACTACCCACGGAACTTGTCTCGAGCAACATCAAATATTCACCACATTCATTTGTTTTGAGTTTGCCTTTATCAGTATTAGTTTCAAGTACAGTTAGATCAATAGAGGTAGTGTATTGCTGAGTATAATCATACAAAGAGGATGCTGTATTTGATGCACTTTTTAACGCCTCATTCAACGCCAACAACTTGGCTTTGTTCTGCTCACAGAGTGGGGTGATGAGTTCCTCTATGAGATTGGGTCCTTTGCCGTCTTTACTTGTGGTGTTACAATCTGTACCATTGCAGAAAAAGTCCTTTGTTTCTAGGGCTGTTTGGTAGGTACTGGATAGCTTATGGGATAAAAAAATACCCTTAACTCTTAGCGAGCTGAGGGTATTTTTGTTTTCATAATACTATCAAATTGGAAATATTAATTAAATTCCTTCTTGCATCAAATCTTTTAGCTTCAGTAAAGACCCTATGTAATATTCCTTAAAGTTTTTTTCATCATTAAACCATTCGTCATTATAAAATTCATGTGAGATATCGCACCAAGTACCCTTTATATCCTCTTTAATAAAATCGAAAAACTCTCTTTTGCTGGTGGATTGCATTTGTAAGATAGTTAAGTCTAGCATTTCTAAGCAATAAGTTAATCGCTCTTTATCCTCTCCAATGATATCCTTATCAAAAAAATATTTTATATAAGGCATAAAAAAATTTGAATTTAAATCTTCTAAAACTTCATAAAACCAGATTGGATGTTCTTTTTGTAGTAAAAATAACTCCATATATTTCTGTATCCATGAGATTATGGAACTATTCATCAAAAAAGACTTTTCACCAAAAATAATAAACTCTTGCCCCATGTTATTTTGTAATATTTACAAGTTTTGAATCTCCAAATGTTTTAAGTATATAATCCAATGTTTCTTCATACAGTGTAGGATGAAGTCTTTTCATTTCCGTCAGATTTAATACAACGTAGTCTGCTTTAGTAAAATGTTTATCTATAGCTTGGAAAAATAACTTTTTTTCTTTTGACTTCAAAGCAAACTGCCTTATAGCATTTTCTCCAAATTCCCCTCCAAATTCATCAAACGTTTTTCCCTTGTACTTTCCACTTATAGAAACCCAATCACCTTTCTTTTCAGATGTAGATTTATATCTTTCAAAATATCCATACATTTCTTCTATTTCTGCTCCTGCTTGTCCTTCTGATAGGGATGTTTTACCTTTATCCAAATCTTTACCAAGTTCCTCTATTCGTTTTGCCATATCAGTTTTTCTTAAATTTCTGATACGAGTTATTTCAAATCCAGCATCTAAAACAGACACAGCCCCATTAGCAGTTGAAATTAATAAAGTTGCGGCACAAACTGGGTCTGTTATACAGTTTTTCCACTCTTCTTTGAGTCCATCCCATGCCAATGTCCAATTATTGGTGGCTACTCCTGCTGCCATGCGTTTGACTGATTCGCTGGGGTCACCTGAACCATAATAAAGCATTGCTGCTCCCATCAAACGACTATAGTTGGACTTAAAGTATCCCTTTTGTACATAGTCTGAACCTACCTGATAAATGATACGATTAAAGCGGTTATCTTTTGAATAAAGCGAAACGCTATAGCCAACCAATTTCCCATCTGAGCAATAGTGTGGTGTTAAATAGCAATCTCCTATCTGAACTCTTTCACTTGCTCGACTCTCTACTGAGCCTCGCTCCACCAAAGTTGTGTGAGTAACCTCTGCTGTTCCCCATAATACGATGTCTTTTAAGGGATTGCAGCGAAGTTTCTGTTCTGCAATTTCAGCAATTGCCTCATTCAACGCCAACAGCTTGGCTTTGTTCTGTTCACAGAGTGGGGAGATAAGTTCTTCTATGAAATTGGGACCTTTTCCATCTTTACTTGTAATATTACAATCTGTCCCATTACAGAAAAAGTCCTTTGTTTCTAGGGCTGTTTGGTAGGTACTCGATAGCTTTTGGCATAAAAAATACCCTTAACTCTTAGCGATCTGAGGGTATTTATAAACTCTAGGTATATTTCTCTTCACTAATGTGCCACGACGGAAAAAAGATTTTTTCTTTATAAGGTGTTCTTATTTCTTCGTTAAAAATAAACAAGTTGTATCTCATTGTGTTTAAAAATAAAAATATCAAGTATTTGATATTTAAATAGTTACACTACGTCATGTAATTTTGGATCCAATAAGGGACTTGCAACCAATTTACCTGATGTTCAAAGTTAACACAGTTTAATTTACACGCCCTATTTTATACCGTATTAATTTCATCTATTAACCATACTCCTGATATATAGCAAACATTCCTACTTGGTTGAGACTCTCCAAAACTAAATGATGTCATAAATTTTGCCTCACAGTTGTTACATTTAGAAAAAAGATATAAGGCACTTAAATTTTGAAAAATCATTAATTCCCCCAAGTGTCTATATATATGAGGGCTTTCCTTTGCAATATTATTCTTTAAAATTTCTTTTTTGGTAATTAGTTTCTTTCGTATATATAAATCTTCAAGTAGATTACCAGTATTATCATCAATTATCACATTATTATTTGTTTGACAAATAGGACATTTGAATTTAACTTCTACTCCATATTCATAAATAGTACTGCCTTCAAAAATATTTGTAGACAATGCGATTTTATTTTTTAAAATAATTGGGTTGTTTATATCAATTTTCTTCATAGAAATTATTTTTTAAAGACTTCTCCTACCCAATTAATGTATTGTCCATTAGGTGAAGATTTAATTGTAATGTTTATATATCCTTCATCTATTAAATTTTGAAAATTTGTATAACTACTTCCCTTAGGTTGAAATTTAAACATCATCTGTTTTCCTTTGCCAACCTGACCAAACCAAGGAATAACATCTGCACTTTGCCCTTTAATAGGCAAATCTTTCAAGATTTCAATCTCATAATATAAAGAATTTTGGTTTTCTGAAACTCTCAAAGCTCTTTGAGCATAATTATATGGAGAACCATTAATTGGTGAAGTAAAACTTCCTCCTAGAATAGGCTTACCATTATCACCTAATTTAAACCACTCCTGATATCTATCAAATTTCATTCCTTTTGTTAAGGGTATATCATCAACAATATTATATCCTCCATTCGCTGGCGGCCATCCACCATTAATATTATATTTTTTAAATAAATTTTCTAGTTGTCCCCACTTTTCATATTTCCACAAGTCCCAAGCTTGATCTGCAATTTGTGCGTTTTCACCATTTGCAAAATCACCAACAGTACTAATAAAGTCTTTTTTGGTAAGTCCTCTAACTAAATCCCCCGTCCCAGTAGTAAATTTACTTAAAATTTTCCCAACGGCATTTTTTATGAGTGGGTGTTTTGCGATTCTTCCTAGTGTGCTAAGTACGATTTTGCCTCCTACTTCTGCTACAGCATAGCTCTTGGCAAATTCTAATACACTACTAGCATTGAAATAAGCATTTAGGTTACTATATTTTTTTATAGCACTTACTGCCAAATCGGGTGAGGTGCTCTCTAACAAGCCTCTGATAAGCCTATCTCGGATTTGAGCATTGACAGAGGGACTAGCTCCCATGTAGCTCTTTTCTTGAAGAAACGAACGTACAAAGTATAATGCTTCATTATACTTGCCATCTATGTAGTAGTTACTTGATAAGGCTATCGTTTTACAGTCAACTACTGAACTGTACATTTCTCGAAGTAAAATATATTGATACAGTTCTACTTCTGTAAACTGACTTGATGCTGCTTGCTTACCTTTGGGAGCTACCAGTACCGAACTCGGTGGAATACCCAAGGAAGGACTTCCCACGGAACTTGTCTCAAGTAACATCAAATATTCACCACATTCATTTGTTTTGAGCTTGCCTCTATCAGTATTGGTTTCAAGTACAGTTAAATCAATAGAGGTAGTGTATTGCTGAGTATAATCATACAAAGAAGAGGCAGTATTTGATGCACTTTTTAAGGCCTCATTCAGCGCCAACAACTTGGCTTTGTTCTGCTCACAGAGTGGGGTGATGAGTTCCTCTATGATATTGGGACCTTTGCCGTCCTTACTTGTGGTGTTACAATCTGTACCATTGCAGAAAAAGTCTTTTGTTTCTAGGGCTGTTTGATAGGCATTCGATAGCTTTTGACGTGTGCTGTCTGGTAATGTTGGGTCTTTCAGTAGGGTTTCGGCATACTTTTCAGCAAACTTAAAGTTGGCTTTCATCTTTTTGGCATCCTGTATTCCGCCTACATAATTACTTACGTCATTTTTGAGCTTTTGGATAAACTCTCCAATGTTGTTTATCGTCTCAGATATCTCTGGTGCTAGCGAGTCTGCCACGGTAAGGGCTAGGTTGTAGGCAGCATAGATTTCTGCCAACTTTCTGCGTTGTTCTTCGCTGAGTAAAGCCACATCAATATGAGATAGTTCTGCCTGTCCTGCTACGACACAGCCTCCTTTGGCTACTTTGATGTTCTTAAAGTCAACGCCTAGTTTAGCATTGACTAGGCGTCCCCATTAAACATAGGTACTTTCACAATACCTTTGCCATTACCAGAGCCATCGAGGTCTACTACCTCAAAGGCGATGGAGTTTATCGCTATTTCATCCCCTGTTTTTACTTGGATAATGTCTCCTGAAGGTACGTCGTGTTGTCCGCAGGTGTAGCCAATGTTTATAAAAATACCCTTAACTCGCTAAGAGTTAAGGGTACCAACACTTTTGTAACATTACCCATTACCGAGGGTAATTTATTTTTATAGTATCGTCCTTGATTTGACCAAGTGCTTTACCATTTTGAAATGGCTGTATTATTTTTTCATACTTTGGGGCTATCACCCATTTACCTTTTAGATTGATAAAACCCCACAAATTATCTTGCTTTACTGCCGCAAGCCCCTCATAAAAATTATCAGCGTCATCGAATTGAAATGGTATCAATGTTTTTCCTGTTCTATTAATATACCCCCATTTACCTTTTATTGCAACACAAGTAATTGTATCATCTACAAAAGGCTTTCCAGCATCGTATATACAGGGTATAACTATTTCTCCTTTATGGTTCTGAAAGCATAGTTTTCCATTTTCACATCCAACATTATACAAAGCATTTTTTTGTTCTTTTTCATACTCCAAGAGTTTGTCTCGCTCTTGCTTAGGTAGCCGATACCATTGTATTCTATTCCAAATAAACATTCCTACTAATATAGAGAGAACAAATAAGAATTGAATCAAGATCCCTTTATTTAGCTTTCTACGAAGTACACTAACTATAAAAATGACGAGTAATGCAAAAAAATGCACATACACAAAAATTTCCATAAGCGCCTCTGATAGAATGTCCGCTCCACCACTTGTATTTAGAAGCGGTAACTGTGCAATGGCTTCATAAACCATGATGGTAAGTAGGGCGATTGAGATATTTTTTTCTCTCATTTTACTTGTATTTTTGTTTAAATAATTCTTGTGTAGCACTTTTACTCAATCGTCTAAGTAGTCAAACATATTGAATTGCTGAATAGACATCCCATTTTTTATAGTTTTTGTTTCACGAATTTTTCTTTCCATCCTTAAATTATCACCAAACCAATATACCTCTTTGATTAAATACCAGTTTTTCTTGTTGGTATCATATTTAAAAAAGAGATCAACCCCTGCTTGCGCTTCTGTAAATAGCTCAATCCATATCTCATTTTTTCTAAATTCTACTTTGAATCTTTGTGCATTTTCAGCCAACTTGGAAAAAATGTTTTCTAAATCTTTAGGAGGGTCATACTCCAAAACATATTCCTTGAAATATAAGGGATATAAATTGGATAATGTGGCTTTGTGTATAAGAGTGGAATCATTAATTCTCTGATATATGGTTACAAAGGTTGTATCTCCATCTTTCATATTTAATTTTTGCCAATGAATAACTAAATCATTTTTCCCATCAGACGTTAGATCACGGTCATTGATAAAATAATAGCATAAATATCCGTTCGGCATACAAAAATCTTTAGGAATCATCATCTTATATTTTTCACTCAATTTTGTAAACTGATTACAAATTTGCGCAATTGGTTGTTGAGCAATGACACAACAGAATTGTATTGTAAAAATTGCCGTAGAAAACATTTTTTTCATCATTTTTTTGGTTTACAATCAAAATAAATACTACTTAAAAAATCTTTATACTTACGGTTTCGAGTTTCTTTTTCGAGACCAGCAGAATTAACAACTTTAGTTACATTGAATGAATTATCTTTATCCATGATTTCTAAAATATTTTTACCAATATCTTTCCCCTTCCAGATGAAATATGCTACAGCAGATTGAACAGTCGTTATGGGTTCTGTGACTATATCAGGGTTGGATGTAAAGTCATAATTAGTTCCAAATAATTCATTACATTTTGATCCAACGCCATAATACACTGATTTTCCCGTAATCTGAATTGCTCCTCGCCCCCTGTATCGATAACCATCTCCACTTTTCGAATCCCCATTACCAAGCTTATTAGCATATGCTACATTCATGACATTCTGTTTGTTTATTTTTTGTTTATCCTTTGTGAAACTTACAGATTTATATGTACCCTTTTTAGGCATATTGTCATATGCGACAACAACTCTTACGGTATCTGATATACTCTTAAAAAATTTGAAGGTACGATAACCGTTACTTTTAGGGATTTTTGTTCCTTGTTCTCCTATTGCTACAGTTTCATAAACTCTCATCAAAACATAGTTTAGATAGTCCTTATCATCCCAGAATGTTTGTTTATACCAGTGGTCTTTAGGCCCGTCAATATTCGCATTTCTGTTGAATGTTTCTAACAAATTATCAATACCATATTTCGAACCTTCAGCGCTTGCATTAAATCCAGCACTCTCTACAAAGCATTGCGAGAAGAAATGCGCATGACGATAGCAAGTATTGAATTGTGCTTTTTTTAGAGCGTCATTAAAATATTCTAAAACTTCTGGGTTTTCTCTATATATTTTGCTATTTGGAAAAAAAATACTAAAATTTTCATCCGTTATAGTTAAATCTCTTCCACAAATAGTACATGCAAAATCATATTTCTTATTCCTGAAATAGAACGATTTTGTGATTATTTTGCTATCTTTTTTATAAGAAATAGTATATTTTCCTTCAAACATTGATTCCAGTTGTAAATCTTGACTTTCATTTGTCTTTATATTGAAGGTTTTTTTTATAGACTCTTTATTTGAACCTTTTATTTCAACAGCAATATCAACATTTGTAACCTCAGGCTTAGTTATAAGCAGTGCAGAAAGCTTACACTTATCATTAGTTCGAATATAAATCTTATCTTTTTCTATTTTTTCTTCACATATACTCAAGGTTAAATTATCTGTAGTTTTATCTATCTCTATTTGGTTGTTGTCATTCTCAATAACAACATCTAATGCCCCTTCCAACGCCTCATTCAACGCCAACAACTTGGCTTTGTTCTGCTCACAGAGTGGGGTGATGAGTTCCTCTATGAGATTGGGTCCTTTGCCGTCTTTACTTGTGGTGTTACAATCTGTACCATTGCAGAAAAAGTCCTTTGTTTCTAGGGCTGTTTGGTAGGCATTGGATAGCTTTTGACGTGTGCTGTCTGGTAATGTTGGGTCTTTCAGTAGGGTTTCAGCATACTTTTCAGCAAACTTAAAGTTGGCTTTCATCTTTTTGGCATCTTGTATTCCGCCTACGTAATTACTCACGTCATTTTTGAGCTTTTGAATAAACTCTCCAATGTTGTTGATCGTCTCAGATATCTCTGGTGCTAGCGAGTCAGCAACGGTCAAGGCTAGGTTGTAGGCAGCATAGATTTCTGCCAACTTTCTGCGTTGTTCTTCGCTGAGTAAGGCTACATCGATATGAGATAATTCTGCCTGCCCTGCTACGACACAGCCTCCTTTGGCTACTTTGATGTTCTTAAAGTCAACCCCAAGTTTAGCATTATTGAACATTGGTACTTTCACAATGCCTTTGCCATTACCTGAGCCATCGAGGTCTACTACCTCAAAGGCGATGGAGTTTATCGCTATTTCGTCTCCTGTTTTTACTTGGATAATGTCTCCTGAAGGCACTGAAGGGGCATCATGCTGTCCACAGGTGTAGCCAGCTAGATAACTGGCGCAGTCTATCTTTGAGGTATTGAGTGCCGTCTTTAGCTCCTCTACTGTAGCGTTAGAGGATAATTGTGGTAAAGCTCCACCACTTGGTAGGCTCTTTTTGAGGCTATCGGGCAAACTCGAAGTCTCATACACAATCCTTATCGGTTTGTTCAAGATATCGATGGTGGTACTTGAGGGTGTTTCGGCTTGATACACGGCTGACGGATACTGCTGGCTTGGGTTGTTATCGCTAACAGTATAGGTTTCGCTGGTATAGTCGGTATCCTCGTCAATGGTATTACTAGGAGGGTTTATCTGCATTGTGCTGTCGATAGGCTCCTGCGCTATGATGTAACCTTGTGGTTGGCTAAAGCTACTTTTACTTACATAACTACAACGTGCCAATACCTTAAACTCATACGATGAGGCTGGCAATTGCAAGAGGGTGTAACTCGACTCGGAGGTTTGTTTTTCTATCCACTGGTCATCGGTTGTTTTGCGATAGCTCAGCGTATAGTCTAATACTTCGGCGTTGGGGTTTGTCCATGATACTACTACGCCAGCATCGCCTACAGGCTCGATAGATACCTCCTGAGGACGCAGGCATCGCTGAGTGGCTAATTGCCCCTGAGTGCCATAGGTAAAGGCTACTACTTGGCTAAAACCATTATTTTCGAACTGGTCATAGCCATTGACATCCATCGCCTGCACTTGTAGCGCATAGCGTTTGCCTGGCGTAAGTACGGGGTCGCTACTACTATAGAGATAATTGGTAGCCAATACCTCTGTCATAAACACTGGTAATATTCCAGCGTTGACCACCACATTAGGGTCTGTGTCTTCGTCCTCTTCAGGGATTTCGTAAAGTCGCAATCGGTATAAAGTACCTTGTGCCGTGTTTACAGAATAATAGCTATTAGACACCCAAGTGAAATTGATACTCTGAAAGCCCGTATTGGGTAGTATCGCATTGTTGACAGGATAGGTAATCGTAGGAGGTTGTGCCCTAAACACTGTCATTAGGGTTACTCCTGTATTAGATACCTGTCGTTGGTCAGGCCAATAGGCCGTTACTTCCCACTGATAAAAGCCAGCAGGAAGGTTTGTGCCTTGATAGAGTTCTTCAATAGTAATCCCCTGAGCCACCAAATTGTCGGCACTGAAGTTATCAGAGAGCTGCGCTCCAGAAAGAATTTGGGGTATGCCAGGCTGTAGCACTATGGGCTTGGTGCTGACAAAATCAGGAATGTTTTCGAGTACTACGCCTAAGCCTTTGAGTCGAATACGAATCGTAACTTCTACTGAGGGCTTCTCAAGGTCTTTGAGCAACAGATACACCTTAAATTTCTCGGTGCTTGTGGCATAGTCTGTCCAAGACAAACTATAGGGAGGACTCACAATGGGGGTACATTGTACAGGATAGTTTTGAGCAATGATTTTTAGACTACTTATCAATAGTACCCAACACAATAATAGGATTTTGGATAGGTGTTTCATTTCTGTGGACTAGATAAGGTGATACTTACGCTACGGCTGAGTTTACTTGTGCGACCATCTTTATAAAGTGCCATAATGGCATAACTATATGGTACATCCAATAGCACTTGGGTTTCTTCAAAATTGCGTACACTGGCAGGGACATATTTATACTCAGACAAATAGTCATTTCCTTTTTTTCGGTAAATCAAAAATTTATCGATCGCTGGATGTTGGTATTTCCAGCTAAAGACAATTTTCCGAGTAAGGCTATCGCCTGTGATAGTTAGGTCTTTGATACTTGCACCAAAACCTAAATCCAATAAGCTTAACTGTATTTTACAAGGTTCTTTATTACTGAGTCCAGCATCGTCGTAAGCCACCAAGCGGTATTCGTATTCGGTATTAGGTTGGACAGAATAATCGGTAAAGCTTTTAAGGTTTTCGTTTGCCATAAAACAATCCAACATACTATAACTGGTATCCTTGGTGTTTTTTCGTAAAAGCAGGGTCTGAAACAAATCGGCAGATGGACTATTTTCCCAGTGCAAAACAATACTGGTGTCGCTTAACACATAATTGGTAAAATTAGGAGCTGAAGGAGGTATAATATCAGGTCGCTTAACCAATATAGTGTCGGCATGAGTAGACGCATTGAGGCGTTTGTCGTAGGCTACAATAGTATAATAGACATTTTTATTGAGTAAATTGAGCGATAAGGTATCGTGATAAACGGTATCCTGAATCATTCGTCGAGTAATGATACTAAACTCTTGTGTTTTGGTATCACCTCTAAAAATACTGTAGCCATAAAAGTCACTTTCTTTGTGAACCTTCCATCTAAGCTTTACAATACCTTTGGGCGACACGATAGGTTTGTACCAACGTGGTTGCGCAGGTGGTAGCGTATCGTCTAATATCACCATTTCGGGATAGGAAGTCACTTCTTTGCCACCATAGTCAAGCAATGCAACACGATAATAAGCACTATTAAGTGGTAAGGAATCCACAAAGCTTCTGGATTTGCGAGACAGCATTTTTGGAGATAACTGATAGTATTTTTCACCTAGCTTTTTGGCACGCAAAATCTTAAAACCCTGAATGTCGTTGAGTAATGAATCTGGAAAACTCCATTGTAACAATACGCCTTTGGGGGTAATATGTGTGCTGAGTTTAGGTAGTGGCAATTTGTCTTTATAACCATATACTCTTAATACATTAGATGGCTCGGATAGCTGACCAAAAGGAGTAACCGCACGCACTCGATAGAAATAGTTTTGATATAGCTTAGGTAATTTATCCAATTTTGACACAAACACCCTACCCAAAGAGTCAGGTTCTTGGGAAATTAGGATAGGGTTCGGGTCGGGAGCTTTGAAAGTGATACCTCCGTCATCAGAGCGCTCAAGTATATAGGCCGTGTGCATAAGGGCATCGGTCATTTGCCAACGCATAAAAAACTCCCCTTGTGAATACTCCCCATAAAGATTTGCAGGAGCTTTGAGGCGTGTAATTTTAGCCGCATTTACTTCGAGAAAAACGAGTTTTTTGCCTGAAAGTACTAGTGCATATTGATACTCTTCGTCGGAAGACACTAATTTATCCTCAAATAACATCCCCAAGCCATTGGCAATGCTTGTAGACATACAGCTCATTTGCATACAAAGGGCAAAGTTGAGATTTTGAGCAGTGGTATCATGGCTGGGTACTGGCTCATATAAAAGCTTGCCTGCCACATGAGCAAACTTATTATTTTTACCCATATTTTCCCAAAATGGCTGAGCCAAAGGCTTACGCTTTTGAGGAGTAAGTACTAGGAAAGGGGCATCATTTTGTGGTTTACCAGCTTTAGCAATGGTTCTTCTTAAGAGAGTATAACCTTCCTCGTTACCTTCTTTCCAAGCCTTGTAGTTAAGAGGCATCCATCGAAGGATAATTTTTCCTTTTTCGACTTTTGCAATCATTCCAACATCTTTACTTTGGGCTTGTACCACACAAGTCCAAAGTACGCATATACAAAAAATAACAAGTTTTTTTATCATAATCTTGGTTAGGTTGCTAACACCTAAATTTGATAGCAAGTGTATGTTGTAATTCTAAAGCAGTTGATTGATACATAAGCTCGCAGGAAGTATCTCCTACGAGCTTATGTACCTCATTCTTAGCTCAAAGAGATATTCTAATATTCTTCTGCAATCTCAAAGATTCGTCTCACGGGTTGATAGACATCATCTGACATTTCTCGTCGACGCAGAATGGCCTGTTCTTTTTCGTAGGCGGCTTGCTGAGCTGCCAACTGAGCAGCTTGTTGAGCTTGAAGCTGTTGCAAGCGTAGCTGTTCTGCTTGTAATTGAGCGAGTCGGGTAGTTTCTGCTAATTGAGCTTCTTCTTCCATTTGCTTTTGCTTGGCAATACGTATATTATCTTGCTCAATTTGACGGAGTTCTTCTTGTTGAATAGCTTCCTGCTCAGCCTTTTGTCTTTCAACAGCGATTCTTTGATTTTCTAGTTCTTGTTGTTGTAGCTCAAATAATCGTTGCTGTTCTTGTTGTTGCCTACGAACTTCTTGCTCGCGTTCGTACTCTTGCTGACGTGCAAGTTCTTCAAGACGCTGTTGCTCGGCCAAACGAATTGCCTCTTGCTGTTGTCGTTGTATTTCCTCTTGTTCCAATCGACGTTGATTTTCTTCAGCTATTTGTTGCAAGCGAGCAGCTTGTTCATCTTGTTGCTGTTGCCAATACAATTGTTGGGCATACAAATCGTTGTTGGGTATCCCCGAAGGCAAATTATCATTGATATCACTTGAGTAATCAACAGGAACTATTGGTGTAGGTGAGGTATATGGAGTAGAGATAGTACCAGAAGTTCCACCACCTATAATTGAACCTGCATTATCACTTTCGTCCACAAAAGTAGTACTACCAGTAGAGGTACCAGTAGTTGGTCTGTCTGTGGTTGGAGGTGTGGTATTGGTATTTCCACTATCTCCAGAGCCAGTAGTAGGGGGTGGCGTTGTAGCCAAAGCGGGAGAAGAAATACCCGTTAACTGCTGAATTAAAGCAGACATATCTGTCTTGTTTTCATAGCCATCTACTTTTTCACATTCGGATAATGCCTTCTGAATTAATTCAATACATCTAGCTCTTAGCTGATTAATAACCTCCTGAGTGGCACCAGCCGCCGCTGCCATGATTGCATCACAATCTTGCTGAGCTTTGTCAATGATAGCCTTATTTTGCTTAATAGCTTCTGCGCTACGGGCGGCACTGATTTGGAAATAATTTCTATTGATTTCGTCGGCTGCTTCTTTAAGGATTTTTTTGATTTCACTATCACTGTTAGAACAATCAACATAATAGCTTCTGTTGTCTAAATTCAAAGTTTTATAATTTGAATAATTATTATCCCGACCATTATTATAGGGGTTGTAATTACTAGTATAATTGCTATTACATAGTTGATTTATCCCCATGGCTAGTACTTGTTTTTTGGCAAGAATTTCTCTTTCACAAACATTAGCATCATTATCAATCAAACTTTTGGTGGAGTTTGCGTTAGTATTCACATCGGCTTTGGCTTGTTCTATTCTTGTATTTACATCTGCAAGGGCTTTGGTAACAATCTGGTCAATTTTATTTTTAGCTTCTTGAGCCTCATCTTTGATATCCTCTTTAAGATCCTTGATAATGGTGGTAACAGAGTCTTTTCCAGCCTCTGTACATTTTTCGCAGCCATCCTTTAAGGCATCGGCGGCACTGTCAGCTACAGCCACTACGTTATCGATGGTCTTTACAGCCTCCTGTTTTATTTCTTCCGCTTTTTCTTCTTCTTTTACTACAATCTTATCGGCTTCTTTCTCTGCAACTTGTACTGAGTTATCAACATCCTGCTTCATTTCCTCTCGAGTCTTAACTACAATAAATGCAGATGATTTCGAAGCTTCCAATACCTTGCCCTCGTACATAAATGGTTTCCAGTCTCCATTTTCAAACTGTTGCACCTGAAATCTTACATATTGAGTAATTGGAGTAAACGCAGGCAACGGAGGGTTAGGAATAAAACTAACTTTAGTTGGTTCGGCTTCATTAAAGCTCATATTTCCTGAAATCGGGCCATACATTGAATTCATAGTATAATCCATCACTTTAATTCTGAAGCGACCACTAATGTCGGGAAGTACAGTTTCACGCTCTAAATCATAACTACAGCTAACACTAGGTATTACATCAGGATTTACTTCCTGAAGATTAGAGGGGTAAAAGGTATTGATTAAATTTTCTTCTGTGGTGTGATCAGAACCACCAACCACCACGCAATCGTCACCTACTTGGAAACCCACATCAAAATTGAATGAAGTGAATAGAACTTTAAACTTCACAGCTACCTCACCTTGTCCATAAGTAGGATTAGGAGCGGCACCTCTCAGCATAGCGCCAAGTTCTACGCTTAGGACATTTGCCCCAAAAGCAGCGGCATGAAACCAACCTAAGATATATACCTGTGCCGCAGCACGCCAGTTTTTGATACCAATTCCTTCGCCAAATCTACCTTCGCAATAGGCACCATCAGGGTAGCGCATAAGCATTACATCCAGTCCTATACGAGCCCCTACATCCCAACGAATGATTTTATAATCACCTCCTGCTGCTACTTGTAACCCTGCACCAAAGGCAATACCCTTTCCTAAAATGGCGGCGTCTCCATTGAGTCTATTTCTTTGTCCTGCATTTGGATATTTGGTAAATACATTTGGTTCAGGATTGGGCAATTCTGGAATACCATGACCTAGCATAAGGTAGCCATCAATCTGTGGAAGACTTGGTAACAGAACAATAATCCTGTCTGATAATGGAGGTTCTCCAATATGAACAAACCATATATTTGGTGCAAATAAAAAAGCACCTACTCCCTGTAACTGAATAGTATTGGCAACACTTACATTGGCACCAACCTTTCCATAAAAGCTATGATCATCAAAATTAATTTTCATAATCACACTCACTGTGAAACCCGTAAGATTCGTGGGGATACTAAATTTCTCAGACACAGCTCTTGTGTCTGTTCCATTAGGATCATTCTCTAATTGAGAAGTTACACCACCTACAGCGCTAATTGCAGAATCGTTACATAGTAGATAGTATTTTTCTCTAACGGCAGATTGATTAACCATCGCATCACTTCCAGCTACTGCAGCAGTACCAATAAAGCCAATTTGACGAAGAGAACCATCGGCTCTAGTCTCAATTTCAAAAGCTGCCATACCTCCAAAGGCTGTACTTGCCTGAAACCCTATTCCAAAACGCCCTCCCCATCCAATAGAGAAATCGGGTGCGTAAACAGCACCAGTGATAGTTCTTGGCCCTCTGGCATTAGGAACAGCTTTCATGTGCTTGTAAAGACTTCCAGCGAGTAAATTGATAGATAAGCCTGCAATACCTCCCCCACTACTTAGCTCTCCATCGACCATCCAATATCTGTCTTGTGTTTTTCCAAACACAGCCATTGCTGCAATTTCCATTTCCGAGGGAGTATTCAAACTTAGCTTCACGGCTCCACCAAAACCGTTCCCGTATATAGGATCATCTTGAAAAAAGTCTATCTCACCAGCAAAATGCCCAACAGCCAAATCTGCCGAAACGCTCAATTTGTTGAGAGCGAAACGCTTATTTCGCCAAAAATGTCGATTATTTTCGTTTACAAACACTCCCTGAATTGTAAAGCCACCTGTAGCCTCAATACCAATATTGTCAAGGTTAACTTTTACACCAAATCCAACAGATACTTCATTGTTTGAAACGCCTATGATGGGAGATTGAATCGATATAGGAAATCCTCCAAGTTTATATTCTTTTCCAGATCCACCCCCAAAATATCCAATTGAAAGGTATGGTGCTCGTGTGGAAATAAACAATCGCTCAAAATCATACCGCTCTAACGAAACTTGACTAGCAGTAATGTCGAGTTGTCCATGGAGCATAGCACTTGCTACAAATTCTCCATTATCTAGCGTAAGACTAACCGAAGAACTTGGCTTAAGAGTTACTTGCGAAGCTTTCAAAAACTCAAATTCCAAATTTTTGTCTGTGCTAACCGTAAAGTTATAGTAGTTTCGAGTGGGATCTATGATGGCATTATATCCTAAAAGCCGATTTTCATTACTAATTGATAGACGGATTTGCCCTTCTAAAGTACCTGATTTGACTTGGTTTTTTACTAGAACAATACGAGCCTCATCCAAAGAATAGTCCCAACCATTCAAATCACCGTCTTTGATTTGCATAATGTTCTTCCCATATATTTCTCCAGAAAGCCCATTTTTATCGATGAGTAAATGGTTGGCACCTATGACAATCCGATTCTTTGTAGTTCGATTTTTGTACTCTTTAGGAAATCGAACTACGATATTTCCAATTGAAACTCCCTTCCATAAAGGACCATCTACAGCTGAAGTATATTCTGGTGGTAATAAAAAGTTAGAGGCATTGGCCTGCGAACTTAAATCGATGATGGCATTTTTTACTTGAAAACCATATCCAACCATATTAGGCAGCTGGAATGGCTGCATCGAAATATCGATAATCAAATCATTAAAATCTCGAACATGCTCTATTCTAAAATCTGATTGAACATTTCCTGTTATTATATCCCCACTGATATTTTCAGGGACAATTAAGCTCCTATCAAATATGACTTTACCAATAATCGAAAAATCCTCAAATCCATTGCACCCAAAGCTGAATCCCCCCCCTGTAATCTTTAAGTTAATCTTTGTTCCTAATTGGACATTACTAATCCCAGGATTGTTATCAAGTATTAAACTCAAGCTTCCACTCTCAATACCTCCTTGACCTGTAAATCTGATATTTTGACCTTCAAAAGCAAAATAATTATCAGAGGTACTAATCATTGCATTCATCGAGATACTATTACCTGTAGGGGTAAATACCAAGGCATTAAGTAATATTTCGTAAAATACTCCATTCATCTCCTTTTGTATAACTACAGGGAGATCGCTTACTAAATGAACGTTGAGAATATCATTTACTACCTTCCCAGCTTTTCGAAGTTTATCAATCGTATTTCGAACGTCCTCAGCTGTCACCTTTTGAGGTGTATAATTAGAGTTGATATCTACAAAATAATTTACACCATCATTTTTAGGCATTAATAGTTGCCCGTTGCCAAAGTCAACAGGCTTTAAGCCATATTTCTCGCAATCAGACAAGGTGTATTCTTTTATAGGTAAAATGCCTTCATTTTCAGAGACAGAAGCCCATGTTATTTCGTTTGCGATTAATAGACTCAGGATAATTAATAAAAATCTATTCATGGAAACAATTATTTAGTGTGATTCATTTATTTGAATTTCAAGTCAACAACTGAAAATGTATGACGATAGCCAATATTGAAACTTAGCTCAGTAAAATTGGCTCCATAACTTTCGTTAGATGGACTTTGTTTACTTAGTAAGCTAGCATTTAGCTGAAGTATTCCGTTGGGACTCACTGTATAATTTGTACTCAAACGCGTAGTTAAAACTCTGGCTAATTGTGTGTTTGCTAACACAGCTTGTGTACTAGAAAAAGTATAGTTCCCTGATAAACTCAACTTCAACTTCTCTTTTAAAAAAGCTTTTGCAATTGAACACATCGGTCCCCAAATCGAAGTACTTAGCGTTGGAGCTGTTACGTTGGTGTAATTAATCCCTGCACTCCAGCTTTGCTTAAGTGTCTCATTTGTACTCCCGTATGCTAGATTTATATTTTCGAGTTGGTTGTTATTATTTGCCCCTCCCAATACATCATTACCCAACTGGAAGACAGTTGAACTGGTTAGTTGATGATGCATTTTGGCATTATTTGAGGGGAGCTGCCAAAGTGCATTCGCCTGAATATTCTGATTCACTTGTCGGTAATTAAGTGTATCAAGTGCCTCTAATGGTCTAGCTTTAGCCAAATACAATAATGACGGATTATAATTACTATACGCAGTAAAATTAGAATAAGATGCATTCAGGTTAACCTTATCATTAGGTACATAAATAACATTGACAGAACCTACAATTCGATTAGAGGTTTGAGGTTTAGTTTGATCTAAATTATCATGCTGCTGTGCTATTTCGCCCATCATGGAAACCTTTTTATCAAGCATTTGTCCACTTGCCTTCACACCAAACAGCTCAACATCATTAACAAAGTAATAACTACCCAAAGTCTGATATTTGGGATCTATACGCTTGTACTCAACTCCAACCTGATAAGATTTTGATTTGTAGTTTAGAGATGAGTGTACAGCTTTAAAGTAGCTGGTACTGGCATTTGTATTGTATAGTCCTCCAAATGATTTTAAAAAGTTATCATTTGTATTTTTGACAGCTCTTATATCACTGCTGAGAGCCGATATACTCATTTCAGATTCCCAAATAATCTTTTTGATTAATTGCTTTGAAAATCTGATGGACGATACCATATTCGACTTGGGACTTAGATTGTACTTATCAAAGATTATATCAACAGGTTGATAACTATCTTTTGCCGAAAACAACGATAATTCAATAAAATCCTCTTTTGTTTTATATCCTAGCTGCATACCCATGCCTTTTCTTTGATAACTTGGTTTATTAAGGCTAATCGTATCGGGGTTGACCTTTTGATTAAGCGTACCAAACATCAAGCCTCCATAGAGGGGAAAATCCTTATCTTTGAATGTCAAACCAACTCCTTGATACCTATGTCCTGCAAGTGTATATGGTGTGAAAGTCTGGGATACTGTTCCTAGAAAGAGTTGAACACTTTTATATTTTGGCTTTAGGGATATTCTATTAAATGGTTGACCAAATGGCATCAAGTTGCTAGTACTTAATGGATTGACATAGGAGGCCTGTTGATTAATATAGCTAAAAGACACAGGCATTCTTATTTTATTAAAAATGTCAATCATGATATTTCCAGTAAACATATAATTGTAGGGAGATTGTCTATTTTCTAATCCATTTGCATGATAAATATTATAGGTACCCGACAATGAACCTTTGATCGAAATTCCCTTTCCTTTCAACATTTGTTTTGGAGACTTTAACTTTTTTAATTCACCAACATCCTGACCTATCACTATCACTTGATTGGCCAAGAGTAAAAACAATAATTTAAGAAGGTGTTTTTTCATGAAGTGTTAGGTTAAATATTAAAACTTTCATTTTGTCTATGCAGGCTTATTTAATTGGTGATCATCAAAAGCTTTGAGATTTTTTGTTTACCACTTTCAAGAATTAAACTATAAGCTCCTATCCTCAGTGAAAGGTTAAAGTTGTAGACATTAGTACTATTTAGGTTTTGATTTGTTGGCGTATGAACAGCATTATAAACAGTTTCACCTGTTGATACTCGAACAATTGAAATGTTGATATTAACTGGAAATTTCGTTTTCACACTCAGTTCAAATCTACCTTGATTTGGATTGGGATATAGTGCTGATGTAGTGACAGGATAATCTCTGTAGTGATACAAAGAATCAGTTTGATCAATGTTATCTGGGGTAAATATGTTTGTTGTTCTAGTGAGCACATTATCACAAACTCCTGCGAATGCTCGTAATGTAACAGAAAGATTCCCTGCTAGAGTTGGAATGAAGGTAAGCTTGCTATTCGTTTCACTAAGCTGAATACTATTTAATGGAGGAGTCCAAACTACTTTATCTGGAGCAGGCTTTGTTGTATTTAAAACAACTACTGTATCCCCGACAAACGCCTGAGTCGCAAGGATAAAATCTGCCTTCAGTGCATTTTTGCTATTTGTGAGGGTATAGCTTTTCTCGACGGTACATCCTGTTTTGTTAGATACTGATACTTTGTAAATACCTGGAGAAACAATGGTATAGGTAGATTGATTTGCACGGGCTAGCTCATCTATACCTTCGGTACCATTAAAATACCAACGAATATTTTTCCC
Organism: Flectobacillus rivi; assembly: GCF_030056655.1. Taxonomy (NCBI): domain Bacteria; kingdom Pseudomonadati; phylum Bacteroidota; class Cytophagia; order Cytophagales; family Flectobacillaceae; genus Flectobacillus; species Flectobacillus rivi. Next base: position 433,808 of record NZ_JASHIE010000001.1, read on the forward strand.
TTTATTTTTTGCATCCAGCGTAATACTTTGTCCAATACATAGCGTGTCTGCTCCTTTACCTGATCCTAGGGCAAAAGTTTCTAGGCTGTCTGTTTCTTGAATGGTGTTGGTCAGTTGTAATTGACAGCCATTAGCATCTTTGATTTTGATAAGATAGTTTCCTGCATTCAGTGAATCAAATACTCCTTTTCCACTATTTAATGCTATGGTTTTGTTTAAATTGGTATTACTTAATATGGCCGTAAATGCACCAACACCTCCAGATGCTTGCACATTGAGCTTAGCCGTGTTTGTACCATAACAAATAGGTATAGACTTGCTAACTTGAGCCAATATGGCTGCAGGCCATTTGAGCTCGACTAATCGAACGGTATCTTGGCAACCTTTGCGGTCCACTACTTTATAGGTGTATTGCCCTTGTGTTAGGCCAATAAATCGATCACTTGATTGCTTTGTTGCATTATCTTGCCAATAAATATTGCCTCCATTTCCTCCTGTAGCCTTAAGTTGTACAATTCCATTTGACTCACCTAGGCATAAAGGATTAGATTTTGATAATAGACTTAAGTCTAGGAGGGCTGGCTCTGTAGCTGATAGTTGTGAGGTGGCTAAGCACTTATTGGCATCTTTTACCCAAAAATTGTAAAGCCCCTCTTTGAGTCCTGTAAATAAACTATCACTAAAGTAATTCGTACTGTCTTTGGAGTAGATATAACTCTTTATACCGCCAGTTACTTTCAACAAAATAGCGCCATTGTTTTCTCCGAAGCATCTAATAGTATCCTGATAAATTGGCGTAATTACCAACTTGTCAGGCTGAGCAACTTTGATGCTAGTTCTTAATTTGCAGTTATTAAAATCATACACAGTCACTGTGTAATTATTTGATTTTAGCTTCGAAAAAATACCCGTTGATTCAAAAGTCTCTGTTATTTCTTGATTTTGAAGCGAATAACGATAAGGTGGAGTAGCCTGTAAACCAAGCACTTGCACTTGTCCTGTCAAGTCTCCAAAACAGTCGTTTTCTTTGATAGTAATCTTATTCTGTAATTGTGTAGGTTGTGTCAAAGTGTAATTTATTGTATCTACACAATTGTGGCTGTCAAGCACATAAAAGGTATATGCTTTGGCAAATAAATTGGACAATTCTTTTATATAATTCGTTCCATCGACCTCACTGATAAGCCCTTCAAAATTTACGCGGTAATTCGGCGTTCCTCCATTTACTGTGATGTTTATTTTGCCATTGCCATCACCATAACATAATGGCATAGTACCAACACTCACTGTTTTGATTTTACTTGGCTCGGTTAGTACTATATTACTGATGGTTGCCGAGCAGCCTTTTCGGTCAGTCACTTTTATGGAATAACTACCATCGGGAAGATTATTAAAATAGGTACTATTTTGACTACGGTTTTGGTAATCAATAGTATAAATATTACCGTTATTACCACCCGTAGATGCTACTTCAATGATACCATCTTTTGATTTATAACATAAAGGATTCTTAAAATCCTTCTGCGTTATTTCTAGTAAATTAGGCTCAGTCAAGCTTAAGGTCTTCTCTGTTTTACATTGATTTATATCTTTTGCATAAATTGTATAGTTACCTTTTCCTAAACCCCCGAAACTATTACTAGAGACATAATTTGTACCATCCAAGGAGTAACTATAGGTTGGAGTACCTCCTTGTGTAGGAATGGATATGACGCCGTTAGTTTCTCCAAAGCAACGAATTGTATCTTGATAATACGGATTGATCACCAGTTGAGGTGGCTCTATCAAAGTAATCGTTTTAGTACTTATACAATTGTTAGCATCTTTTACCCATAACGTATAATCTCCTTTTTTGAGGTTCTCAAAATTCGTTTCGCTTTGATAGCTTTGGTTATCTTTTGAAAAACGGTAGGGAGAAACGCCGCCTGTTGCACTCGTAAAAATTTTACCTGTTGCATCTCCAAAGCAAAGATTATCATTTTTAGAAAGCTCTTCTACCAACAGGGCTGGTTCTGAAATTATGATGTGAAGACTATCCTGACAACCTAAGGCGTTGGTTGTTGTTAATTTATAAGTACCCTTGCTTAAACCTTCAAACCTGCCTGAGCTTTGCCAAACGCCGTTATTTATACTATACTGAAAGGGTGATTGATTATTGTTTCCACTCACTGTAATGACACCAGAGTTTCCTCCATAACAAAGGACATCAGATTTACCCGTCAGCTGTAAGTCTGCTCGATTTTGTTCTTTTAGCTCTACACTCAATACATATTTACAACTTTGTGGAGTATCTCTGATTTCTATCGCATATACATTAGGTGAAAGATTGTTAAAGGTCGAATTACTGGTTTCGGGATTATTATTCAATTTATACAAATAACCACCATTTCCTCCTGCTACATTTACGACCGAAATATTACCATCTGAGTAAGTACAATTAATTCCCGAGACTTGATAATTTGCCTTTATCCCGTTCGGAGCAGAGAGGTCAATATTTTTTCTATAGTAGCACAGTTCATCGCTAACGGTAACCACATACGTTCCTGAGAATAGACCCGAAAATTGCGAATTAGGTGAAGCTGTCTGTTGGGTTGACAATTGATAGTTGTATCCATTTCGACCTCCTTGTACATTCGTTATAGTAATGACTCCATCATTAGAATTACAGGTACTTGGAAATGACTTATTGACATCAAAAGTTATTTTTGAATTTTTGGGAATAATAGTAACAGTATAATTCTTACTACACCCTCTTACATCTGTTGCTGTAACACGGTAATCACCGGCAGTTAACTCATTAAAATAACCAGATAAATTATTTATTGGATTGACAGGGCTTCCAAGACTGTTATTCCCATTGAGTGTGTAACTAAACCCACCATTTGAGCCTGTTGCCAAAACTTTGGCTTCTCCCTTTGAATAGTAGTCACAGTCTACATCTTTTTTCATCAAAGTAGAAAAGGTAATATCCGAAGGCTGGGTTAGGTTAATTCCTCCAAGACTAAAACTACAGTTGTTTGCATCCTTACCATAAACGGTGTAGCTACCCGCAGTTAACTGCTCAAAGCTAGGATTAGCTTGTAAGTTGTTTGTACTTAAACCAACCCAGTAAGGCGCAGTTCCTCCTTGACTATTAACCACTATTTTTCCTGATTTATTTTCAAAACAAGAAAGGTTCTCTGTCAAAGCCAAAGAAATTGTATAAGCTTGAGCAGGTTGGGATACAGTCGTTTGAACAGATTTTTGACAATTGTTCCCATCTTTTACGACAAAAGAATAGGTGCCACTTGTCAAATTATTGAAAGTATTGGACGTTTGAAAAATACTTCCATTAACAGCATAGCTATAACTGCCGACGCCACCTGTAGTTTGGAGAGTTACAACACCATCGTTACCTTGATAGCATTTTACAGCTGATACGGAGTTGATTGTAAAAGTAATGTCCGTAGGCTGAGTGATAGTTTTACTAGTACTTGTTGTAATACAGGCATTTGCATCTTTTATCCACACTTTATAGTCTCCAATAGTCAGAGCACTAAATGTATCATTATTTTGATAAATATTGCCATCCAAAGAATACTGATATGGTCCGGTTCCTCCTAAGGGCAAACCTTTTATTGCGCCTGAATTTCCTCCAAAGCAAAGGACTTGACTAAGAATATCCAGATTAGCTGAAAGTGCTGTTGGTTCGGTAACCTGTACGCTCTTTTGTAATATACAGTTGTTGGCATCTTTTAAGGAGATAAGATAATTTCCTGCTTTGAGACTTGTAAACTGATTTGACGTAATAAAATTGACATTATCTATCGAATAGAGATAGCTTCCTACCCCACCACCGGCATTGGCGATAATTGAGCCAGTTGCTTCGCTATTACATTTTACAGCTATACTTTGAAAGCTCATTTCCAAGGCTGAAGGTTCTGTCAAGGTACTTGAGCTCCCCTGCAAACTTTTAACACAACCTTTAATATCTCTTACATAAACCGAATACGCTCCTGCTTTTAATCCCGAAAAAATATTGCTACTTTGGTAATTAGTTACCTCCAGACTATAGGTATAACCTCCGTTACCACCTGAGGCCTGAGTCGTAAGTTGTCCTGTTGATGCTCCATTGCAGAGAATATCTTGCTTCTGGGTGACGCTTACAACTATACTACTGGCTTCTAGTAATTCAACTTGCATACTAGCTACACATTGGTGACCATCCTGTACTTGAACGGTGTATTGTCCTGCTCGTAGGTCTGAAATCGTATTATTAGAGTTGTAATTGGTTTGGGTACTCAATTTGTAACTATAGGGCGATATTCCTCCTGATGCGTTGATGACGAGTTGACCGGTACTACTGCCATTACAATCTATATCTTGCTTACTTTGAAGTGTGGCTAGCAATACTGAGGGTTCTGTAATAGTAGTAATGCCTGATTCTTTGATACATCCATTAGCATCTTTAACCCATACTTTATAATTGCCTGTACCTAAATTGCTTCTTATTGCATTGTTTGAATAATTGGTATTGTCCAAAGAATATTCATATGGAGCAATGCCCCCTGATGCACCTAATAAAAGGACTCCATCTTTTTTTCCGTTACAAGATATTTGGTTTTGAATAGTTACAGTAGGAATCACTTCACTAGGCTGAGTAATCGTTCCAGAGGTTGTTGCTGTACAAACATTATCCTTGATAACAATCTGGTAGTTCCCGGCTGAAAGTCCCTGTATTTGAGCAGTTGAAGTATAATTTAAACCTCCATCGATGGAGTACTGAAACCCTCCATTGGGAGTAGAATTAGATGTGTTTATGTTAAGAATACCATTATTTCCTCCAAAGCAAGTTACATTCGAAACCGTGATTGATGGTGGTAACAGCTTACTGTCAGAGTTGATGGTTAATCCATTATTGGTACTTACACAACCACTCAAATCCTTAACATAGCCCATGTAAGTACCAGTAGATAAATTTTCGAATTGAGGGTTAGAAATATAATTCTGTCCATCTATTGAATAACGATAAGAACCCGTTCCTCCTGAAGCAGAAAAGGTAATTCGTCCATTTTTTTGATTAAAACATGTTTCATTTTGGACGGAACTTGATAACGACAATGGGCTATTACCACTTACAATCGCGGATATTGTTGACTCACAGCCGGAAGCATCTCTTACTCTAATCGTATAATTCCCCGGGGCTAAACCTGTAAACGTATTATTGGTTTGAAAGCTTCCGTTATTCAATGAATAGCTAAATGGCGCTTGTCCTCCATTGGTTAATACATTAATGCTACCTGAGTTGACACCAGCACATCCAGAATTGACAACTGTAGTTGATAAAGAAATATCCTCAACTACTTGTAGCTTTTGATATACATTTAAAGCCCCATCGATTGTTGCACTTACATAATGTATCCCTGAACTAGAAGGATTGAGTTTTACGCCTGTACGATAAGGCAATACGGAGCTATTATCTAAACTACCTGTCGTAGTGGTATATTTTACAAATCTATCAAGTTTGCCATATTCTACGCCATCAACATAAATATGATAAGCACTTTCATCGAAGCTAATTTTATAGGTACTATTGCTAAAATTCCCGTCAAAATGACTAATATCAAAATCCCCTAAATAATTACGTTTCCAGATTTCAAAACTATTATTAGTAATAAAGCGGACTTGCACTCCTCCTACTCCAAAGGTGAAGTCAAATCCGCTCGTATTACTGCCATTATGTTTGTACTCAATAGAATATGGTGTAGACCCTGAATAATAGGCATTAGCTGTAAGTTTCAAAAAATTTGAAGTGTTTATCTGCCCAGATGAAATTTGATAGCTTGTTGGATTACCTGCAAAATAACTTGAAAAGTCTCCAGTTGATATAGGTGTTCCATTTACCTTAAATGTTCCTAAGCTTATTGGGTCTCCTGTAGTAATATCTATCACGGTTGCCATCAACACGTGGGCGTTAATAGAAATTGGCTCACATTTTCCAATTTGTACAGGAGTTGAAAGCTTATCGTATGCAGGCAATGAATAGGTGGATCCAATACCGTTACTCTGATAGCTACTTCCTTTGGGTATTTCGATATAAACATAGTCGTCAGATACAATCATTGGATCTGATGTTTCGTTGAGACATACATCCTTGACCACTAATACGTCGTTAGGCTTTAAGAAGCCAAACTCTATGGCAGCGCTGTAAAAACCACCCCGAGTACCACCCCCAACGTAAAAAAACGAGTTAGCATACCCAGCGCCCATAAAGTAATCTTGTCCCTCTATGAGCTTTATCCCATTTTTATAAAATTCGTAGCAATTTCTGTCAGTGGACAACATTTGTCTCACTACGATACTTCGGTCCGTAAATTTCTTTAAATCCAAGACTGGTTTGTTTACTTGAGACAAACCAGTCTTTACTAATGTTAAACCAAACATTAATAGGAGTAGTAATTTTTTCATTGATATAATAGCAAGATATTATTAGGAAATTATTCGATTGTTAACACAAATCGTGTATTAATACTGTAGAGAATCGCACTCTCATTACTTAGTATTAGGTTTATATGATATATTCCCTTTGTTTTTGGTATTTCAAAACTCAAACGCTTATTTACAGCATTGTAAAGGGCATTTTGTACAATAGTTTCCGTTTCATTTTGAAGTTGAACTTGATAAAATCTTGACTGAACTTTTTCGAAGTTCAAGGCTGTAAATACCAAAGTATTACCTTGTTTGACCTTGGTTCCTGAATACTTTTCTGTATCAACTAAATAGGGCATATCGTTGCGATATACGACAAGAGAATGATCGGTTAAATTACTCTCTTTTGTTAGTGTCATATTGGTAATTTTCACTCTATATTCTCCCTCCTTTATAGAATTCGGAATCCTACACTCAATAGTCTGACCATCAGAATTTGCAGGAAGAGAATGAGAATATTCTTTTCCATCTTTTCCAACTAAGATTACATTGTAGGTATAATTTTTAGAAAAATATTTTCCGTATATTCTAATACTTTCTTCCTGAATCACATTCCAATAATCAATTGAATCGATATGAGGTGAAGGATACTCTATGACGATAGACTTACTGTAATTGCTAGATTTATTTCTAACTTTTAATAGTAAGGTATAATTTCCTGGCATTACATCATCAAGCGAGGAGGCATATACATGTGAAGAATCGATCAACTCTGTTTTCAATAATATTTCTTTGCTAGAATTGACTATTGATGCTTGAACTTCTACCGGGTTCAAGCCAAAATCACGTCCTATAATCATGAAACTTTTACCTGCTTCAAGGGTATCTTTACTTACTCCAGTAATTACTGGAGTAGGCTGCTCCATGGTATTTATACTAACTTCATATATTATTTTTTGTCCAGACTTCGACACTAATGTATAATATACAGGTACAGAAAAGTTTTGTGCTTGAGTACTAGAAGGGATTACTGTACTTGCATTTTTTGTTAGGATTGTAGGAACTATTGAACTTAAATCTGTCTGGTATGGAACCCAAAGAAGTACCTTTCTTTCAGCTTCTAGAATTTCTGTTTTAAGAATAAGAGTTCTTCCTAATGATACGGAGCTAATGGTAGGTAAAATATCAATCTTATCTTCAACGGATTTGCAGGAGTGTAGGAAGAATACAATTACAAATAAATGTAGTTTTATTTTCATAAAATATTATTAAGTTCAATTTTAATAAGCAAAACTATAAAAACAAAAATAATCACTTCTCTATTATGATTGCATATTAATGAGACTTTAATATTGTGGTAATGTCTCAAATCTATTATATAATTGAGTAAACGGTCATATATTTAACATTTAAGTAGGTTTATATACGTTCGTTAATTTTCTAGTGAAGATGAATTATCTGTTTTTGTAAGAAAAATTTGCCATGTAATTTTATTTATTAATCTTAAAATGATAAAGAATAACTTTAAGTCCCTCTCTAAAACAGTGGAGTGCTGAGGAAATATCCCCTATCTAGACACCTAAACAAGGATGTAGCACAACTCTTTCAGGAAAGTAATTTAGCAAAATGGAGATTGCTGGAAAGGATTCTATTACTGGAACAACACTCGAAAAAAGAAGAATAACAGTTGTGAAACAATATGAAGTTTTATTCAGATGTTGTATTGGGATTACATTAATAGGAAGTAGAAGTGACAGGTAAATCAGCAAAATGGAAATTATTCATACAACAGTATCTATCCTTCTGTAAGCATCTGACTTTCAATATCAATATTTAAGAAGACACCATTGTATGAACACTCTCCAAGTTTACAAATATGAGACAGTAGCTAAGCAACGAGGATTTACAGTTTATTACCTACCTTAATTGGTAATAGTAACTTTACTTATCTACCTCTTCGCCTTTCTTTGAGATAAATAAACTTTTGAATCCAAATCTTTACTATATAATAACATCACTTGATTCATGGTTCGATTGCCATTTGATGTCCAAAAAGCAACACTTCTTTCGGTCATGTATTTAATAGTACTATCCGAATAGGGCGTAACCACTTGAATAAATCTATCTCCATAATTACGATATACTTTGTCGCCTTGCGAATAGCCCCAAAGTCCATCTTTGGGTATCTCCTTACGACTTCTATCACGCATAACCAATGTGAGGTTCTTATTAAATATCCCTCCATTTCTAATCGACTTCAACGAAGCTAAGGTATCTCCTTGCTGGGTTTTGAATTGAGTACTTTTATAGTATAACACATACGGATTAACATCTCGTTGACAGGCGCTAAACACCAGTCCTATGAGCATGATACATAAGTAAGCAAGTATTTTCATTTGTATCCATATTTAGGTTGAAAAGCTCTTTATTTGAAAGACGAAATACTTCCCTCGGCTTCTCTACTAATTTATCACATTTTAAATAAAATACAACAAAAACTTTCAATTATTATATTATTAGATTTTCTGATTCTCATCCAACCGTGTCATTCATTTTTATTTTCGAAAAAGTAAAAAAGTATTTGCAAAATAATACCGAACGGTATATTTTTGTTTCAAAATTATTAATAAGCCTTTCCTTAAACTCAATAATTCATTAGTTAACAAGTATTTGAAGTACCTTATCATGGGAAAAGCCGAACGTACCAAACAGTTTATCATAGAAAAAACCGCAACTCTGTTCAATACCAAAGGTATTGCGGCTACTTCTTTGCTGGATATGACCGAGGCTACAGGGCTAACCAAAGGGAGTATTTACGGCAACTTTAAAAACAAAGATGAAGTGGCGCTTGAGGTCTTCCGCTATAATCTCAAAAAAGTCACTGGACTTGTTTCGGAAGAAATGGCACGAGAATCAACTTTTAGGGGTAAAATTCTTTGCTATCCACGTATTTATACTTTATTTGATGACCCTAGATTTCCAGTGGGCGGCTGCGTGATTCTCAATACTGCTGTTGAGGTAGACGACACCCATCCATTAATGTGCGAAGAGGTTAGCAAAGCGATTAATTCATGGAAAAATACACTTGTTTTTTTGATTAATGAAGGCATACAAGCTGGTGAATTTAGTACTGAAAACAATGCAGAGGATTTAGCACTACAAATTATAGCCACCATTGAAGGAGCGGTTATGCTTACCAAAGTCAGTGGTAAAATAGCCTATATGCAAAGTCTCATGAAAACCGTTGAAAACTTAATAAACTCATTTTAATATTTTTTTACACAAAAATATACCATTCGGTATATTTCAAAACAAGCAATCAAATGAAAACGACTGAAAATACTATATTAATTACAGGCGGAGGCTCTGGCATCGGGTTAGCATTCGCTAAAAAATTGGCTCAAGAAGGAAACCAAATCATCTTGGTAGGACGCACAGAAAGTAAACTCATAAAGGCTAGCACACAAATCCCCAATGCTCAATATATCGTCGCTGACCTAACAAAAGATTCTGATGTTGAAGCACTTACCACAAAAGTAAAATCAGACTTTCCTACCTTAAACTTACTCATAAATAATGCGGGTACAGCTTATGCCTATTCTTTGCTCCATGAAAACAGTAAAGCGGTTGACAAAGCTAGTATTGAATTTGAGACTAATTTTTTAAGTGTAATTCGTTTGACGGAAGCTCTTTTACCAGTTCTTGAACAAAATACCAACGCTGCCATTGTTAACGTAAGTTCGTTAGTATCATTTATTCCATCTGTCAGCTTGCCAACTTATTCAGCAAGTAAGGCTGCGCTTCACTCCTACACACAAGTACTGAGAGCAGAGTTGAAAAATCAAGGGATTCAAGTATATGAGGTGATGCCACCTCTCGTCAATACCGAACTATCACATGAAATAGGAGGTGCAGACAATGGTATTCCACCAGAAGTAGTTGCCGAAGATTTATTAAAAGCATTGACAGAAGAACAGTTTGAGGTACGTGTTGGATTAACCAATTCTTTATACCAACTTTATCTTCAATCACCAGAACAGGCATTTTCAGCCTTAAACTCATCTTTATGAAACGTGTAGTTATTACAGGACTCGGTGTTATTTCTCCTTTAGGGAATGATATTGAGAGTTTTTGGGAAAATAGTCTCAAAGGTATTTCGGGTATTGGTCCCATTACCAAATTTGATGCAAGCAAATTTAAAACTCAGATAGCAGGAGAAGTTAAAAACTTTAATCCGCTCGATTATTTTGAGAAAAAAGAAATCCGCAAATACGATTTATTTACTCAATATGCCGTAGCAGCAAGTGAACAAGCTATTCAACAATCTCAATTGCAATTTGCCACAATGTCAGAAGCACAAAGAGCCGAAATAGGTGTAATTTGGGCAACTGGTCAAGGTGGTATGCAAACTTTTGAGGATCAATTACAAGAATTCTTTACTGGCGATGGCACGCCAAGATTCAATCCATATTTTGTTCCAAAAATGATTGTGGATATTGCAGCAGGGGTTATTTCTATCAGAAATGGTTTGTTAGGACCCAATTACTGTACAGTTTCTGCTTGTGCATCTTCCAATACTGCTATTATCAATGCACTAGATAATATCAGACTGGGTCGTGCCAAAGTAATGATTGTTGGAGGCTCAGAAGCTGCTATTACGCCTGGTACGATCGGTGGCTTTGGAGCAGCTCAAGCCCTATCTAAAAACAATATAAGTGCTGCTTCGCAACCTTTTGATGTTAATCGTACAGGATTTGTAGCAGGTGAAGGCGCAGGCGCTTTAATCTTGGAAGATTATGAATATGCTGTGCAAAGAGGAGCAACAATCTTGGCGGAAATTGCTGGAGGTGGCATGGCCGCTGACGCCTATCACCTGACTGGCACATCGCCCGACGGCTTGGGGGCAAAATTAGGAATGCTCAACGCACTCAAAGATGCAGGGCTCAACCCTGAAGATATTGATTATATCAATGCGCATGCGACCTCAACAGGTGTGGGTGATTTGAGTGAAATAAAAGCCATATCTTCTATTTTCGGAAATAGTAAGACAGCCATTTCTGCAACAAAATCTATGACAGGGCACCTATTGGGTGCTGCCGGAGCCATTGAAAGTATTTACTGTGTATTGGCAGTTCAACATAATACGATTCCTCCAACTATGAATGTGATGGAGCTAGATCCAGAGATTCCTCAAAATCTCCATATTGTATTAGGAGAAAAGTTAGAGAAGCCAATCCGTTATGCTTTGAACAATTCTTTTGGTTTTGGAGGACATACTGCCTCTTCTATTTTTAAGAAATTTGAGGCATAATGAGCGTTACTAGCGAGTTTTTGAGTCCTCGCTAGTAACTATTTCAAAAATATTTTCACTTTTTTTCAGGGTTTATGATTGCTCGTAATATTCTGATTACGAAAATACTACTAAAACTTTAAGTGATTTCTTAGGAAATATTTCAATTGAAGTTTCAAAAAAAGTTTGCATTGTATTGTCCAAAAGACTAATTTTGCATCATCAAAAAACACAGAGAGCTGGCAGAGTGGTCGATTGCGGCAGTCTTGAAAACTGTTGACTGTAACAGGTCCGGGGGTTCGAATCCCTCGCTCTCTACCAAGAAAAGCCCACCATTACGGTGGGCTTTTTTGTTTTTATTAGATTCTCCCTATTTCTCTTTTTCTCCAAATCAATATTTTACTTCCTAATCACAAAAAATCAGTTTTTAAAATATTATACGTTGACAATTTTATAATTTTACTAAATTGATATACCTCATTCAAACAAGTTTTAGCAATTATGAAAAATCAAAAAATTAGTTTTCCTCTGTTAATTATTATCATTATTATTGGCTCTGGTCTTTACAAAGATTTCGACTTTGCTACTTTAACCTTTAAAAGACCATATCTCGACATTGTTTATGGTATTTCCTTGATAGTTGGATTATACTTTCTGTTTAAGGGCAAAAAGGAAAGTGAATAATTAGGAGCTCCATTTCAATACATTTTTAAACCGACCTTTATGAATACTTTATACTTTAAACCTTCAAATTCTCAACCGCTGGCATTCTATAAATAATAATGTCTCCTCGGCTTTGCAATATATTTGTTTAAAAGCTAAATCTAATTTTCCTCCTCTATTATTCAAACCTGCGTAACCTATTACTCAGGAAAATACTCATTTTCCAAAACTCAAATCTTAATATAATGATTGAAGAAAATTGCAGAAATTGTAAAGAGGTTATTTCAGGTAACTTCTGTGGGCACTGTGGTCAAAGAAGATACAAACGCATAAATCGGAACTATATAGTAGAAGAAATTCAAGATATTTTTGTTGATGTCAACAAAGGCTTTTTCTATTCCGTATTCAAAACCCTTCGTAATCCTGGCAAAACCGCCCGAGAATATATGGAAGGCAACCGTGTTGACCACTACAAACCAATTGCGCTAACATTTGTGCTAGCTGGTATCTCTATTTTTGTATCGTCTAGTGTGTTGAAGTTTGATGATATTATGAAAAACTTTTCAGAGCAACAGCACATTAACTCAAAGCTTATGTCTGATGTCTTTACGATCATCTCAAGCTATTATGCCATGCTTATGGTTTTGTTATTGCCAGTTTTCGCCTTTATTACCAGAATTCCATTTAAAAAAGAAGGGCATAATTACTATGAACATATTGTCATGAACTCTTATGTGGTATCCTATTATACCCTCATGAGTATCTTAGTTATGTATCCGATACTCTTTCTTTTCAGACAAAATCCAGAAAAAATGATGCTTATTTCACAGGCTTCATTTTTGGCTCTTCCATTTATTTTAGTGTGGTTTTTCAAAGGTTTCTATAATCATATTCCTCTAAAGAAGATAATTATTAAAATTCTAGGAATATTAGCGCTCACGCTACTAACCTATATACTTGTGGTTGTTGTTTCTACTATCGCATTTATACTTTATGGGGTATTTGTGGACAAAGGGGTACTGGAATACGCCAAACCAAAATAATCATTAGTACTGAAAGATGAGTTGTAAATTTTGAATGTTTTTTTAATTATCAACACTTTGCACTCACAATTTCTTGGTTTACATGCCATAAGTTAAAATTACAAAACAAAAGCCCTGATTCATGAAACTTGAATCAGGGCTTTTGTTAAAAATTAACCGATGCACCACCATCTACGGGTAGGACTACTCCTGTGATATATCGTGCCGCTTCTGATGATAAGAACACCGCCGCATGTCCTATGTCGGCTGGTTTACCATAGCTTGGCATGGCTATGCGATTGGTAATTTTTTCTTTTCTTGCTAAATCCGCATTAATGGCATTCAGAAACATGGGAGATTCTATCCAACCTGGGGCAATGGTATTTACTCGAATTAAATCCTTAGAATATTCCGTCACCAAATTCTGCATCAAGCCTGTCAGCGCTGCCTTTGAAGTTCCGTAGGCAGAAACACGGTCTATGCCAAATATTCCCGCCATTGAGCCAATAAATAAGATGACCCCACTTTTGCGTTGCGCCATGTATTTGGCACATTCTCGAGTAAGGGAAAAAACCGACAGTAAATTGGTCTGAATGATACTTTCAAATTCTTCGTCTGTGGTTTCATTGGAAAACTTTTTAAGATGTATTCCTGCATTATTAACCAAGATGTCTATTGCTCCAAATTGTGTTTCTAGGTCTCGAATAAATGCTGGTATTTCCTTTTTGTTCGTTATATCAAATACCGAATAGCGTGCATTTTCTCCCAATTCCTTGAAAGCATCTTGCAAAACCTCCTCTCTTCGTCCTGTGATGACAACCTCTGCACCTGCTTCAATGAATGCTTTACTGATTCCCAAACCAATACCTGTACCTCCGCCTGTCACTAAGGCTCTTTTTCCTTTTAATGAAAAAATATTCATGTCTAAAAAATCAACGCTAAAGTGTCATCTACAAAATTAAATCCCCAACCTGTTCCCTCGTGAGGATAAGCAAAACCATCTTTTACCGTCATCGGATTATCAATCAATGGATCTATCCAATCGAAAGACTCCACACCTACTCCATTTGGAATAGAACAAACCAATGGCACATCATAGTCTTTATAATAATGTGGCAAAACAGGAATATGGTGACTATTAGCCAATAAAGCAGACTCTCGCCAAGCCTCTACCCCACCTATTCTGAGAATATCTGGTTGCCAAATATCTAAGGCATTTCGTTTCAACAATTCCACCAATGGTAAGGTATCATATTCGCGTTCGCCCATCGCCAAAGATATACCAGCTTGTTGTTTGAGCGCTTTATATCCTTCAAAATCCTGATGGTGAAGCGGTTCTTCAAACCAAAAGATATTCAAATCTTGCGCAGCCTTTGCCAATTGTAAGGCAGAGGGCAACTTCATCCCCTGATTGGCATCCATCATGATATTCACCTGATTACCAACGGCTTCACGAACAATCCTCAAACGCTCCAAATCTGTACGCCAGTTGGGATTTCCCACTTTGATTTTTACTGCCTGAAAACCACGAGACACATAATCTGTTACTTCTGCTACTAGCTCGTCAATCGTATAAGAAATCCAACCTCCGCTTCCATAGATAGCACATTTATCACGATAGGTTCCCAAAAGTTTGCCTACAGGCTGATTCAAGCATTTTCCCCAAGCATCCCACATGGCGACATTGACAGCAGCCTGCACCCAGCGATTGATACCTTGATTTCCAAAATATTCGTTGGCTTCGTCTAATTTTTGGTAAACTTTTCCCGTTTCATACGCTGCATAGCCTTTTACTAGTGGCAATAAATCTCTAAAAGCCCCTTGAATGGCATAAGGAGAATATTGAAATGAGAGCAAATAAGACTCCCCAACCACACCATTTTCGAGCTGTAAACGCAATACCAAAAACGAAATCTCGTGAAGCGTATGTGTTGCATCAGCAATTGGCTTTTTGAGTGGCGCAACAGCTTTGTATAATTTGAAATCTCTAATATTAACAGAAGAACTCATGGTTTTAACTTTTATGTTTTTACAAAAGTAAAAATCGTAACTTGACATTTTGCCACCATTTTTGGTTATTCTATCGCCAATTATTTACCAATAATATATTTTTGAAAAAGTATCATTTAAAAGAAAAAACATGGCTCAAAAAGTTTTCATCCATCTTGAATCCAATCGGGGTTATAGTCGTGATTTGTTGCGTGGCATTTATGACTACAACAATCAGATAAGCCATTGGGATATTATTTTTGAACCAGCCTATTTTCTAAAAAATAATAGAACAAACAACAGAATCAATCTAATTCAGTCAGTAAAACCTGATGCTTGTATTTTAGAAAATAGTGAAGATATTGCTCAAATGGCACAATTAGGCATCCCCATGATTCAGGTTACCTCTGTCAATCATGTTGAAGGGATTCCTTATGTAAAAGGGAATTATTTGTCGGATGCTAAGTTGGCAATTCAATATTTTATCCGAAAAGGATTTAGAAGTTTGGCTTTTTTAGGAATAGAAAACCTAGAATGGTCATTACAAAGAATGTCTTTTTTTCAGGAAATGGCTATTTCTTCCAATATCCAGTTTAGTTCGTTCTTACTCAAAGGCAATGAGGAAGATGTACTTTCCTACAATTTTGAAAATTTAGTTACATGGATAAAATCTCTCCCAAAACCTACAGGTGTTTTATGTTGCAATGATGATTTTGGACAAATACTTATCAATGCTTGTTCAATGGCGCAAGTAAAAGTACCGCATGAAATAGCAGTTTTGGGCATAGACAACGATGAATTAATTTGTAATATTACCTATCCAAACCTTTCGAGTATTGCTCGTAATCATCAAAGTACCGCCTTCAACATTTGCTCTACACTTAGCGATATGTTGCAGGGAAAAGTACCAAATCAACAAATTATTTTGACCGAAGCCTTAGACGTAATCGAACGAACCTCTACAGATACCGTGGCTATTGCTGACAAGGAAGTAAACAAATCAATACAATTTATTTCTGCTAATATTCACAAAAACCTTGAAGTACAAGACATTGTACAGGCAAGCAATAGCTCTTTGAAAGTATTAAATCAGAAATTTCAAAAAGCGATTGGACATTCTATTTTCCAAGAAATACAAGTACGAAAACTCTCCCGATTCAAACAATTACTCTCCACAAATCGAAGCATAAAAGAAATTGCCTTTGAACTGGGTTTCAACGACCATAGTCATATAAGTAGGTGGTTTTCTAAACTGGAGGGAATCACTCCAATTGAATGGCGAAAGAAAATGGGGGGATAAATAAGAGGGATAAGGCAACAGGCACAAAGTGTTTGAAAATAGAATTTACTTTGTTTAAAAAGCTCGAAAAAGATTCAGAAAACACTATGTCACTTTGTTCCCTGATGCCTGTTCCCTATTTTTACCCTATTTTTCCCACGACTTCATCATTTTCCCTCAAAAATCAAGTATCTTCGGGCTTGATTAAGCATCCTTTTTGCATTTAGCCCTCTTCATCGACTATGTGGATAGAAAAAGACCAAAAATTACAACGTACCTTTCAGTTTAAGGATTTTTCCGAAGCTTTTGGCTTTATGACTCGTGTGGCACTTTTGGCCGAACAGCATAATCATCATCCGTGGTGGTCGAATGTTTGGAATACAGTAACCATTGAGCTTACCACTCACGATGCTGGCAACACAGTCACCGAAAAAGACCATGCCTTGGCTAAGGCAATAGATGCACTTTTATAAAGATTATTATTGGATTTTGAACTAATGAGTAAATTGTATTTAGTGCCAACCCCCATTGGCAATCTTGATGATATTACCCTTCGAGCAGTTAAAATACTACAACAAGTAGATGGTATTTTGGCAGAGGATACTCGTAATTCTGGCATGTTGTTAAAGCATTTGGGCATTTCTAAGCCACTTTTTGCACATCATGCTCACAACGAGCATCACAGTACTGCGGGTATTATCAAAATGTTGAAAGAAGGGAAAAACCTTGCCCTTGTGTCTGACGCTGGAACGCCTGCCATTTCAGACCCTGGTTTTTTATTGGTTCGTGAATGCTTGAAGCAGGGTTTGGAAATTGAATGTCTCCCAGGAGCAACGGCTTTTGTTCCTGCACTCGTAAATTCGGGACTTCCATCTGATCGCTTTACATTCGAAGGATTTTTACCTCATAAAAAAGGGCGCCAAACTCGTTTGCAAAACCTTCAAAACGAGGAGCGTACGATGATTTTTTACGAGTCTCCACATCGTTTAATTAAAACACTTGAACAGTTAGGAGAATATTTGGGTGCCGACCGACAAGCCTGTGTATCAAGAGAATTGACCAAAATGTTTGAAGAAAACATTAGAGGTACTTTGGCTGAAGTATTGAAACATTATCAAGAAAATCCAAATACTATTAAGGGTGAAATTGTTTTGGTCATTGCTGGAAAAGAATAATTTTTCAGTAATTACCTGCTAATTGATTTCGATTTTTCGGTAAATATTGATAATTTACGAAAACTATTGCCAAAACTAATGATAGTCTATCCCTTTTGTGTTATATCTAAACTAAATTGTATTATCTAGTTTTAGTACAACTCACACGGATGCTTGTATCGCCACCGTAAAACCTCAACTACATGAAAAACCTCAACATTCTATCTAAAATTATTTTGCTATTTTGTTTTCTGAGTAGTTGTATCCAATTGGTCAATGCTCAAAAACTTTCAGAAAGTGCAAAAGTAAGTGTCATTACAGTCGACCCTGGAAAAGAGTTGAATGATGTTTTTGGACACTCTCTTTTGTGGATTTATGACCCAGCTAATGGCGTTGATCGTGCCTATAACTGGGGCGTATACGATTTTAGCACTCCCAATTTTTACTGGAGATTTATCCAAGGGACTTTACCCTATAAGATGGAGTATCGCCCTATTGGTGATTACATAGCTTATTATCAATACATGAAACGTGGTATGAGCGAGCAAGTATTGGATATGGCTCTGTCACAAAAGCAGCGTATACTGGATGAACTAGACAAAACCTATAATGATCCTGCTAAACGCACCTATCAATACAAATTTTTTACTGACAACTGTGCCACACGTGTTCGTGAGGCAATTGTAGTGGCTTGTACGGATAGCGTCCACTTTGCTAATTTGCAGACCATGAGTGATACCACTTTCAGACAGTGGATGAACAAATCACTTTATACAGGAGATATGCGTTGGCCAGCAGTAGCCATGAATATAGCACTCGGTTCTGAAGCAGATGAAAGAACGACTCAATTTGAAGCCAACTATATTCCTGCCAACTTACACAGAAGTTTGGGAGCAGCCAAAAGAATGACTCACGGAGTACTTCGCTATTTAGTTGATACAGAAGCACCTTTATATGCTTTAGCAAAAGAGGAAGTAAAACCAATGCCTTTCTTTTTACAACCAGCTTTCTTTTTCTTAATGGTATTATTGTTTACTTGTTGGAAAACTTATGACCATTGGAAAAGACGACAAAAAGGTTATAATTTAGATAAAATACTATTCAGTATCGCTGGTTTTATTGGTTGGATTTTAGTATTTTTATGGTTCGGGACTAATCATGGAGTAACAGAGAACAACAAAAATATTTTATGGGCATTGCCTTTTCATTTGCCTCTAATTTTTAGATTAAGAGAAAAAAATGGTGAGTCTTGGTATGTGTATTATTTTGTAGTAACGGGTGTAGCGTCAGCACTAGCTTTAGTATTCGTAGCTCCTTACATGATTGAATTGGTACTTATTGTGCTTACACTTTTAGTAAGATCTATGTATCATGTAGGCTTTGAACGTGAACACCGCTTGACAATGAACAAATTTCGTAAGGTTATCAAAGGTCGTAAGATGCAGGTAATCAATTACGACAATGAAGAATAATTCAGTCTAGGTCAAGGACACATTTCCCAAAAACTATTAAAGTTTTGAGGGATTAAGGACAAAATCCTTAATCCCTTTTTTTTTATTTAGTGAATTGTGAGTTAAATTTTTCATTTAGCTAGATTTAAGTGCTAGGCTATAGGCTGTAAGCCGTAGGCATTAGGCAAAAAGTCTTTATAATTTAATAAAAATCTCTTTGTTTTCTTTAGCTTTCAGCTATGGGCATTCGGCAAATACATATCTATCGTTACTAAAAACAATTTAACAATCTTTGCCTTGTTCCTGCTGCCTTTTGCCTAAGCACATAACTTAAATCTTGTTCTGCACGATTACTTAATTGTATTTTCGAGATACACTTTTACCATAACTCTCTGATTATAAGCGCATATCCAATAACTGATATACAACTAACCAATAACTTCTTTTCCCAACTATGAAAAAAATCCTCTTCCTACTATTATGTGGGCTTGCGAATTGGGCTACAGCTCAACAAAAATTTTATCAACTTGGCGATTTCAAACTAGAAAATAGACAAGTCATCAAAGATTGTAAAATCGGTTATCGCACTTTTGGCAAACTCAATGCAAGTAAATCCAACGCCGTATTGGTCCCTACTTGGTTTACAGGTAATAGTCAGCAAAAATCCTTTGTCGCCGATCCTAAAAGTTTTGTAGATAGTACCAAATATTTTGTAATCATAGTAGATGCCCTTGGCAACGGTGTATCGTCCTCGCCGTCAAATAGCACTTCGCAAAAAAATCAACTTTTCCCGACTTTCAATATTCGAGATATGGTTACGGCAAGTTATAAATTGAGTAGCGAACATCTCAAACTATCTCATCTATACGCAGTAACTGGCATCTCTATGGGTGGCATGCAAACCTTTCAATGGATGCTCAGCTATCCAGAGTACATGGACAAGATTGTTCCGATTATTGGTTCACCACAACAAAGTAGCTATGATAAACTGTTCTGGAACCTTCAATTAAATCTGATTGAAAGAGGAAATTATAGTCCTGAAGCTATGGCTTCGGTAAATGCCCTACATCAAATGCACCTCTGGACACCTTCCTATAGAGCGCAAAATACGCCAACAACTACTTATCCAGAATTGATTGGTAAACTAGAAAAAGAAGCTCAAACGCTCAATGCTTATGACTGGGCAGCACAATTACGCGCCATGCTCCAGCAAGATATTTATCAAGGCAAAACACCTCAAGAAATAGCACCTTTGGTAAAAGCAAAAGTCATGATATTGGTGGCTCCAGAAGATCAAATGGTCAACCCATTAGCTGCTATCCAACTTTCAAAAATACTCAAGTGTCCGTTGGTTTTGTTGGAAGGAAATTGTGGACACATGTCAACCTCTTGTCAGTCGGAGCAAATGATTGCTCATATAAAAGGCTTTCTAGATAAATAATCAATCTATTTACCTCATAGCCCCACAACATTTTATAGAAGGAATAGCTTAAATTCAGGAATGAAAAAGCTATTCCTTTTTTGTATTTAAGCGTCTTTATGTAGGTCAACATTTCACTCTACCCCATTTTTACAAAACATGAAAACAAACTCCCAATTTTCAAAAAGATGAATTTGAATATTACTTCCAACAAAACAAGAACCTACGACGCTATTGTCATTGGCTCAGGTATCAGTGGCGGCTGGGCAGCAAAAGAACTTTGTGAGGCTGGTCTCAAAACACTCGTCCTAGAGCGGGGTCGAGATGTTAAGCATATCGAAGATTACCCAACGGCGATGTACAATCCTTGGGATATGCCTCATCATGGTAGAATTCCGTTGGCAGAACAAGAAAAAGACCCTATTGTCAAACGTTGCTATGCCTATGATGAAGCTACATCACACTTTTTTGTCAAAGACCACGAACATCCGTATGTTCAAGAAAAACCCTTTGATTGGATTCGTGGCTATCAAGTTGGCGGAAAGTCTCTGATTTGGGCTCGGCAAACGCAACGATGGAGTGATTTTGAGTTTGAAGGACCTGCCCGTGACGGTTTTGCGGTAGATTGGCCTATCCGTCACAAAGATTTAGCCCCTTGGTATAGCAAGGTCGAAAAATTTGTAGGAATCAGTGGTAATAAAGACGGTATCGATAGCCTTCCCGATGGAGAGTTTTTACCTCCTTGGGAGCTTAATTGTCTTGAAAAACATATTCAACAAAGAGTAAAACAAAGCTACAGTGACCGTCAGGTAATCATTGGACGATGTGCTCACTTGACACAGCCTAAAGAAATTCACTTGAAACAAGGCAGAGGTCAGTGTCAAGCTCGACACTTGTGTTACAGAGGTTGTCCGTATGGTGGGTATTTTAGCAGTAATTCCTCCACCCTACCTTGGGCAGCCAAAACTGGCAATCTCACCTTACGACCTCACTCTGTTGTTCATTCAATTATTTATGATGAGAAAAGACAAAAAGCGTCAGGCGTGCGAGTCATAGATACTCAAACCAAGGAAATGACGGAGTTTTATGCTAAAATAATCTTTGTCAATGCTGCTTGTTTAAATACTAACCTGATTCTATTAAATTCAACCTCGAATCGCTTCCCAAATGGCTTAGGCAACGATAGCGGTTTGCTTGGAAAATATGTAGCCTTCCATAACTATCGTGGTGCTGGTGGTGGCACGTATGAAGGTTTTGAAAAAGAGTACTATCTGGGCAGACGCCCGACTACAGCCTTTATGCCATCTTTCAGAAACTTGCGCAAACAAGAAACGGATTTTCTCCGTGGCTATATGGTTGCCTTTTCGGCTTATCGCACTGGCTGGAATCGAGAGATTCATTCGGATGCATTTGGGTCAGATTTTAAAAGAGAATCAACTGAAGTCGGTCCATGGGGTGTATTTATCATGATGCAAGGCGAAACTGTCCCGCAAGAACAAAATCATGTGCGTCTTTCAACCGAGCTCAAAGATGCTTGGGGAATTCCACAATTAGTAACATCGATAGATTACCACGAGCCTAACGATACCAAAATGGTTCAAGATTTTCACCAACAAGCCAGTGAAATATTGGAAAAATCAGGCATAAAAGATATTTTCATGTACGATACCAAACAATCTCCTGGGCTGGACATTCATGAAATGGGTGGCGTACGTATGGGAAAAGACCCTAAAACATCAATGCTCAATGCTCATAATCAGCTACATCATTGCAAAAATGTATTTGTAACAGATGGGGCAGCGATGACTTCGGTTGGTAATCAAAACCCTTCGTTGACCTTTATGGCTCTCACCGCAAGAGCTGTGAATTTTGCAGTGAATGAATTAAAAAAGAAAAATTTGTAAAACCCTTTTATAAAACATCCAAATAAAAAACTAAGATAAAACCTCCAAAAACATGTTAGATTTAGGAATTGTAAGTGCCATTTTAGCAGATAATACCTTCGAGCAGGCCATAGACTTTGTGGCTGCCAACGGCTTTAAATGTATCGAAATTATGTGTTGGCCAGCAGGAAACGCCGATGCTCGTCGTTATGCTGGAGTTACACACATCGACGTAGAGTCTTTGACTCCTGAGAAAATTGCATATATCAAAGAATACGTAGCCTCTAAAGGAATCTATATTTCGGGCTTAGGGTATTATCCCAACCCTCTGGATGCCAACGAAACGCAAGCGAAGTTTTTTCAAGATCATATCAAGAAAATCATCTTGGCAGCAGCACAATTGGGAGTTCCTGTGGTGAATACTTTCATTGGAAGAGATATTTCAAAAAGTGTTGCTTACAACCTTGACAAATACAAAGAAGTATGGCCAGAAATTGTCAAGCTAGCAGAAGACAATGGTGTAAAAATTGGGATCGAAAACTGTCCAATGTTTTTTACGGACGACGAATGGCCAGGCGGAAAGAATCTTGCAACAACTCCTGCCATTTGGGATAAAATGTTTAACATTATTCCTTCGGAAACACTAGGGTTAAACTATGACCCTTCGCACTTGTTATGGCAACAAATGGACTATTGTCGCCCAATCTATGATTATACTGAGCGCTTACATCATATTCACTTGAAAGACGCCAAAGTATATAAAGAAAAACTGGACAGAGTTGGAATCATGGCAAATCCGTTGGAATACCATTCTCCGAAACTCCCAGGTCTTGGAGATATTAACTGGGGAAAATTCATTTCGGCACTCAACGATGTTAGATACCGTGGACCAATTGTTATTGAAGTAGAAGATAAAGCTTACGAAGGTTCAAGTACTGATATTGAAAAAGCTATTTTGACAGCAAGAAACTATTTAAAACAGTTTTTACCATATTAAAAGAAGGTGCTTGAAAGTCGCCTTCTCCCAATTAAAAATCCCCACAGGACAAATAAATTTTGTTCTGTGGGGATTTTTAATTGGGAGAATGAATAAGTGATAAAATAATCACTCTATGACAAATCACTAACTCACTAAATATTAGTTGGCTGGAATCATTTTCACTGTTGCGTCAGTGGAAGGAATACCCAATTGAGGAATTGATGCAGTACCTGTAAAGTCGAAATTAGCGTCTTCCAAACGAGTTACCGTAATAGTACCAAAGTTAATTCCGGCGAAGTTGATTCCTGAAATTTCAATTTGAGTTTCGTTGTTCACAAACTTCCAAGTACCACTTGTCGAGGTATTTCCGTTGTTATCTACGCCACGAATTGTTCCGTTTGACAGGAATTCTAAACGCACTTTTGATAAATCATATCCATTGCTGGCCAAATCTCTTTTGTACACCACTACCAAGCCTCCTGTTGAAGAAACTTCGGAAACCATCCATACTTTGGCAGTCAATTTTTCAGTGTTGGTTTTTGTAGAAACGTTATTCTTTTTACAACTAGATGAGACAACTAATAACAATCCTACAAGGACAAGGGCTAAATGCTTCATAAAAAATTTATTTGATTTGATATTTTCTTGTAAACGGCAATTGGGGACTTTTAGTACAAATATAAGTAAATTAAGAGAACTTCCACTGACAGATTATCTGCAAGTTACCTAAAAAAGCAATTTTAACAATTTGATAAACAACTTAATACCATTCGACTATCCTTTTGCTAACTTCTCCAATTTTTTATTCTATAATAGGACTTTGTTATGATATTATCCATTTCTATGGTATCACCATAACTGAGTAAGGTTGGCATTTTTGCTGACCGTTCTCATACCTCCAATCTCAAAATAGATACAACTTTGCCTTAGAAGATTCGCTTACTATTAATCAAAAACATCTCAGATCTTCATAAAACTGAATTCTATTCAGACTTAACATTCGCATCATTGTACCCAAAAACCATTTTAAACCATGAGTAGCAAAAAACATATTACCGAGTTGCACACAGAAATTAATGAGTGGAAAAGCAAAGTAAATTTTGTAAAAGATGAGTTAAAAACATTTCAAGACCAACTTGCTTCTGTTTCAGCACAAAATACCGCTCAGGAAATCAAAATGAAAGTAGGCCACTTTGAAAGTATTTTTATCAGACAAGACGAAGTAAACGATGAGTTATCGCATGAGTTACAAATTACTGATAACGAGTTGGGAGAAAAAGTAAAAGGTAATCCCGCTGGCGATCGAGTACTGTTTGATGATTTGGTAGAACTTAGAGATAAAATACAAGTATTTGAAAAAATCTGGTCCGAAAACAAAACCGATTTCAGAAGATTTTTGTCGGAAAGTTTGTAACGAGTACAAAAAGAAAGTCACTCCTAATTTAGGAGTGACTTTGCTGTATAAACCTCTTTAAACTTCTCAATCAAAAAGTCTTTTGCCGTGACCTAGTCTTTACGCTTTTTGAGATATATCTCATATTGCTCTGGGGTCAAAACGGCTTTAAAATCATTATCTTTATCAGCCTTCATTTTTTGCATTTGCTCACGAAGTTTAATTCGTGTTTCTTCTGAAGGAGGAGTTGTTCCGTTGTTTGTAGCCTTTTTTATCGCCTCATACATGTCCAATCGTTGGAAAGCATATTTGATATTGATATCCTCGACTTTCATTTGTTGATCCTCGTTCAAACTCAATTTCTTAGTCATCCAACGAGTTTCTTCCTCTGCAATTTTTTCTGGGTCTGGAGTATTATCTCTCTTTCGTTCTTCGCCTTGACCAGCCTGCGGAATACCGCTACCAAATCGACGACCTCCATAGCCACCGCCGTATCCACCACCATAACCGCCGCCGTATTGGGCGTCAGCTTCATTTGTTGAGCATATTAACAAGCCCGCTCCCATCAAGAGCGCAGCGAGTATTTTTTTTGTAACGGACATTGTTTTGTTCTTGTGATTATTGCAATAGAATCAGTAGCAAAAATATGTATATACAGTGAACTTTCATATAGTATGCGACAAAATCGCATAAAAAAAAGACTAAAAGCCCCTTTTTGCAGTTTCTTCTTCTGTTTTCTGTCTTTGAAACAAAAAAGCCATCTGCTTTCACAGATGGCTACCAAATTATCTATGTTTAGAACTTCACATTCAAACTTGCTTGGAAGGTAGTTCCTAGCTGGCTGAACTGAGAACCGTCGTAAGTAACATTTGAATAACGACCATTAAAAGTAATCAAATTGTATTGATCAAAATACTTCTGAGAAGGCACGTTATTGCTTGCATCGTAGCGAGTTCTAACACCAGTTTTCAAGTCAATAAAATCCCATTTTGGCATAACATTTAAGATATGGAAATGCGTTGTACCAAACAATAATTTATTTGTTTTTGTATCATTTACAATTTTAGATTTATGAGCTCTATTTTAATAGTATATTTTACCATTAATCATCATTTCATAGGCATTCACACTATATTTTTAACAGTTTATGTAATATTTTTTGAGGTAATTTTTTATTTATTTAAGTTTATTGATAATAAATAACAGTAACTATATCTGAATACTTAATTCAATATGATTTAGATTATTTTCATGTATTTATTATTATTGTTTTACATATTTTCAAATTCTAAAATCTTTAATTAAATGAGAAAAATAGCAGAAATAGAAGCAGAAATGCTTGTTTTAGACACAAAACAAATGCAGCAAATTGCTGGTGGCGATAATGGATGGTGGGGTTCTTACAACGGGGATGGATTTACTTGGGATAGTCCATATTATGATCCATCAGGAAATATTCCAGGAGGACGATACTCTGATCCTCCATATTATCCAATTCCATGGCCAACACCAATTCCTGTACCTCCAGATCCCAAAATACCTGGACTGTCACATAGTTAAAAAATATAAAAGCGTCAAGCCTTTACTCTTAAAAAAACTCTTTGCCGTTTCGTCAATAATACGGCAAAGAGTTTTTTTATTAATTTAATGGCCTGAAGCAAGGTGTCATAAAACCTTAGTTAGTTCATCAGCTATTAATTAATCTACAAATATTTTTCGAAGGCTATAAAAAAAACGTTCCAGTAATCTTAAATCTTCCGTTACAATTTCGGCACTTGCCATCATTTCAGAGCGGAAGTTTATGCTTTTATTGAAGTTTGTTTTTAACTGATGTGGCAATTGTATTTTTATGCGGTATCGGCTGTTTGAAGTACTTGATGAAATATCTTGAATAGTTCCATAAATACTTCCATACTCTTCTGACGGGTAGTTTGATAGTTTAATGATTACTTTCTGCCCAATTTTCACCTTTCCAAAGTTTTGTGATGGTACATTTGCGTACCCAATATAATGTTGCTTTTGAGGTAATACTGACATTAAGGTGTCATTAGTATGAACCACTTGATTCTCTGTCAAATTCCTTAAAAAAGCAAGGTAACCACTTGAAGGAGCCGTAATAATATAGTTTTGTTTCCAACTTGCTATAAGATTATCAATGTTTTGAATAGACTGACCAATATTATCATGAAAAATTCTGGTCTTTTGGATGTATTCAAAGTCTAGTTCGTATAATTGTTTTTCTTTTTCAGACAGAGTCAAGCTATTTTCTACTAAAACTTTCGCATAGTTTTCATTCTCTTTTTTCTTTTGTAAAAAAGCATTTTCAAAACCTAGAAATTCAAGTTTACCGTAGACTTTCTCATTGTACATCTTCTTGTCAGCCAAATATTTGGTTTCAACATTTCTAAATTCCTCTTTATTTATTTCTACTTGTTTTTGATTAATTTCTACCAATTTTTTGTAGCCAATAATCTGTTGTATCAATATTTTTTTTCTTTGGAGATAAATAGCATCATTGAGAAGTCTTTCAGATTCTTCGTAGTTTTTAAGTAAAATATTATATTCCGATTGTAGATCTCCGAATGTGATGGTATGTAAAGGAAAAAGAATTTTATTGGTATTATTCGTTAAATAGCGTTCTGCTTGATGAATCAAAGTTTGTAATACAGGAATATTTTCTAAACGTGTGGTATTTTCTATTTCTGCAATATAGTCTCCTTGATTTATCCATTGTTCTGGCTTGACTAATATTTTTTGTAGTCTACCCGAAGACTTTGATATTACCTTCAAGGGTTCTATCTCAGTTGTAATTATTGCATTACCCTTAATCACTTCTGGATATTTGATATACCACGAAGTGATAATACTCAATATGCCTATTAATGCAATAATCGTTAAACCAAAACGAATAATAAAAGCAGGACGTTTTGATAATATGTCGTTAATCTCTTCCGAACGTAGTTCAAGAGAAGGTCTTACCAAGGTCTTTGTAGAGCCTATAGCTCCATTTATATTAAGCTTGGGTGTTTGGATATTACTTTCCATACATCAAAATTTCATGATAAGTGTATTAAAATGGATTAGTTTCCTAACTCCAATTGATTTTTGACTAAGTTAAAATACTCCCCACGTTTTGAAGTTAGATTTTCATGAGTGCCAATCTCGGAAATCTCACCCTTGTGTAAAACGATAATTTGATCAGCGTTTTTGACAGTACTCAATCGATGAGCCACTACAATAACAGTTTTTCCTTTGAAAAAAGAGTTTAAGTTTTCTAAAATGATTTTTTCGTTATTTGCATCCAAAGCGTTAGTTGCCTCATCAAAAAATAGATACTGTGGGTCTTTATAGACAGCTCTAGCAATCAATAAGCGTTGTTTTTGACCTTGACTTATACCATTACCTTCTGAACCAATTTTGGTATTAAAGCCTAATGGGAGGCTTTCGATAAAATCTAAAATATTTGCCACTTCACAAGCATTGTATAGTTTTTCAAGATTTGGCTGTTCGTCACCCAAAGCAATATTTCGAGCAATAGTATCTGAAAAAATAAAACCATCTTGCATTACAATACCACACCTACCCCGCCAATCTCTTGCGTTATAACTATCAAAAAGAACATTTCCTATTTTGACTTCGCCCTTTAAGTCATAAAACTTCAATAATAATTTCAATAATGTTGTTTTCCCACTTCCACTTGTCCCAACGATAGCAGTTACTTTTCCTTCAGGAATTTCTAAATTGATATTTTTTAAAACAGGATCATTACCCGCTCCAGGATATGTAAAACTTAAATTTTTGATAGAAATACCTGCATGATGCTTACCACTAGGTTGGTAGGTAATTTTCTCTTTTTTCTCCTCATCATCTAATTCGTGGATTTCATTCAATCGTTCTAAACTAATTTTAGCACTTTGGGCTGCTTGTACAAATTGGATGAGTGCCTCAATTGGTGCATTTAGTTGCCCGATAATATATTGTACTGCCAGCATTGTCCCTAAAGTTATCTGACCATCAACGACCGCTTTGGCAGAGAAAAAAGTGATTAAGATATTTTTCCCTTCGTTTAAGAAAAAAGCTCCTGCTTGTTGGTACTGATTTAAAGCTAATCCTTTTGTTTGAAATTGAAATATTCTAGTTTGAATACGTTCCCATTCCCAACGTTTGAGGTGTTCTGCATTGGCTAACTTTATTTCTTGCATTCCTTGAATCAATTGCACCAATGAGCCTTGATTTTTGGCAGCTACATCAAACATTTTGAAATCTAATTTGCGTCTTTCTTTCAAAAAAAGTACCACCCAACAAGCATACAAACCAGACCCAATCATAAAGATGGAAAAGATAGACAAACTATACAAAGCCAATACACAACCAAAAATCAGTAGGTTGACCATAGAGAAAAGAGTATTTATTGTTTGACCTGTCATAAACTGTTCTATACGACTATGGTCACCAATTCGTTGCATGATGTCGCCAAACATTTTTGTATCAAAAAATGACATGGGCAATTTCATCAGTTTTATCAGAAAATCGGAAAGGATTGAGAGATTGATACGAATACTAATATGCAGTAATATCCATGAACGGATAAATTCAACAACAGTTCTACTGGCAAAAAGCATCAATTGTGCCGCCAGCATAACATAGATAAAGTTTAGATTACGTGTTTGAATACCAACATCAACTATAGACTGTGTAAGGAAAGGAAAAACTAATTGAAAACCACTACCCACCAACAAACCAATAGCTAATTGTATCAATAGTTTTTTATAAGACCAAAGGTATTTAAGAAGGTACCTAAAATCTAAACCTTGCTTTTTATCGTCTTCTTGTTCATAAAATGCAGGTGTTGGTTCTAACAATAACGCAACACCAACAGGCTGACCTTCTTCTTGTGTAGTAGCCCAATATTTACAAAAATCCTTTTTTGAGATTTTCCGAAGACCTGTAGCTGGATCTGCTAACAAAATAGTGTTAGATTGCGCTTTTACAAAAACCACAAAATGATTTTGTTGCCAATGAATTATACATGGCAGAGGAACATCTTTAATTAGTTTATCAAGAGGAATTTTTACGGCAATAGTTCTAAAGCCCACACTTTCAGCAGCCTCCGAAATACCCAATAAGGAAACTCCACCTCTATTAAATCCAGAAGAATCTCGAAGCCTTTGAATACTAAGACTTAATCCATAGTGTTTAGCTATCATACGTAAACAGGTAGGGCCACAGTCCATTTTATCAAGTTGTTGATAAAAATTAAATCTTGGCATAGAAAATAGATGTTAAAAGTAGATAATTTTATTTTGGATAAATATTTCTCTTTATAGTAAGCTGATACTATTCATCGTTAATTTATCAAGCCTACATGAAGGAGTGTGTTAGCGCTAACAATCAGATGAAGAGTTATTCATTTGAGTTGAAGAATTGAGAAAGATTAAAGTTAACTTGCCAAAAAGTCTAATGATTGAATAAATACACCGCAATACAGTTGAGGAGAAGCAATACTCCTATTCGGGAGTACAACAAGTATTTGTACTCATCCAGAGCGAATTGAGTTGTTGAGAAAGTGTTTATCATATAATTTAGAAAAGGTTATATTAAAGTGAACATTAAGCGTTTGTCAATATTCTTTTGCAATTACGTGAATTTTCAGAATAATAATCAAGTAAATCAGTAAAAAATTACTGCAAAAATTTCGTGGAATGTTCATAACAACCAAATAATCTAAATTATTATCTGGTATGTCCAAATTAAAATTTATTTATTCGGCATTTTGCAGTTTTTTATTTCATAAACATTGGTTTTTTCCAAAAATAACTTAATTTTATTTGGGTGATTCAATAACTCATAAAATAATTAAGCATTTATACTTAAAGGTTCCATGAGCTTTTAATCAAAAACAATTTTCCAACTTAATCCTAGAAACTTATGCTAAGTCGAGTTGCTAATTCTATCTATTGGATGAATCGCTACATTGAGCGTGCCGACAATTATGCCCGTTTTATTTCTGTAAACTTCAACTTGGCGCTTGACTTGCCTCCCAATGTACCCGAACAATGGGAACCTTTAATCATTGCTACTGCCGACCACTTTATTTTTCAGGAGCATTACGACGAACCTACACGTGAAAATATTCTTTATTTCATGACATTTGATGTTCGTAATCCGAACTCTATTCTTTCATGTTTGCTCAATGCCCGTGAAAATGCTCGTACTATTCGTGAGAGTATCTCCAAAGAAATGTGGGAGTATGTTAATCAGATTTATTGGACTGTCAAAAATGCCACGCACGAAAGTAAATCTTGGGAGCTATCTCAGTATCAAGGTTTTTTGGAAAATATCAAAACTGGTAGTCAATTGTTTTATGGTATTGTAGACTCTACCATTACACGTGGCGAAGGCTGGCATTTTGGTCGCTTGGGTCGCTTAATTGAACGTACTGATAAAACTACTCGCTTTTTGGATGTAAAATATTTTACCTTATTGCCAAGTATCGAGTCTATCGGTTCGCCTCTCGACTTGATGTTATGGTCGGCGGTACTACGTTCGGTAAGTGCCTATAATATGTTCCGTCAGCAATATCCAGTAATGAACCCTACCAAAATTGTTGAATTCTTGTTGTTGGATAAACGCTTTCCTCGCTCTGTGATGCATTGTTTACGTCAAGCCGAGTTATCTCTATACGAAATCTCTGGCACTTCGGTTACAAATGGTTATTCTAATGAGGCAGAAAAAGCTATTAGCCGTTTGCGTTCTGAAGTAGAATTTACGGAAATTGATGATATTTTTGAAAAGGGCTTGCACCAATATCTTGATGAATTCCAAACCAAAAACAACGGTGTTGGTCGTGCAATTTTCGAAACCTACTTCGACTTAAAGCCTGTCGTAAGCGAATAATACAACCGAGTATTAGTGCTTAGTCTCAAGTTTTTTTATCTTTGTAATGCTTTTAAGGAAATGGCTTCTCATTATACATCTGTAAATCAATAAAATACCTTCTTGTTTACTAAAAAGTTCACATAAGATATTGGTGTTGCATTTTGTATTATGTCTTTATAGATAAAATCATAGAATTATTAAAATCGGAATCTTTTGACAAAGTTATTTGATTCATTATCAAAAACTTAACACTACCTTTCTGTATTCACAATTCGACACTTTTATGATACCCATTCGAAGGCTTTTGAGGAAAATTTGAGACATATTTAACCACAAAACATTCGTTGCAGAAAGTTGTAACAATGTTTATCACTACAAATCAAATGACATACTGTTTAGGAATTAAGGTCCGAGGCGGACTAGTGGCAATTGCTGATACCAGAATCACTGCGGGAACAGAAATGTACTCAAACAAAAAAGTATCAGTACATGAGGTTGGGAAACACTCTTTGTTCATCATGACAGCGGGTCTGCGTTCGGTACGTGACAAATCTATTACCTATTTTAATAGAATGACCGAAGAACAAGGGGTAACTTTCGACTATATGTTCGAAGCAGTAAATGCTTTTGGAGATATGTTGCGCAAAGTAGCCAAAGAAGATAAAGAAATGTTGAAGTCGGAAGGTTATAATTTCAATCTTCATTCTATCATTGGTGGACAAATGTCTAAAGATGACGAGCATAAATTGTTTTTGGTCTTTCCTGAAGGAAACTGGATTGAAATCAATGAAGGCCTTCGCTTTCAAATCATCGGTAATTCCAATTATGGTAAACCATTATTGAACCGTGGACTTACTTATGAAACGTCGTTAGAAGATGCTATTAAATTAGGCTTCTTGTCGTTTGATGCCACTCAGGTTAGCGCAACAGATGTAGATTATCCGATTGATGTAATTGTGTATCAAAAAAATAGTTTCCATTTAATCGAGCATCGTCTTGAAAAAGAAGAAATGGAAAGCATCAGCAAGCAATGGACGAGCTTGTTGAAAGAATCGATGAATAACCTAAACGATGGTTGGGTACAAAATATCATGGATAAATCCTTGATTTCGCAAGAACAGTAAAACCATTTCATAGAACAAATGTTGAAAAAGAGTAAAATACTTGAATCTGGACTTTCTTGTATTTTACTCTTTTCTTGCTAAATAAGCCCACTAAATTATTGTCGATTCTTTTCATCAAACAATCTTATGAAACTAGCGATTACCCACACTTTGCTGTATGATTATAGTAATGATGTTCGACTCGAACCACACTACCTGTATCTGCATCCCAAGCAAGGGCCCTATCTCAAGGTTGACCAATATTCCTTACAAATTTCGCCAACGCCCGACTTTATTTCGAAAAATGTCGACTCGGCTGATAATATTCAACATATCGTATTCTTTAATAGCAGTACTCGCCAGCTTAGTATCAAGGCCGAGTCTATCATTGAAGTCACAGAGTTTAATCCCTACTCGTTTATCTATCATCCTTTTGAGTCGAGTAAATTGCCCATTAAATATGCCAACGATTTAAACGATTCTTTACAATCATATCTAAGTCGAAAAGGGGTAACTACGTTAGTGGATCAAACTGCTCGTCAGATTGCAGCAACTGTTAATTGGGACACCAGCAGTTTTCTTTCTGAGCTCAACAAATTTATCCATTCTTTTGCCTACGAAATTCGAGAAGAAGGCGATGCCTATTCACCCGAAAAAACCTTATTAGAGCGCAGAGGCTCTTGTCGCGACTATTCGGTGTTATTCATGGCAATGTGTAGAGCGTTGGGTATTGCTTCCAAATTTGTGAGTGGCTATTATTTTAGTGATCCTAATCAACCTCAATATCTTCACGCATGGGTCAATGTGTATTTGCCTGGCGGTGGCTGGAGAGGCTACGACCCTACCCAAAACTGTCTGGTTTCGGGACGTCATATTCCTTTAGCTACATCTGCAATGCCCAATTTGATTTCACCGATTCATGGTACTTTTAGAGGCAATGCTCAATCTATATTTAAGGCAGAAGTTTCGGTAAGAAAAATAGAAGAGTAACAATAATCACCCAATTCATGCAAGAGTTTATTTATTTGAATAATGCCTTTGTAAAGGCTGAAGATGCTAAAATCCATGTTTCAGACCTAGGATTAGTAAGAGGATATGGAATTTTTGATTTTTTTAGAGCTATTGATGGCAAAGCCATTTTCTTGGAAGACCATTTAGATCGTTTTGAAAACTCAGCTCGTTTGATGGGACTTCCCATTCCTGCTACTCGCGACCAACTTCGAGCTATTATCTTAGAAAGTATTCAACGTCATTCTCTTCCCTTATTGGGTATCAAAATGATATTGACAGGCGGTTTTTCTACGGATGGTTATCTTCCTGCCGAAACCTCTAATCTTATTGTCACTGCCAAACCTTTTGAGTTTAAAAATCCAGATAAAGGAATGAAACTCTTAAGTTTGGAGTATAAGCGTGAAATTCCTGAAATTAAGACGCTTAACTACATCGTCCCGATTAGAATTCAACCTCAGCTTCGTGCCCAACAAGCCGATGATGTACTTTATTATCGCGATGGGATTATTTCGGAGTCTTCGAGAAGTAATATATTTATTGTCAAAAATAACACCATTGCCACGCCAAAAGATGGAGCCTTGTTTGGTGTAACCCGAAAACACGTTATCAAGTTGGCTTCTCAATATTATAAGGTAGAAGAACGGGATGTTAGTTTTGAAGAATATCTACAAGCCGATGAGGTATTTACCACAGGAAGTACCAAACGTATTGTTCCTATTGCTCAAACTGATGAAGTGGTTTTCAACAATGGACAAACAGAGTCAGTCACAAAGCACTTACAAGAATTGTTTTTAGCTTACGAAAAGCAGAATGGATAAGACAAACCAACGCACTTGGAAATCATTTTTCGAGTGCGTTTTGTTTTAAAGCGCATCTATATCCTCTTATTTACACCAGTAGTGATATGTCTCTACAATCAGCCCATTGGGCGAATAGTTACTCAATTATTTATATTTTAGGCTAAATATTACTTATTTAGATACAAAATTCAACAAACCTTTTGTGTAATTTATGAAAAAGACCTTCCTATTACTATTTTCATTACTAGGAGCATCGGCGACGCAAGCACAGCAATCCCTGCTTTTGCGTCATCCGAGTATCAACAATGATGGCTCTGTAGTAGCGTTCTCATACCAAGGCGATATTTGGACAGTACCAAGCACTGGTGGACAAGCTACTCGCTTGACCATTCATGAGGCTTATGAGAGTAATCCAACCTTTAGCCCAGATGGTAAACAAATCGCTTTCTCTGGTGCAAGATTCGGCAACAATGATATCTTTATCATGCCTACCACTGGCGGAATGCCAAAACGTTTAACTTTCCATTCAAGCCAAGACAATATCGCTAGCTGGACGCAGGCAGACAAAATTCTATTTTCAACTTCTCGTGAATTCCGTCAAATCGAGCGCCCTTCTGAAGTATATGCTATTTCTCCAAAAGGAGGTACTGAATCAAGAATGTTAGATGTTCTTGGATTTGAGCCAACAGCTTCGCCAGATGGACGTTTTGTGGCTTTGGTTCGTGGTGACATCAACCCTGTGGCTCGTCAAGCATACACTGGTAGCTCAAATCGTGAGATATGGATTTTTGACACAAAATCAAAAAGCTATAATAAACTTCCTTTGTTTGCTACCAACGACGTAATGCCTCAATGGGGAAAAAACAATACGCTCTATTTCTTGAGCAGTGTTGATGGAGCA
The DNA here is from genome assembly GCF_030056655.1 of Flectobacillus rivi. Classification (NCBI taxonomy): domain Bacteria; kingdom Pseudomonadati; phylum Bacteroidota; class Cytophagia; order Cytophagales; family Flectobacillaceae; genus Flectobacillus; species Flectobacillus rivi. The sequence goes on from NZ_JASHIE010000001.1 coordinate 469,433, forward strand.
TACAACCTTTACCAGTTGAAAATTTCTAACGATGGTAAAGCAGAAGGAAGTCCTAAAAAGTTGACCAACTTCAAAGATGAATCTATCCGCCATATCAATATCTCTACAGACGGCAATACCATTGTTTTTGAACAAGATATGAATCTTTACACTTACAAAGTGGCAAATGGTTCTATCCAAAAAATCAATGTTACCATCAATGCCGACGATAGATTTGATGCTTCAGAAAGTAAAACATTTACTTCTGGTGTTGAAGATTTCAAGGTGTCGCCTAATGGTAAATTATTAGCTTATGGAATCCGTGGCGAAATTTTTGTCAAAGAAGCTGATAAAGAAAAAGCTCGTAGCATCAACGTTTCTTCTCACGCTTTCCGTGATATTGAACCTGCTTGGTTAAATGACTCTACCCTACTTTTCACAAGTGACCGTACAGGTGGTAACTTCGAAATGTTCATGGTACAGTCAGCAGATGCTTCGGAAAAGAATATCTTCAAGACATTGAAGCATAAAATTACACAGTTGACTACAACTCCAGACGACGAATCCAATTTGGTAGTTTCGAACGATGGTAAAAAAATTGCTTATGTACGTGGTAGAGGCAAATTCGTAGTGGCTGATATTAGTGCAGATGGCAAGTTGAGTAATGAAAAAGTTATCAATGATAGCTGGGCATCACCTAATGACATCGCTTGGAGCCCTGACAACAAATATTTGGCATATAGCTTAACTGACTTGTATTATAATCAAGAGATTTTCATCAAAGCTTCTGACAACACAGGCAAAGCAGTAAACGTAACTATGCACCCACGCCGTGATTCACGTCCTTTCTGGAGTGGAGATGGTTCAAAACTAGGCTTTGTTTCAGAGCGTAGTTCTGGTCGTAGTGCCGACATATGGTTTGTTTGGTTGAAAAAAGAAGACTGGGAAAAAGAAGCGCAAGACTGGCAAGAAAAAGACTCTGCTCCTGCTGAAGGTGCTGCTGGCAAGTCAGATAAAAAAGAAAAAGGTGTTAAACCAATCGTCATTGACTTCGATGGTATTCACAACCGTGTAGTTCAAGTGACCAACTTCCCTGGTTCTGAATCTGATTTTGTTATTTCAAAAGACGGTGAAACCTTCTATTATGTAACCAACAGTAGCTCAGCAAAAGGTCGTGACTTGTACAGCATCAAATGGGATGGTAAAGATTTAAAAGAAATCACCAAAGGTGGTAGCAACCCTGGTGGTTTGTATTTGGATAAAGAAGGAAAGTATATCTATTATAGCCGTATGGGCGGTTTTGGTGGCGGAGGCTTAGCTCGTATTGACACCAAAGCTGGTCTACCTGAATCATTACCAGTAAGTGCCAAAATGAAAGTAGACTACACTGGCGAGCGCACTCAAGTATTTGAAGAAGCGTGGCGTACAATCCGTGATGGTTTCTACGACCCACAATTCCACGGAAATAACTGGACGAAATTACACGACAAATACAAAGAACGTTGTATCAATGCTAGTACATCAAGTGATTTTAGAGATATGTTCAACTTGCTTTTAGGTGAATTAAACTCTAGTCACATGGGCTTAACGGCGCCTGAACGTGCCGAAACTCAAAGAGAAGTAACTGGATTACTCGGTACAGAGTTGACTCCTACTGCAAATGGAATGAAAGTGTCACACGTTGTGCCAGAAACGCCTGTTACGAAATCAAAAAGTATCATTAATGAAGGCGAAACAATTGTAGCAATCAACGGACAACCTGTTGGACAATCTGATAACTTCTATGAATTGTTGAATGGTTTGGCTAATGAAAAAGTAATTGTCTCTGTCAATGATGCTACAGGCAAAACTCGTGAAGTTGTGGTTCGTCTAACCAATAGCATTAGTAGTAACCTCTATGATGAGTGGGTTGAAAATCGCAAAAAGTTAGTAGAAAAATTCTCTAACGGTCGTTTGGGATATATCCATATCAAGAGTATGGATTTCCCTAGCTTTGAGGTAGTTGAGCGTGAGTTTACGGCAGCAGGATATGGCAAAGACGGTATCGTAATAGATGTACGTTACAATGGTGGTGGTTCGACAACTGATTACTTAATGACGATTTTGAACTACAAACAACACGCCTATACGATTCCAAGAGGCGCTAGTGAAAATTTGGAAAAAGATAAATTGAAATTCCGTGATTATTATCCAATTGGAGAGCGTTTGGTTTATGCAGCTTGGACAAAACCTTCAATTGCTTTGTGTAATGAAGGAAGCTATTCGAATGCTGAAATTTTCTCACATGCTTACAAATCATTAGGTATTGGTAAGTTGGTAGGTTTACCAACAAATGGTTCTGTAATTTCAACAGGTGGAAAATCGTTAATGGATGGCTCTTTTGTTCGTCTTCCAGGTCGTGGTTGGTACACTAAAACTACAGACAAAAACCAAGAGCTCGGACCAGCAGTTCCAGACGTTATTGTAGAAAACGAACCAGAGTGGATTTCGAAAGGTACAGACAATCAATTAAAAGTAGCCGTTGAAACTTTATTGAAAGATATTGATTCAGCGAAAAAATAATCTAAAATTTATTTAATATTTAAAGGGGTTCTGATTTGTTTCGGAAGCCCTTTTTTGTATTTTTAGGCGACCTTACAACGTTGAATTATTTTATTTCACAAACCTGTGACTTCTTGCCTTGTTCAACGTTTAGAGGTAGATTAATTTAAACTTAAATCAAACTTATACCGCTATGGGACTTATGTCTTTCTTTAAGGGTGTTGGTGAAAAAATTTTCGGAAACCACACTCAAGTAGAGCCAGCAAAAGCTGCCGAAGTAGAACCTCTAAGAGCTAGTGCTCTTTTAGCACACGTAAAACAATTAGGTCTTGCCTACAACTCATTAACTATCCGTACAAATGGTGACACAGTTTCAATCATCGGAGAAGTTGCCAAACAAGAAGATGCAGAAAAAATTGCATTAGCTGTGGGTAACGTTGAAGGTGTAAAAGTTGTAGATAACCAACTTACGGTAGACGAACCAGAAGAAGAAGCACAGTATCACGAAGTAGTAAAAGGTGATTCTTTATCAAAAATTGCCCAACATTACTACGGTGACATGATGAAATATCCTGTGATTTTCGAAGCAAATAAACCGATGTTAAAAGATCCTAATTTGATCTACCCTGGTCAGTTGCTTAGAATTCCACCATTGAAATAAAAGTATTAAGGCTAGTCAAAACTGACTAGCCTTATTTTTTATATCGCAAATCGACGCGTTTCTATCCCTTGCGCTTCTACCTTGCATCTAAATATGTGTCCACTCATAGGATAAGTCAAAAGTTCTCGCTCATCCAAGCCTTCTCTAGCAGTTGTAATCACCAATTCGTTAAAATCAGGACCTATCCAGTTACAAGAAGTTACATTAGGAACTGGAAGTTTTATTTCAGCCAGCTCCTCCCCTGTTTTTGAGTCAATACAAGCAACCCTAAAACCACCCCAGAATGCTACCCACAAATTACCCTCAGTGTCAATACACATTCCATCGGGTAGCTCATCACGATTTCGAGATTGATAAACCACCTTTTCTTTGGTCAATATCAACGCATTTTGCTCGTTTATTTCAAATCTTCTAATATTTCGTTTAAGTGAATCTATAAAGAAAAAGTATTGCCCATCTTGGCTCCATGCCATACCATTCGAGATTCCTAACTTAGACAGCAAGTGTATTTGCTCTCCTGTGGGCGAAATACAGTATAAATTTCCTTCATTTCGCTGATTCTCGATTTGCATAGTACCCACCCATAATCGCCCTTGAGGGTCTATTTGTCCATCATTACACCTATTATAGACCAAATGAGTCTCCATTGGCTTCCACAACTCCAAATAACTAGTTTTGACGTCATACCAACATAAACTACCCTGTAATCCCAAAAGGACCTTGTAAGGCGTATTTGTCAACGCCACCATACCTATACGCTTTGAGATAGCACTAAAATGGTGTACTTGAGTATTCAAACAATACCAGTTGATTGTTCGTCCTTCAATATCAACCCAATAAATCGCATTGGTAGACGAACACCATACAGGACCCTCTCCCAATCGACAGCTCGATTCTAATAGCAACTCAGCTTGATATACTTTTTTCATAGTCAGTTCGGATCTTCTAAACATTTTTGATGAGAGAATAGAGTTATACAATAATAGTTTTTTTCGCAGGCTATTTTGCGAAAAATCAAAGATATTTTTCAGAATGAACCTACTTATTTCTTACCAGATGTTAACCTAAGTAAAACTACCTGTAGCATTGTTATAACAAGCTTAATTTTGTACAATCGACAATCTTGTAAAAATACAATTAGTTAAGGAGAGAGAAAAATCATCGAAAATTCAGGCTATTTCCCATAATATATTCTTTTTTGAGTGTGTATGCTAAATAAAAATAGCTGTAAATACATCAATTTTTCCAAACACTTTACTGTTATTAATGGTTACTTAATACACTGGCAATCAAGACATTTTCAGAAAGAAACGCGGTAAATAAAATCTAAGAAAAATCATATTTTATTTTTTTGAGTAAATCTGCACCGTTTTTGTTCTTTTTATGTTAAAAAATTAGAAAGCCCTTAGATTTGAAATTTAAGGCATAATTTAATAGACTATTATAAAGAAAAAATATAAAGAGAACAAGAAAGTAATTATTATATGACAGGAATTGTGCAATTTTAAGATTATTTTTTGTTACCTATTCGAATAAGTATAATATAACTAACGAGATAATTTTTTTTGTGAGAAATGCGTAAAAAATTAAAGAGTGCTGCCAACTATTCAGATGTTGTTTTGATTGGGGCAGGCGTTATGAGTGCGACGCTCGGGGTGTTGTTAAAAGAACTTCAACCTGATTTAAAAATTACTATTTTCGAACGTCTTGATTTGATTGCAGGAGAAAGTTCGGAAGCTTGGAACAACGCAGGTACAGGTCATGCCGCATTATGTGAGCTGAACTATACTCCTGAAAAACCAGACGGTAGTGTTGATGGATCTAAGGCGTTAAAAATTTATGATTCATTCCAACTTTCACGCCAATTCTGGTCATATTTAGTCGAAAAAAATATTCTTTCACCTGAGGATTTTATCCAATCTGTACCTCACATGAGTTTCGTTCATGGTGAAAAGAACGTAAGCTATCTTCGTAAGCGTTTTGATTTATTGACTCAATACCATGTTTTCAAAGATATGGTTTATACCGAAAATCCAGAAGAAATTAAAAACTGGATTCCTTTGGTAATGGAAGGTCGTGATGAGAATCAACCTGTGGCAGCTACTTACACTGATGCAGGAACTGATGTCAACTTCGGAAATTTGACACGTATGTTGTTCGATCACTTGAAAAACATGGACGGTGTTAAAATCCGTTTGAAGCATGAAGTAACCGATTTAGAGCAATTAGAAGATGGAAACTGGTGTATTACTTTAGATAACCTTGCTACCAAAAAGCGTAACAAAAAGAAAATCTACGCAAGTTTTGTGTTTGTTGGTGCTGGTGGTGGTGCTTTACCATTATTAGAGAAATCTAAAATTGAAGAAGGTAAAGGTTTTGGAGGTTTCCCAGTAAGTGGACAATGGTTAAAGTGTAACAATCCTGAAGTTGTAGAACGCCACAATGCGAAAGTATATGGTAAGGCGGCGGTAGGTGCTCCTCCAATGTCTGTTCCACACTTAGACTCTCGTATGATCGATGGTCAGAAAGAACTTCTTTTTGGTCCTTATGCAGGCTTTACGACTCGCTTCTTGAAAGAAGGTTCATTATTAGACTTACCTTCTTCTATCAAATTGAGTAATATAGTACCAATGATGCAAGCAGGTTTACAAAATATTGACCTGACTAAATATTTAATTGAACAAGTAAGACAATCACCAGAAGATCGTTTAGAAGCATTGAAAGAATACTTCCCGAACGCACGTATGGAGGATTGGGAATTGTTAGTAGCTGGACAACGCGTGCAGGTAATCAAGAAAGACCCTGTAAAAGGTGGAGTACTTGAATTCGGTACTGAAATTGTAGCAGCTTCTGACGGTTCAATTGCGGCCTTATTAGGTGCCTCTCCTGGTGCTTCTACAGCCGTTGACATTATGTTGAAATTATTGGAACGTTGTTTCAACGAAGAGTATCATACAGAAGAATGGCAAAGTAAATTGAAAGCGATGATTCCTTCATTTGGTCAGTCTCTAATTAGTAACGATGAGTTATTTAACCAAATCAACCATTGGACTAACGATGTACTTGGTCTTAAATCGGCTGAATTAGCTTAATACTAGATACTATTTCTCACAAAAAAGCCTTTCCTTGTATCAAGGAAAGGCTTTTTTGTGTTGGCTTCTTTTGTTTCAAGTAAAGTTTGGGAACTGTTACAAAACAAAAAAGCCTAACTCAATGAGTTAGGCTTTGTCGGGATGGCAGGATTCGAACCTACGACCTCCTGCTCCCAAAGCAGGCGCGATACCGGACTACGCTACATCCCGAATTTTCTAAATTAATTTAACATTAATAAGAAAAGTATTTTGTTAAAAGATTCACGCTTCTGTGCATCTTATTCTCAGGTGTGATTCCGTCAGGATTCGAACCTGAGACCTACTGCTTAGAAGGCAGTTGCTCTATCCAGCTGAGCTACGGAACCGGAATAAAAAAGGATTCTGATTCCAGACGGAACTGAAAATTCACTTATGTCAATCTTCAAAATCCTAAATTATGGTCGGGATGGCAGGATTCGAACCTACGACCTCCTGCTCCCAAAGCAGGCGCGATACCGGACTACGCTACATCCCGAACTTTTGGCCATTCCACTTTAAAAGTGGCGGAGAGAGAGGGATTCGAACCCTCGGTACCGTTACCAGTACGACAGTTTAGCAAACTGTTCCTTTCGGCCTCTCAGGCATCTCTCCTTAACACTCAAAGTATCTCGTTAGATACCTTCCTTGTGTTTAGGTGATGCAAAGGTACGGCTTTTTTTGTTTAAGATGCAAGTCGAAAATGAAAAAAAAATGCTTTTTCTTGAAAGTTTTTCACAACATACACCATACAATTCTGATTAACAATTACTTAAAACAACTATTACAAAAGCACTTTTTTTGAAAGTTTTTTCAGCTAAAAACCACTTCTAGTTGTTTTTTAAGGCATTTTCAAATTTATCTAAGATTTAATATTTCAATCTAAAAGTTTATCGTCTACGTATATCTGAAAAATCTAATCCATAAAAACTTTGAATTGCCTACAACATGAAAAAATCATTCCTATTATTCACACTTTGTGGATTTGGGGGTATTATCTTTTTGAGCGCTTGCTTAAAAAATTCTGATGCCCAACCACTAGAAATCTTTAAGGTTTCTACGCTCTTCGTTTCAAATGCTGAAACAACAGTCAACGCAAAAAATCTACAATTATTCAAGCCGGCAGACTCTACGGTACTCGTTCCTAAGTTTGAACTAAACAACGGTGCACAAGATGCTAATGGTGTTCTATTTGTTGCCAGTAAAAATTTTTTATTTCAAGTTAGTCGCGCACAAAAAAGTATCAGACTTTACACCAATTCTTCTACTCTTTTTGAAGCCTCGCTACCCAATAATATCATCATTGACTCTACCCTATCGAGCGGAAGAGAAATTGCCTATGACGAGACAAATGATGCCCTATTCGTCGCCAACAATACAGATAGTACAATTAGAGTCTATGAAAAAGTATCGACCTTAAATGGAAAATATGTAGGAAAAAAACTTAAATTGAGTGGCGAGCCATGGGGAATTACCTACGATAAAAAGAACAACCGACTATTTGTTGTAATGGATAAAAATGCTCTTAGAATAGAAATATATAATAATCCTTCTGGTATAGAGGCTGGGAAAGTTACTGCTAGTCTCAGATTTTTTATAAATGGTTATAAAATCAATGGCGCAACAGCACGATTGCATGGCATTGCCTATTCATCGCAAAGGGATATGCTATTTGTAACAGAGATAGGAAATGCTTCAGGTACGAATTTTGATAAAGATGGTGGTATTTATATTATAGACAAAGTATCTAAGATTACCAATAATAGCTCAATCCTTGCCAATAGAGCGATTTATGGCTCAAACACAGGCTTGGGTAACCCTGTAGACATTGCGATTGATGATCGTAATATAAAAGGGTTTATTTATGTTGCAGAAAAAGCCAACAAAAAGATCCTAGTTTTTGGATTTGGAGATAATGGGAATGTCGCTCCTATTCGAGGATATACTTCAACTTTTTCGCCTGAAGCTATTGATATTGATTATTGAGATTGCCGTCGTAAAAGTACTGTGGTAGCTGGTCACCAAACATGAGTCATCCCGAATTTAGCGAGTGAGTGATTATATAAAAATTTGTATTCAGTCAGTAGAGACGCCATGATTGCGTCTTAGGCAAAGTTATATCTAGTATATCAGCATTAAAAAAGCGGTCGAAAATAATTTTCGACCGCTTTTTTAATGCTGATATACTAGTGAATCGTAGAATCAAAAGATAATTGCTCATTCTTTCAATCAGAATTCACTCATCTTGAAATCATTACACAACTGAGAAGGTAGACACAGCTTTAGCCTCAAGAATAGAAGAACCTTGAAGATAAATATCTGCTTGACGAGCTGCTTCACGACCTTCAGAGATAGCCCAAACTACCAATGACTGACCACGACGCATATCACCTGCTGCAAATACTTTATCAACCGAAGTCTTATAATTCGTTGCTTTTACATTGCCTCTTTCGTCAAACTCAAGTCCTTTTTCTTCTAATTGAGCCAAAAGACCTTCACGTTGAGGATGTAAGAAACCAGCAGCGATAAGGGCTAATTCACAAGGAACTTCACGCTCATTTGTATGAACCTGTTGAGCTTTACCGTCAACAACTTCCATAGCAATATCAGCAATTTTGATACCTTTTAAATTACCATTACCATCACCTACATATTCTTTCACAGCAATTGACCAGTGACGATCTGCTCCTTCTTCATGCGAAGTAGATGTACGCAACATCATTGGCCAGTTTGGCCAAGGTGTTTGTGTAGCACGCTCAGCAGGAGGCATTGGCATTACTTCTACTTGAGTCACAGACTTCGCTTTGTGACGGTTTGAAGTACCAACACAGTCTGAACCTGTGTCACCACCACCGATTACCACAACATTTTTGTCAGTAGCCAACAATTCACCATTTGCGTAAGCAGCACCACGGTGATCAAATTGACGATCAATACCAGCTACACGCTTGTTTTGTTGAGACAAGAATTCCATAGCAGGATAAATTCCTTTCAAGTCTGAACCTGGAATAGGCAACATTCTTGGAACTGTCGAACCACCAGCTAACATAATCAAATCGAAGTCTTCCAACAACTCATCACCTTTGATGTCAACACCAATATTGGTTGAAGTTTTGAAAACGATACCTTCTTCTTTCATTACCTCAACACGACGCTGCACTACCCATTTCTCTAATTTGAAATCTGGGATACCGTAGCGTAAAAGTCCACCAGCTTCATCAGCACGTTCAAACACGGTAACTGAGTGACCAGCTTTGTTCAATTGAGCAGCAGAAGCCAAACCAGCAGGTCCTGAACCAATAACTGCTACTTTTTTACCTGTTCTTTTTGCAGGAATATTTGGTTTTACTAAGCCATTTCCAAAAGCATATTCGATAATCGATTTCTCGATGTATTCGATCGTTACAGGAGGCTTGTTGATACCTAATACACAAGCAGCTTCACATGGTGCAGGACAGATACGACCTGTAAACTCAGGGAAGTTGTTGGTTGAAGATAAAATTTCGTATGCATAAGCCCAGTTTTGGTCATATACTGCATCGTTAAATTCTGGGATAATGTTGCCTAGTGGACAACCATTATGACAGAAAGGAACGCCACAGTCCATACAACGACTAGCTTGTGCTGTTACTTTTTCTGTAGTAAAATCAATATCTATTTCTTTGTAATCGCCAACACGTTCAGCGACTGGTCTTTTCTTTGGAGTTTCTCTTGTTACCTCTAAAAATCCGGTTGGTTTTCCCATTGTCTTAATTTGAAAATTTTAGGATTCGAAAGTCTGAAGATATTTTTTGAATACATTCAGACTTTCAAAATGGATTAGTGAGCAATTTCAACTTGGATGTCTTTGTACACCACATCTTTATTTTCAAGAACCTCAGCAACTGTAACGTTACGAGAAGCAAGTGCTTTCTTGAAGTCTTGCGGCATTACTTTAACAAATTGCGCAAGTGATTCAGACCAGTTGTCTAAGATTCCCTTAGCTACATCTGAGTTAGTGTATTGCAAGTGTTGTTCTACATATAGTTTCAAGATTGCCTCGTCTTCTTGAGTCAATTCTTCGATCGCTACCATTTCAGGGTTTACTTTAGAAGCAAAATCACCTTTAGCATTCAACACATACGCTACACCACCTGACATACCTGCTCCGAAGTTACGACCAGTATCGCCCAAAATCACGACCAATCCACCAGTCATATATTCGCAACCGTGGTCACCAATACCTTCTACCACTACTTTAGCACCAGAGTTACGTACGCAGAAACGCTCACCAGCCATACCACGTAAATAAGCTTCGCCTGAAGTAGCACCATAGAATGATACGTTACCTACTACTGAGTTTTCAGAAGGATTGAATGGCGCTTTTTTGTTTGGATAAACAATCAATTTTGCCCCACAAAGACCTTTTCCGATGTAGTCGTTAGCATCACCTTCTAATTCGAATGTAATACCATTCACAGAGAATGCTCCGAACGACTGACCAGCAGTACCTGTAAACTTGATATGGATTGTATCATTTGGTAAACCTTTCGCGCCATATACTTTCGTAATTTCGTTTGAAAGCATTGTACCAATAGTACGGTTTACGTTGATTACTTCAAATTCACCGTAAACTTTCTCTTGATTTTCAATGGCTGGTTTAGCAACTTTCAATAAATCCCAGTCTACTTGTACATCCAAACCATGATCTTGTTCTTCTTGTTTGTACAAGGCAACATCTAATGACATTGGTTGCTTGAACAAGATTGGAGAAAGGTCTAAATGTTTGTATTTCCAGTGTTGGATATTTTCTTTCATTTCTAGGCGATCCACTTGACCTACCATTTCATTCACGGTACGGAAACCAAGTTCAGCCATTAATTCACGGAACTCTTGTGCCAAGAAATAGAACAAGTTTACTACGTGATCTGGATTACCAGTGTACATTGCACGCAAGCGTGGGTCTTGAGTAGCTACCCCAACAGGACAAGTATTCAAGTGACACTTACGCATCATGATACAACCTGCTGTAACTAATGCAGCTGTTGCTACACCAAATTCTTCAGCACCTAATAGGGCTGCGATAGCAAGGTCACGACCTGTTTTGATTTGACCATCCGTTTGTACAGTCACACGACCACGCAATTTGTTACGAACCAATGTTTGGTGAGTTTCAGCCAAACCAAGTTCCCAAGGTAAACCAGCGTGACGGATAGAAGAAAGTGGCGAAGCACCAGTACCTCCATCGTGACCTGCAATCAAGATATGGTCAGCGTGTGCCTTAGCAACACCCGCAGCGATTGTACCTACACCTGCCTCTGATACCAATTTCACTGAAATACGAGCAGCACGGTTTGCATTTTTAAGATCAAAAATCAACTGTGCTAAGTCCTCAATTGAATAAATATCGTGGTGAGGAGGAGGCGAAATCAAACCTACACCTGGCGTTGAGTGACGAGTTTTACCAATCCAGTCATCTACTTTGTGACCTGGCAACTGACCACCTTCACCTGGTTTTGCACCTTGCGCCATTTTGATTTGTAGCTCTTGTGCGTTTGTCAAATAGTGAGCAGTTACACCAAAACGACCGGATGCCACTTGCTTGATAGCAGAGTTCATCGAGTCACCGTTTGCCATTGGCTCAAAACGGATTGGATCTTCACCACCTTCACCTGTATTTGATTTACCACCAATACGGTTCATGGCAATAGCCAATGTAGTGTGAGCTTCGTAAGAAATAGAACCGAATGACATAGCTCCTGTAGCAAAACGCTTGAAGATATTTTCGATTGGCTCAACCTCTTCGATTGGCACTGGAGTACCTTTCTTGAATTTCAACAATCCACGAAGCGTCATCGCTTTCTCAGTCTGATCATCAACGATCTTCGAGTACTTCTTAAACAACTGATAGTTGTTTGTTTTAGTAGATTGTTGTAATAAGTGGATTGTTTCAGGGTTAAACAAGTGAGCTTCACCACGATGTTTCCATTGGTACACACCACCTACTTCTAGTTTTGGATTAGCTACTGGTTGTTCAGGATACCCATTTGTATGTTTGATTAGGGCTTCTTTTTGGATTCCTTCCAAATCGATACCACCAATACGAGATACAGCTCCAGAGAAATATTTATCAACTACTTCTTTTGCCAAACCAACGATTTCGAAGATTTGAGCACCTTGGTAAGATTGAAGTGTTGAAATACCCATTTTAGAGAAGATTTTCAACAACTCACCATTTACAGCTTTGATGTAGTTTTGTTGTAATTTTTCGTAAGGGTAATCTACTTGCAAAATACCTTTGTCTTTCATACCACGAATGGTTTCGAAAGCCATGTATGGGTTTACTGCCGAAGCACCAAAACCAATCAAAGTAGCAAAGTGATGTGTTTCCCAAACGTCACCAGCCTCAACGATAAGACCAACTTGTGCACGTTTGCCTTTACGAATCAAATGATGATGAACCGCTGCTGTAGCCAACAAAGATGGAATTGGCGCATGTGAGCTATCAACACCACGGTCGGTCAACAACAAGATTGCGTAGCCATCATCCACTGCATCTTCGGCATATTGACAAATTCTATCCAATGCACGTTTCAATTGTCCTTTCTCGCCATTAGCTCTGAAAGTTGTATGAATCGATTTAGTATGGAAGTTTTTGTGGTCAATCCAACGAATTTTCTCAATCTCAGCATTGGTTAATACTGGTTGACGAATTTCGATTTGACGACAGTGTTCTGGTGTTTCTTTCAACAAGTTTTTCAAACCACCAATATCCGACAACAATGACATTACCGTACGTTCACGGATAGGGTCAATTGGAGGGTTGGTTACTTGAGCAAACAATTGTTTGAAATAATATGATAAATGTTGCGCTTGGTCAGACAAAATCGCCAATGGAGTATCTACACCCATTGAGCCTAATGCCTCTTTACCAGTCTCAATCATCTGTGACAATACTACACGAAGATCTTCAGTAGTGAAGCCAAATACTTGTTGACGCAACAACAATTCTCTTTCGAATGGAGCGCGATACTCAGCACCAGCAGCAGGAAGGTCTTCAACTTTGATTTTGTTGGCCTTCAACCACTCTCCATAAGGTTGTTGTTTACAGATTTTTTCTTTCAATTCATCGTCAGGAATGATACGACCTTGTTCCATATCAACGATGAACATTTTACCTGGCTGTAAACGACCTTTTTTGATAACAGTCGATTGGTCAATATCCAATACCCCTGCCTCAGAAGCCATGATTACGAAGTCGTCGCTAGTTACCCAGAAACGAGATGGACGCAAACCGTTACGGTCAAGAGTCGCACCAATGATTTTACCATCTGTGAATGAGATAGAAGCTGGACCATCCCAAGGCTCCATCAAAGCAGCGTGGTATTCGTAGAAATCACGTTTGTAATCTTCAATATGCTCGTTGCCATCCCATGCTTCAGGAATCAACATCATCATTACATGAGGCAATGAACGACCAGATAAAGTCAATAATTCTACCGCATTGTCAAGTACAGCCGAGTCAGACTGACCTAATTGACAAACTGGCAAAATCATTTCCATTTCTTCTTTGCTGAACAAATCAGACTGGAACAATGCAGACTGCGCTTGCATCCAAGAAGAGTTACCTTTTACAGTGTTGATCTCACCATTGTGACCCATATAGCGGAATGGTTGAGCCAAACGCCATTCTGGGAATGTATTTGTAGAGAAACGAGAGTGAACAATTGCCAAAGCAGATGTAAACTCATCACGGCGCAAATCATCAAAATAACCAGGTACTTGCATTGTAGTCAACATACCTTTGTAAATGATTGTGCGAGCCGAAAGTGAAGCATAGTAGAATTTACCTTCTACAGCTTTCACCGTTTCGTTGATTACTCTTGCAGTGTACTGACGGAAAACGTACAATTTGCGCTCAAATGTTAATTCATCTTGGTCTTCAGGACGTTTGATGAACAACTGTTCCATTTGAGGCTCTGTATTTCCAGATTCAGCACCTTGAATTTCAGAATTGTCACAAGGGACAACACGATAACCCAAAATTTCCAGACCTAACTTTTTAGCCTTTCGTGCAATGATTTCCTTACACTCGTTACGAGTAGTTTCATCTTTCGGAAAGAAAACCATACCGACGCCATAATCTAAGGCGGCCGGCAAATCGATGCCAAGTTTTGTACACTCTTCAAGGAAGAACTCGTGAGGAATTTGTACTAAAATACCAGCACCGTCACCAGAATTAGGGTCGCAGCCACAAGCTCCACGGTGGTCCATGCGAATAAGCATTTGAATTGCATCAGCCACTACTTTGTGTGACTTTCTACCTTTCATGTTCGCTACGAAACCGATACCACAAGCATCATGTTCGAATTCCTTGCGATACAACCCTTGATTATCAAAGTTAGTCATGGTAATGGGGTTTGTTTTTTTAAGTTTAAAATTTAACCTGTTCTAGGTAGCCTTTATTTATTATAGTGGTATTATTATCCTTCTTCTTTTGAAAAGTTGTAAATATTTTAGATGGTTTATTGACAAAATCAAAATTATTTCGTAAAATATTCTCCGACCTTTCTTCGTGATTATGGCTATATATACTTCACTCTATTTCGCTTTTACAAAGATATACAAAAAATTATTTGGATAAAATAGCATTTTGCCGAATAATCATCTGTATTGAACAAAATCAAGTTTTTGCAAAAAATATTCTTAGTTAGATACAATTCACAAGCGTATAAGTATTTTTACAAAAATCCGATTTTATGATACCTATTTATGACAATTTAGCAGTATTTACTCAAATTACCCTGAAAATTAAAACCTATTTTATAGAATTTTACAAAAAAATAACACAAAATAGCTTTTTTCAAAACATATCCATTTTTGTAAAAAAAACCTTCTTTTTTTTTCACAGAATACCTTTAAATCCCCTTTTTAGGTGTGTTTTAGGCTTCATTTTATGGTTAAATTTTAATCTATAAATCATATAGATTAAATAATCTTTTATCCTTAAAATAGACGAATGATTGATTTTTTTCTGCCAATAATAAAATCTTAAATTATTCAATGTAAAAAGTCAGGATTTTGTATCTTAATACGATTTGAGGGTAATGATGAAGTGAAAACAGGAATTGTTAATAACTAGGCTTACAAGTACTTATCAGAAAAATAATTAAACGGTGGCAACCTTTCATCTACACAAACTGTCGTATAGTTGAATAGTTTTTGTATCTAACAAATTACTTGTAATTTACATAAACTCTTCGAATATTACAATCTCTTACCTTAGATTATCATTATTCCTAGTCTTATTTAACTCGAAACTACAACAACTTATGAAGAAAGCTTTACTGTGTATTTTTTTACTGTTGGGATACTTACAAGGGCGAGCAACTCACATTGTGGGAGGAGATATTGATCTGCAACGAATAAATGACCAAGGTTTCACTCATAAACTCTCTTTGAATCTATATTTTGATGCAATCAACGGACAACCTGGTGCACTAGATCAAACTGTTACTTTGGGTTTTTTCAGAAAAAAAGATAATATCATGATGGGATATGTTGTTGTGCCGATGGCCTCTAACGTACAGATTCCCTATACCAACCCTGATTGTTCTGAATATGGCAACGTTAGAACTAAACTTATCAAATATTCTACTTTAGTTACACTATTATCTGTCAATTTCGATGACCCTGAAGGGTATTACATCGTATGGGATAGGTGTTGTAGAAATGATGTTATATCGAATATTATAAACCCTGGACGTACTTCCTCGCTTTTCTATACAGAGTTTCCTGCTATTTCTGCAAATAATAGGGAGTTCATTAATTCAACGCCAAAATTCAAAGACTTATCAGGTGACTATATTTGTATCAATAGACCGTTTAATTTTGATTTTAGCGCTACAGATGCAGACGGTGACAGTCTAGTATATAGTATAGTAAGTCCACTTGCTGGATTTAGCTCTGTACAATCTCCTAACCCACAATTTCCAACAGGAAGTTTTAATTACCCTCATGTTACGTGGGCATCTGGGTACTCAAATAGTAATGCTATTCCGGGTAATCCTGCCTTGAGTGTTAATAATCGTACAGGGCGCTTATCGGTTACTGCTAATCAATTGGGATTATTTGTTTTTTCGGTGAAAGTGGAGGAATATAGGGCGGGAAAAAGAATAGGTTATGCGCTACGAGATTTTCAATTAAAAGTAGTGGATTGTCCTATTAATAACGCTCCAATTAGCTTTGCCAAACTTAAAGGTAGTTCTAAAAAGATTGGTAAAGACGAGATTATCACAATTCCCAATACTCAAAAAAATGCCTGTTTTGAGCTATTCTTTACAGACCCTAATCCTTACACTCAACTGCGTCTTAAAGCCGTTGGACAGAATTTTTCTGATAAAGGTTTTGCCAACATTCCTATTGCCTATAATATTCTGTCCACTGCTGATACGTTGAAAGCAGAAATTTGCTTAGATGAATGTTCGCAAAGCTTTGATGGGAAACCCTTAGTCTTTCAAATATTCACAAGTGATAATGGTTGTCCGCAATCCTTGAGTGATACGCTCACAGTCAAAGTGTACCGTCAACCTCGTGATAATAGCAAACCTGTGATTAGCACCGATGCTATCAGTAAAACCTTGACAGCTTCCATTAATTCAACTCTTTCGTATAATATCTTCGGTAAAGATATTGATGTAGACTCATTAACTCTACGAGCAGTAGGGCGAGGTTTTACATTGTCACAAGCAGGTATTACCTTCAATGGTGGTACAGGTGTCGGAAATGTCCAGTCGCCTTTTACATGGAAACCACTTTGTGACCAGATTCGAACGACTGATTATTTGGTCGACTTTATAGTTTCGGATAGATATTGTAATAGAAGTAAAAGTGATACCTTAACGATTGCCTTTAAGCCCACTCCTATCGTTTCGAACAAACCGCACGTGAGCACAACCTTAAAAGACCAAAATATTACGGTTGTATTGGATGGGGAAAATGCTACACCATTAAATTTTGATGTGAATGCAAAAGATCCTGACAGCGACCCTATTCAGCTTTATGGTATTGGACAAGGATTTAATTTAGGAAGTGTTGGGATTATCTGGAGTAATAAAAATGGGATAGCCTCACTTACTTCACCATTTCAATGGAATCTTTCTTGCGAATTATTAGGTCAGGAAAAAGAAAAAACATTCGTTATCAATTTCGTAACAGAGGATAATTCGTGCAGTCCCATGCGTTTTGATACGACCAAAGTCACGGTTTTAGTCAAAAACAAAGAAACAGCCTATACATTTACGCCGCCTAACGTCATTACGCCTAATGGGGATGGTAAAAATGATTCGTTTACGATTACAAATCTTCCAGAAAACTCATGCTTTGACAAATTTGAATATATTCAAGTATTTAATCGTTGGGGACAACAAGTGTATCAGTCTTATGATAGAAAATTTGAGTGGTTTGCCGATGAAATCGTAAGTGGGGATTATTATTACCTTTTAAAATTTACACGGCAAAATTTCAAAGGTTGGATAAGTGTATTAAAATGAGGTATCTATTAGCGGCATTCGAATAACAATTTCGAATGCCGTTATTTTTAAATCATACCAAATCTCTAAAGTCTATCGACATTCCATCTTCTCCTAGAATGGTATTATGAAAAACTTGTTTTGCTTCATCTATAAATGGCGTAAGGTCTTTGTATCTAGACGAGAAATGTCCTATTAGCAAGTTTTTGGCACCAGCTTCTTTGGCGATTTGCCCAGCTTGATAGGCAGTAGAATGGCATGTTTCCTTAGCTCTTTCTACCAATTCATGTAAAAAGGTGGTTTCGTGATAAAGTAATTTGACCCCTTTGATAATTGGTAAAATAGCAGGATGATAAGCCGTATCAGTACAAAAAGCATAACTATCTGGCGCAGGTCCTTTGATTGTGTAATAGTCGCATGAGTACAATACTTCACCATTGTCATCTAGCACATCTTGTCCATCTTTGAGGCATTTGATTTGTTCAATACTTATATGTGATGGCAACAGTTCCTTTAGAATTTTGTGTGGTTTTTCTTTTTCTTCAATCAAAAAACCACAACATGGCACACGATGAACCAAGGGAATTGTGGTGACCTTCACATAATCGTTTTCCATTAAGAGGTAGGACTCTTCGGAACGAGTTTCCTCAAAATGCACTTTAAAATTAAGACGTGTATCCGAATATTTCATTTGAAGAGTCAGTACTTCAGCAAGACCTTTGGGACCATAGATATACAAATCGTCAACTCTATGGTGCATGTTAAGTGTTGACAATAAACCTATTAGTCCAAAAAAATGGTCGCCATGAAGGTGAGTAATAAAAATATATTTGATACGAGTGGCCTTGAGTTTGAAACGAAGTAATTGCGTCTGGGTAGCCTCTCCACAATCAAACAAATACCCTTCTTGTTCCACCATCAAAAAGTGGGAAGTTGCATTACGCGTTACTACTGGGTTGGCAGAACCCGTACCTAGGATAGTAAGATGGAAACTCAAATTGTTATAATTTTAAATTACTGGTAAACAAAATAATTAAGTAATAAAGCACTTATTACGCTCTAGGCTTTATGCTGTAGGCTAAAAGTTAAATAGTATTTCTCATGAAATAGTTGAAGCTTTTTTGCCTAATGCTTACTGTTTAGTGCCCAAAGCCTATTGATACAAAATAAGATTGCACTAATAAACTTTAGGGTTCAATATAAAAAAAAACCTTATCAGACTAACGTCTAATAAGGTTTTTTTGTTCGAAAAACAGCAAAAATACCCTTTGATGAATACTTTTAAGTCTTTGTATTATACAATTTGATTAATAATCTTCTTCGCTTTCACTGTATTCGCCACCGCCAAACTCATCTTCGTCCTCTGATTGGAAATCATTTTCAAGTTCGTTCAAGAAAACGGCATCAATTGCTTCCTGAACTGTTGGCATGATAGTCAAATCCTCGATTTTGGCACGATCTAATTGGTCGATAATTTCATCATTTTTAGTTACAATGACGAACAAACCTAACTCGTTTAAACAGATTTTATTGCCTTTACGAATTACCGAAACGCCATGACCATCTAATTCGACAATTTCATCAAATTTTACGATAACATTGCCGTAACCAGCACGGAAAAGTTGACGGATAATATTTTCGAAATCAGCGTGATTTTCTTGAGTTAAAGCTGTTTCGTTAAGTTCGATAAGAGCGTATTGCTCGTTTTTTTCAATCTTAAAATTCATCTTTTTACTACTTTATATAATCGCAGTAGATTTTTTTTGGAATTAAATATGCTTTAGGGACTTGCCCCTAGTTTGTATGTTTGAAGGTATAAGTGTCACGAAACGGGTGTCTTTTCAGAGACATTCACTTCGCATGACCTACCTGCAAATGCTGTGCAATTTAGTAATTTTCACGAAAAATATTTGTACTTATAACTACAAATAAGCTCCTGCAAAACAAGAGCTTATTCAAGTACAATTTATTACTAAAATTTTTAAAATTTCTTGCTACTATTATCTGTTTGCTAAGAACGTCAATACATTTTTTTCAACTCTTTCTAAAACATTATCAGTCACAGATTTCTCGAAAGCTTTGCCTGTAACTTTTTCAAAAAGCTCGATATAACGTTCTGAAATTTGATTTACCCATTCAGGAGTCATTTCAGGAACTGTTTGTCCTTCTTTTCCTTGAAAATTATTAGCAATCAACCATTCACGAACAAATTCTTTTGAAAGTTGTTTCTGAGATTCGCCGCTTGCTTGTCTTTCAGCATAGCCGTCAGCATAAAAATAACGTGATGAATCAGGCGTGTGAATTTCGTCAATCAGTACAATTTTGCCGTCGATCTTACCGAACTCATATTTTGTATCAACCAAAATCAAACCTTGTTCGGCAGCCATTTGCGTACCTTTTTCAAACAATGCCAAAGTATATTGCTCTAACTGAACATAATCCTCCTCGCTTACTAATCCTTTAGCAAGGATATCTTCACGAGAAATATCTTCGTCGTGACCTTCGTGAGCTTTGGTGGTTGGTGTAATAATTGGCTGAGGCAATTTGTCATTTTCTTTCAATCCTTCAGGCAATGTTACTCCACAAAGCGTACGAAGTCCTGACTTATATGTACGTGCCGCATGACCTGCTAAATATCCACGCACGACCATTTCAACAGGAAAAGCTTCGCATTTTAGACCCGCACTTACATTAGGATCTGGCACCGCTAATAACCAGTTTGGAACAATCGATTGTGTAGCTTTCAAGAAATGTTCAGCGATTTGGTTCAATACCTGTCCTTTAAAAGGAATCGCTTCTGGAAGCACTACATCAAAAGCTGAAATACGGTCAGAAGCCACCATTACAAGGAGGTCCTCAAACGAATATACATCTCTTACTTTACCTTTGTAAAAGCCCGTTTGGTTGGGAAAATTGAAATTGGTACTTTTTATTACGTTCATTTTATATTGGGTAGTATTAAAAACATCTAAGTTAGTGGACTTTTTACCCACTCTAGGCTCTAAGCTATATGCCTTAAGCTAAAAGCAAAGCAAGCATTCTGTTATTTCACGAAAAATACTTTTGAACTTCTAGCTTACGGCATAAAGCCTAATGCTTATTGCAGATAAAACGAATTCTATTTGACGCACTTAATTTTTTGTTTAAAACCTCTACCGATTGAAGTTACATTTTTTCGATCACAATAGCCGAAGCACCGCCACCACCATTGCAAATACCTGCTGCACCAATACGACCACCTTTATGTGTTAAGGCACTTATCAAAGTTGTCACAATACGTGCACCCGAAGCCCCCAGTGGATGACCCAATGAAACGGCACCACCCAAAATATTGATTTTATGTTGTGGAATATCCAACAATTTTTCAAATGCCAAAGGTACAACAGCAAACGCTTCGTTTACTTCAAACAAATCAACTTCTTCTTTGATAAGCCCTGCCATACGAATCGCTTTGGGCACTGCTACGGTTGGCGTTGTTGTAAACCATGCAGGTTCTTGTTCGGCATCAGCAAAGCCAATAATTTTTGCTAATGGAGTCAATTTGAGTTTTTCAGCTTTCTTTTTTGACATTAAAACTAGCGCAGCAGCACCATCATTCAACGTAGAAGCATTGGCTGCGGTGACTGTTCCCTTTTTCTCAAAAGCGGGTTTTAAGTTAGGAATTTTCTCAAAATTGACATTCTTATATTCTTCATCCTCCGAAATCATTACGACTCCTTTACGAGTTTGGACTTCAACAGGGATAATCTCGTCTGCAAAATAACCTTTTTGTGTAGCCTCAGCGCTGCGACGGTATGATTCAATCGCAAAATCATCTTGATCTTCGCGCGTGATACCGTATTTACGAGCAGTTTTGTCTGCAAAGATACCCATTGCACAATCATCATAGGCATCTGAAAGACCATCTTTTTCGAGACCATCGACCAAAGTACTTGAGCCGTATTTATAGCCAAAGCGAGCGCGTGGTACATAATATGGAGCATTAGACATACTTTCCATACCTCCAGCCACGATTACATCTGCCATTCCGAGCATGATACTTTGTGCTGCAAAGATAATGGCTTTTGCGCCAGATGCACACACTTTGTTGATAGTTGTACAACGTGTTTCGTGTGGGAGACCAGCTTTGAGTGCCGCTATACGTGCAGGAGCTTGTCCTAAGTTTGCAGAAATAACGTTACCCATAAGTACCTCTTCTACTAGCTCTGGTTTGATTCCAGCTCTTTCAACTGCGCCCTTTATGGCAATACTGCCCAAATCTGTTGCCGATAAACTCGATAAAGCTCCGCCAAAACTTCCGATAGGAGTTCTAACGGCTGAGACGATATACACTTCTTGCATAATAAAGTTAAAGTTTGGTATTGTAATGGTGGTTAAATAGTAATCTTAGGAATTACCAAGATTGTTTCATGTTAGACTTATTCTTCTTGAGTAATCCCTTTTTTTGCTGAATATACTGTACTTCGTTATTTTTCATAGCTTCTAGGATACTCCTAGCTTTTTCAGGGGAAAGTCCGTAATTCTTGAGCGTTTTCAACATTTCATCCTGTGCATCTGTGTGCTCCACTTCGGCGTGATTGGCGCTTGGTGGTGGCATGGATTTAGACTGTTGCTCAGGCTTAGGCTCCTCGGAGGTTCCTCTAAATTTGAGTTTTAATAATTCAAAATTGAAACGGGCAATTTGGTTTTGGGGATTAAGCTTAAGCGCTTCTTTAAAATAGACTAATGCTTGAGCACTGTCTTTGAAAGCACTACTAATTACGCCCAGTTGACAGTAGGTTGTTGAGGACATTTTGTAATCTTCGAGGTGAATCAGCCGTTTATACATGCTTTGTGCACGCAAGGTATCTTCAGATAGCAAATACACATGCGCTTGGTTTAGCACAACCTCGGGAGGAGTAAAATAAGAATTGTCCGATATTGTCTGGTAATATTTTACAGCATCCTTATATCTTTTTTCTCGAAATGCCCTTTCTGACTCTATTTTAGCCAGATTTCGAGCACTTACCTTAGTAAAGGACGCATTTTCTAAAATCCAGAGGAATATGTAAAAAATAAAATAATTCAACTTATTATACCCTAAGTAATATTTTATGCAAAAATCGTATAAAACTGCTCTATAAAAAACTTTTAACCTAAATTTTCTACAACTGGAAAGTCCTCACTGTAAAAAATACGTCTATGCCTAGCAAAAATAGTGCAACAACTAAAAAGTAAAAATACTTATTGGCTGTCACCGTAACAGTTCGTTGGTCAATTAAATTGGCAGAAATATTTTCGATTTGTTTTATCAAATCAACAAAACTATCTGACACACTATGCACTTCAAAATAGCCTCCTCGTGTTTCAGCAGCCATTTTTCTCATCAAGTCTGGCTCTAGCTTTGTTACTACGACATTACCATCTTCATCTTTTTTGAGTGATTTTCCTTCCTTGATTGTACTACCTTCGGCAGTGCCCACCCCAACAGTGAAAAGGTTGACGCCATTTCTTCTAATTCTGTTGAGTAAGCTGTAATCAAGGTTTCCAAAGTTTTCACCATCACTCATCAGTACGATAACTTTGGACTTATTGCTTGTTTTGATTTTGGTAAGTTTATCCAAGGCTAGTTCCAAAGCTGGAGTAAAATTGGTGCCACCAGCAGGTAAAAGTTCAGAATTAATTCTTGGAATAAATAAATTGATGGCATTATGGTCAAAGGTAAGTGGTGAAAGCATAAAAGCATCTTCCGAAAATACAATCACCCCTATCCTATCGCTTGTAAAATGATTAACAATACGACTAATTTCAAATTTTGTTTTTTCAATTCTACTTGGTTGGACATCAGTGGCATCCATAGATTTGGACACATCTACCAACAAAAATATATCTCGACCCTCAGCTCGAATGGTTCCATTAATTTCACCAAAAGACGGGTCTAGTAATGCCAAGATAAGTAAGGTAAAATAGCAACTTCTTAGTACAAATTTTAAGATACTCGACCGTGCCACGGTTTTTAATTTTCTGGCAATTAAAAAAACCCTGACAAGGTAAAAAACATATATGAGAATAAACAGGACAATGAACATTCTCTCGGTTTGTCCCAAATCAGCATTCCAGTTCATATCCTAAAATTGTACAGAACTTGCTAGAAAAGCAAATTTTAGCATATCCAAAGCAAAATTCTCATTAACGAATCCATCAAATTCTAACGATTAGCTTTGAACGTATTATCACTTCTTCACGTACGTAGTCGTCTGGTTTTTTCATAGCCTCCACCAATAGATTCGCTGCTTTGGCTCCCATTTCGTAAGGAAATTGCTCGATACTGGCAAATGGAGGTTTTTCGAGATACTTACAAAAACTTAAATTTGAAAAACTTACAAAAAATATATCTTGGTTGATTATCAATCCTCGCTCTTTGGCAATCTGCATGGCGTCGAGGGACATATAATCGTGGAAAGCAAAAATCGCTTGTGGAGGTACTGCCAAATCCAACAGTTCATGTGTTTTCTTAACGGTATCCTCAAAACTCAAATCTGTGGTTTTGATATAAATTGGATTGAGTTCAATATTATGCAACTTGAGCGCATTGACATACCCCATCAGTCGTTCATTGGACGACTGCATTGTATTTGGACCGTTTAATAACGCAATTTTTGTCAACCCTTTGTTGAGCAATAATTCCACTGCCTCAAACGAAGCCTGCGTGATGTCGGTATATACACAACTATTGGGGAGGCTTTTTACAACTCTATCAAAAAACACCAAAGGAATTCCTTTGCGATTTACCTCCAAAAAATGACGATGATTGTAAGTGCCCGAACCCATCGACACGATAATACCGTCGACACCATGTTTCATAAGTGCTTGAATGGCTTGTTCTTCTCGCTCAAAATCATCCCTAGATTGTTGCAAAACAACCCTATATCCTTTCTCAAAAAGTATATCCTCAATACCTGTAATGGCCATTGAGAAAAACTGCTCAGTGAGCCAAGGCACTACAACACCCACGTTTTTGGTAGACTGTTTTTTTAGGTTTATAGCGGTGGTATTAGGGCTATAATTTAGCTCTTTTGCCAACGCCATCACATCTTCCCGCATCTTCAAACCAATACGTGGATGGTTTTGCAAAGCTCTCGAAACCGTTGAAACTGAGGTTCCTAAGCGCTTCGCCAATTCTTTCATAGTTATCTGACTCATAAGCTTTTATCAATTGTGCAAGCAAGTTAGAACTTTTGCACAAATTGCACAATCGGTTGCACGCTTTTGCACAATCGGTTGCGCAGTCAAATTTCTTATTCAAAGCCCACTTGAAGCATATTTTGATAAGCTCAGAAAACTATCTTTGTTCAAGGATTAGCTTACCCAATTTTCCAACTATGAAAGATTTACATATATCAACTCCTGGCAGAATTTGCTTATTTGGCGAGCACCAAGATTATTTAGGCTTGCCTGTTATCGCCGCTGCTATTTCAAGACGTATTCATATTGAAGGACGAGTTACCAACACGCCTTCTGTTCATATTCAATTACCTGATATTCAATCTGAGGAATCCTTTCCTTTAGTCGAAACAGTTATTTATCATAAAGACCGAGATTATTTCAAAAGTGTTTTAAATGTATTGAGAAGAGAAAAAGGTATCTCTTTTGAAAAAGGCATTGAAGCAAAAGTATATGGCAATATCCCTATCAATTCTGGCACATCGAGTTCGTCGGCATTGGTAGTGGCTTGGACACATTTTCTACTAAAAACAGCTAATCATCCTATTGACCCAGTTGAAATCGGACAATTAGCCTATTTAGCTGAAGTAGAAGAATTTGGCGAGCCAGGCGGATGTATGGACGAATATGCGACATCGATTGGTAATATTATGTATTTGGAAACCAAGCCAAATATTCTGGTAGAAGCCTATCAAGCGTCACTGGGCAAATTTGTCCTTGGTGACTCACTTGAGCCTAAAGATACCATCGGGATTTTGAAGCACGTCAAATTTGGTATGCTCGATGCCATCAATAAAATCAAGCAAGTCTATCCAGATTTTCAATTAAGTAAAGCGCCTATCGAAAGCGCCGAACAATATCAATCATTGCTGAATCCAGACGAATATGCACTGTTTTATAGCAACCTTTCAGACAGAGATATTTTGCGCACAGCCAAAGCCATGTTTGAAGGAAAAGATACATTTAATGATGTAAAATTGGGACAGTTGTTGAGCGCTCATCAGGACAACTTGAGAGACGCAAAACGAGTTTCTACACCTAAAATTAATAGAATGATAGAAGCTTCCCTAAAAGCAGGAGCTTTGGGAGGTAAAATCAATGGCTCAGGAGGTGGAGGCTGTATGTTTGCCTATGCACCCACCAACACCGAAGCCGTGGTAGAAGCCATCGAAAGAGAAGGTGGCAAAGCCTATATCATCGAAGTGTCAGAAGGTTCGAAAGAAGAGATTTAGTCATAAACAGACAGCAAAATATCATTACCGATTTATCAAATAAGTTAGTGGGCTAAATGAAATTAATTTTACCCGCAATAGGCATTAAGCCAAAAAGCTTTTTTGAACTCATTGGGAATATTTTTGCCTAAAGCCCATTGCTGAAAGTCGAAAGCCCAAAATGTATCAATTCTGATAACTGATACACTAATAACATCTTATTACCATCAAATCATACATCCAATTTTCTATGAAAACTCAAAGAATTGTAATCCTTGCAGGGGGTGCAGCTACTCGCATGAAAAAAGCTGCACCTGACCTAAAAGACCTAGACCCGACTTTGGCTAATCAAGCAGACACGTTGACAAAAGGGATGATTGGTCTGGGGGATTCGGGAAAATCTTTAATAGATTATCAGTTAGAAAATGCCTCAAATGCAGGATTTAATGAGGTTTTGATGTTACTTCATCCAGACGATGATTTTACACAACAGTATTACGAAAAACTAGCGCAAGAAGGTAATAGTTGGGGCATACATTTTGTATTTGCCCGACAACATATTCATGCAGATAGAGTAAAACCCGCAGGAACTGCCGATGCTGTTTTACAAGCATTAGAGCAACATCCTGATTGGCAACAAGGGCGAATTGTAGTTTGTAACAGCGATAACTTGTATTCGACACAGGCTTTTGAAGCACTTTGGCATAGTCCAAATCCCAATGCTTTAATCAGCTATGATAGAGATGCTTTAGAGTTTCCACTGGAGCGAATCAAAGCATTTGCCATTGTAGAACCGGATGAGAATAATTATTTACAAAATATCATAGAAAAACCCTCAGACGAACAAGCAGAAGCTATTGCTCAACGCTATGGTCGCATTGGGGTAAGTATGAATGCTTTTGTATTTGAAGCCTCAGATTTGTTTCCTGCGTTACAAAAAACTCCTTTTCACCCTGTAAGAAATGAAAAAGAATTACCAACGGCTTTGTTAATTATGACCAGAGAATTGGGAAAACCTATTTCTTGCATTCCAATGGCAGAAAATGTACCTGATTTAACCTCAAAACAAGATATATTAGTAGTACAAGAATACCTCAAAAAAGTAAAAACATTGACATTACATTAACAAAGACTTCAGAAAAGTCGATACCTCATAATTTACCATTTAAACCCAAATAATTGGCAATGAAAAATAATACACTTCAACGACGCGATTTTATTCAAAAAGGAGGCTTAGCCTTGGCAGCAGGGCTGGTTTTACCGAAAGATGTCTTTGCTAAAAAAGACGACCGCAAGGTGCGTCTTGGTTTTATTGGCACAGGTCTCCGCGGGCGAAACCACCTTGCCAATGCCATGGCATTTCCAGAGGTGGAAGTCACTTGTATTTGTGATATTGACCCTAATGCCATTGCAAAAGCTCAAAAAATTCTCAAAGACAAAGGCCGTAAGGAAGCGGCGACTTATGGAAAAAATGAGAAGGATTTTGAAAACATGGTAAAACGTGATGATATCGACGGTGTAATTATTGCCACACCTTGGGAATGGCACGTACCGATGGCATTGGCGACCATGAATGCAGGAAAATATGCAGGCTTGGAGGTATCTGCTACAGTTAAATTGCAGGAATCATGGGACTTGGTGAATACTTTTGAAAAAACAGGTTCTCACTGTATGTTGCTCGAAAACGTATGTTACCGTCGTGATGTGATGGCGGTGCTCAATATGGTACGAGAAAATCTATTTGGTGAAATCACCCACTTAGAATGTGGCTATGAGCACGATTTGCGTCATGTAAAATTCAATGATGGTAAACAAGCGTATGGTGGTGGTGTAGAATTTGGAGAAAAAGGCTTTAGCGAAGCCAAATGGCGTACACAACACTCGGTAGACCGCAATGGTGACCTTTATCCTACACATGGTTTAGGACCAGTTGCCGAAATGATTAATATCAACCGTGGGAATCAATTTCTGTATTTGACTTCTATGGCGTCGAAGGGAGTCGCATTGCATAAATACATTGTTGACAAAGGAGGAGCCAATCACCCGAATGCGAAAGTCAAATTCAAACTTGGGGATGTGGTTCAAACAATGATTAAGTGTGCTAACGGAGAAACCATCTTAATTACGCATGATACCAACTCTCCTCGTCCGTATTCGCTTGGTTTTAGAGTACAAGGTGATAGTGGATTATGGATGGACGATGGTAACCAGATTTATGTAGAAAACGTATCTGCCAAAGCAGACGTTTGGGAGTCGGATGAGGCATATATGAAGAAATATGATCACGGTATTTGGAAAAGATTTGAATCTGAAGCTGTTGGCGCAGGTCACGGAGGAATGGACTATTTTGTTTTAAGAGATTTTATTAATTCTGTTAAAAACAAAACTACCCCTCCTATCGACGTGTACGATGCCGCTGCTTGGTCGGCGATTAGTCCATTGTCAGAAATGTCGATTGCCAAAGGTTCAGCACCAGTTCAAATTCCTGATTTTACTCGTGGAAAATGGAAAACGAATAAGCCAATTTTCGGGTTTGAAGTTTAGACTACATTTCCATTGAGTGAATGGCGATTGAGTGGATGAGTGATTATTTTAAACTGTTAAAAAACTAAGTCCAAAACTAAGTCTTGAACTAGTAATTTCAAGTTTTTTATAGAAATAAAAAGGTGGTTGAAAAATAAATTTCACCACCTTTTTTCATGCTAAAATTCGTAAACGCAAGGTATAACCATTTGATTATGAATATCCTCAAATAAAGAATATACTATTAACTAATAACATCCTCCTAGAATGTTATGGTATTCACTGTGCTAGAGGTGGAAGTCGTAGTAGTTGATTTCAGCGTCGCACCAGAAGTAGAATAGGTTCCTCCTGTATATAAACCCCAACCCGATGAACCTCCAACATAACTGCCTCCTGTATATGCTCCTCCAAAATAGATTTTGTATTGAGCTCCTTTAGCCATACTCGGCGTCGAAACATGGAAATATCCAGAAGCACTTTTAGGCTTGAAGGTTACAATATCTTTTCCATTCGCATCTTCAATATGAAATAACGAAGAAGTTGCCACCGATGCACTGGATTTTATAAACATACCCACTTGTGTAGAAGCCGTCCCCATCGCTTTTGTCATATTACTGGCTGGCTCTGCTCCCATCAACGTTCCTCCATTAACCAAGAAATTTCCATTCACGTCAATATCTTCATTTCCGTTGGTAATCACATACCCTCCACTAATCGTAAAATTACCATTGCTATCTATTGCATCAGAACCAGTCACTATCAAAACGCCTCCTGTAACCTTCAAATGACTATTATCGTTTGATTCTGTACCACCAGAAACAGTTCCGTAAGATGTATTGATACCGTCATTGCTGGCAGTTAAGTTACATACACCACCTGCAATGGTAATGAAAATTGATTCCATGCCCTCATACGACTTGGTAACATTAACATTTCCATCATTAATCGTAATAGAAACGTCTGATTTGAGACCGTCATCTCCTGCCGAAATATTGAGTGTACCGCTATTCATTACAAAAGCGCCATCACTTTTGAATCCTTTGGGATCACTAGTATTCGCCGAATTATACGTGTAGGTCGTACCAGTTGTTGTAATAGTAGTTGTACCACCATTTATGGTCGCAGTTCCATCAACTGTTATACCTTTCGCTCCTATTCCAGAGCTTGTAATGGTCAAATCACCTCCTCGTATTGAAAGGTTTTTATCACAGTTGATACCCGCTGGCGCAGCAATATCAAGGTCTGTGGTATTATAATAGGCAGCACCTGTGGTTGTAATCTTAACCGTTCCAGAAGTCAGCGTAAAGTCTCCCCCTGTTTTGATACCTTTCGAGCCCTTGCCAGATACAGTCAAGGTCACAGCATCGGAAGTGCCAATAGTGGTATAACTTTCACTTTTGATGGCATTACCCTTTTCTCCTGAAGTATTTACGGTAATTTTTCCTCCTTTGATTAAGACATAAGGAGTAATTGTAGCATCAGTACCTTCGTACGATGCAGTAATTCCATCATCAACACTCGAAACATTGATCGTACCACCATTTACCACAATATATCCTTCATCAGCCTCTATCCCATCGCCAGAAGATGTGACCGATAATGTTCCATTATCCATCTGGAAATAATCTTTGGCATGAACACCATCACTAGCCGCAGATTTAACGATGATAGTTGCTTCACTTATGGAGATATAATCGTCAGCTGCGATGCCATGTTTGTTATTTCCAGTAACATTCAAAGTACCTGTGCCCTTAAAGAGTAATTGTCCTTCGCTAAAGAATGTTCCTTTTTGATCTTCGCTACTGGTAGTGTAAGTGACACCATCCACAAGCGTATTGGTGGTTCCAGCTACAATATTAATCGTACCTTTTTTACTAGATTGAACATTAATTGCAGGCCCTACACTATTGGTTACACTTAGCCCTTTCATAGCAATATTGTATTTGTAATCACTGTACAACTTGAAACTTCCCTTACTAGCGGTTCCTGACAACAAATAGACAATTTCCTTGGTTGTATTGGTCGATTTTACGGTTACATCTGCTCCACTTGTGGTTACAGTTACGCCAGCACTTTGATATGGATTACTTACCGAAGCGGTTGTTCCTGAATACACAATTACTACGGTATCAACAGCTGGAGTGGCAGTTCCTGAGCTACCAGCGGTAACGGTAATAGTGATAGTACAGGTCTGTCCACCAAAGCTTAAATTAAAGGTAGCAGTCCCCGCAGAGGTTGGCGTACCTGATATTTTGTAAGTCAATGTGCCTGAACCAGCAGCAAGCGTTCCAGCATCTAATGTTGCTATCAATCCTTCCACTCCTGTCGAAGATGCCGTTGACACATCATAAGTACCACCATTAGCACCAGTGTACGCCAAAGTCGCAACTCCTGTATAGGCTGTGCCACTCACACCTGCTGAAGGCACAACACTACTTAATACCAAGCTTGATACAGTTGCTTTTGAAGCCACAACAGGTAAGGATAGCGTACAAGATTGTCCACCCAAATCAATCGCAAAAGTAGCAGTACCAGCCGAAGCAGGCGTTCCTGTAATTACGAAGGAAGCTGTACCACTTCCGCTCGTCAGTTGTCCCGCCGATAAAGTTGCTGTTAGACCTGTTACCCCTGTAGACGCCACAGGAGTTCCCGCTTGATATGCCGCCCCATTTCCGCCTGTATAAGGAACTGTCGCCGTGGCAGTGTAAGATGTTCCACTCGTTGCCGTAGCTGAAAAGGTAGCATCACTACAATTTAATCCTGTAATACTGGCAGAAGCAGTAATATCATCAGTCTTACACGACTGGATACTTAAGATGAAGGTTAGCAATAAGCTAAACGCAATAAAGATTCTTTTAGTCATAAGTATGTGTTTTTAGGAAATATATTGGTGCAAAATTTTATGTTATCCTGCTACATCAACTGACCAGAAAAGCAATAAAAACGTTACGGCTTTTTTAAAAACAGTTCACTTTATAACAACACTATTTAGAAAGATTATAAAGTAAAAAGGTTGTTTAAATCAAAATAAAATGGTATTTATCATAATTAAAAACATTTTCATGTTACTGAAAATAAATACATTACAATAAAAAATCATCCCAAAAAAATAATTTTAATTTTTCATGTCATTTAAAAATATCAGTAAAACTATAGCCATAAACTTTCTGTTAATTGTAGACAAATACGTACAAAACGTATACTCTTTTATCTACACAAAATCTTATGTTTTGAGTAAATGTGCTGAGTCCGAGCCCAAATAATCGATTCGAAACACCTAGTTTGTTTACAAAAAATATCTCTAGTGCTTAAGTAGGATTCATATTTTTTTCGGAACTTTACCGCTATTACTTATTTGAAACAAAACTATTTAGCCCCAAGCTTGAATTTAGTCAAGAACAGCCATCTAGTTTACGGTATTGAAGTGTCGCAAGAGGAGTTTGAGTACAACCAAGTCTAGTATAAAAGATGTAGTGTTAACCAACCCAAATAAATCAATTAGCAGATTCTCTTTCCCCAACCTAGGTCCTATTCTCGTCTATTTTCCTGCCGAACGACTAGATATTTCTTACAAAAGCAATTATGGAAATCCTAAAAAGTAGTCGCCTTGACGCGCTCCGCTACGACATTCGTGGTCCCGTTTACGAGAAGGCTCTCCAATTACAACGTGAGGGCTATAAAATCACTTCTCTAAACATCGGCAACCCAGCGGCATTTGGCTTTGAGACACCAGACGAAATCATTCATGACATTATCATGAATATTCGCAATGCTCAAGGTTATGCCGATTCTAGAGGGTTGTTTGCCGCCCGCAAGGCCGTTATGCAGTATTACCAAAGTCGCGGCGTAAGAAAAGTCGAAATCGAAGATGTGTTCATCGGAAATGGGGTAAGTGAGTTGATCACAATGGTAATGACTGCTTTGTTGAATAATGGAGATGAAATTTTGATACCTTCACCCGATTATCCACTTTGGACTACTTCGGTAGGACTTGCAGGTGGTACTCCTGTACATTATGTATGTGATGAGGCTTCGGATTGGAATCCAGATTTGAAAGACATCGAATCTAAAATTACCAAGAAAACCAGAGGTATCGTTTTAATCAACCCTAATAACCCAACGGGAGCAGTTTACGAAAAAGAAATTGTAGAAGGAATTGTTCGTATTGCTGAAAAACATAAATTGATTGTTTTCGCAGACGAAATTTATGATAAAATTTTGTACGACGGAGCAGTGCATCACACCACGGCAGGTATGTCTGAAGAAACCCTCATTATTACCATGGGTGGTATGTCTAAAAACTACCGTGCTGCTGGTTTCCGTGGAGGATGGATGGTATTGACAGGGGCAAAACATAGAGCAAAATCCTATATTGAAGGTTTGACTTTTATGGCTAGCATGCGTTTGTGTGCCAATGTAATCACCCAATACGGTATCCAAACAGCGCTGGGAGGTTATCAGTCTATCAACGATTTGGTGATTCCAACGGGTCGTTTGTACAAACAAATGAATTTGACACACGAAAAATTGGTGGCTATTCCAGGAGTGTCTTGTGTAAAGCCTAAAGGTGCGATGTACCTTTTCCCAAAATTTGATTTAAAACAATTCGACTTCAAAAATGATGGTGATTTTGTATTAAGTCTGTTGGAAGAACAACGTATTTTGGTTGTGGCTGGAACGGGATTTAACTTCAAAGAACCAGACCATTTCCGAATTGTATTTTTACCACATTTGGAACAATTAGAATTAGCCCTCGGTAAAATCGGGACGCATTTCGAAAATCATAGAAAAGGTAAGCCTAAAAGTTGATTTTTCTGATTTGAAGATTTGAAAATGAAAATTTTTCTTGCAAAAGCATCTGAGTAACTTCAGATGCTTTTTTTTGTATTTGTCCCAAAAATTAATCGATAATACAAAACTCTCCAGCAAACACTTTTAAGCTTTTATAAGTTAAACCTCTAGCTTTCGAACCCTTCTGTTTGAACTTTTACGGGTTTGTTTGTATTTTAGAACTAAAATCTATCTCAATAGTGGTGATTTTACCCTAAAACCAACAATTCAACTAATAAATAGCTTTATTCTTAAGCGCACTAACTTATGCACATCGAAACTTCGACCTTGGACTCGAAACGTACTAAACTGTATATCTTTCTTTTTGGAATATTCCTTACCAATGCCATTGTAGCCGAAATTGTTGGTGCCAAGATTTTTTCAGTAGAAAAAACTTTGGGTTTTGAACCACTTCACCTCAATACCTTTTTTGGCATTTGGGACTTAAATCAAACCGCTGGGGCACTCAACTGGCCATTTGTTTTTATTACTTCCGATATTATCAATGAATATTTTGGTAAAAAAGGCGTAAAACGTATTTCTTATTTGACGGCTGGTTTCATCGCCTATAGCTTTTTGATTATTTACGGTGCAACCCTACTAGTACCAGCAGACTTTTGGCTGGATGTCAACAAAGGCGACCATAATTTCAATATCAATGAGGCTTTCGCCAAAATCTTCCGTCAAGGATTAGGTATTATCACGGGCTCATTAAGTGCATTTTTGATTAGTCAAATTCTGGATGCGTATGTATTCCACTCGATTAGAAAAGTAACGAAGGGTGAGAAGATTTGGCTTCGAGCAACAGGCTCTACCTTAGTATCGCAATTGATAGACAGCTTTGTGGTGATTGGTATTGCCTTCGTGGTATTTGGTAACTGGACAATAGACCAATGGATTTCTACTTCCCTCAACAATTATCTTTACAAATTCTTCTCGGCTATTATCATGACACCACTCATTTACCTAGCCCATAATTTGATAGATGGATATTTAGGAAAAGAACTATCTGATCAACTCATTTCTGAGGCGGGTCAGCAGGAGTAGATTGTAACCAAACATGAGTCATCTCGAATTTTTAGGATTGGGATTATTCTCCAAGTTTTTATCAAAAAGCGGTCGAAAAATATTTTTCAACCGCTTTTTTGATAATACGATACTAGATATAACTTGGCTTAAGACGCAATCATTGTGTCTCTACTGATGGAATACAAATTTTTACATAATCACTCACTCGCTAAATCACTAAATCGCTAAATTCGGGATGACTCATGTTTAGGTTTACTTTAAAATGTATATTCATACCCTTCACGTGCATATCATACCCTTTCCTTAAACCATCCTCCTAATTCCTATAATTATCTTTGCTTGCTCAGCATTTTCCTAGCATTTTTGTGGGCTCGTTGTCTAAACAATGTTAAAAAATTGATTTATGGAAAAATTGCCTAAAGTAAGTATCCTTGTTCCTGTGTATAATCATGGTAAATTCATTGCTCAAATGTTGGAGGGAGCACTCGCACAACAGGTGAATTTTGAGTATGAAATTGTCATTGGCGATGATGCTTCTACAGACAACAGTGCCGAAATCATTCAGGCGTATAGCCAACGTTATCCTCAGATTAAAGCCTATTTACATGCTACCAATCTTGGACCAAGTTCTCCTCGAGAATTAGGTGGCAAAAACAATGTAGCCTTTATTTTTGGCAAAGCCCAAGGAGAATATATCGCTTTGTGCGAAGGCGACGATTATTGGACAGACCCACAGAAACTCCAAAAACAAGTAGATTTCCTAGATCAGCATCCTGATTTTGCATTAACGCATCATCAGTTGGAAGTAATTTATGAGGATGGCTCCGAAAGTCACCCTTTTAATCATTCAGACCAAAAAGAAGTTTCGACACTTGATGATTTATACAAGGATGAGGAATGGATTTTGGGTACTGCAAGCACTGTTTTTCGAAATGTTTTCAAAAATGGGTTAGCTCCTTGGTGGTGGAAAAGCGCTAGTGGTGATATCGGAATTTTTATGCAGGCAGTAAAATTTGGCAAGATAAAGTACTTTCCCGAAACAATGGGTTGCTATCGCAAGCATCGTGGCGGCATGACCAATATTCATACTCCTCAGAATTACTTTTTTCTGGAAAATAGAAAACAAATGTTTGAAGCATTATTGGCGGAGTCTGACGAAGACTTACAAAAAACTTTAACTAAAACCATACAGCGCTACGAGGAAATCCTTGAAAGTTTGAAATTATCCCAATAAGCCTGTCATTCTTGCGATGAACGAGTAGAAGGTTCAGAGAATCCGAGATTATTTTGTAATTTTGAAATCCAAATTTCCGTCGAGGCTTATTTTTATGATACAAAACATACTTTTTGTGGGTCATGATGCCAATCGTGCAGGCTCTCAAATTTTATTACTTAGGTTTTTAAAATTATTAAAAGCGTATGGTAAAGTACAGTTTTCGATACTTCTCAAGCACGACGGCCCTCTAGTTCAAGAGTACGAAGCAGTTGCCCCAACTTATATTCTTCATCAAGAAAAACCTGTCGGACTCAAAAGTCAAATCCTACAAAAAATTAAAGCTAAAATTGGGCAAACTACCTCAGAGGTTAATCCCGTTTGGCAGATGCTAGCTAGTCAAAAATTTGATTTGATTGTTTCCAATACCTTTACCAATGGAGATATTTTTGAAGAATTAAGTCAGTTTAATTGCCCTATTTATTCCTATATCCACGAACTTCGTATGGGTATAGAGATGTACAATGGGACTCAACAAGCAATAGACAACACCCTTCGTGGCACTCAAAAATTTATTGCTTGTGCCAATTCAGTTAAACAAAATCTCCTTCAACAGTTTGGAATTCCTGAGCAACAAATAGAGATTTTGTGTTCACTACTCCCCGAATCTGCACAACAATATCAGATTTCTAGCACTAAAGTAAATGCCCTTAAACAAGAACTTGGGATACCTCAAGATGCATTTGTTGTAGGTGGTATGGGCACTATTGATTTACGAAAAGGAACCGATTTGTTTGTTCAGCTTGCACATATTTTGCAGCATCAAAATACTTATTTTCTTTGGGTAGGTGGCTCTCATTCACAAAATGACTTTAAGATTTTTTCTATTGATGCACAACGCTTAGGCTTACAAAACATCAAGTTTGTGGAAGCTGTGAGCAATCCACTAGATTACTTGTCAGTTTTCGATATTTTTGCACTCACTTCTCGCGAAGACCCTTATCCATTGGTAGTTTTGGAGGCTGCTTTATTACAAAAACCGATGGTTTGTTTTGAAAAAGCAGGTGGCGCCCAAGATTTGATTGAGACAGATGCAGGCATGATAGTCCCTTATCTGTCGTTAGAAGCCATGGCAAATGCCGTTAGGATTATGAAGGAAAATCCAGAAATTCGTACAAAAATGGGACGAATAGCAAGGGAGAAAGTTCTTCAAAGACATTCGACAGAAAAAGCTTTTCAAGAATTTTTGACAATTTTACAAATTTCATAATAGTTCAAAACCGAACCCGAAACCAACTTAATTTGAATGGCATAACCTGCCAATAGTATTACCGAAATACAATTATGACTTTAGCATTCACCATTTGTTCGATTAACTATTTGGCTCAAGCTCAAACATTGGGTCAATCGTTGCAAGAACAAAACCCATCCATAGAATTTGTGATTGGTTTGGTAGATAGACTCGACAAAGTGGAGCTTGAACCAGACAAAATTCCTCCATTTCAAATGCTCGAAATTGACAAAATCAATATCGAATCGTTTGAACAAATGTGTGAGATTTATAATATCACGGAGCTTAATACCGCAGTAAAACCCTATTTTATAGATTATTTTTACAAAAATCGTCCTGATATTCAAAACGTTATCTACTTTGACCCCGACATCATTGTTTTTGACAGCTTGAAACCACTTGAAGATTCTTTGAAAAAATATCCGATGGTGGTGACGCCACATATCTGCTCGCCTATCAACGATGATTTGAATACCAAAGAAACTGACCATTTAAGTACAGGACTATACAACCTTGGATTTATCGCCACATCAAGAAGTGAAGCGACCTATCACATGGTGAGTTGGTGGAAAGACCGCTTAGAAAAAGACTGTAGAATTGATCTTTGCAATGGCTTATTTGTAGATCAGCATTGGATTAATTTTGTGCCTCTGTTCTATCCAAATGACGTATTGGTAGATAAATACCCTGGCTACAATATGGCCTACTGGAACTTACATGAGCGTACAGTGAGTATAAGAGATGGCAAATATTTTATCAATGGCAAGCCTCTGATTTTCTTCCATTATAGTGGATATGAGTTGAAAAAGCCGAACGAAGTTTCGAAATACCAAAACCGTTCTAGCTTTGAAAACAGACCAGATATCGTTCCATTGTTTCAATATTATGCTCAAAAGCTGAAAGATAATTTTAATGATTATTATATTAAAATCCCTTGTTTTTACATCAAACCACCCAAAATAAAACGTTATAAACGTGTCAGAAAAGTATTACAAATGCCTTTCCGTAAAGTGGTTTCCCTATTAAATCGTTAATTAATACGCTTTAGACTATAAGCTGTAGGCATTTTTTCATGATTTCATTAGAAACACTTTTGAACTTTCAGCTTACGGCATAGTGCTTAGAGCCTAGCCTAGAGCGGGTAAAATTAATTTAATTTTGCCCACTAACTTAATTTCAGACAAATCTTAAAGTAAAAATGGGTATTCAGCGTTTTATTGACCTCTGGAAACATCGCTATAACAAATATATACTTCAACAATATGTCCCAGCTTGGAGATTCGTTCAAAGCTATTTGTTGGTTCGTAGGATTAAATTAAATAATCCCAAACAACAAATGATTGGCGTGCTTCTGGCAGAACATTTTGGAGATATTGTAGCAGCAGAGCCCCTTTCTCGCATTATTAAACAGAAGCATCCTGAAAGCAAAGTCTTTTGGATTGTTCGCAAACCATTTAGAGAACTCATAGATAGTAACCCCAATATTGACTACACTATTGAAGAAACCAACTTATATCAGAGTATTCTCACTAGCAAGCACCATAACTTTGATGTTTTTTATAATCTTCACATGCCTGAGTTACGCTTCCATATACCGACGCTTACATTTTTGACTAATCCGTATGCTGAGCAACTTGGTATTCATGTAAAAAACTACTTTGAATTCGGAAATTTATTAGAAGTGTTTGCTAAAGTGGGAGGTTTACCATTGAGTCAAGAAACTCCCAAAGTTTATATTAGCGAGAGTGATAGACAAAAAATAGACCAGCAAGCTTTACCTCAAAAATTTGTTGCGATTCACTGTCACTCCAACTTTTCGCCAAAAGACTGGCAAACGTTCCATTGGGAAAACCTTATTCAACGCCTCTATGAGCTTGGTTATCACGTTGTTGAAGTGGGTTTAAAAAGTAGTTTGAATCAATCGTTGCCGGGATATATCAATTGCTGTGGGAAATTTAGTTTGCTCCAAACAGCCGAAATTATCCGTAGAGCACAGTTTTTTATGGGCGTAGACAGTGGCCCTGCGCATTTGGCAAATGCCGTTGGGACGTATGGCTTGCTGTTATTCGGAAAGTTTGTACATTTTGACAAATATCTTCCTTACTCAGGTGGATACGCAACCAATAATGCCATCATGATTACAGACGGGCAAAAACCTTGTGCTGATTTACCATTTGAAGTAGTTTGGAATGCTGTAGAAAAACATATTCAAAACACTTCAAAATCCTAACATTACCCCATTAGAATATGATACAGTTAGTCTATACAGTTTGCTCAATTTCTCAAATACCATTTGCGTTAGCTTTGGGCGAAGACTTACAAAAATACGAACCCAATACACAATTTGTCATTGGTCTTGCAGATCGCCTGCCTAGTGATTTGCCTACCTTAGCATTTCCTATCATAAGTGCAGATGAGTTAGGATTACCTTTTTTATCAGAAATGGCAGAAAAATATACCGTCGATGAACTTACCCGTTCATTGAAGCCTTATTTTGCCTCATTTTTAGAAAAAAAGCATCAAGCAAACAAAATTATTTTTCTTGAAAGCCAAACTCAACTTTTTCAGTCTTTATCAAAAACATGGGAAATTCTTGATGAATATGATATTGTTTTGAGTCCTAATATTACACAACAACGTAATCCTAATCATCCTATTAATGAACCAACATTTTTGAATGCTGGACTTTATAATGCAGGTTTTTGGGGCTACAAACCAAGTGTGCAAGCCAATAACTTTTTGACTTATTGGAAAGAAAGAACAAAAGAAAAAGGCTATTTCGATTTTTGTCATGGGTTTGGTGCAGAACAACTATGGCTAAATTTTATTCCTATTTTTCAAGAAAATGTATACGTACAATCAGAAATAGGCGTTCATTATCACCCATACAATTGGATCGAAAATCCGCTCTCAATAGACGAGAATGGTAGTTATGTCATCGCTCAGTCATTTCCGTTACATATACTTCAATGGCAAAATTTGTCTTTAGCTACACAAAAAGGCTATTTCAAAAATCAAATTGGGCTCAATGAATCAACCCTCAAAACCTTAAAGAAATTACAAAGTGCTTACCTCACAAACCTCAAAAAGTATAAAGGATTCGAACGTTTTGTGCCAAGCATGGGTAAAATAGACCTCAAACCCTCTAAAAACTTTTTGAGTAGTGCTATCGAAAAAGGGTGTTTAAAAATGATTGATTGGATAGAAGAGTTTGAAGCCCAGTAACTTAATGGAATATGTCGCAGAGAGTTGAGATTCGGCATGTTTTTTGTTCTTTCCAATCGTTAGTTATTTGCAAAGTAGTAATCAATCTTATAACCTCTACTACGGAATCCACAACATTCCTTATTCCTTACGATGGATACAAATTATTCTCAAAATATCCTAGAACCTGAAGATTCAGAAACAGCATACCGTGCTATGAGAGACTCTATTTTACAGGTTTTTCATTTGGGTACTAAAATTGCTAAAGAATCTAATCCAGACCATGAATTACAAGTTTCATGGGATTTGGCAGATACCTCTTTAATGAACTGGATAAGTGATACTCACTGTTATTTAAGCAGAAAAGGGCACA
Organism: Flectobacillus rivi; assembly: GCF_030056655.1. Lineage (NCBI taxonomy): Bacteria > Pseudomonadati > Bacteroidota > Cytophagia > Cytophagales > Flectobacillaceae > Flectobacillus > Flectobacillus rivi. The sequence continues at coordinate 510,108 of NZ_JASHIE010000001.1, forward strand.
AACTCCAATTCCTAGCTCGTCCATCTAAGCTCGACATTATCAGTTTTACTCTCAATGAAGGCGATAAATTACTGATTTGTAGTGAAAGTTTAAGACAACATTTATCTGATAATGAAATTGATGAGATTTTGCAGAAAAGTAATACTCCTGAAAATGGTATTCAAAATCTGCAAAGTACGGTAGATCCTCAAAAGAAGCTCAAAATCAATCTTGTTATACTGGAAGTTATCAATAGCAAAACGCCAGAAGAAACTCCAGTAACAAAACCCATAGAGCCAGTTGTAGCAGCGAAAACTGAGCAAAAAAACATTCCAACAGTAAGTAAACCTAAGGACAAAGATAAAGAAACGAATTCGCTCATTCTTTGGACAAGTTTAGGCTTAATCGCAGGAGGAATAGCATTCTTTCTTTGGTACAATTCTAATAGTCATCGCTTAAATGGAGATTCGGTACCAATTATCGACTCTGTTCAGCTTAACAAGGCTAGTAATAGCGACTCTGCTGCTATTGCAAAAGCAAATGCACAATTGAGCGAAGAACTAGGCATTGATACCAATAGTAGTAATGTAAGCGCACCTTCAGGTTCCAATAGCGCATCAGAGACCACACAAAAGCCTAGTACATCAACAGAAGAATTCCAATCATCAGATAAAAGTACCACTGAAGGTTCTTCTTCAAAAAGTAATACTAGAAGCAAACGAGCTCTTACTCAAGACGAAGCTGTTCTTCAACAAGAGTTATTAAATCAACAAAAAGCAAAATGGACTGCTATCAGAGATGCCCTCAAGCAAGAGGTAGATAATGGTTCAAAAGAGAGTATCGACAAGCTCAAAAATAGTGAAATGGTACTCAATAGAATTGATAAAAAACTTAAAGAAACGACGAAATACCTTCCCTAACACCATAAAAAACCCTGTTAGCATGCTAACAGGGTTTTATTTTTTCTTAATCTTAACGAATCTCTAAAGCAGGTTTTCCTAACTTTTTCTCTTCCAACAAAATTGCTTGCTGTTCTTGTATCTCTTTTTGTTTCTGTGCCTCTGCTTCTGCCGCATCGAGTAACTCTTGACGTTTGGCGTTTCTGGCTTTCAAAATATGTGATAACCACATATATAATCCAAACAAGCCTCCAAGAATATATAGCGATGTTGTATTGTCAGTATTTTTAGTGATAAACAAAAATGCAATTGTCGACACCACCGTAAATACCCAAAGTACTACCGAGGCCTGAAGGTGAGTCATACCACTGTCAATCAAGATATGATGCAAATGGTTTCTATCGCCTACAAATGGAGATTTTTTATCTTTTAATCTTACAATAAACACACGAAGTGTATCAAAGATTGGAACAATCAATACCACAATAGCTAAGATAGGCGCACTAAACAAAGCATTTGGGTCAAAACGGTAAGCGATGTTTAATTGTACAAACTTAATGGCAAACATTGTCAGCAAGAAACCAACAATGAGTGACCCCGTATCACCCATAAAGATTTTAGACGTTTTGGAATAATTAAAACGTAGAAATCCAAAAAGAGACCCTGCCATTGACGCTGCTAAACATGCCATGGCAAAATAGCCATTCAAATAAAACCATAAACCAAATAATCCGCCACAAATCATCCCAATACCACCCGCTAAGCCATCGATTCCATCAATAAGGTTGATGGCATTGATTAAGGCAATAAATACAAATACCGTCAGCGGAAGACTCAAAATATAAGGCACTTCATCGATACCAAAAATTCCAAACAGATTTTCGAGACGAACATCCCCAAATACTACAACCAAGGCAGATGCAGCGATTTGCACATACATTTTTTTCTTCGGAGATAGAACCAAAATATCATCTTTGACCCCTAAGAAAAACAAAATCACCATAGCTGAAATAGAAAGGTGCACAAATTCACCTTCATCTGGATTGCTCCAAAGAAAGTAGCTGATAAGCGTGGATGCAAAGATTGCGACACCTCCTAAAGTAGGTGTTTTTTTGATATGGGAGCTTCGTTCTCCAGGCTCAGCCATCAGGTTTTTCAAACGAGAAATTTTAATAATTACAGGTATAGCTGCCACCGAAACAATAGCTGCTACTATCGCTGAAACTATAATTTGAAAAAGCCTATCATTGTATATTTCAGTAAAAATACTATTCATAACCACTTAACTATGTGCCCTAAAGTTCAATTTTTAGCAAGAGCAATTTCGGAAAAACTCCTTAAATTTAATTATCGAATTTACAACTATTCTATAAAACAACAAGAATTACTAAGTTAAAATACTCCTATCTCTAACCTTAACCGCAGGATTACCCTGGTATATAGAGTACGAATCTAAATCTTTGGTTGCAATAGAACCAACAGAAAGTACGGCATGTGAGTAAACGGTCACATTAGGACAAACAACAGCTTTGGCACCAATCCAAGCACCCTCTTCTAGTTTTATTTCCCCAATCATTAATCCAAAGCCTGAACTTTTGTAATTATGATTGCCCGTCAACAACATTGCTCCTTGTGAAATACAAGTATGATTTTCCAAACTTACCCACGTATAATTATCAATCCACACCTCCTCGCCTATCCAAACAAAATCCCCAATTCGTAAAAACCAAGGATATTTGATATTTACCTTAGGCTTTATCATAACACCTTTGCCTATTTGCGCCCCAAACAACCGTAATACCCAAATCTTTAGACTAACAGGAATGGGCAAGTAATTATTGATTACGCAGGTATTCACCAAAAACCAAAGGATAATCTTTGCCTTCGACCCTGGTTTGTACCACGAATTATCATATTTAGACAAATCTGTTTTAAACATTGTCTTCAAGTTTACGCCAACACTATTTTCGTTTCCCTTCATGTATTATTTTAACTACGAACGAAGGTTCTTATTATACTCTTTTTGAAAAAAGTCAACAATCGCGTTTTTATCTTTTCCAACACGCTGGTAAACCTCATATATTTTGGCATCTACTAAAAAACGATACCAGAAGCCTTGTAAAAAATGCCATACCAAACCTTTAGTTCCATCCAGAAATCCTAATCTAAAAAAATACCTATAGATAAAGTACATGAATGGACGGGTAAATAAAGGTAATGAGGCATATTTCATTTTCAAATACCTTTTCCGTTGTTCTTGAGAACCGAATAATTTTGGCTCGACCGACTCAAAATCCCTAAAATCATATTTCATATTGAGTAAGTCTATCACTTCTCTAATCGCATACAAATTATGCTTTTGAGTCCACCAAGTCAAATTATTCAGATTATGGTCTACAATATCATGCGAAAAGTTCTGAGTAATTCCTTCTGTAATTTTGATATGCTCATCCATCCAAGTTTCCTCGCAAACGCCTCGTCCATTTCTCCAAATTCTGAGCAACCAAATAGGATAATAAGCCCCGTGACGAATCCATTTGTTAAAAAACATCACTCGGCGTTTTACATAAATACCCGAAATCTGATCATTCAAGCCAGCTAGTTTACTAGAAATCTCTTCTGACAATTCAGGCATGATATACTCATCCGAATCCATGCGCATCAACCACTTGGTCTTGTGAGGGTTATTTTCAATACCAAAATTAAACTGCTGTGCATAGTTTACCCAAGGATTGTACTGCACAATCGCACCTAATCTTTCTGCAATTTCTACCGTTTTGTCGGTAGAGCCAGAGTCAACGATAAAAATTTTATGGGTAAATGGCAAAATCGATTTAATACAACGGGCAATATGTTTTTCCTCATTAAAGGTTAGGATAATTACCGATATATCTTGTTGCATATTGCAATGGTTTATTTCATAATTTTTAAAAACTCACTCATGATACGCTTTCCTACCACACGAATATCATATTGAGTTCTGACTAAATGCTGTCCATTTTTAGCAATCTTATTGGCTAACTCAGCATCGTCGAGAAGACGATTAATGCCATCTTTGATAGACTCCGTAGTAAGATCAACTATGATGGCTGATTCAGTTGCAATGATATTGTCAGCAAAGCCAACTTTGTCAGACAATACCGATGGAGTTCCTGAAACTAAAGCCTCTAAAGTGGCAATCGAAAATCCTTCCGAATGAGAAGGTAGTACAAACACATCAGCGTCGGCAAAGGCAGCCAATTTTTCTTGTCCAGTTTTCATGCCAATCCATCTAATATAGGACTCAGCCTGATGCTGTTTGATAAACGCTTGAGTTGCTTCCAAATAACCATCGTCGGGACCAGCTAAGGCTAAAATAAAGTCTTCTCGCTCTTTTGCTAATTCATAAATTGCAGGAAGCAGTAAATCTAAGCCTTTTTTGATATTGATTCTACTTAAAAATAAGATAACCTTTTTATCTCCAGAAAAACCTAGTTCTTGTGCAAAATATCCTTTATCTGGTAAGTTATCGAAGGGTTTTAAGTCTATACCATTCGGAATCATGACAATATTGGGATGGCTCTCCCCTATAAAATTGGTTACATCACGTAATTCATCTGTATTGAACACATGAATCATTTCAGCTTTTTGAAGGGCATTTTTCTGAAAAAGCCATCGGAATAATCTCTTTTTCCAATAGCCATTTCGATAAGCCCAAGGGTCTAGCAAGCCATGCACAGTAATACATTTTGCTACTTTTAGGTTCAATAAAAAGGGCGCTACACTACCAAAATGCCAAATACCGTGAATATGTATTACATCAAATTTTTCGCCATTCTTTTTTAACCATTGATACAATTCAGGAGAAAACTCTGCCCAAATACGAGCCAAACTATGTCGCTTACAGCAAACAATCTCAGCACCATCAGGTACAGGATAAAGTTTTTGTCCTTCAGAAATAGGTGTCAATATCGTAACCTCCGCTCCATTCGCTAATTGTACAACAGCATTGTCGTAAATTACTTTGGGAGGTCCACCAATATCCCAAGTATAAGCACAAATATGTAAAATTCTTAAAGATTGACTCACTTGAAAATTTTGCTTAAATAAGAGGTAAGTGGTAATTCTAATTTTTTGTGCAAAAACACTGCCACCAAAATATTGATGACCACAACCACATAATTATATAACGACATTTGAAAGGCGTCTAGAGTGACACCAAACATATTAGGAATCCTATTTAAAATCAATAAAAAGGGAAAATGTATCAGATAAAGCACATAAGATGCGCTACCTACCGAAATGAAAAATGAAGGAGCTATTAAAAAGCCTGCTTTTTCAATGTTTATAGAACTAACAAGTATCATAGAGGCTGCTGAACCAAAAATTAAAATTCTTTTAAAATTGTCATAGTCTCCCACAAAATCTCCCCATAAATAAATTATAGATACTGCTATAATTACAAGAAATATAGATATGATAGGCGAAAATCTAATTTTATCGTAGTAGTATGAAATAAGAATACCCATTAAAAATTCGTAGTTATAATTACTAAATACGAAATTATAATATGAAAAACCATTTTCAGGGTCAAATACAGGATGAACGATTGAATTATGAACTGTTAATCCCAAAATTGTAGCTGGAATTATCCAAAGTCTCTTAGATAAAATTACAATTGAAAATAGGGCATAAAAATATATCTCATAACTCATTGTCCATGTTACAGGGTCGATCGCTACATGTTTGGGTAATAAAGTATAGGTTTTAAAATGAGCCCATATCCCAATATTACTGTAGGTTTCAAAACTTGTCACCTTCAAATAATTGGATAAAATTAATTGTAACAGTTGAATTCCTCCAAGGACTATCCAATAAATAGGATATATACGAATTATACGTTTTTTCCAATATTCTTTAAATTTAGTTGGATTTCCTATATATGTTTTGGTAGTATAGCTAATGATAAAACCGCTTATAACAAAAAACAAATCAACTCCTGCAAACCCTTTTCGAAAAAAGTCTGCAAAAATAACCTGAGAGGAATTTACTTTTAAAAAACCTGATACATGGTAAATTAACACTACGACAGCAGCAACACCTCGTAAAATTTGAATAGAATTGATGACTTTTTTTGGAGACATATAGATTAATCGCAAAAGCAATGACGCTTATTTGTCTTGATAATAGCTTAAAGATGTACATTTACAAAAACCATTATACATTTCTTCAGCTACCTTTTGAGGAGTATATTCTGCTATGATGCGCTCAGATTCCTTTCCCATTTTTTCGAGTTTAGTAATATCATTCATCACAGCTATTAAAATTTCTTCAAAATGATTTATATCATAAGGGTTAAAAGTAAAACCATTGATACCATCCTTTACTATATCTGCAGCACAGCCACAATTTTCAGAGACTATTACTGGCATAGCACAGGCCATTGCTTCATTTACAACTAACCCCCATGGCTCCGAATAACTAGGTAACACTAAAACATCTGCAAGAGCTAAGTATCTAGGTACTTCCTGCCAGCCTACTCCTGGGAAAAAGTTTATATCCTCAACGTTTTGCTCTTTCGTCAGATTTTCAAGTTTTGCTTTCTCTTCACCATCTCCCAATATAATGAGTCCCCATTCATTGGAAAGTTTACTTTTAGCCAAACCAAAGGCTTTTATCAAAAAAGATAAATTCTTGAAAGATATTAATCTTCCCACAAAAATTAAATTATACTTTTTTAGCTGTTGATTCTGCTTTGTCTGCTCAGCTTGTAGTTTAGCATCATCGTAGATAGTTCTTATTGTAGCATTATCTACACAGTTTTTTTCTACTAATAATTGATTCGATTGGGCTCCTAACGATAGCATGTATTGAGCAGAAAGGGAGCCAAAGTTAAAGAACCCATCAAATTGTCTTACGAAAATTGATTTTATTTTTTCCTTTAATCCATTTCTTATATGATCTACAGCGGTTGACTCATTCGACAAGACTAATTTAATCCTATGGAGTTTACAATAAAAAAGTACTACCCAAAAGGCTAAATCATAATACCCTGTTATGTTTACAACATCTGGTTTAAATTCTCTTATTGCACTAAGCATTCCCAGAATTCTTTGCTTTAGGGAGACATCTTCTAAAACTCCTTCTCCAATCAGTTTATATGGATACCTTACCTCAGTGCTACTGGTATTACCCATAGAAATACGACTTCTTTCTGTACGGGCAGTTTGAACAACAAGTAACTCAAAATCTTCTGACTTTTGGCTTATTTCATTCAAAGCATCAAATACAAGAGATTTGTAATGTGCCCAAAGTATATTATGTAATATCAATACCTTCATTTTATTATCAAGTAGTTGATTGTTCTTTGCTGTCTGACGATATGTCTGATTTTGATGGCATTAAATCAAGATATTTTACACCAACAAAACGAATCATCACTGCAAAAACAAACCAATAAGGTGTGTCATTAGGGCGTCCTCCAGTAAATAAACCCAGAAAATAAGTCAAATAAAAATAGGCTAAAAACATTGTAAAAGGATTATTACCTTGCTTCATGACTTTTAGAGACTCTTTTAAAATTAATAAATTCATCAACCCGAAACTCCATAAACCTATCAATCCATAATCTAAAAAAGCTTCAACAATTGGCATATCCATATACCAAAACCTGTAACCTTTGCCAAGAATTAATGAATACGGCTCTCCATATAAAATACCTTTAAAAAAATCCAAATTTCCTACTCTTCCTAAAGCTGAAGCATCTGTATTTTTCTCATCTGCTACACCCGCAGCAGTTAAAACAGCTTTGGTAAGTGCTGTGCTTGAGCTCTCATAATAACTCGTTAATATATTAATAATCAATTCATTTGTTGATATAAAATAAATTATACCGCCTAATAACATTAACATTAACAAAATATTTCTAAAACTCAAGAACTGCTTGATTGTCTTTTTTACATTGTTTAATGAAGTATTGTAATAAACATAAAGTGCCGCTGATATGATAAATGCCAAAAATATCGTCCTTACTTGAGTCATTAATAGCACTGCTATTGATATCAAACAATTTAATATACACACAAGCTTCCATAAGGTATTTTTTGAACTAAACATTAGATAAGATCCAAATATACCTGCAAAAGCATTTCTGGCATAAACATGGGGATTACCACTTGCCGCCGAAGAACCATCACCAAAAACAACTGTTGCTCGCTGCCCTATAACAAAAAATGGATTGGTCACCATCGAGTATATGAGGCAAAGGTTTCCAAGCAATGTAAGTGCAATTACGACAGGAAGAAAATATTCCTTTACCTCGTTTGAAACCGAGACAAGCATAAAGAAGAAAACAGCAATTAATAGATAGTTGGCGATATCCCTACCAACTAAATAGCTTTCTGTAAATGTTTGATTATAAGCATAAAAGTAAATTAATGAAATTAAAGTAAATATTGCGCCAAGTCTAAATATTGGCGTATTTAGCTTATAGTATTTTCGAAAGGTATCTTTCGAAAACATCAAAATAAATCCCAAAATAAACCCGCCTAAAGTAAAGGCTGAAGAACCACCAAATCCTAATGTCTCCTTGAAAAAGAATATCAAAGGAGACCCCATAAATACGAGGAAAATACCAATGGATTGGCGTGTATATTTAAAATCAAAAAGTTTCATCTTTGCAAAAATAACGAATCGACTACACTATCTTACCAAACAATACGCAATTTAATACTAATCTCTTTGTAAAGTAAACAATCCCTTCATGAACTTACTATTTGATTTGTCCAAACAACCAGTACAATAAATTTAATTTCAGACACAAATTGATAGACCTTTTTTCTAAGTTCCAATTAGCAAATGTCTTTCCTACATTATCCTCTCTTTACAAGACTTACTACAGACATTTGAATTCCAATCGATTATCATTAGTTTATCTCTGTTTTTTCATTAAAATTGCATCAAATTTTAAGTCCTAAATGGTAAATTTGAAATTATCCCCTTGCTTAGTCTAAAATCCAAGTTAACTATATAAAATAAATGAAGAGAGTGACAGGAATCGGTGGTATCTTTTTTAAATGTAAAGACCCACAACAATTAAAAGATTGGTATGAGGAGCATCTTGGCTTTAACACCGATGAATATGGAACAAACTTTGAGTGGCGTCAAATGGACGAACAAAAAGGCTTCACTCAATGGAGTCCTTTCCCTGATAGTACTCAATACTTTGCACCATCCAATAAGGAGTTTATGATCAATTATCGTGTCGATAATTTGAGAGAATTAGTAGAAATCCTCCGCCTTGAAGGTGTCACTATTTTGGATGAAATAGAAGAACTAGAGTTTGGCAAATTTGTTCATATTTTAGACCTTGAAGGCAACAAGATTGAGCTTTGGGAGCCTTATGACAACGAATATGATAAAATCGTAGGTGGAAGAACGAGCTAATAAAACTAAACATGAGTCATCCCTAATTTAGTGATTGAGCGGATGAGTGATTATGTTACAATTTGTATTCTAGTAGTAGAGATGCAATGATTGCGTCTTGAGCCAAGTTATACCTAGTATCGTAGTATCAAAAAAGCGGTTGAAAAATATTTTCCGACCGCTTTTTTGATAAAAATTTGGAGAATAACCCAAATCTTAAAATTCGAGATGACTCATGTTTGTTGCAGATTAATTTATAATTAAGCCGTCCTGCATAATGAGTTTTCGGTCTGCCATATTAGCCAATTCTTCGTTGTGAGTCACGACAACAAAAGTTTGCTGAAATTTATCTCTTAAAGTAAAAAACAGTTCATGTAGCTCTTGTGCATTTTTAGAATCTAAATTACCAGAAGGTTCATCTGCAAAAATAATCGCAGGCGAATTCATCAACGCTCTAGCCACCGCAGTACGTTGCTGCTCACCTCCTGACATTTGTGAAGGTAGATTATTGATTCTATCTTTTAGCCCTAGCATTACCAATAATTCCTCAGCCCTTTCTCTTACCGCTTTATCTCCTTTTCCACCAATAAATGAGGGCATACAAACATTTTCAAGTGCCGAAAACTCACCTAATAGGTTATGAAATTGAAAAATAAATCCAATTTTTTCATTTCTAAAAGTAGCCAAAGGCTTCTCTCCTAGTTGGGTTACATCTTGTCCATCGATAATTAGACTTCCAGCGTCTGGCTGGTCTAATGTACCCAAGATATGCAATAAAGTACTTTTTCCTGCACCCGAAGCACCAACAATAGAGACAATCTCCCCTTTATTGATATTCAGGTCTATTCCTTTAAGTACTTGTAAGGAAGCATAACGTTTGATGATATTTTTTGCTATTAACATGCCTATTTCAAATAAAACTTTTCCCTTTTTGATTATTTTTTCTTAGAAACAACAAAATATATTTTCTAGATATGTTGTCGTTTCAGTACGGTCTCTCTACCACAGGGCAAAAAAAGTTAAATATTTCCTTAAAAAAAAGGGTATAGGCATTTAAGCCTATACCCTTTTTTTATTTATTAGATAATTAGATTTTTATTTAGAAAATATCATAAATCCTCGATAGAGTAAATTTCTCATTTCGATTTATTTAAAAAACCTTATAAATTATCTAACTTTTAGCTTTTGTACTTAAACTAGTATCCAGCATTCTGAACCAACGATTTGTTTGTATCTATTTCTCGTTGTGGAATTGGGAGTGTCAAAGCATTAGAATTGGAAGTTAAAGCACCAACACTTTGTTTAGTTCTTTTGATATCTAAATAATTACCTCCTTCAAATGCTAACTCCAGGCGTCTTTCTTTTAAGATATCCGCTAAAGTTAAATTAGTTAATAAATTGGCTCCAGCTCTATCACGAATCTTATTAATATCAGAAATAGGCAACGCACCAACCGTAGTACCAAGTCTAAAATTACATTCCGCTCTTGTAAGATACATTTCCGCAAATCGAATAATTGGCAAATCGCCATATCTATCAGCAAACTTCAAAGTAAAATTAAGGTTATTTACACGCTCGAAAAATTTACCTCTTGAATCCTCTGAAGAATATAAGGATAAGAATTTTGATTGCACACGAATATCACCACGTCCATTGCTAGCTGTAGAGCCATAGAATGTATTTAAATCATTTGCTCCATCCTGGTCGGTAACAATAATTCTAAAAATCAACTCTTCAGTATTTGAACCATCAGCAAATGCATCAGCAAATGTTGGTGCTAAGGCGTGTACTCCTGAGGTAATAACACGATTGGCAGCGTCTCTAGCCAAAGCGTAGTTGCCCTGTGCTAAATAAACTCTTGACAGCATTGCTGCTGCTGCATTTTTTGAAGCAAAACCATAGTTATCTACTTGCGAGCTCAATAGCTGCTCAGCTTTTGTTAAATCATCTATAACCTGAGCATAAACTTGAGCTACTGTAGCACGAGTACGGTAATCGTCCTGTGTAATACCACGAGTTGGCGTCAATATTAAAGGTACTGCAAGGTTTGTGTTATTATCTCCATCACCCCAGAATTTTCCATATAAGTTTACCAAATCAAAATACAAGGCTCCTCGAATAAAACGGGCTTCACCCTCTACTCTATTTCTGTTAGCATCATCAACCTTTGATATTGCCGACATTACGTTGTTTACACGGTTAATAGCATTGTAACTATCAAGCCAGAGATTAGTAATATCGCCATTGGTAGTAGCAATAGTTTTTCTCCAAATTTCGTCGAGAGTTGTGTAAGTACCTCCAAATACAACATCTCTGTCATCGACTAATAGTTCTTTTATGTACTGGCTACCCCCTCCCCAAACATTTACATCGCTAAGTCCATCATAAGCACCATTAAGGGTTACTTGGATATCTTTCGATGTATTTAAAGCCGCAGATTCATCAATACTTACTTTTGGCTCTAAATCTAAGTAACTATTATCACAAGAGGTAAGTGTTGAAACAGCTAGACCTATTAAAAATATATTTTTAGTTAATTTTTTCATAACACAAATCGTTTAAATTAAAAACCAAGATTTACACCAAATGTAATTGTACGAGGCTGAGGCGCAGTGTAAAAATCATAACCTAGTGCAACGTTGGTCACAATATCGTCTGCATTTACCTCTGGATCCCATCCACCATATTTTGTAAATGTGGCTAAGTTTTGTCCAGTAACAAATACTCTCATACTATTAATATTAGCTTTTTGTAGCAATGATTTAGGTAAATTGTATGCGAGCGTTACTGTTCTCAAACGAACGAATGAGCCATCTTGGATAAAACGACTTGATGGTTGAGCACCATTGTTATAGAACAATCGAGCCTCAGGGATATTAGTATTACGATTTGTTGTTGTCCATGAATTCAACTGATCAACAGTTTGGTTATCTTCAAAACGACCATTAGCTGACGAGAATCGACCTACACCATAGAAGTTAATTTTATTGCCAAATTGTCCATTAAAGAAAACACTTAAATCAAAGCCCTTAAAACTAAATGTGTTTGTAATCCCTCCAGTCCAATCAGGCAATGCCTTACCCACTACGACTCTCTGAGCTTGGTTGTACACATTTGTTGTTGTACGGTCTACAGTTCCATCTGCATTTTTCGTGTTTTTATACCATAAAGCGTCACCATTGTTAGGGTCAACTCCTGCATATTCAGCAGTAAAGAATGTACCTATAGGCTGACCTTCAACAGCACGGCTCATTGTACTTAAACCACCTTCAATAATTTGTCCTTGTAAATCAGTAACCTTGTTGGCATTGAATGCTAAATTGATGCTTGTTCTCCATTTAAATGCTCCAACTAGGTTTTCTGTATTCAATACAAACTCAACACCTTTGTTCGTTAATTTACCAACATTACGAGTCTGCACTGCAAATCCTGTTGTGCCTGGCACGTTAACGTTTAACAATAAGTTATTGGTTTTTTTCTCGTAATAATCAATTTCACCTGAAATTCTATTATCCAATAATCCAAAGTCAATCCCTACATCAAATTGATCGGTAGTTTCCCAACTTAAATCTGGGTTAGCCAACTGAATTGGTCTTTGACCAGGAATACCACCATAACCAGCATCACCAGCAAATAAGCCTCTTTGTGGGAAATTTCTCACATTAACAGAGCTTTCAGTACCAATCTCGGCATTCCCTGTACGACCATAGCTTGATCTCAGCTTCAAAAAGCTTATAGTTTTATTTCCTTTCAAAAATTCTTCTTCAGAAATTACCCAACCTGCAGATACCGCTGGAAACAAACCATAAGGTTTATTTTTACCAAAACGCGAAGATCCATCGACACGAGCACTCAATCCAAAAATGTATCTATCATTAAATTTGTAGTTTGCACGAGCAAAATATGAAACGAAACTAAACGAAGTTTCCCACGACTCTCCTCCTGTTTTTCTAGCTGCTGATGAAACCGTTTGATACGAATCTGAAGGGAAGTCTTGACCTTCTATGTAATGTGACTTTGCAGTTGAGTTTTGAAAAGACATACCACCAATTGCCTCAATCGAATGAATACCAAAGGCTTTTGTATAAGATAAGAAATTGTTGGTATTATAGTTTTCTACTCTTACCGTTCTGGCAAGTCCCAAACCTCCATTTACGCCTGTATTTCTAAATGTTAGGGAGTTGTAATATTGCTCTTCTAATTGGTTAAGCACGTCTACCCCATATTCTGAACGGAATATCAAATCTTTAGAAATCTTTAACTGACCATAAATACTTCCGATAGTTCTATTCACTGTTGTGTTGTAGAAAGCGTTTCCAATATTTACCATTGGGTTATAGTAATAAGGAACATACGGATCTCCTGGTAATGAACCTGTAGGCAAGCCTGTGGTAGGGTCTGTAGACGGAGTCATTGGAGGTAATGCAACCATTTGCATTGGGTTATCAAATTGGCGATCGCCCGACAAACGATTATTTAAACTACGAGACAATGACATACTTGCCCCCATCTTAAACTTATTGGTCAAGTTATGATCCAAGTTGATACGACCAGTAGCACGCTTTAGTGCGTTTCCAATCAAAATACCTTTCTGATCAAGATACTGACCTGATACATATATCGAGGTTTTGTCAGTTCCAGAACTAATATTCATATCATATTGACTCATCGGTGCATCTTGATACGCCAAGTCTCCCCAATTTGTAGAAACTTGGTTGGCAGTACCAAATGTACCCAAACCTTGCGTCTCAAAGAAGCTATTCATATAAGCTGTGTACGAATCTCCATCAGCAGGGTTTATTCCTTCTATTCTATCTGAATTTCCTGCGGCCATCTTATAGTAGTTCACATATTGCTCAGTATTGAGAAACTGTAATTTTCTAGTAGGCTTACTAGAACCTGTCTGATAACCAAAATTCACACGTGTTTGCCCAGATTTCCCTTTTTTGGTCGTGATGATGACTACACCATTAGCAGCACGAGCTCCATAGATAGCTGCAGCAGAAGCATCTTTCAATACTTCCATTGATTCAATATCCTGAGGGTTAATATCAGCAAGAGGGTTAGTAGAACCAAACTGAAGAGCAAGGTTATTAGTCGTCAATGGAATACCATCAATCACGAACAAAGGCTGAGTACTCGCAGAAATAGATCCTTGACCACGCACATTGATACGAATACCTTGACCAAGTTTACCTGTTCCAGAATTAACAACAACCCCAGCGGCCTTTCCTTGAATTGCCTGATCGAATGTGGTTACAGGCATATCTGAAATTTCAGTAGATTTTATCTTTGCAATATTTCCTGTCAAATCTCTTTTTATCTGAGTCCCATAACCAACTACCAATACTTCTTCAAGAGCTTTTGTATCCTCCTTCAAAGTAATGTTAATGACAGTTTGGCTACCTACAGGTATTTCCTGTGACGTAAACCCTACAAAACGGAATGATAATACCGACTTTGAACTCGGTACAACAATCGAGTAGTTCCCCTGAGTATCAGTTTGAGTGCCTTTAGTAGTACCTACTATTTGGACTGTCACGCTTGGTAAAGCAGAGCCGTCAACTGAAGATGTAACTTTTCCTGTAATCTTGCGTTCTTGGGCATTTGATTGAAAGAAAATACCAACCACAAGCAGGAAACTCATTAGTAAAAGCTTCTTCATGAAGTGTATGTGTTTAGTTAAAAAATGAAAAAAAATAGAAAAATCAGGTTACGTTGAGCACAACGCACCTCACAAGTTTACACCCGTAAAAATAAAAATGAAAGTAAATTCACTAATTAATAGCCCTAAAATGAGTATAAACTACTAATAGCAGCAAACCTCAGCTTAGATTAGTGATAATTCAGGGAAGAGAAATGATATAATTATCGACGAAATTATGTTAGCGAGTCCAAGTTGTAAAAAAATCATTAACAAATCAATTATTTCATTCCGAAGGATAAAAATAATTTTGATTTTTAGGTCTGGCTTTGTAGCTGTTACAGCTTATTTTAAGCATAAATAATCATCGGACTATAAATATTTAGCAAAGAAAAACACTATGTTTAGAACTTTGTCAGTAATTTAGCGAGCGATTTCTTCAATAGCTGTATTCTACGACATTTTGTATGTCACGAACCCTATGCTGTTATTGAGGCATTGTCCCAAAAGGAAGCTTTTTTCCAGTATCGTACATTAAAGTTTCATAAACAATTGTATATCAAATGAACATTCACGAGTATCAAGCTAAAGACATTTTGAAAAGCTACGGTGTTCGCATCCAAGAAGGCATCGTTGTTGATACACCAGCACTGGCAGTAGAAGCTGCCCGTGAATTAACGGCCAAAACTGGTACCGGGTGGCACGTAGTGAAGGCTCAAATCCACGCAGGTGGACGCGGTAAAGGAGGAGGTGTTAAACTTGCTAAAAACCTAGAAGAAGTTCGTGAAAAAGCTGAACAAATCTTAGGAATGCAGTTAATTACACACCAAACTGGTCCAGAAGGTAAAAAAGTTCACAAAGTTTTGATCTCGGAAGATGTTTACTATCCAGGTCCTTCTGAAATTAAAGAATATTACCTTTCTATTCTATTAGATCGTGCTAAAGGTTGCAATGTAATCATGGCCTCTACAGAAGGTGGTATGGACATCGAAGAGGTGGCTGAACACTCTCCAGAGAAAATCATCAAAGAATGGATTGATCCTCGTGTTGGTCTTCAGCAATTCCAAGCTCGTAAAGTAGCTTTCGCTCTTGGTTTGTCTGGTGAAGCTTTCAAAGAAATGGTGAAATTCATCAACGCTCTTTACAAAGCTTATTTAAACACTGATTCTTCAATGTTCGAAATCAACCCTGTGTTGAAGACTTCAGATAATAAAATTTTGGCAGTTGATGCTAAAGTGAATCTTGATGACAACGCATTGTTCCGTCACCCAGATTTCATTGCTTTGCGTGATACTAGCGAAGAGGATCCTTTGGAAGTTGAAGCTTCTGCAAACGACCTTAACTATGTGAAACTTGACGGTAACGTTGGTTGTATGGTAAATGGTGCAGGTTTGGCAATGGCTACAATGGACATCATCAAACTTTCTGGTGGCGAGCCTGCTAACTTCCTTGATGTTGGGGGTGGTGCAAACGCTAAAACAGTAGAAGCTGGTTTCCGTATCATCTTGAAAGATCCAAACGTTAAGGCTATTCTTATTAACATCTTTGGTGGTATCGTTCGTTGTGACCGTGTTGCTACTGGTGTTGTTGAGGCTTACAAAGCTATTGGTGATATTCCTGTACCTATCATCGTTCGTTTGCAAGGAACAAACGCTGCTGAAGGTGCTAAAATCATCGACGAGTCTGGTCTTAAAGTTTATTCTGCTGTAGTTTTGAAAGAAGCTGCTGAGAAAGTAGAGAAAGTTTTAGCTGGAACTATCTAATTCTAGATATACTCACAAAAAAAGCTATCCTTCGGGATAGCTTTTTTTGTTTAACACGATTCAAGATATTGGTGAATTGAGAATTAGGACTGTACGAACAATTATAAAAGCCATTTATTTCGGATATCGGATGTTGGATTTCGGAACTGTAACCTTATGTATTTTGTAAAACAAAGATGATTTTCTTTATTTCCGAAATCAGAAATCCCAAATCCGCAATAGCTGGAAACCCTTCGAACACTACTAATTGTAAGTGGTGAATTAGTGAACAATTTACCACTCACAATTCAAAACTCATCACTCCTCTAGTTTCTCTGTACGCCTCCTGAACCTGATGGTTTATAATATTTCAAAGCCTCAGGCAAGATACTTTTTATATCAGCAATACGTTGTTCGTCAGTTGGGTGGGTCGACAAAATTTTAGGAGGCTTTGAACCTGAGCCTAATTTTGCCATTCTTCCCCAAAAGCTTACTGCTTCGTTTGGATCATAACCCGCCATTGACATGAAAATCAATCCCAAATGATCTGCTTCTGATTCTTGTCCACGACCATTGGCCAATAACGTCAATTGTGCTCCTGCTGGTGCAGCTACCCCAAATACTGAATTCCACAAATTTTGAGTAGCTTGTGGTTTGTCTTTCATCGCAATACCTAAGCCTACTTGTCCAGCTGCTAATAGTCCTTGAGCAATCATACCTTGACTCATACGCTCAGCACCATGTTTAGCAATAGCATGTGATACTTCATGACCCATCACAACTGCCAAACCTGCTTCATTTTGTGTTACAGGCAAAATACCTGTATAGACAACCATTTTACCCCCTGGCATACACCAAGCATTTACTTCACTACTTTGTACTAGCTCTGTTTGCCATTGATACCCTTGCAAATAATTAGGATTACCAGTTTGCTCAAAATACTGCTGAGCTGCCCTAGCAATTTTATCTCCTACCTTTTTTACCATCGCAGCCTGTTGAGTAGTAGGAGAAATTACTTTGTTGGTGTCCAAAAATTGTTTGTAACTCGTCAATGCCATAGAGTTCATTTCGTCATCGGATACTAACAAAAATTGCTTACGTCCAGTAATAGGCACACTACTACAAGCCCAAACTAATCCTGCTACTACAAGCGGAATGTATAATAAGATACGTTTCATAATGATATGTAAATTGATAAATAAAAAATGACGGTTGGCATTTCGAGGTCAAATTAATTGAAAATGCCTGTATGACTATACATATTTTGTATTCAGACGCAAAAGTTGTAAAAAGGTACTAAATTTTCTAGTATTTCGACGTAGTTTTGTAATAAAGTATAACATTCGTCAACCTTGCTAACCCAATAAGCGTCCATTGTTTGATGATATCTAAGCATTAGCTCAGCGCTATGAGACTGATAATCATCGTTTTTTGAGCATATTCGATGAAATAGTACTTAGAGAACTCTTTCAATTTCACTATTAACGATTTCTTATGAAAATTTTGTGTATAGGTCGTAATTACGCCGAACATATTGCTGAACTTCAGAACGAACGTCCTTCAGAGCCCGTTATTTTTATTAAACCAGATACTGCGCTCCTTCGTGACAATGAACCTTTCTATATTCCTGATTTTTCAAATGATTTACATTATGAAGTTGAAATCGTTTTGAAAATCAATAAGATGGGTAAAAACATCGAAGCAAAGTTTGCCAGTAAATACTATGATGAAATCGGTATTGGTATCGACTTTACTGCACGCGATGTACAGGCTAAATTGAAAGAAAAAGGTCTTCCTTGGGAAAAAGCCAAGGGTTTCAATGGCTCTGCTCCTATTTCAGGATTTTTTCCTAAATCAGAAATAGCTGATATGAATAACCTAAATTTTCGTCTAGAAATAAACAACGAAATTCGTCAAAATGGAAATACATCCATGATGCTTTGGAATTTTGACGAAATCATTGCCGAAATTTCAAAATATTTTACCCTCAAAACAGGCGACCTTATTTTTACAGGTACTCCTGCGGGTGTGGGCGCTGTAAAAATCGGCGACAGACTTACAGCTTATATCGAAGATAGAAAAATGCTTGATTTTGAAATCAAGTAATTCAAATCATATTCTGGTCAGCAGGTTCTTGCCTGCTGGCTTCTTCTTTTCATCAACGCTTCAAAATATATACACTCTGCCCTATTTTAGTTAATTCATCCAACACAGATTCATCTTTTAATTATAGCGTGTTTTGAAGAAAGTATTATTCTTTTTATTCTGTAGTTTATCTCATGTAGTTTTTTCTCAAAAACTTGTATTGCCATACCCTAAAGGAAGTATGCTTTTTCCCATCAATCCACATAAGCTTAATTATTTGGCAGGTGGCATGGGCGATTTGCGTCACAATCATTTTCATGCAGGGTTAGATATCAAAACTCAAGGTCGCGAAGGCTTGCCAGTATATGCTTCTGACGATGGATATATTTCAGAAATGCGTATCCAAACACGAGGCTATGGCCACGTGGTGTATGTAACACATCCTAAAACTGGCCTTATTACAGTCTATGGTCACCTAAAAGGCTTTGCAGAACCTATGGCTGCTTATGTCAAGCAGGAGCGTTTGAAAAAACAGACTTTCGAAATTTCGGTAAAACCTGCTCCAAATGAGTTTCCTGTACAAAAAGGTCAGCTTATTGCCTATTCTGGAAATACGGGTGGTTCTGCTGGGCCACATTTGCATTTTGAGATTCGTGATAGTCGCAATAACCTACTGAATCCTTTACTTTTTGGCTTTACAGAAATCGTCGATAATACTCCTCCTACTTTTCAAGAAATTTCCGTAAAACCGCTCGACCCACAGGCAAGGGTTATGGGTGATTTTGAAACCCACCGATATAGCCCCGCAAAATCTGCTGATGGTACTTTTTCGATTGCTGGTGGAGAAATTCTAGCTAATGGCTGGGTTGGCATTGAAATGATGGCAGTTGATCGCATGAATTATACCCATCATACCAATGGCTTGAATTGTGTTGAAATGATGGTAGATGGTCAGGAATACTACTTTTTTCATTTAGAACAATTTCCAGATGCACATTCAAACGATATTAATATCCATTTAGATTATCTTACTTATAAAAGTACAGGTAGAAAAATGCAAAAGCTTTTTATAGACGATGGCAATATAAATTTGCCTGTTTATAAACCTATTGCCAATAAGGGTAAAATTTTTGTCAAAGAAGGAGAAACACATCAAGTAACCCTCAAAATTTGGGATAGTAACGAAAACCTGAGTATCATGCACTTTACCCTGAAAGGTCAAGCTCGCTCTACTACAGTACCAAGCGTGATTCCAAGCAATGTGCCTACGCAGGTTTCCACTCAGGTAAATGACAACACCTTGGTTATTAAGGCCAAAAACCTCAAAACGCCAACGTCTACGTGTGAAATTATCACTACTAATAAAAGCGATATTTTACCGATTCATTTTGTTCGCAACAACACTGCTATCTATTTGTGGGATTTGAGAAAGGGAATTCCAAGGACAATTCGAATTGACTCGACCGATTTTTCGGCGGGCATTCAAGAAGCTATTTTCTCTGGAATTGAAAAAACGTTTCAATCTGCGGGTGTCAATATTCTCTTCCCAGCAGAATCTTTGTATGACACTTTGTATCTAAATACCAAAATAGACAAGAATAAAATTCAAGTTTCAAATGATTTAATTCCTTTGAAAAAACCTATCACTGTTACTTTCAGACCGAGCACGGCTATTGTTTCACCTGATAAAACGGCTGTTTATAATCGTGACCGAAAATACTTAGGAGGTACTTGGCGTAATGGTTCGGTAACTTTCAAAACTGATATTTTAGGAGATTTTCAGGTATTAAGTGATACGATTCCTCCGAGAGCTACCTTAGTCAACAAAACAAAAGATGCTTTCTCATTTCATGTTTCTGATAATTTATCAGGTATCAAATCTTTTAGAGCGACTGTAAATGGAAAATTTGTTTTGTGTGATTATGAGTATAAAAAATCATTGATTTGGTCTGTCAAAAGTGATTCCACACAGACTTTTGTAGGAAATTTAGTATTAGAGCTAACAGATAACCAAGGAAATAGTAAAACATATACTGCAATTATCGACAGCTTGAAAGCGCCACAAGTTGTTAAAAAGGCTTCGATAAAGGCTACGAAAAAAAATAGAAAAAAATAAGTGTTCTATACTGTTCTAAATAAAATTTTTCTCATATATTTGTGGAATATTCAAATCGTGTCTTTTTGACACCATATACTTAAGCCTCTAGAAATCAAAAACCTACTAGTAGCGGGATTTTTTTCTCGGATTATGTCCTAATATTTCCCGATATTTGTACTAGAATAAAACCATGAAGATATGTCACTAACAGTAGGCTCAGTTGCTCCAGATTTTGAACAAAAAGACCAAAATGGGGATTTGGTAAAACTTTCGGATTATAAAGGTCAAAAAGTTGTCCTTTATTTTTATCCTAAAGATAGCACCCCTGGATGTACTGCACAGGCTTGTAACCTCAATGACAACTTGGATGCACTCAAAGCTAAAGGATATGTTGTATTAGGAGTAAGCGTAGACAGTCCAAAATCTCATAAAAAGTTTATCGAAAAATACGGTTTAGGATTTACCCTTATTTCGGATGAAGATCACAGTGTTGTGGAAGCTTACGGAGTTTGGGTGGAAAAATCGATGTATGGTCGTACCTATATGGGCACAGCTCGTACTACTTTTATTATCGACGAAAATGGCATTATTCAAAATATCATTGGTAAAGTCGATACCAAAAACCATACGAATCAGGTGATTTCTGAATAATCGTATGTCTCAATTTAGCATTATAACTTATAACTAATCAATAATGGAAATTTCAGAATTACAGAAAGTTGCTTCACAAGTAAGACGTGACATTGTGAGACAAGTTCATGCATGCCAGTCTGGTCACCCAGGTGGTTCATTAGGCTGTACAGATTTGCTTGTAGGGCTTTATTTTGACCAAATGACGCTTAAATCTGACGAATCTGGTAAAAGAGTATTTGATATGAACGGTACTGGCGAAGACTTATTCTTCTTGTCGAACGGTCACATCTCACCAGTATTTTATTCAGTGTTGGCTCGTTCAGGGTATTTTCCAGTAGCAGAACTCGCAACATTCCGTAAATTAAATTCTCGTTTACAAGGTCACCCAACTACTCACGAACATCTTGAAGGTATTCGTATTGCTTCAGGTTCATTGGGTCAAGGTTTATCAGTATCTATCGGTGCTGCACAAGCAAAGAAATTGAATAACGACAATTCTTTGGTATTCTGCTTGATGGGTGATGGTGAGCAAAATGAAGGTCAAGTTTGGGAAGCAGCGATGTACGCTCCACACCACAAAGTTGACAACCTAGTAGCATTTATTGACTTGAACGGTCAGCAAATCGACGGTCCTACAGAAAAAGTCATGAACAACCGTGATTTGGGTGCTAAATACGAAGCATTTGGCTGGAAAGTTATCACTATGCAAGGTAATGATATGGCTGATGTAGTTAGCGTATTGAACCAAGCTCGTGAACTTTCAGGAAATGGTCAACCAATCATGGTATTGATGTACACAGAAATGGGTGCAGGTGTAGACTTCATGATGGGTTCTCACAAATGGCACGGTGTTGCACCAAACGACGAACAATTGGCAGCAGCATTAGCGCAATTGCCTGAAACTTTAGGCGACTATTAATCATTGAGTGAATGAGTGATTTACTCAATGACTGAATATTAAACTTTTATCACTTTGAAAATCAAAAAATTACATATCAAAAATTTTAAATCTATTGCAGATTTGGAGATTATTGAACCTAATCCATTTACGGTCTTTGTTGGCCCAAATGGGTCAGGGAAAAGTAATATTTTTGAGGCATTGGAGTTTTATCTTAAATATCGTGATGAAACTAATGGTATTGGTTTATTTGGTGGAGAAGACAATATATCGAAAATAGATAATCCTCGTATATTTTCTTTTGAAACAGATGACTGGAGTTTGAAAATTGACTCATTTGTGGAAAGAGCTTTTCTAGAATATCTTCACAACCTTTCAGATAAAGATTATGAAAAAAATCTTTTGTCGCTTCAAAGTGAAGAATTTGAACAGCTTTCTAATGACCACCAAATCAAGAAGATTATCTCTAAGAATAATTTTTATAAAAAACAATTTTCAAGACTATTCATCAAAAATAAGGATAAACAGAAAGTCAATTATTCTGATAATTTAACTTTATCCTTTTCTGCGGACAATCTTGAAAAAGTCTTAAAAAGGATATTAAAAGAAGAATCTAAAAAAGAAGAAATTCTTGATTGGTTAAGATTATTTATCCCTGAATTTGACGATGTTTTTATTGAATCTTCTGATTTAAGTAGAACAGATACTTTAATAGTGAAAGAAAGATTTTCACCAAAATATTTCACTAAAGAACTTATCTCCGACGGTACTTACAACATTCTCGCTCTTTTAACAGCCGTTTTTCAATCTGATGAACCTCAGTTTTTGTGTATCGAAGAACCTGAAAATGGACTTACTCCTGATGTTATTAAAGAGATGGTTAATTTTTTCAGAAATGCTTGTGAAGAAAAAGGTCATTATATATGGCTCAACACTCATTCGCAATCATTGGTGTCTCAGCTAAGTCCTGATGAAATCATCACGGTAAATAAAATCAAGGGTGAAACAAAAATAAAGCAGTTCAAAGGAGAAGATTTTAATGGTTTAAGTATGGATGAAGCATGGCTGACTAACACCTTAGGAGGTGGGTTACCATGGTAAACATTGGTTTTATTTGTGAAGGTTATACTGAGCTATTTATTTTAGAATCCAACATTTTTAAGGCTCTTCTGAATCAACTCGGACTTCATTCTGTTGGTGTAATCAATGTCCAAGGAAATGGTAATTTATTGCCCCATAATATTAAAAGTCATAGAGAAAATCTTTTTAAAAAAGGAGCCTCAGTTATTTTTATATTAACAGACCTTGACCAAGACCAATGTATTACTAAAACTCGATTGAGAATTACTGAATCTGAAAATCAAATTATTATCGTAGCTGTTAAGCAGATTGAGTCTTGGTTTCTATCAGATAATTCCGCAATGAATCAGATTTTTCACGGAAACTATTCTTTTGAATATCCTGAAAATGAAGATATTCCCTTTGATACTATCCGAAATAAATATTTGGAAAAGTTTAACAGAGGACTTGTAGGGAGAAATGAAAAGAAAAGACTCGCTCAAAAAATGATTAACTCAGGTTTCTCCATTGAAAATGCAGCTAACCATCCCAATTGCCCTAGTGCAAATTATTTTTTAACAAAACTAAAGCAATGTGCCTCGATAAAAGCAATCGAGTAAAAATAGGAAGATGAAAAAATACACATTCACAGAGAAAAAAGATACTCGCTCAGGTTTCGGAGCAGGTATGCAGGTGTTGGGACAAACCAACCCAAATGTAGTGGCACTTTGTGCTGACTTAATTGGCTCTCTTAAACTAGACGCTTTTATTAAAGAAAACCCTGAGCGCTTCTTCCAAACAGGTATCGCTGAGGCTAACATGGTAGGTATTGCAGCTGGTTTGACAATCGGTGGTAAAATTCCTTTCGCTACCACTTTTGCTAACTTCGGTACTGGTCGTGTTTATGACCAAATCCGTCAGTCAGTAGCCTATTCAAACAAAAACGTAAAAATTGCTTGTTCTCATGCAGGTTTGACGTTGGGTGAAGACGGTGCTACTCACCAAATTTTGGAAGATATCGGTTTGATGAAAATGCTTCCAGGCATGACTGTAATCAACCCATGTGACTTTAACCAAACTAAAGCTGCAACTATTGCTGTTGCCGAATATGAAGGTCCAGTTTACTTGCGTTTTGGTCGTCCAGTAGTACCAGTATTTACTCCTGCTGACCAAAAATTCGAAATTGGTAAGGCTTGGATGGTAAATGAAGGTACTGATGTGAGTATATTTGCTACAGGTCACTTAGTTTGGGAAGCTATCCAAGCAGGTGAAATTTTAGCTGAAAAAGGTATCAATGCTGAAATTATCAATATTCACACAATTAAACCTTTGGATGTTGAAGCTGTCTTAGCCTCTGTTAAAAAGACAGGTTGTGCAGTTTCGGCTGAAGAACATCAGGTAAATGGTGGCTTGGGCGATTCAATTGCTCAAGTGTTAGTACAACATCACTATGTACCTCTTGAATATGTAGGTGTGAACGACTCATTCGGTGAGTCTGGTACTCCTGCACAATTGATGGAAAAATACGGCTTAAATGCTACTAGCATCGTCGAAAAAGCACTCAAAGCTATCGAACGCAAAAATGCTTAATATTCTGAGATAATTCTCTTTTTTATCTTTCATAAAGAGACTATCTTAGTTGTTAACCCAATGAAGATAGTTTCTTTTTGAAAGAAATTGTTTACGTTTTCGTTAGTTGATAGACTTCTTCTTATCGACTTTCTAAACATTGAGAGAATTATATGAACGATCACGAGTTAATCGAAAAATTTAACCACCCAGACTCTCGAAATTATGCTTTCAATTTGTTGGTACGCAAATACCAACAAAAGGTATATTGGCATATCCGAAAAATGGTTATTGACCATGACGATGCCGATGACCTTACACAAGAATCCTTCATTAAGGCTTGGCGTGGCCTCGAAAACTTCAAAGGCGAATCACAACTCTACACTTGGCTTTATCGCATTGCTACCAACGAATGTTTGAATTTTTTGGCCAAGAAAAAACGTCGCTTCTTTCTTCCTATCAACGATATTACCGAAGAACTTTCTAACAAGATAGAATCAGCCGATTTGGTATCGGGCGAACAGATTCAACTTAAATTACAGAAAGCACTACTCACTCTTCCAGACAAACAGCGTTTGGTTTTCAACATGAAATATTTCGACGATATGAAATATGAAGATATCGCCGATATTACAGGCACGTCTGTGGGGGCGCTCAAGGCTTCTTATCATTTGGCTGTAAAAAAAATTGAACTGTATTTTGAAGAGCATGATAATTAAAATGTAACCTTCTCTATAATATTTGTAGAAAACTTGAAACAGTGCAATATCACTTATTTTTTTACTGAGCAAATGGGCAAAAGTAACATAATTTCACTCGTTATAAGCTCTAGGCTTTATGCCGTAGGCAAAAGTTAAAAAGTGTTTTCATGTAATTATAGAAGCTTTTTTTATCTAATGCCAAGGGCTTACTACCTAAAGCATATTAATGCGATTTTATTTTGCACTGATACTTAATTTTCAAACATTTTTTATCCTGTATTAAACCTTACAAAATTTGGCCTGTCAAAGAACCAAAATAGTAAGAACAATATTGAGGCCTCGATATTTATCCTTTACTAAATTTAATGCCATGGAATATTCATCCAATAAATTTGATCTTGATAAACTCCCTAAAGAAACTGTATTTCAAGTTCCTGATGGGTACTTTGAGGATTTGCCTATGCGAATTCAAGCACGAACTTCTGCCAAAACCAAAACGGTTCCCTTGGTAACATGGTCGGCAAGACGCACTTGGGCAAGCCTAGCTGCTTGTACACTCGTAGCGGTATTGGGGTATTTTACTTTAATGCCTCGTCAAGACTCAATTGGTGAAGAATCTCTCTCTGGTGTGAAAACAGAGGACATCGAAGGCTATTTAGTTCATCAAAACATTCATCAAGCTGATTATATCGAGCATATCGACGAAACAGAGGTTAGTGCTTCTACCAATATCGAAGATTCTGAGGTGTTAGATGAATTAAAATTATCATCTCAAGACATTATTCAAAGCATCGACACGCAAGATGTTGTCGAGGATATTTAAGTCTTTGGTGTTGCTGTATCTAAACAACAAATAGATTATTTAAAACTTACCAAAAACATGAAAAAGTTATTTGTTTTAATCGCATTATTAGGTTTCGCTGTGAGCTTTGCTGCAACTGCACAGGACGATCCGCAACAACGTGGTGGTAGAGAAAAAATAAAAGCCGCTCGCCTTGGACTTATTACCAATCGATTGAATTTGACAGAAGAACAAGCAAAAGCGTTCTGGCCAATTTTTAATGATTATGATACCAAAAGAGGTGAAATTCGTAAAAATGTTCGCCAAATTACCGCTGAGTCACGCAGTTTGACAACTAGCGATGATAAAATTGCAGCCAACTTGAAGGAAATTCTTAATCTCAGACAAAAAGAAGTTGACTTAGAAAAAGAATATCAAAGCAAATTCTTAAAAGTTTTGAATGTTCGTCAAGTATCTGAATTGTACAAAACAGAACAACTTTTCAATCAAATGTTGATGAAACGATTGAGAGGCGGAGAAGGTGACCCTCGTGAGCAAGGTGACCGTGGAGGAAAGCGTGAGCATTTTAAAAACAGATAATAGCAAAGCTATTCATTGAATCGTTGTATATTAAAAAAGCCCTTGAGCATCTTGTTCTAGGGCTTTTTTAATGGAAACGGCTTCACAAAAGCGAAGCCGTCCATTCAAATTACAATGTGTTTCACAAGTAGAAGGAGCATTTTTATCTATATACGCACGGAAATATACATGCGAAAACAACATTGAAAATGAATATTTTGAAAAACTTATACTATGCTAACAAAGCAAAGTTATCAAGTATGCTAGGGAAAAAGATCGGCTATATACTCTTACTTTAGAAGGGCGGAACAAAGTAAGATTTTTGAAACAATGATGCAAATATAGCCTTCAAACAGGAAATAAAGCCCAATAGCAGGTATTTTTAGCTCAACAACTATTCCTTTATGTCAAAAGGATTTAGTTGTAGCATAAACAGTTATTGACTTTTGTTAAGATTTTAAGTGTAGAATTCTCTCCCCTATTTTGTGGAAATTTTCTCACATCAATCATATCACTTCACATCTAGCGAAACACAATGACCTATAAAACAGACAATTAACTCAAAAAACATAAAATGGCACAATTTTGTCAATACATTTATTGTATTTATAATCCTTACTTTAATAAAAAAGGAGAGTCTAATGATTAGACTCTCCTTGCTTTTTATAGACATTCTAATGGATAGCGCATTCAATTGAGGCAAATGATAAAGGTTTTTCAATAAATTTGTCGACACCCAAACTAAAGGCCATATCTTTAATCTTCCCCAAAGCTGTAATCATCACAATCTGAGTTTCAGGAGAAATCCGTTTTATGTCGTGTATTTTATCGATACCATGTCCATCAGGTAAATTATTATCGAGAAACACCCATTTAGGCGACAGGTCGATTATTTTAGAAATACCTTCGCTTAAAGAATGAGCCTGAAAGGCTTCAATTCCTTTTTTATGTAAAAAAAGTTTTATGAGTAAACAAGTGTCTACTTCATCATCCACAATCAGGGCAAAAGGCTTCAAATTACCTGAGTTTTCTGACTGTAAAACATCAGTTGTTGTCAACATGCAAAAGCAATAAGGTTATAAGGGATAATAATGGGTTTAACTTGGCAAATCAATTGAGAGATGATTTATATATGTTTATATATCTAAACGTTTTCTCAGTCTATATAGTTAAGAAAAAAAATCATGCCAAGCTCCATGTCTAACCGCTTACTCAAATTTTAAGTCAATTTTAAGCTCTATTCGGTAACATTTAAGATATTGTGTGCGTTTAAAGTATATAAAACAAAAACGTCTCCAACTTATAAATCCTTTGTACCATGACAAAAAACACGAAAATCGCATTGAGCTTGTTCGCAGCAGCAGCAGCTGGAGCAGTGGTTGGTATGCTCTTAGCACCAGAAAAAGGAAAAGACTTGCGTAAAAAAATCAAGGATGGAACTGGCAATCTTACAGATGATTTGCTTTCAACATTGAAGACTGGCAAAGCCAAGTTGCAGGAAGTAACCAACAAAGCATAGTTAAATAGAGTGATAGATTTGATCGTCTTATCCTTACTCAAGAATCTTAAAAATTAAAGGCTCGCAATAAAATTGCGAGCCTTTAATTTTTATTGCGGTAATGAAGCAGTTACAAACCAGAATTGTTGTAGATTTTTAATAATTTCGAGCAGTCCTTCAAAAGAGGATGGTTTTGTAATAAAACTATTCGCTCCTAATTCATAGCAAGTTTTAATATCGCTAGGTGCATTGGAAGTACTCAAGACTACAATTGGAATCGCCTTAAAATTGCTATTGGAGCGCATTTCTTGAATAATTTCTCTTCCATCCTTCTTAGGCATATTCAAATCCAAAAGAATCAACGAAGGTTGCTTATATACATTGGCATCGGCATAAGCATTTTCATTATTCAAATACTGCATGAGTTCTAATCCATCTTGTACAAAAAATAATGGAATCGTAGAACCGCACTCCTCAAATGCTGCTTTAATCAAAAATCTATCATCTTCGTCATCATCGGCAATTAAGATTGGTAAGTGTTTCATTCTTCGTTGCGGTTATTTGGCAAATATATAGTAAATGTTGCACCATGATTTGGAACAGATTCGGCTTTGATATATCCGTTATGATTGGTCACAACACGTTTACAAACTGCTAGGCCAATTCCAGTACCTTCAAACTGACTTTTAGCGTGTAATCGTTGAAAAATCATAAAGATTTTGTCGGCGTACTCTTGTTCAAAACCAATCCCATTGTCTGAGATGGTTATTTCATGATAGGTTAAAAATGGTTTAACTTCTGGAATATTAAATATTTTGCTTCCCAGCAATAATCTATAACGGATAGTAATATGAGGTGCAATCCCGTTTTTACTAAACTTTAGCGCATTGCTAATCAGATTCAAAAATAGCTGATGTAGTTGAAAATTTACTCCTGAAATAGTTGGTAAATGATCGTATTCGATAATAGCATTTTTTTCGATAGTCAATATAGAAAGGTCCTTGAGCACGTCAGATAGTAGCACATCTAAGGATACTGTTTCTACATTTTGTGCATTTTTGTTGACCAACCTCGAAAAGGCTAACAAATCATTTATTAGGTTTTGTAATCGCTCAGAGCTTTTGGCAATTTTTTGAAGCGTAGATTTACCATCCTCATTCAATACTGCTCTTTGTCTTATCAATAACATATCACTAAAAGCCCTGATTTTACGCAATGGCTCCTGCATATCATGTGATGCCACGTAAGCAAACTGTTCTAATTCAGAATTGGAGCGTTTGAGTTCCTCAATTTTTCGTTCTAATTCATCTTGAAAAGTAATACGTTTGCGTAGTTCCGAAAAGATTAATCCAAAGCTAACCAACAGCAAAATCACTGTAAATAACGCAAATAAGAACATTTTGCGACTCATTTGATTGTCAGTTTGGTCTTTTTGCATACCACGAACCGACAACAATTGCTTTTGATAATTTTGGAAACTACTCAAATCACGCAGCATTTGATTGGCTTGGATTTGACTTTTTGAGACTGCAATCTCATCAACTTTCTCTTCAGCACGTGCATAACGAATACTACTATTTAGGATAGCAATATGTCTTCGAAAACCTCTTTTAAATGCTTCCAAGCGAAGTAATTGACTTTCATTATCTTTTACTCTTTGTTGCAAGGTTGTCAGCAATCTAATGATTTGTTCTTTACATGCAAAAATCAAGTTTAAGTATTGAGATTCATGCTTATAGACATACCCTTTATGCGAATTTTCAAGTTCTTTGACCGTGGCGCCTAATTGCTCCGCTTCATGCTGAATTACGTGCATACGCTCCACCGATCTTGCGTATTCGAGAGATTCACGTACCTCGTGGTAAGCCGAAAAAGAAAGCATACCCAGTAACACAATACTTCCCGCAAATAATATGACTACGTTTCGGAGAGAGTTATACATGAATAAAAGTAATGTGGTAAGTTTTCTACAGAATGTAGAGATTTCTCTATAATAACAAATTAGCTGTGATACAAACTTACAGGCTTTCGGAGATTTTTCATCAATATCTAAGCCTTTTTTTACGGTTTATTCCTATATGTCCGATATTCGTCGGAATTTCACTTTTTTTTTATATTTTTTTAAAATTCGGTGCTTTCTTTGAAATAACTATTACACACTGATATGTTATACATGAAAATATGCTGAACCTAACACAAAATACCAAACAACAACTTAAAATATCGTCTAAACAAATTCAATGGCTTAATTTTCTTCAATATTCTACACTCGAACTTCATACTAAAATAGAAGAGGTACTTACCGAAAACCCTTTGTTAGAACTAGAAGAAAAAACTAATAATGAATTTGATGATGATGTCTTAAACTCTTCTTCATTGTCGGAAAATTCCAATTTTAAAGATTGGGACGAAATCGACGAAGAAGGTAGTTCAAACTATAGTTTTACCGAAATAAATGCTGGTACATCTTTCGAGACGCTTCAACTTCGACAAGACACCTCGCTACTCGACGAAGTCTTAGAGCAAATTCATCATTTAAGTATTTCTCACAAACAAGCAGAAATTTGTCGATATATCATACATTCATTAGACGAACATGGCTTTTTACCTTACGAACCTGAAGATTTAGCTGACGACATATCTTTTGCTCATAATACCTTCGTAGAAGAATCTGAAGTAAATGATGCCATTCTACTTATTCAGCAACTAGAGCCACAAGGTTTAGCAAGCAAAAACCCTGCCTCATATTTATTTTTCCAGCTTAAAAACAATTTTTCTTCGCTTGCAGAAAAGTCAAAAGTGATAATTGCTCGATATTTTCAAGAATTTGCTAATAAGCAATTTGATAAAATCATGCGCGAGTTGGCACTGAGTGAAGAAGAATTACAGGCAGTACTGAAACTTATTTTATCGCTAAATGTGCATCCACTTCACGCCAAACCTCTTACGCATTCTTTACAAGAGTATGTCGTGCCCGACTATATTATTATTCAGGGAATGAATCAGTTAGAAGCAAGTTTGAATTCTAGTTCGCTCCCAAAAATCAAAATTAATGAGCCTGTTGCTAACAATCTTAAACAGCAATTTTCTAAAAATGCTTCTTCTTTTATTCAGCAAAAGGTTACCCAAGCTGAGTGGCTTATTCAGGCGATTGAGCAACGAGAAAAAACGATGCAGAAAGTCATTAAAACTATTCTTAGGTTACAAAAAGAATATTTTCAATCGGGAGATATTCAGTTGCTTAAGCCTATGATTTTGAAAGATGTTGCTCACATTATTGATATGGATATTGCAACCGTTTCGAGGGTTACAAGTGGAAAGTATGCGCAAACTCCTTTCGGGTTAATACATTTAAAGGATTTATTTTCGGAAGCTACACAAAAAGAGGATGGCAATTGGGTATCCAACAAATCTATTCAACAGGTGATAAAAGAAATAGTTACTAGCGAAAACGCTAAAGTTCCGCTCAGCGATTCCCAAATAACGGATATATTGAAAGAAAAAGGTTTCCCAACTGCCCGAAGAACAGTCGCTAAATACAGAGAACAATTAGGTATATTACCCGCTCAGTTACGGAAAATATTATGAGAATTAGGATTATACGAAGGATTTTAAAAAAGGTTCTTTCGGATATCGGATGTTGGATTTCGGAAGTGTAGGTTAGTGCGCAAAATAAAATTTAATTTGTGCTTTAGGCTTTCAGGTATCGGCTTTTGGCCGTGGGCCTTGGGAAAAAGTATGTCTTTAGTTGTTAAAAACATTTTAAAACTATTTGCCTAGTGACTTTTGCCTGGTGCCTAAAGCACACAACTTAAATTCTATTTCAATTTTTGTAATACTTCCTTATAGCTCACAAGATCTATTCCTTTTTTTACAACTGCTTCTCGTACTTCTTCGCTAGTAAAAATAGTCGTCACATCCTGACGTCCTTCCGCTACGTCTTCGTAACCAATGTGCGAAATAGCGCGTAATTCATGATTATCTAGTCCTGGGTGCTCTACAAATACATACGTTTTTCCATCTTCGAGTTTGTCAAACATTTCGATAAATGCTTTTATTTTTTGTTGTGTATTCAAGCCTCTTGCATCAAAACCTGTATAATTTATCTTATAATCCTGCGTCCCATCTGTATCAACCATAGGTAAATTATACTGTTTGGCTACTCGTTTTGCCATTTCTTTTACCTCTGGAGCAAAACCCAAACTAAACATGTGTCCTGAAACATGACTTAGTCTTGGGATATACTTCAAAGCCATTTTGATTTGAGCATGAAGCTCTTTTTCAATATCCTCCACTTTCCAATCTTGATCCATTACCGCTTGTTTAGGGTAATTTTTGTTATGAAAAAGCATGGGATAAAAATAACCATCGGCATTTTTGAGACTAGGACAATCCGTGAGCGGTCGCCATTTTACATTATCCCACTCGCTAGTAATAGCAAAGTGTAAACCGACATCGATATTTGGATTATCTTTCAACAATTTTACCGCTTCAGGAAACCAAGGCGATGGCACAATCACCTCAATAGAAGTTTCGATTCCGTTACGATATGATTGAATCAAAGCATCATTTCCTGAATGTGAATATCCCATATCGTCGCCACGAATGATTAATTTGGGAGCATTTGTACGAGAAACCGTCTGAATACCTTTGAATAGTGTTCGCTTTGTATTCTGATTAAAAATATTCTGAAAATCAACTGATACCTTATCTCCATCAAACTTGCAAACAATGGTTTCGGTATGTGGACTTTCGATATAGCGCAAAGTGAGGATTAAGGTATTATTATCTTGCCAAGTATAGCTTCCTGCAATCTTAAAAGCAGGCAAACCTGTTCGGTTAGCTTTTGCGCCAGCCACCAAATAAGGACCCCGCTTAGTAGTTTGGTCAAAAATCCATTTACCTGAACCAAACTTTAGTTCATGAGCTACTGTATCTGTTCCTATTTTTACAGCACAAGTACCATCCTGAAAATCAAATTTGATGTATTTAAAGCTTACATCGCCAGCGGTAATTGCAAAGGTTTTTCCTTGAATATTCGCCTGAATCGTAGAGTTGGCCTGTTGCTGTGGAATTGGTAAACTGAGGCTTTGAATCGTATTTTTCAACTTTGCATAAGCAGCTTTATTGGTAGGTACTTTTTGCGTTTTGAGTGCTGGTAAAAGATATTCCCAAACCAAATTAATTTCAGATTGCATATCTGGCGCTTCAGCTGTGATAATTACAACGGCATCTTGATCTGGCATAACAATGATAAATTGTCCATTGGCACCATCACCTCTAAAGGCATTATTTCGGCAACGCCACATTTGATAGCAATATCCCTGTAACCAATCGCTCGCATCCTTTTTATCTTGCGGTGCTGAAGGGTCTTGCATGATTTTCATGGTAGAAGCCTCCTCAACCCAAGCTTTTGGCAAAATTTGTTTGCCATTCCAAACACCTTTTTGAAGGAATAGTTGCCCAAATTTGGCCATATCCTCCGTCTTTAAACGCAAACCCCAACCACCTACATTGATACCTTGTGGGTCTACTTCCCAGTCGATTCCTTCTACGCCCAGTGGTTCAAACAAACGTGGCTTTAAATAGTCCAAAATCTTTTGACCCGTAACTTTCTGAACAATCGCCGATAGCATATAAGTTGCTGCCGAGTTATATAAAAACTTAGTACCTGGCTCGTTGACAATTTGTGTATTCAAAAATGCTTTGATCCAATTTTCATTCTTGCTCGCAATTTCAAAAGTCGGGTCAGTTTTATGTCCTACACTCATCGAAAGCAAATCTTTAACCTTCAATTGTTTTAAAAACTCGGAAGGTTGAGCAGGTGTTTCTTCTGGGAAAAATGAAATTACAGGGTCATTCACAGAAAGCTTTTTTTCACTTACTGCAAATCCTACGGCAGTCGCTGTAAAACTTTTACTAACCGAATACATGGTATGTTTCAAATCCGAACGATATGGAGCCCACCAAGCCTCTGAAATCACTTTGCCATGGCGCAATAACATGAAGCTATGAAACTCATGTTTGCTTTTACTAGCTGCTTCGATAAATTGATTGATGGCTTCGGAAGAAACGCCTTCGGCTTCGGGAGTGCTCCGAGGTAACGAGCGATTGGTCTGAGCAAAAAGTAAATTAATGCTCAAAAGACTTAAAGCTAAAACCTTTAAGCCTCTGGGTAATACATAGTTAAACATAAGATTTATAATTAGTATTTGTTTGGATAATAAAAAAGCCTGAAGCTTTTAGCAAATTTATTAATTTACATAAAAAAAGCCCTCTATTACTAGAGAGCTTTTTCATTATTCTAATACAATTTATAAAATAAACTGGCTTAAATCACGATTTTTCACCAATCCTCCTAAACGTTCTTTTACCAATTCCTTCGTCACAACAACCTTAGCATTTGGCGTAATTACATCAGGAATATCAAACATTAAATCATTAAGCAAATGTGACATAACTGTTTGTAAACGACGAGCACCAATATTTTCGACTTCGGTATTGACATTGTAGGCTATACTTGCAATTTCCTGAAGCGCATCGTCATTGAAAGATAATTCAACATTTTCAGAAGCTAGTAAAGCTTCATACTGTTTTGTCAATGCACCCTTTGGTTCTTTCAAGATTCTATAAAAATCCTCTTCTTTCAGACTTTGTAGTTCGACACGAATAGGAAAACGACCTTGTAACTCAGGAATCAAGTCACTTGGCTTCGACACATGGAAAGCTCCAGCAGCAATAAACAAAACGTGGTCGGTATTGATCACGCCATATTTGGTATTTACGGTCGAACCTTCCACAATCGGCAAAAGATCACGTTGCACACCTTCACGGCTTACATCTGGACCACCTCCGCCACTACGATTAGAGGCAATTTTATCAATTTCATCAATAAAAATAATCCCTAAATTTTCGGCTTTACGAATGGCTTCTTCCTTTACCTCGTCCATATCAATCAATTTTGAAGATTCTTCTTCCATCAAAATTTTGCGAGCTTCAGCTATCGTAAGTTTTCTTTTCTTTTGCTTTTTAGGAATCATTCCCCCTATCATCTCCTGAATATTCATCATGGACATCTCGTCAATTGGGCCACCCATTACACCGATATTGGGAGAGTTCGAGGCTTTCACATCAATTTCTATCTTACGATGCTCCAATTCGCCACGACGTAACTTTTCACGGAATAACTCTCTCGTTTTATGATTCAACTCCTCATCCGAAACAGGCATAGCATCTGGATTGGCCGCAGCTTCTGCTTTAGCTTTTTTCGAAACTTTTGGCATCGCCGGCACAAGTGCTTCCAAAATAATTTCTTCAACTGCTTCGGTAGCCTTATCTTTTACGGCTTCTTTCTTGGATAGTTGTACCAAATGCACCGAAGATTCGACTAAGTCTCTGACCATTGATTCAACATCACGACCGACATAGCCAACTTCAGTAAATTTAGAAGCTTCCACTTTGGTAAATGGCGCATCTGCTAATTTTGCCAAACGACGAGCAATTTCAGTTTTACCAACACCCGTCGAACCAATCATTAAAATATTATTAGGTGTAATCTCTTTTTGAATATCAGCAGGGGTATTCATTCTTCTCCAACGGTTACGTAAGGCAATCGCAACGTTTTTCTTTGCATCGTGCTGACCAATAATATGTTTGTCTAGCTCTTCTACAATCTGTTTTGGAGTTAATACATCTAAGTTTGTCATATTCATATTTTTCAATCGTGAGAATTACATCAGTAAGTATAAGGCAAACTCAAGTAATTCTAAGGTTTTCGTTAGGGAAATTAGTTAACGTATATTTTCGGTAAATTTATTGAATTCTTTGGGCGCAATCACAAGATTTCCCAAAGAGAAATATCATTTTACTATTTTTTTCAAGTCTAAAATCAATCCAAAACTATTGGCTGAAGCGCTAGCATGATAACCAGAATAGCTATAGGACAGTTCAAGATATTTTGTCTTGAAACGTAAACCAACCGAAAAGCCACCAAAATTTGAACCTTTTGTCAAACTTAATTCTCGGTTACGAAGGTGGTTATATCCGATGAGTGCTTGAAGATTTTTACTAAATAATAACTCTACCCCAAACACCAAATGTCGTGCTACTTGATCAACCACACCAGCTTTCTGGCTTATGATATTACCATTCAGGTCGGTAACTACCACGTTGGGGTTAGTGTAGGCTATGTCATATTTGTAAAGATGATGTGCCATCAACGAAAACTTGGCGGGCATATTTAGAGGTTTAAAATGCAACCCCATTTGTACATCCAAAGGCACTTGACTATCGCTGGTAGGAGAATAATCTTTGAGCACAAAACCAAAATTTTTGACGACCAAAGAATAAGAAAGTTCTTGGTTGGGATGTATAAAAATAGCGCCAATATCTGCCAATAAAGCTGTAGAATTATATTGTTCGATGGTAGAGCCCACCAGCTTGAGACTAGCACCAAAACGGATATTGCCTTGCTGTTGTGATGTTCCTAAACTAAGCGCAAAATCATTGGCTTTGAACTGTCCTTGTTGAATTCCAAGTGGGTCAGTTGTAACAAAATCACCATAGTCTAAATATTGTACACCTATACCCCAACTACGCCCGAATGCAGCAAAATTGCTCGTAGCCGAAAGCAATTTTGACTGTTGAAAATAAGGCATAAAGTTGAGAGAAATTTTACCTTTTTGAGAAGAATCGACAAGTGCAGGATTTTGGAAAAAGCCATTGACATCTTTCAGGTTATTCTGAATACCTCCCAAAGCAGCAACTGTGGGCGATGTTGGTATTTTCAAAAAGCTATAGGCCTGCGTGTCATTACTTTGGGCAAAAACATCTATCCCTATTCCTGTTAGTAATACGCTTAAGGTTATCTTCGTAATTGTTTGTAACATATACCCTCTAAACACGGCAAAGCTATTTTTTATTGTTCTATCAAAATGATGAAGCCAATCATCAAAAACCTCCTCCACTTACTTTATGAAGCACAAAGATAGGATTTCTCAATATAAGTAAATACGAGTTGTGAATTTTGCATGCGGAGTTATCCGCTGCTCCCAGAGCGCATTTAGTAAAGAGAGTACAACGCTACTAGTTTTTAAAATCTTATTCTTTTTTGGTAATTGAGTAACAGAAAAGATTCAATTACTATATATCTACGTCCTTCTTTGATGAGTATTCTGCTGATTCTTAGTACCGTTCAAATAACAGATATGCCTTTATGTAATAACTTTTTATGAGTTTTCTCAAAATAATTCAAAATTAAAACTTCAAAATATACAATTTTAAATAAACTATATCAATTTTACACGTTATCTAATTTCTGCCCTTTATATTTGACACAAATACAAAACAAATACCATAGGAATACCATGAAGGTAAAGACAAACCAAGAGAAATTTGAAATTTTAGAGCGTAAAAACGCCGAAGCTCTTTTAGGAGGTGGCGAAAAACGTATTGAAGCTCAACATAAAAAAGGCAAACTAACAGCTCGTGAGCGTATTGCTTTGTTGATGGACGAAGGTTCTTTTGAGGAAATTGGCAAATTTGTCATGCACCGTTGTAAAGACTTTGGTCTAGAAAAAGAATATTACCTAGGCGATGGCGTTGTAACGGGCTACGGTACTGTCAATGGTCGTTTGGTGTATGTTTTTGCTCAAGACTTTACCGTATTTGGTGGTGCGTTGTCAGAAACCTTTGCCGAAAAAATCTGCAAAATCATGGATTTAGCCATGAAGAGTGGCGCACCTGTAATTGGCTTAAACGACTCAGGAGGTGCACGTATTCAAGAAGGCGTAATGTCATTGGCAGGATATGCAGATATTTTCTACCGCAATACCCTTGCCTCAGGTGTAATTCCACAAATATCGGCAATCATGGGACCATGCGCTGGTGGCGCAGTATATTCGCCAGCTATCACAGACTTTATCATGATGGTCGAAAACACCTCATATATGTTTGTAACAGGACCTAACGTTGTTAAAACAGTTACACATGAGGTAGTTACATCTGAAGAACTTGGAGGCGCTTCAACGCATTCGACGAAGTCTGGGGTCACACACTTTTCATGCTCAAACGAAGTAAGCTGTATCAATGACATCAAACGATTGCTTTCTTATATTCCACAAAACTGTGAAGAAACAGCCCCTGCCCTAGCGTATGAATCTGCCAGCGAAATCAGAAAAGAATTAGATAAAATTATCCCTGAAAATCCCAATCAACCTTATGATATGAAGGAAGTTATCGACCATATTGTTGATAGCGATTCTTTCTTTGAGGTACACAAAAACTACGCAGAAAATATCGTAGTGGGATTTGCTCGTATTGCAGGTCGTAGCATTGGTATTGTTGCCAATCAACCAGCTGTCATGGCAGGTGTGTTAGATATTCAGGCAAGTATGAAAGCAGCTCGTTTTGTTCGTTTCTGTGACTGCTTCAATATTCCATTACTAGTACTTGAAGACGTCCCAGGCTTTATGCCAGGTACCAATCAGGAGTGGGGCGGAATTATTAATCATGGAGCAAAATTACTTTATGCTTTCTGCGAAGCTACAGTGCCACGTATCACTGTAATTACCCGTAAAGCTTATGGTGGTGCGTATGATGTAATGAACTCGAAACATATTGGTGCCGACATGAATTTTGCATGGCCAACCGCCGAAATCGCGGTAATGGGCGCTAAAGGTGCTGCCGAAATTATTTTCAAAAAGGAAATTGCAGTTGCCGAAAATCCAGAAGAAAAACTTCAAGAAAAAGTAGACGAATACACAGAGAAATTTGCTAACCCATATCGTGCTGCACACCGTGGCTATATTGACGAAGTAATTTTACCATCAGATACTCGTCAAAAATTGATTCGCTCATTCAAAATGTTGGAAAATAAAGTAGCGAATCTACCACGCAAAAAGCACGGAAATATTCCATTATAATCAGCATTGATGGTATTATTTTAGATTTAGAACCCCAAGGGCTTTTAAAACCTTTGGGGTTTTGTATTTTTGTGAAAAGCAGATTTTTTATTATTTCAAAAATTAATATCCTATTCTCGGTGTTATTTACTAAAAGGATATAATTACAACAATAGAACTCATTATTACAATGACAGAACAATCAAAAACCTTCCTCTACGAATATTTGAATAACGCTTCGCCCACTGGCTTTGAAGCTTCAGGTCAACAAATTTGGTTGGATTACCTAAAACCTTACATCGACGAAACCATCATTGACGTCTATGGCACTGCTGTTGGGGTGATTAATCCTGGACAGCCTTACAAAGTGGTAATTGAAGCACACGCCGATGAGATTTCTTGGTTTGTAAACTATATCGACGATAACGGTTATATTTTCGTTCGTCGCAATGGTGGTTCTGACGCTGTTATTGCTCCATCAATGCGTTGTAACCTACATACCAAAAAAGGCGTTGTAAAAGGGGTATTCGGGTATCCTGCTATCCACGTGCGTGACTTGGGTAAAGATAAAGCTCCAACTGTAAACGACATTTTTATCGACCTTGGCGCTGCTAATAAAAAAGAGGTAGAAGAAATGGGCGTTCACGTAGGTACTGTAGTTACTTTTGAAGATGGACTTACTGAACTCAATGACCGCTTTTATGTAGGTCGTGCACTCGACAACCGTGTGGGTGGTTTTATGATTGCAGAAGTTGCTCGTCTTTTGAAAGAAAACAACATTCAACTTCCTTACACTTTATACGTAGTAAATGCAGTCCAAGAAGAAATTGGTTTGCGTGGTGCTGAAATGATTGTTCGTCGTTTGAAACCAGATGTTGCTATCGTAACTGACGTAACACACGATACTCAATCGCCTATGTACAACAAAAAAGAACAAGGTGACTTGAAATGTGGTAAAGGTCCTGTGATTTGCTACGGACCAGCAGTACAAAACAACCTTCGTGACTTCATTATTGATGTTGCTACAGAAAAAGAAATAGCTATTCAACGTCAGGCTGTGTCTCGTTCTACGGGTACTGATACAGATTCGTTTGCTTATGCTACCGAAGGCGTTGCTTCAGCTTTGATTTCGCTTCCACTAAAATATATGCACACAACGGTCGAAACTGTACATAAAGACGATGTTCAGGCTGTTATCAACTTGATTTATGAATCATTGTTGGCATTGAAAGGAAACGAAGATTGGCGTTATATTAAATAGGAACACCCCAAGAATCATATCAATTATTCCCAGTAAGTGATATTTTTTCATTTACTGGGAATTTAATTTTATAACCTCTTTTTAGGGAAAAAATCAAAAATCAACTAACTTCGATTACTAAGTAAATCTACCTTTACCGTCACTGGGAATTGCTTTTACTTACTGTACTTCATAAATATTATGAAGTGCTAATACCTATCCATTTGGCTTTTATTATTACTATACTCAACCAACTATTATCCTTTACTAATAATTTAAACAAACTAAAGAATGCAAAAAATTCTTGTAATAGACGACGACACAGACATTTGTATGCTGTTGCGCCGCTTTCTTACAAAAAATGGCTATGAGGTCGCAATTTCAAAAAGTGGTAACGGTGGACTCGTTTTACTTGATGAGTTTCACCCTGATTTAGTCATGACCGACTTCCGATTAGGGGATATGACAGGAGCTACTATTTTACAGAAAATACATGAA
This sequence comes from Flectobacillus rivi, assembly GCF_030056655.1. Lineage (NCBI taxonomy): Bacteria > Pseudomonadati > Bacteroidota > Cytophagia > Cytophagales > Flectobacillaceae > Flectobacillus > Flectobacillus rivi. The sequence continues at coordinate 551,315 of NZ_JASHIE010000001.1, forward strand.
AAAAAACCTCTACTTCCCGTACTTATAATAACTGGATACTCGGATATAAAAACGGCGGTAAACGTCATGAAGATGGGTGCTGTAGACTATATTACAAAACCTTTATTTCCTGATGAAATCTTGGTGACTATTCAAAACGCTTTACAAAAGGCAACCCAAACACCGAGTATATCACCCAACAAACCTAAAGCTAATAGCCCCAAAAAAGGCTTAGTACAAAAAGACCATATTGCTGGTTCGGGACAAGAGTCAAAAAACTTATTCAGACAGTTAGACCTTGTTGCTCCTACTAACTATAGCGTGATTATTTATGGAGAAAGTGGTTCGGGCAAAGAGTCAATCGCGCAAGAAATCCATGCGAGAAGCAAAAGAGCCAATGGTCCTTTTGTGGCGATGGACTGTGGTGCAATTTCTAAAGAATTAGCCGCCAGCGAATTATTTGGTCATGAAAAAGGCTCATTTACAGGTGCTATCAATCAAAAAATTGGTCACTTCGAAATGGCAAATGGCGGTACTCTATTTCTTGATGAGGTAGCTAACTTACCTTACGACGTTCAAGTATCGTTATTGCGTGTGGTGCAAGAAAGAACCTTGAGAAGAATCGGTGGAACAAAAGAAATTTCGGTAGATGTAAGAATTATTGTTGCCTCTAATGAAAGGCTTTTGGAGGCTAGCAGAAAAGGGAAATTCAGAGAAGATTTGTATCATCGCTTTAATGAATTTAGCATCGAAGTTCCTCCGCTTCGTCAGCGAAAATCAGATATTATGGAATTTGCTCATTTCTTTTTAGCGCAGACCAACGAAGAACTTGATAAAAACATTACCACCTTTGCGCCAGAGGTTGAAGCGGTTTTTAAAACCTACGGTTGGCCGGGTAATCTTCGCGAAATGCGTAATGTCATTAAAAGAGCTACGTTACTTTCTGAGAAGGATTATATAGAAGCCAAAAGTCTGCCCTTTGAGCTCATGAATCATGAACGACTCCTAGTTTTTGACACGCCTTTCGAGCAACGTGCTCCTGAAAGTAGTTATCAAGAACCAGCCCAGCATCTCAATCTGAAGTCTGTAGCCTCCGATGCCGAGTACGAAACAATTTTGCAGGTTTTGAAACAAGTTAACTACAATAAAAGCAAAGCAGCCAAACTATTAGGCATAGATAGAAAAACCCTTTACAACAAAATGAATAATTATAATATGTAAATAGTAGTGATGAATTTCGAGTGGTGACCCATGGATATAAATTACTATTTATCAAAACTTTACATATAAAACTAACACAATATCATTTTGTAATATTATGTTTTAGGCAATCGGTTATTGACATTTGACAATAGCTTAATGCCTCACAATTCTACATTAAAACTTATACTCTTCCAACTCAACATATATTTCAAATAAAACGTAAGTCAGAAACTTACAACATTACTTACAAAACCAAGACTAGGAATAGTTTTTTCTAAAAATACCATAGGTGGTTTCTAGAAAAAACATTATCACAAACAATACACTACTTTGTTTGTTCTTAGTTTGATGAGTAACTCCTTTCCAAAACTTAACATAGAACCCAAATGCCTTTATATCAACGAGACAATATACCTTTAGAAAAGTTTATCCAACTCATACCAGACTTGGTTTATATTCAGGAGTTTCCGTCCAAAAAAATTACTTTCATGAATCGAAAGTTTACGGATATTCTTGGTTATCAAAAAGAGGATTTGATTCAAAATGACTTTTCTCTAGATTTTGCCCTAAGTGAAAGCGAGTTAATGAAATGGGAGCTCAGGCTCGAAGAGTATAATAAAATCATCAATACGGGCGAACGCATTGAATACAATATTGAGGTAAAACATAAAAATGGGTCAAAGGTTATTTTGCGCCATAGAAGTATGGTTTTGAGAAGTCAAAGTCCCGAAGCCCAATTTGAAATACTTCATATTGCTGAAGATATTACGCAACTTCAAAAGCATAATGAGCTGATACTTCAACAAAGAAATCAACTCAATGAAGCTGAGAAAATTTTTAAATACGGTAGTTGGGAATGGTATGTTGGCGCTGACACTGTTCGTTGGTCAGACGGACTATATGATGTTTTTGGTTACGATGCCAAAGATTTTGAAGTCAAAGAGATGACTTATGGCTTTTATCAAAAACATATACCCGTTCATGAGCACGAATACACTAGAAGTATTTCTGAACAATCTGTTCAAGACAAAAAAAATTATTACGAACTAGAGCACTCGATTATTGATGCCAAGGGAGTTTTTAAATATTTGGCTGTAAAAGGAAAATGTTATTTAGATACACAGGGCAATGTCACAAAAGTGCTTGGAACATCTGCTGATATTACCCAAATAAAGAATTATGAGCTAGCCCTTGAAAAAAAGATTGAGGAGCTATTTCGTTCTAATCAAGATTTGGAGCAGTTTGCCTACATTGCCTCGCATGATTTGCAAGAGCCATTACGCAAAATTACTGCTTTTGCCAACAAGCTCATTGAGCGATGCGCAGATGGTCTGAACGAGGACGGTCGTTTTTTTGTAGATAGAATTTTGTATTCGAGCGATAGAATGAAAAGTCTGATTGATAATCTGTTGGCCTATTCTAGAATATCCCGTAACAATATTCCTCTCCCCTTTTCGGAGGTAAATCTGAACCAAATTGTTCAAAACGCGATAGGAGATTTGGAAATTGCTGTTGCCAAAAAGAATGCACAAATTACCGTAGATGACTTGCCTACTATTCAGGCTTTTCCATCTCAAATGCACCAATTATTTTTAAATCTCATTTCTAACGCCATCAAATTTGTAGACGAATCTACACAACCATTAGTAAATATAAAGGTAGAAGAAGCCTCTTTAGAAGAAATTCTTAGACTAAAACTCACAGAGACACAATACTGGAAAATCAGCATAAGTGATAATGGTATTGGCTTTGAGGACGAATACAAAGAAAAAATATTTACGATGTTCCATCGTGTACACGGCAACGCCGAATTTGAAGGAACTGGCTTAGGTTTGGCTATTTGTGCCAAAATTGTTGAAAACCATCAAGGGCACCTAAGCGCCCAAAGTACCCTACAACAAGGTTCCGTATTTACTCTATATTTACCTTTTAAACCTTAAACACTATTATGTTATCTCGCTCAAATATAAAACTACTACTGGTAGATGATGATGAAGACGATTATTTTCTCACTTGTGATTTCATAAAACAAATAGACGGTCAAAACATTGAGATAACCTGGGCTAAATCGTTTTCGATGGCCATTAGTAAACTTACCCAAGCCAAATTTGACATTTGTTTTTTTGATTTTAGACTAGGCGCCAAAACTGGTCTTGATTTGCTCAGAATTGTAAAAGAACACCGAATTCCGACCCCAATGGTCATGCTTACTGGAAAAGGGCATAAAGAAATTGATGAAGAAGCCATGAAGCTTGGGGCAATGGATTATCTCATCAAAGGCGAGTTGGATGCGGAGAAAATTGAAAGATGCATTCGATATTCTTTAGAACGTTCTCAAACTTTACAGACCTTACAAGAAAGCGAAGCCCAATACAAAAGTATTTTCGACAATATCCAGCAAGCAATTGTGCTTACAAGCCCTATCGATGGTAGCTTTCTGTATTTCAATCCAGAGGTATCGGCACTTACTGGATATAGCTCTGAAGAGCTTCGTAATATGACAACAATCAGTCTGTTTGGTAGTACCACTAGTCGGCAAAACTTTGCTACGCAGTTGGCGCAATTTGGGCGATTAGATAATTACGAAACGTGGCTAACGACGAAATCGGGCGAAAAGAAACTTTGTCAGATTAATGCCTTCAAAAGAACTGATAGCAATGGTCAGGAACATTTTTTAGGAGTTGTACGTGATATTACTAATTTAAGAAAAGCAGAAAAAGAACATGTTATTTCTGAAAAAGTAGCAGCTACTGGTCGCCTTATTCGTACCCTCGCGCATGAAGTCCGCAACCCTCTGACCAATATCAACCTTTCCTTAGATCAATTGGCTTCAGAGCTTCAGGATGAGGAACTACACTTTTTCTTAGAAATCATACAGCGCAATAGCAAACGAATTGGTGACTTAATTTCAGAATTACTTAATTCGTATCGCCCAGCAGCGATTTCGCTAAATCCATATTCGGGTTGTTTGATTATTGAAGAAAGTATTCAGCAAGCAATTGACCGATTAAACCTAAAGAATATTCAGCTTTGTAAAGATTTATCGGTGGATGCTCTATTGCAAATTGATGCCGAACAAATAAAAATAGCTTTATTAAATATCGTTATTAATGCCATTGAGGCTATGGAAACAGGGAAAGGAATCCTTGAGGTAAAGTCTGCTATTAAAGGATCTTCGTATCTAATTAGTATCAAAGACAACGGTATGGGAATGTCAGTCGAACAGATAGACCGCTTGTTTGAGCCTTATTTTACTTCCAAGTCAAATGGTTTTGGCTTAGGTCTCTCAGCGACTCTTAATATTATCCAATCTCACAAAGGGAGTATCGAGGTGGAGTCTACGCTTGGCGAAGGTAGTCTTTTTATCATTAGCCTCCCTATTCACAACCAAGCAGCCTAATTATCTCTTTATCGGTATTAAAAGAAAAAAGGTGAGAATTATCATTCTCACCTTTCTGAACTATACCTAACCACTATTATATTTAATTCTATTATTGAAATATTCGTGCCAATTGCTATTCTGCGTGTTTTCCCTAGCTAAGTAGATTATATTCCACAGTTTTATGTAGAAAAATTTCTACACTTTCCCCAGTTATTGAATTACAATATCATGTTTCTGATAATCTTTTAATAAAGCTTCATCGATACAATCGTCCGTTAGCATCACATCCAATTCATCCAAGGTACACACGACGTAGCTTTCAGCAGTATTTACTTTTGAGGCCGTTACAAGGGCAACAACCTTTTGAGAAATATCCACCATTTTGCGCTTTACTTGGTTTTCTCCCCAATCTTGAATCGTTACACCTATATTGTGATGAATCCCACAAACCCCTAAAATACATATATCTGCACGAATTTTTTGAAGCATCTCTATCACCTCAGCCCCATAAGTGTTTTGGGCATCTTTGAATACTTTTCCCCCCAAAAAGAAAAGCTGGATAGAGGGATGTTCACACAAAATCTGAGCAATCTGTAGACTATTCGTAAAAACTGTTGCCTTCAAATCGGGAGACATCATACGAGCCACCTCCATATTGGTAGAGCCATTATCTAATAAAATTACTTGCCCGTCATGAAAATAAGCTTGTGTTTTTTGTGCCAAAACCATTTTTTCTTCATGAGCCACTTTGATTCTTTCCTTCAATTTGTAGGGATGCGCCGACCTAGGAACAGCACCACCGTGCACTTTTTTGAGTAATCCATTTTCGGCCAACTCATTCAAATCACGTCGGATGGTATCGTCTGAAACATTAAGAATCTCGGATAGCTCTACTGACGAAACCCTTTGATTGGTTTCCAACATTTTGAGAATAATTTGAAGGCGTTCTTCCCTTAGCATAAATTCGTTTTATTTCGGTTTTATTCACAAATTTAATAAAAAACATTTTGATTTTTACGTTTTTATTCGGAAAATTGCATCATCAACTAAATTTTCACACTATGATTATTGAGCATATTGCTATTTGGACAAGCGACTTGGAACAGATGAAATCCTTCTATATGCGCTATTTTGGGGCAAAATGTAATACAAAATACCATAATCCAGCAAAGGAATTTGAGTCTTACTTTTTAAGTTTTGCATCTGGTGCAAGAATAGAATTAATGCAAAAACCGCAAATTCCCGAAAGAGAAAACCCTAAAACCGAAACATTAGGAATTACTCACTTTGCATTTGCGTTGGGCAGTGAACAAAAAGTTGATGAACTTACCGAATTGATGAGAAAAGAAGGCATTCAAATCGTGGGCGAACCTCGTCGTACAGGAGATGGCTATTACGAAAGTGTAGTTTTAGACCCCGAAAACAACAGAATTGAGCTAGTAGCCTGATTCAAAAGGATATATAAATGATTTTTGAAATGTACTTTTAAATGATTTTACCGCACTAGGCAATAGGCTGTAGACATTAGGTAAAAGTGTAAAAATTGATAATTAAAAATTACATTCCTAACTCATAATTCAGCACTCATACTTACCAATCCCAATAAATAATAATTGTTTACTTTATCTCCCTTTATTTTATGAAACGTATTGCAATCGACATGGATGATGTTTTGGCTGACACAACATCAGGTATTCTCACCGAAACCAACCTTCGTCTAGGAACAAATTTTACCAGAGAAGACATTAGTAATCCTGAAAAAGCAAAGGAATTTTATGAGCAATATTTCCCTATTCGTGACTTTTTGCATGAAAAAGGATTTTTTCGTAATCTTCCCGTATTTGATGATGCGATAGAAACTGTAAAAAAATTGCAAGACCATTACGAAATCTTCATTGTTTCGGCTGCTACAGAATTTCCAAATTCACTGAGCGAAAAATTAGAATGGCTTGAAGAGTTTTTCCCTTATATTGGCTGGAAACATACCGTTTTTTGTGGTCATAAATACATGATTAAAGCTGATTATCTGATAGATGACCACGAAAAAAATCTCGTAAAATTTGAAGGAACAGGCTTATTATACGATGCTCCTCATAATTATCATATCGAAGGTTACAAGCGTGTATATTCTTGGAAAGAAATTGGCACTCTCTTACTTCCCGAAGAAGTTTAGTAGATTTGTAAATTCTTTCCACTCATATTAAAATTTATGGAACTTTCACTAACTTCTAATCATGCAAAGGCAGCCCGTTTGGCTACCAATGCATTATTTTTTATTTCGGGGCTAAGTTTTTCAAGTTGGGCTTCTCGCATTCCAGATGTAAAAGAAAAATTAGGCTTAGGCGACGCGGCATTAGGAACTGTTTTGTTTGCTATGCCCATTGGAAGCTTGTCAGCATTACCCTTGGCAGGTGTGATTATCAACTATATCGGTAGCAGAAAAGTCACAGTGATTGCAGCGATTATCTATTTGTTGTCTATGCCTTTTTTGGGTATATCAAATCAAGCATGGCAATTGGCTATCACTCTTTTTGTATTTGGCTTCGGAGGCGATCTTCTCAATATTTCGATGAACGTGCAGGCTGTAAATGTTGAAAAAACCATGAGTAAATCTATTATGTCGTCCTTTCATGCCATTTTCAGCATTGGTTTTATGATTGGAGCGGCCTTAGGAGGTATTCTTGCTTCACAGGGTATTTCTACGGTATGGCACTTGAGTACAGTTGGTGTTTTGGATATTATTGTAGCCTTGTTTGTTTATCAGTATTTAATAGCACAAGACTTCAAATCTTCGGAAGCACAACCATTATTTGCATTACCCGACAAAGCACTTATGCTGTTGGGCGTTATTTGTTTCTGTGGCATGCTTTGCGAAGGCGCAATGGCCGACTGGAGCGTATTATACTACAAACAAATATTGGGGAATGCATCCAAATATGCCACTTCAGCTTTCACAGCATTTTCGATTACGATGGTAATAGGTAGAATAATAGGTGACAAAACAGTGGCTAAATTAGGACTCAAAAAGACGCTTATTCTCAATTGTTCGCTTGTAACCATTGGGATGATTTTGGCACTTGCATTACCTATTTCTTGGACTGTTATTCTTGGTTTTTCAATTACAGGACTTGGGCTATCTACAGTAGTACCTCTTATTTATAGCGAAGCAGGGCATTCTAAAACTATGTCGGCAGGAGTTGCCTTAGCTGCTATTTCGACTGTGGGTATATCTGGCTTTATGATTGGTCCAGTAATGATTGGCTATATCGCCGAGTTTACATCTTTGAAAATTGCCTTATTTTCATTAGTTATTTTAGGTGGCTTAGGAACAATCCTAAGTACTCGGATCAAAAATTAGGAGAAAATATTATACAAGATGGAAGGACTAAAAAGAGTAGCGGTGATTTGTATTCTCCGAAATCAGACTAATTTTTTATTATTAAAACGATTCAATGAACCACTTAAAGGGCTTTATGTACCTGTAGGGGGAAAAGTTGACCCTTACGAAAATCCTTACGAAACAGCACTTCGTGAGGTCAAAGAAGAAGCGGGTTTGGAACTGGAAAAAATGCGATTCTGTGGAACGTTGGTCGAAACATCACCTTCCAACTACAATTGGATGAGTTTTATTTATGAGGCCGAAGTAGACTATTTCGAACCACCTATTTGCAATGAAGGTATTTTAGAATGGCACGATTTCAACAATATAGATACCTTCCCTACTCCTAAAACAGACTTTTTTATTTATCGATACGTATTGAACAAACAACCTTTTGCCCTCAATGCGGTGTATAACGAAAAAGTAGAGTTACTTTCAATGATTGAAGAAACAGAAAATGTAAAAGTTGTTTAGGTTGTAGAATCGAAAAATATAGAACCTATTCCTTACAAAACAGCTTACTGACTCAACAAAAAAGCCGATAGTAGGAGAATACCCCTGCTATCGGCTTTTTTAATATTCAGCTAAAATTAAAGATTATAACGGAAGATTGGATCTATCTGCTCAGGAGAATCAATATTTAATACTTCTTTGATTAATCCTGTATGCAAATCAAATACCCATCCATGCAAATGAGGATACTCACCATTTTGCCAAGCATGTTGAATAATTGTTGTTTTTGCTAAGTTCTTAACTTGCTCGTGTACATTGAGTTCTACTAAACGATTAAATTTCTGTTTTTCATCTTCGATACCACCCAACTCTACTTCGTGCTTAGAATATACCTCTTTGATATTACGTAACCACTTGTTAATCAAACCAAAATCTTGATTTCCCATCGCTGCTTTTACACCACCACAATTATAGTGACCACAGACAATAATATGTTTTACTTTCAAAACCTCAACACCATACTGAAGTACAGACAAGAGGTTCATATCTGTATGTACGACCATGTTTGCTACATTTCTATGAACAAACACATCGCCTGGCTGGGTATTAGTGATTTCTTCCGCAGGTACACGGCTATCGGCACAACCAATCCAAAGAAACTCTGGCTTTTGGTCTTTTGCCAATCTTTCAAAGTAGGTCTCGTCCATCGACAAGCGGTCAGCTGCCCAAGCTTTATTGTTGAGCAATAGTTTTTTGTAATCTTTCATCGAAACTTGTTTGTAACTTGTAAATACTCCGATACTTTGTCAAAGCTATAGGTTTACTGTCAGAGTATATTCGAACATTGATTATAACTAGAGAAATGAAAAGGTAGAAATCAATCGTAAAAATTTCATTTCTTTATTGCTGATGAACTTTGAGTTTTTCATTGAATGCTCAAAGTTACGAATTAATGCGCGGAAATCGACTCAGGTAAGTATTGATTTATATCTCCTTGTATTTTTCTTGACACTTTTTTGAAATCTACCTCAATATTTCTCCTATATGCTACCGATTTGAATTCATATAATAGATTATAAATGTCATGATCTATAAACTGTGCTTTAGTAGCATCAATATAAACCACATCTCCATCTTCAAGACTAAGTAATATCTGTTTGATTTTGGGTTTATTCAAAAACGATACATCTTTATTGAATTGAATCAGCACATTCTTTCCTTCTCTCACAAACGAAACAGCTGAATGAAAGTTGGTAAACAGGACAAATATCAAACCCACTGCTGTTCCTATAAAAATACCAAACAGCAAATCTTTAAAGACTATTACCAAGATAGTCACCACAAAAGGAATCCATTGATCATATCCTTCTTTGAATACTTTGACAAATACCTTCGGATGTGCCAACTTGTATCCAACTGTCAAGAGTACAGCAGCGAGCGACGATAAAGGAATTTTGTTTAATAGATTAGGAATTAAAAGCACCGAACCCAACAGCAACATTCCATGTACAAATGAAGACATACGGGTACGTGCTCCCGAATATACGTTGGCAGAAGTTCTTACAACGACTGAAGTAATCGGTAAGCCGCCAATCAAACCTGAAATTACGTTACCAATTCCTTGGGCAACCAATTCTTTGTCAGGAGATGATTGTCTTTTTAGAGGGTCGATGGCATCGGATGCTTCCAAATTCAGTAATGTTTCAAGACTGGCAACAATTGCTAAAGTAAAAGCAACGATATAAACCTTGGTGGTCATCAGTGCAGAGAAATCAGGAAAAGAAAATGCAGACACAAAATCACTCACTCCACTCATTTTGGGGATATTCACCATGTGAATCGGAGAATTTCCTAAGTAATAAAACGGCTGATATATACGATATGCTTCATTCATAAGTATACCTACCAATACTGTCACCAAAGCAGCAGGAATCATCGCAAAAATTCCCTTATTTTTCTTGGCAGCTCGTTCCCAAAGCAATATCACTGCCAAACAAACGATAGCAATTGTGATGGCACCATAGTTAAAATCCACTACCGAACGAATCAATTCTGTGATAGTATTCTGATGGTCAGCTACTTGCTCAAATTCAAATTCACCTTCATAATCTTGATCATCGCCAAGCGCATGAGGGATTTGCTTTAGAATAATAACAATACCAATAGCTACTAGCATACCACGAATCACACTTTCGGGAAAATAAGCACTAAACTTACCCGCTTTGATAAGTCCAAGTACCAATTGAATTACACCTGCCAGCACAACTGCCACCAAGAACCCTTGAAATGAACCTAAATCATGAATTGCTGTTGCTACAATTACGGTAAGACCAGCCGCTGGTCCACTGACTGAAATTTCGGAGCCTGAGAGTAAAGCGACAAAAGTACCTGCTACAATACCTGCCAAAATACCTGAAAAGAGAGGAGCGCCAGAGGCGAGAGCAATGCCTAAGCACAAAGGCAATGCTACCAGAAATACTGACAAACCAGATTTCCAGTCGCTTTTAAATAAAGCGTCTTTGTAATGTTGAACTGAGTTATACATATTGTTTGATGTTGGTTTATTATAGAATCCGAGCAGAAAATGCTCGTTATAATTCTACACCAAACTTATAGATTTTTTAACTCAGATTAGAATACGATTAGAGTTTTTTTGCTAAACGAAAATAGTTTTTCATAACTATTTTTATAAAAAATAAAAATAATCCATGAAAAATAACCTTTTTTAGTAATAATTAAAGAAATTCTAATCTCTATCTAATGTCAGATTGGCTAAGAATAACGTTTCCGTTTTGTGGGGGAACAACTCTGCGAGATGATTTGGAATGGCGTATCAACTTTTTCTTTAGTCTTTCTATTTCTTTGTCAGACTCTAATTTGCTGGCTAAAGTGGAGTCTTGTCGAATGAGTGCTTCTCTCAGATTTTCAATCACGACAATACGTTCTCTCCACTGATACCAATTTGCAGCTATTGACCCCAAACAACAGATAGTCACAAGACCTATTACCCAATAGAGTTTGGATAAAGTCTCATTTTTTGTGGTCACATTCGTATTTTTTTGGTTGATTACAATCATAATTTCTTTGACTAAAACGATTTCACCTACTCCTACTATCCAACTTCACTGTGAGATTTACAAAATAATTTCCATTTTGCAGGTCGCTTGCCATCACTTACATGTACTTGCTTGATTTTCATTCGCATACACATACCATTAAGTTAAAAAATTAATTCATAACAAGCAAATGATGTATCGAAGGATGGAGGAATTAAAGTAGCAAAAAAAAGTTTCTGCAGCTCCATACAACTGCAGAAACTAAGCACCTTAAACACCTATATTATAGTACTAAAATCTTCTTTTCATGAAAAGGCCTCTATCAAACTTCTATTTCTAATTCTGCTTTAGCCTTTTCTTGATTTAAAATAAGTAACAAATCTTTAAGAAGGAATGAAGATAAAATTAAAATCTAGTTAACAACTATAACTTTTTCTTCAAAGAATTGTACTTTAAAGACTGTTTTATCAAGAGTAGATTCCTTAATAAATAAATTTCCTTTATGAAGTTTGATGATTCGTTCGGCCAATGGTAAGCCTATGCCATAACCACGGGTATCTGCAGTTTTTTTAGAACGAAAAAATGGCAAGAAAATCAACTTTTGGTCTTTGGTATCTATCACAGCGCCTTTGTTGATAAACTCTAAAAATAATCCTTTATCAAAACCTATATTAACATTTATTGTCTGGTTAGTAGAAAACTTACAACCATTTTCAATAAGATTCATAAAAGCAACTTTCAAAAGCTGACTATTGCCCAAAATACTCAATTGCTCATCAGAGTCGATATTATCAGAAAACTCAATAGAAATGCCGTAGTTTTTGTGCACTTTCAACAATGAACTCCTTGCTTCCCAAATTATATCGTCAATTCTGATGCTCGTAAATCTGTTAGGTAGACTATCGTCACTTAGTTTAGTAAGTTCGAGTAGGGTATTTGTCAAAAGGTTTAGGTCTTTCACATCCTGCAAAACCGATTCCATCGTTTCTTGGTATTCCTCCTCAGTCCGTCGGTTGAGCAACGATACCGTTAGCTGTGAAATAATTTTGGTTAAGGGATTTTTAAGCTCATGGCTCACATTCGAAATAAATACCTGCTGATGCTGAAAAGCCTCCTCTACCCTAGTCAAAAGGTTATTAAATGTGAAAGTTAACTGTCCTATTTCATCCTTTACATTTCGGACTTTCAAACGTTTTTTGAGGTTATTAGGATAAATATCATTCATTTCATTAATTACCTCCGCAATCGGCAATAAGGCTCGTCCAGCGAAAATCCAACCAAATATGGCTGACGTAAACACAATAATGATGTACAAAGAAATAAGAATTCGTTGCAAATCTCGCAGGGTTTCAAGCCCTTGCTGATCGACCCCACCCGCTAGTACCAACAAACGGTTGTATTTATCGTAATAAGGAATCCCCAGAATTTGAATATCCTGATAGGTTGTTGTTGCTGTACCTTCCAGACGAACATCGTTGAGAAACTTACGTGTTACCACAACTTTTACCGTGTCGTTGTTTGTGTAAATTTCTTCGTTTTTGTAATTATAAATCGATATTTTCTCTTTGTACAAAACATCCTTATTCGTTTTTTCAATGACCTTCAATAGTTTTGAGTCAATTTGATCAACTTTTACGAGGAGCTCCGCGGTGGTAATAGCCTTTGACCGCAATCGGGAATAAAATCGATTCTCGATATAAGTATGGGTAAAATAATAAATCCCTAAAAATGACAAGAGCACGATTAGGGATACCAAAAGAGTAAATTGTAAAGTAAGTTTAAAGCGAATACGCATAGCGTTTGAGCATTTATTCTGATTTCAAAACATAACCCATTCCATAGACATTATGGATAAGTTTTTGAGGAAAATCTTTATCTACCTTTTTTCTTAACAAATTGATATACACCTCAATAACGTTGGTACCAGTATCAAAACTCACATCCCAAACTTTTTCGGCAATTTCTACTTTTGAGAGTACTTTTCCTTGGTTACGGAGAAGCATTTCTAGTAGTTCGAATTCTTTGGCAGTCAAAGGAATTTTTACGCCCGAACGTAATACGACTTTTGAATCTAGGTTCATTTCCAAATCCATAAACGTCAAGGTGTTTTTGTGCATACTCACGCCTGTGCTTCGACGCGACAACGCTCTGATTCTAGCTAAAAGCTCTACAAATTCAAATGGTTTTACCAAATAATCATCAGCTCCAGCATCAAATCCCACCACTTTATCTTGAAGATCGCCTAAGGCTGTCAGCATCAAAATAGGCGTAGTCAAGCCTTCTTTCCTCAATTCTTTGCATAGTTCGATACCATTGAGTCCTGGCATGATAATGTCAGTTACAATAACATCGTAGGTATTTTTTTTAGCTAAGTGTTTGCCTATCAAACCATCATAACAATAATCCACCTCAAAACCCGACTCCTTCAATCCTTTGCTAAGTGACTGAACGGTTTTTGCTTCATCTTCTATCAATAATAACTTCATAAGGTTACTGTTTTAACTCTGTATGCGCCAACCCGACTATTATTCAAAATCAGGGTTAATAATAATTACCCAAAACTACAGAAAAACATAGACTTTCTATCATTTAGTTCGTGGCTGATTCGAATGAAATGGTCTAAAAACAACATTGGGTTGACGAATATCGTCAACCCAATAGATATAATAAACCACATACAAACTAAATTATTGCTATAATCAGTTTTCTAAATCCAGGCACTTTCAATGAAAGTGTTCGACCCTTTCGAGTCCAAAAATGAATATGGGACAACGCTTCTATCTCTTTCTACACGCCAAAATTCATTTTGTTTACCTTAACAGGTATATTTTTTGACTACTCCCTTTCCCAAACCGTTGCCTCTCACGAGTAGTTTCCTTAAATTTCTTCATCACAAACTTCAATACCAAACTATTGGTTACAAGCGTATGATTTACTTACAAGGGTAAGTACAAGTTATGAATTAAAATTAAATAATTATTGGCTATATCAACTTTACTAAAGTATAGATTGCGGTAGGCGAAACAAAATACTTGGTAAGATTTATGACAAATCTGTGCAAATCAATTCTTTGTAAAAATGTGTCAATCTATAGGGCATCAATATTGACATATCCCTAATAGCTTTTGACATTTCTTTAAACAAGAAATGTTGCAAATCATTAAATCCTAAATTCTAAAGTTTTTAAACAGCACAAAGAGCTGTCGATCTGAGGAGTATTTTTGGAAGAATATATTATTGATCTTGCGATTTTGTTCTGCAATCAAATAATTGGTGAATAAACCGTAGAATGGTGAAAAAGACAAAATGGCTGCAGAAGCAAAAGGATGTGCGGCGTCTTCTTCGTTTTCTTCACTTTCAGAGAGATTTTCTTCGCTATATTGAAGAGCACTTTTGTCTTTCGAAGCTGATACAACAAATCTTTTCATATTCTCATTCGTCTGTCCCAGATCAGCGGCCATGGAAATAGCCACCTTGAAACTTGCAAGGACGAAGATTAAAAATATTCTAAGATATAACCTCATGTATTTACTTTGAAATTCTTTGGAATCACTGTTTTGTGACTTCTGATGGCAAATTAAAAAAATGGTTTAATCATTTGACAATAATTTTAATATTTTTTTTTGCCACTATTGTATTTTACTTTAAAAAATACAATTAAAAGTAGAATTATAACAATTACTGAAATAATTATCAACAAAAAATCCATTTGATTTACAAATGGATTCTCTAATATATATTAAAAGTAGGAGAAAGCTTTTTTGAAATGATTAAGACAATTGCCTGCGGAGACACCGCTGTGTGACTCCGTCAGACATTGTACACCATTAACCATTTTTATAAACAAAAACTAACCAAATATCTCGTGCTAATGCATCTGATATATCGAATGTATATTTTGAAAGCTAGTTGTGCTATGGCTAAAAAATTAGTAGTTTAGACAAGCCAACTATGCTACACTATGCTATGCTAAAAATTCAGGACAAATATAAAGACATTTTTTGCTATTCAAAATAATTTCAATAATAATTTGTACATATTGGGTAGAATTCCTCTATTTTTTTGATGTTCGCATTATTTTTTATTTATTTTAAACTACTATATTGCCGAAAATGCCAATATAATGACTTATTAAAGTTTAGATGGCTTTTGTTTGTATAAGAAGACGAAAACAATTTTGAGATTCCTCTGTTAGGTCATTTAATATAGCTTTATAAACTTTTTGATCATTTATTTGTCAAACACTATGACATTTATTGGACAGTTGAATCACACTTTTCAAAGTCTTGACTCAAACCCCAATAGGTACTCCAACGATTCTATTCTCATTAATGAAAGATTTTGCTCTAATCGATTCACAATCGAGTAAACCTAAATACCAGCAACTTATAGAATATATCATCGATTCGATTGAGAACGGAAGACTCGCCAGAGGTCAACAACTTCCTTCAATCAATGAAGTGGCTCAAAACTTTGGCATGGCTCGTATGACTGTGACAAAGGCCTATGACGAATTGCGTGAGAGGGGCTTGGTGACATCACATCACGGAAAGGGTTTCTATGTAAATAGTACAGATACTCGGAGTCAAATGAACATTTTTGTATTGTTTGACGCCCTCACGCCCTATAAGGAAATCCTATATGATGCTATTGTTGAAGGACTTGGAGAAGATGTAAATGTCAATATCTTTTTCCACCATCATAACATCAAGGTATTTGAAAACCTGATTCTCAATAACTTAGGTCATTATAATTTTTATGTGGTGATGCCTCACTTTAATCAGGATGTTTCTGAAATTTTGAAACAGATTCCAAAAGAAAAACTTTTACTACTAGATATTGATGTTCCTTCTTTTGGAGAAGACTTTGCGTTACTTTATCAAGATTTTGAGCATAATGTTTACCAAGGTCTTTCTGAAGCCCAAAATTTGATTCAGAAATATCAAACTCTTTCCTTGGTATTAAGCAGTAAAAGTTTTCAATACACACCTGTCGGGATTATTAATGGATTCAAGAAATATTGCCTCGAAAATCAAATACCTTTTGAGATTATTCCAGACTTAGAAGAAGAAGAACATTTGCAAAAAGACCATGCATATTTAGTTTTTAGAGAAAATGATTTAGTACGTTTTATCAATTGGTCGAACAAAAAAGGATGGAAATTAGGAAAAGACATAGGTCTCATCTCTTATGATGATACTCCTATTAAGGAAATATTAGCAGAAGGGATTTCTGTAATTTCCAACGACTTTCAAGCCATGGGAAAACGTGCAGCAGAAATGATTCTTAGCAAACAAAGAGGTCGAATTGTCAATCAATGTAGTTTTATTAAACGTAAATCGTTGTAAGTTAGAGACAATCAAACATATCAAAAACCTGTATATCAATTACTTAATCCAACAGAACAATAAATACTATTATACATCCGTATAATTTCGCCAAACCCAATTGATTAATCTAAAACTATGAAATTTTTAATAACCCTACTCTTCACTATCCTTAGTGTTCACATCAGTATTGCTCAAAAGTTTAAGGTCTTGGCTTTTTACACAGGAAAAAATGACTTAGCTCATATTAGTTTTGTGAAAGAAGCCAACACGTGGCTTGAGCAACTAGCCAAGGAAAAAAAGTTCAGTTATCACGCTACTAATAATTGGGATTCTTTGAATACAGAAGTGTTAAAATCAGTGGATGTTGTATTGTTTCTAGATACCAGACCCGAAAAGCCTGAACAAAGAGAAGCTTTTGAAAACTATATGAAAAATGGTGGGGCTTGGTTAGGGTTTCACTTCGCTGCATTTGCCCTGGACAAATCTACCTATCCTCAAAACTGGGATTGGTATCACAATCAATTTTTGGGGTCTGGACAGTATGAAGGAAATACGTGGAGACCAACTTCTGCTATTTTGAAAATTGAGAAAAAAGGACATCCAAGTTTGAAGAAATTGGAGAAAGAATTCACGACTTCTCCAAATGAATGGTATAGCTGGGAACATGACCTACGTCAAAATCCTGATATTGAGATTTTATTGGCTATTTCTGAAAAAAGTTACCCATTAGGTACAGGTCCAAAGAATCATGAAATATGGTATTGCGGCTATTATCCTGTGATGTGGACTAATAAAAAATATAAAATGGCATACATCAACATGGGACATAATGATATGGATTACGAAGGAGGAACCAATGCTACTCTGTCATATCAATTTGCCAATCAAAACTATCGACAGCTGATTACCAATACGCTGTTTTGGCTTGGTAAGAAATAGTTTAAAAAAAATACCTAGTCCGAGACCAAGTCTCGAACTAGGTATTGGTCAATCAACCTATTGAACTCCCGTAGCCGCCTCCACCTGGCGTCTTCATGATTAGTCTATCTCCTATTTCTAATTCGGCACCATCGACTCCAGCTAATAAGACTTTTTCACCAGATGCTTTCAAAATAAACTGTTCTCCACACTGTCCATTCCCTCCACCATTTATCCCATAAGGTGCATATTTGCGATGCTGAGTCAAAATGGATAGCTTTACTGGTTCTAAAAATAAGAATGTTCGAGTAATACCATTTCCTCCACAGTATTGTCCATTTCCACCTGAGCCTTCACGAATGCCAAAAGATTCGAGACGAACAGGATAGCGTTTTTCCAAAATTTCAGGGTCAGTAATACGCGTATTAGTCATGTGGGTATGTACTCCCGAAGTTCCGTCAAAGCCATTTCCTGCTCCACTACCTCCACAAATGGTTTCGTAATACCCAAACGAATCGTTACCAAAAAGAGTATTATTCATTGTGCCCTGTGAACAAGCCATAATTCCAAAGGCTTTGAATAAGGTATCCGTTAAACGTTGGCTAAGTTCGACATTGCCCCCTACCACAGCAGGGCATTCCTCTGGATTTTCTGAAAATATTGGACTCAGTAAGGTATTATTTGGAATTACTAATTCGGCAACCCTCAACAATCCATCGTTTAAAGGAATATTGCTTTGCAACAGCACTCTCAGGACATAAATTACCACCGAGTTTACAATTGCTTCATTAGCATTCAGATTACCTTTATGAACCCCAGATGTTCCCGTAAAATCAATAGCGCATCTACCATTTTTCAATGTCATATTTACCTCTAATCGAGTATCATCATCTAATAACTCTACAGCATGATAATCTCCATTAGGAAATTCACGCAAACGCTCCTGCATTTTATCGGCAGAATATGATTTGAGCAAGTTCATGTAATAATGCACACGCTCCAAGCTATGTTCCTGTACTAACTGCTGAAGTGCCAACTCACCATTTTTAATAGATGCTAAAGCAGCATTCAAATCTGCTAAGTTTTCAGCAACTGCTCTGGATGGATATGGTGCATTTTGGAGTAAATCTGTTATTTCTGTCCAATCAATTTTTCCATTTTTTGATAAAAATACAGGGGTAATCACGACGCCTTCTTCGGCTAAATTTTTGGCATCGGGTGGCATCGAAGCTGGGCGAATCCCTCCTATCTCTGAATGATGACAGCGATTGACCACATAGCCAATGAGTTGATCACCTTTTTTGGTATAAACTGGTGCTATAAGCGTTACATCGGGCAAATGAGAACCTCCAAATTTAGGATGATTTGTAATGACAATATCTCCTTTTTCAAGGGTAACTTGTGCCAAAAGCTTTCTCACGCATACACCCAAACTCCCCAAATGTACAGGGATATGCGGTGCATTGGCAATTAGTTCGGCATTGTGGTCGAGTAAAGCACAAGAAAAATCAAGACGCTCTTTTACATTGACCGAAAGTGAAGTTCTCTGTAACAAAACACCCATATTGTCTGCAATAGACATAAAGCGATTCGTAAAAAGCTCTAATTGGGTAATATCTTGTTCAGACAAGGCTATTTTTTCTGGAATATTAATATCTACTTTAGACAGAATGGCAGAGCCATTATTGGATAATTGCAATTCCCAACCTTTCTCAACAACGGTTGTACTAAAGCGGTCGAGTAGTAAAGCAAAACCTGTAATTACTGAACCTTCTTCTAATTGTTCACGTAGAAAAACAGGAACTTCTTGCCACTGTCCTTCCACCCAAGCTTTTATCGTATGTGAAGAAATCGCTTGCTTTTTCTCTAAAATTACCTGATTTGTCTCTTCAAAAATCTCTTGCTTTTGAGCTGCAATCAAACGGATATTCTCTACCTCAATAGCACGATTTTCGGTCCAGTGACCATAAATTTGGCGATACTTTTCTTCAAATGTTTGAATACTTTTCTCGAAACCCTCCCACTCTATTTCCAAACTTGCATCTTGCCCTTTCAGGCGTAAATAAATATATCGATGTTTAATATAGCTTTGATGAGGTTCTATACCATCTTTCTTCAGTTCGATCATAGCTTTTGTTGCCAAATCTTGATATTTCTTACCTAACTCTCTATCAAGATTTTCATCGTAAACCTCCAAAACTGATGCCTCTGCAAAACGCTCTACTTGTGCCTGAGATATACCGTAAGCTGATAATAAACCAGCATCTAGCGGTAATAATATTTTTGAAATACCCAATAATTCAGCTATGCCACAAACATGTAAACCTCCAGCCCCACCAAAAGCCACAAGAGCATAATCAGTAGTGGCATATCCTTTGGCTATGGATATTTTACGGACGGTTTCTGCCATTTTCTCATTGGCAATGGCTCTAAAACCCTCTAATATCTCCTCAGCTTGCGGACGGGCTCCTGTATTTTTTTCGATGCTAGATAAAATTTCTTCCAATCGCATTTTCGCCCCATCCACAAATACAGGAATACCAAACTGCGTACTGTCCAAACGTCCCAATAACAGATTGACATCGGTAATCGCCAAAGGGCCGCCAGCACCATAACAGGCAGGACCTGGCCATGAGCCTGCGCTTTCGGGACCAACACTCAATTTGTAGCCATCGTAGGTGCATATTGAACCTCCGCCTGCGGCCACGGTCTCAATCGCCAAGGCTGGGCTAAAAATTTGGGCATTCCCAATTTTTTGTACAAACTGATATTCAAGTTCATGGTCATAACGAGCGACATCGGTACTTGTGCCGCCCATATCAAAGGCGATAAATTGGTGGATACCAGCTTTCTGAGCCACTTTAGAAGCACCAACCACACCACCTGCTGGACCTGAAAATAGGCTATCCTTAGGGTGAAAAGCGTCATATCTTACCAAACTACCAGCACTGGTCATTACCTTCATATTGCCTTCGCCAACTTTGGAGGCAATATTGCTCAAATAACGATGAATCACGGGCGCCAAATAGGCATTCACCACCGTAGTTTCGGCACGTTGTTGAAACTTGATTTGTGAACTTAATTCTGTGGAGATATGGACAAACTCAAAATACGGACTCAAGGCCTCTTTGAGAGCGATTTCATGAATGGAATTTCTGTAAGAGTTTTTTAAACAAATCGCTATTGACTCAATTTCAGCAACTTTAAGTTTTTGAATTAGCTTGTCTATTTGCGTAATATCTATAGCTTGCAAAACTTCACCGTTGGCATCTATTACTTCCGAAACCTCCTCGACTAATGCATACAAAGGTTCAGGACGCTCGATTTTCATGGCAAAAATATCGGGACGGGCTTGGTTGCCTATTACCAATAAATCCTTGAATCCTTGGCTGACTAAAAAAGCTGTTTTGGCACCCTTTAATTCCAACAAAGCATTAGTTCCTTTGGTTGAGCCAACACGCAATTCGATGGAAGGAAAAGCCTCGTGTAACGCTGTTTCAGTAATGAGTCTTGCACCCAATACTGGCGCTTCTTCAAAAGCAGTGAGCGCAAAGTTTTTTCCAATCAAATCAGTCGGGATTGGTAACTCAAGCGTCAATATTTTTTCCTTAAAATCATAAGATACAACCTTCGACTCAAATGATTGGTCGAGGCTGTATAATTGGTATCCTGCCAAAATATCTTTTGACAAAAACCATGACTCTTTAATTTTAAGGCTATTCTCGGACACTAATGCTAAGGCTTGCCCACGCAAAGTACCATTAGATAAAATCTTTTTTCGGTATATTTTTCCTTCGGAATCAGTTGCGATGCAATCAGTAAATGTTCCTCCAGTATCTATTGACACATTGTAATGCACAGACATCTTTCGATTGGGGATTTGGGATTTTTGATTTCGGATTTGGAGACTAGCTCATTAATATCCGATGATTTATTAGTCTATTGGAAAAATCATTTATAATTCACCTATCAACTTTCCAACTTCTCGGTATTCATTGGGCTGTAAATCGCCCAAATGTATTTGGTCAATTCTTATCCTTTTGAGGGACAAAACTTCATAATCTAGTTTATAGCACATACGACGGATTTGTCTATTGAGTCCTTGTACTAGAATAATGCTAAAAGTATGTTCATCAAGGGCTTCTACGGAACAAGGTAATGTAGTTTGCCCCATAATCGTAATACCACTTGACATTTGAAGAATAAAAGATTCTGTAATAGGCTTGTCGACCGTCACGATATATTCCTTTTCAGTCTGATGTTCCTTTCGAAGAGTTTTATCAAAAAGTCTTCCATCATTGGTAAGCAATAAAAGTCCTTCCGATGCTTTATCGAGGCGACCTACAGGAAAAAGTTTTTCTTCAAAAGGCAAAATAGCCTGTAAATTATCAGGGATAGTTTGATTGAGGGTTGTTTCTATTCCGACTGGTTTGTAAAAGGCGATATAGTGCAACTTTTTTTCTTCTCGCAGTATTTCCTCCTTCCAAACAATTTCTTGAAACGCTTGTATTTCTACATTTTCAAATACCTGTTTTCCAGCAACCCAACATTCACCAAGCGTAATCAATTCAAGGGCTTTTTTATTTGAAATTTGTAATCGTTTTACCAAAAAATATTGGAGTCTATTCCGAAAAGTCATGAGTTTGTGTTTGAGGGATTTGGGTTAGGCTTCGGGCAAAGACAATTTCAGATTTCGGATTTGGGATGTTGGATTTTGGAGTTATTGCCAGTCTGTAAAATTCCGAAATCCCACATCCCAAATCCGCAATTGTTATGAAACTCTTGCCTAAACCCTCTCCCCTATCCCCTAATAGTCAATATGTACATTAATCCAACCAGCATCGAAACGTGCTCCAAATTTTTTGTAAAAATTAATAGCAGGTTCATTCCAATCTAACACTTGCCACATCAAGCCTGTACAGTTGTTTGCTTTAGCGATATCGAAAGTACCTTCCAAGAGTTTTTCGCCTACCCCTTTTCCACGCATTTTTTCACGAACTACTAAATCCTCTAAATATAAACGTTTGCCTTTCCAAGTAGAATAACGATAGTAATACAGCGACATTCCGACCACTTCGCCATCAACTTCAGCTAGAATAGCGCCAAAAACAGGATTTTCACCAAACCCATCGATATACATTTGTTCAACAGTATTGGTCACTTGTTCAGGAGCTTTTTCATATACTGCCAACTCCATAATCAAATCAAACATCACTGGGAGATCTTCAGGAGTAAATTTTCTTATAATAACAGACATTGAGGAATGGTTTTAGGAAATAAAAAAAGACTATTTAAGATTTGTTGATAGTCTATTTATTTCAGTGATGATTTTTCAAATATAATAAAAAAGTCAGTTGCGAGGCTTTTGCTCAACAACTGACTTAGCTTACACTTTCAGACAAATTGCTTTGTTGCTAAAAATTGTAAATAATATCTCCATTCAATCCGATAAAAATCCAACCTTTTTGCTCTAATTCTCGCAAGAGGTTGTGCGGGCTTTGAGGAGGATGCGATCCCACAAAAAAAGTGGAAATGTAGTTTTTTAAGGACTTGGCCTTTTTAGGTCTTTTAGCTCGTTCGATGCCTGCTAAATAATCGACTAAATCTTCTGTTTCGGTAACAAAGGTATTCATGGCTTTACAAGAACAAATTGTTAAGAACTCAAAAAATCGTGTAAATATGAATGAGAATCTATTTACACATCAACTAAAAAATTGGAAAAACTTTTCAGAAAATAATCAATAGTATTTTAGCGATAATTCATGAATCAATACGATGTTTGCTTAAATCATGAGTTATTCAAACCATTTTTATGACAAAATAATAAAAAAATTCTATTCGTTGTTCACGTATTTTTCCCATTTTTCAAGCAAATTCTGCATGTCTTCAGGCAAATCAGTGTCAAACTGCATAAACTCACCCGTTGTAGGATGAATAAAACCTAATGACTTGGCATGCAAGGCATGACGAGGACAAATTTTAAAACAATTGCCTACGTATTGTTCATATTTGGAGAACAAAGTACCTCTCAAAATTCTATCACCGCCGTATGTACTATCATTGAAAAGTGGATGACCAATATGCTTAAAATGCACACGAATTTGGTGAGTACGCCCCGTTTCTAAGTTACACTTTACCAAGGATACATAACGCAAATTTTTCAACACTTTGTAGTGTGTCACAGCATGTTTTCCAACCGAACCATCAGGGAATACTGCACGGATTTTACGGTCTTTTATACTACGACCAATATGTCCTGTAACAGTACCTTCTTCGTTTTTAAGTTCGCCCCAAACCAAGGCATAATACGTACGCTCGATGCTATGGTCAAAAAACTGCTTAGCCAAGTGTGTCATGGCATAGTCGTTTTTAGCAATTACCAAAAGCCCAGACGTTTCTTTGTCGATACGGTGCACCAATCCTGGGCGAGCCTCCCCGTTACGATGAGTTGGTAAGTTTTGAAAATGATATACCAAGGCGTTTACAAGGGTGCCCTCCCAATGCCCAAAAGCAGGGTGAACTACCATACCAGCAGGCTTGTTTACCACCAACAAATCATCGTCTTCATAAACAATATCCAAAGGAATATTTTCAGGCTCGATACCACCTTCGCGTGGAGGGTGCGGCAGCGATACCGTGACAACATCAAAAGGTTTAACTTTATAACTTGCTTTGGTTACAATATCGTTGACTTTTACGAGACCTAAATCTATTCCGTTCTGAATTTTATTTCGAGTGGCATTTTGCATGCGCATCATCAAGTATTTATCAAGACGTACTAATTCTTGACCTTTTTCTACTACGATTCGATGATGTTCGTATAATTCTTCTTCGTCTTCTTCCAGTTCTTGCATAATTTCGTGTTTTCAGATACAAAATTATTAATTTTAGTTAAGAAAAGCTGAAATAAATGAGGATACAAGATTTGTTTTAAAATTCATGACTACGTAAAAAAGGACTACAAGCCTATTTAAGTTAATTTTGTAAGAATTAGAGACTCATTCATTTCAGACGCTTCAAATGCCTTATTATGCTAATTTTCCCATCATTTGACCTTCCTATATCTCCCATACAAACAATTTTTCATCCTACTTTAGAAAAAGTAGATATTCAACTGATTTTGAAACGTGATGACTTAATTCATCCGAGTATTTCGGGAAATAAATGGCGCAAAATGAAGTATAATTTGATAGAGGCGCATCAGCAAGGCTTTAGGCAACTCATTACTTTTGGAGGAGCTTATTCAAATCATATTTATGCCACTGCCTCCGCAGGAAAAGTTTTTGGTTTTGAAACTTTAGGAATTATTCGTGGCGATGAACTAAACCCACAGTCGAGTCCCACGTTGCAATATGCAGCCGAAAATGGAATGCAGTTTAAGTTTGTCAGCCGAACAGCGTATCGAGACAAAGAGGAGATTTTAAGACAGTTAAAACAAGAAGATATCACTTTAGAAAAAGCCTATTATTTACCAGAAGGTGGTAGTAATCATTTAGCCTTAAAAGGACTAGCAGAGTTAGCACAAGAAATTTATCGACAAACTCAACCCGATTATATTGTTTCGGCAGTTGGTACAGGTGGTACCATTGCAGGCATACTTGCAGCGAGTAAAGCGCCGACCCAAGTTATCGGAATAACGGCACTCAAAGGAGCAACCTCGGGACTTTTGAATGATATTCAAAACCTCCTTTCCGAAAACTCTACCGTTGATTTTACGCGCTTTGCCCTACTCGACGCCTATCATTTTGGTGGATACGCAAAACATACTCCTGTATTACTAGACTTTATCCGACAACTTGAAAGCTACAATCCCAACCTCCAACTCGAACAAGTCTACACAGGCAAAATGCTCTATGGCATCATCGATTTAGCAGAAAAAGGATATTTCAAGAAAAGAAGTCAAGTGGTGGCTGTGCATACTGGTGGTTTGCAAGGGCGAATATCGGAAATTTAAGATACCTATCTCTTAATTCTATTATCAAAAAAATTGAATTGCTTTTTAATCAATAGATATCAAATATTAAGTGTCTCATCAATTCGTTTTACTGCTATTAAACTAGTTAAGTTTTTGTAAAACTTATTTCCATCATCACCTTGATTTTCTTATACATTTTGTATAATTTTATATAAAACAATCGAGCCTATGAAGCCTAAAAAAGTTCTAATCAAACTCCTATTAGATAACAAATATATTGATGCATCAATCATAAAAGTAACTAACTTTCATATACTCCCAAGCATTACTGATGGATGGAGGTTTAACTTCCGAAAACATGCTCGCATGAAAACGAGGCAGACATATTCATTAGTTACAGATGAAGAACCAGCCATTATACAAGGATGTTTAATTTATGATGAAAGTATTCCTTACATGGCCTATATCGAAATTGCCCCACATAACAGAAGTAGTTCTTCAAACCAAGTCTATGATGATGTTGCAGGTTGTTTAATTGCTCATGCCTGTAAGTTAAGTTTTTTGCATGAGGATGATAGATTCAAGGGATGGCTTACCTTTGATGTCCTAGAAGATAGCACCGAGGAAGAGATAAAGTTGAAATCGTTATACAAGCAAAAATATGGAGCCATAGAAATTCCAGGTCGTTCTACCATGTATATAGACCCTGAAAATGGAGAGAAATTGATTCAAAAATATTTAACACGAAAATCATGACAAAACATAATGAAATACATCCTTCTGATATTTGGAGTAAGGACAAGGCAGATTTTTTAGTCAATTTTATCGAAAATCAATCAGACCTTCAAACTCCTGAGAGATTGATTAGAAATAAAATGCTTGCTATTCAATATCAAATCGAAGACTACCTTGAATCAAACCCTTCAGATGAAATTAAGTCAATTGCCTACTTTGTCAAACTCTATATCAAAGCATTTAATGTCTCACAAAGTAAAGTCGCAAAATTATTTCAGATGCAAGAAAGTAATTTTTGTAAGTATATAAATGGCGAGAGAAAACTGAATAGTAGTTTTATTATAAAAATCAGCGAATTGACCCAAACAAATCCTGAATATTGGCTTAGGATTGAGGCTAAAAGTAAATTGTGGGAAATCCAAAAAGAGAAAAAAGATAAGAAACATGAAGAGTACACTCTTAGCAGACTTTTAAGTATCGAATAGATATAAAAAAAGAGGAACAAATTTCTTTGTTCCTCTTAGTACCCAGAGCCGGAGTCGAACCGGCATGCCAATGAAGGCATTGGTGTTTGAGACCAACGCGTCTACCAATTCCGCCATCTGGGCATTTGGTACTCAAGTAAACTTGAATGCGAATCGTTGTTCTTTCGTTTCGTGATGCAAAGGTAGAGAGTTTTTCTTTATCCTCCAAATCTCATCTAAAGAAAAATTAATAATTATTTTCTTTCTTACGGTAAAAAAACAGCTTTTTTATCTATTTCAAGGGCTTTTTCACCATTTTGGTTCTACCCATAAAGCCGTAAGAATGAATAGGATAAGCGCCCACCAAAGCCATGGAGAAAGGCTAGATTGTCGGGCAATTGAAAAATCTATATTTTTTTGTTTTTTTTCTAAAAAATTATTTCCAACATACATTTTTAGTCGTTGCAAATACGCTAAATCCGGTGTTGAATCTTCGACATATACCGATAAACTATCAAAAAGTGGCTGCCAACCAGCCTTTATAAATCGGTAGTTTTGATATTCATTCTGCGAGTTCAATGACGATACCGACGGTTTAAGGGTATCTTCCCCTACTTGCCAATTTACATTTTTCTTAAGCGTATTCAGCCTGATTTGTGTGGGAATATTAACAAAAACAGGGGCGTTAACTTGTATAGAAACTGGTTCGGAAGGCAGAACAGCCTCCAAGGTTGAAGCCCAAATTTTGTTGTAGGTAACACTATCACCACTGAGCATCAAAGGATAGGTTTCGTTGAGCAAACTCAGCCCTACTCTCCCCTTCTGGCGTTGTACGGCAATGGGATATTCCTTCAAGCTTTTTTGCCACGTATTTGGTTGGATTTGGTAAGGCAATGCAGTCAAATCATTGGATAACTGGATAGCTTCTTGTGTCGAACTTTTTGTCAGTCGCCATTGTGTTCCTAACGCCTGATTGATGATACGCGTTTCTGTTTCGGGATTGGTCAAATTGATAATCAAAACGCCTTTATTTTCCCCCAATACCTTCTTGACTCTTGCATCGCCTGCTAAGCTAGGGTCAGTCACAATCAAGTCATAAGATTTGATGGATTGTTTGGTGTTAATTTGAAATTGATTTTGGGTATTCTTGGCTACTTTGGTCCAAGTTTCTACTTTGTATCCACGTTTGCCCATCCAGTCGGCCAAAGTTTTACTTTCAAAATCGGGGTTACTTTGTAATACCAATACACTTTTACTCGGTTTTTCCATTACTGCAAAATGTATAGGCTGTAAAAGCTTTTCACCAAGCCATAACTCACATTTCGCTTTTCCTTTGACAAAGGCAGGAAATTTAAGATTAAAATCTACTAAGCCTTTTTTAAGAGAAATACTATCCAACACTTGTTCTCCAATTTTCAGGCTCAATACTTGTGTTTTTTCACTCAATATCTTCCCACTCACACGTTGCAAATCTCCTCGGTACAAAACACCTTCCCATCGAATAGACTCAACTTGATTATTTTCCCAAGTCGGCAACCATTTCCATTCTTTATCGAGCAGCTGATTCAATAACGTTGGCTCAAAATGCGTCCCAGCCAAATAAACAGTACCTATTTTTGAGATCCATGCTGGATGCTCATTAATAGCTTGTAGAATTTCTTTTTCTGTAAAACTCTCAGCTATATGAAGACTATCTTGCCAATGTTGAAGGTTTGTATGTGGTATATTCTGCTGGTAAAGTAATATCTGATTTGAATCTGATGAACGGGTAATGGTGGGTTGTAATATCCAGCCCAATACACTTATCCAAAGTAAAAAATTAAGTAAGACCTTTAAACCCCATCTTCCTTTTGAGCGGTTTCTCCAAAGGGCTAAAAATTGTACTATTCCCATAATCAACACAGCTACCAATAAGATTATATTGGATGCAGTGTTGAGTTGGAATTGAAAGTTGATCTGTAATATCATCTGGTTTTTAATATTTTTCTATAGAGCCATTGCGAGCAAAGTTCTCTCAGGAGATTGATTTTCCAATAAATTATTATTGGGATGAACAATCCTTGATTTTTGGTTTATCTACCTGAAAACGTTGCATGCAACATCTCTACCTAATTGTTTGCCCAATTTTTGAAAAAGGATTTTTCCAATCTTTTTTCAGAAACATTTCCTTGTGGCGTTGCTGAAGACGGTTTGGGTAAATCTGTATTGAGTAAGGCAAAAATGCGAGTATTCAAGCGCTTAGCCTGAGCTGAATCTAAAACCTTACCACTTGCCAGTTTTTGTAAATCCGACAAAATACTCCATTGATTCATGCCTGTATTCAAAACCTTTTGACTCAATGCCATGCTTAACGTAAGTACCTTTTGTTTTTGCAAACCATTTAGCGATTTTTCTTCTTGCAAATAGCCCATTACTTCGGCAGCTAAGGTGGTTAATTGTGCTTGAGAGAGGTTTTTTGCATAACTAAACTTGGCATTGAACTTGGTCAACTCGCCTGATAGTCTCTTTTCTTTTTCCTTGATTGGAGGCGGGTCAAAGCTGGTTTTCTTGGCAAAAGTTCTGGCCTTGTGTTGTGCTGCTTTCAAAAACTCCAAAGCTTTTTTCTCGTACGGCAATGCCTTTTCTGGTTCATACATGCGCAAATGAAGTTCAGATTGCCACATTTGTTCTAATGAAGACTTCAACAAACTTCTAGTCGATTGTTCGTAAAAGGTATTAGCTTCTCCATCGTCGTGTGAGTGTACATAATCCGCCAACATACTTGCCAATGGATCTTTATTATCATCATTGGACTGTTCGTGATGATGATGTTCTTCCTCATGTTTTTCGGCTTGGTCATGATCATGCTCACCTTCATCGTGTGCATGACGAAAACCTTTTAGAATATCGCCATCTTTGTCAGCATTGTCTGGCAGGGGATTGCCTCCTCCTATCGAATTTTCGAACTCCTCACCCAAATATTGTCCGTATCTCAAACGCAGCGTTTTTTGGTCAAACCCAATCTCGTTTGAAGCACTTTTAAACTCCTTATCTCCGATTTTTTTACGTTTGGCAATCAGTTTTTCAGTATCAATAATAATCTGTCTTTGACTTCTAAAATATTCAGGCATGATATTCATAGCCATTGTTGCCAAATCTGATTCCTCTGCCTTGGTCGTATCTTTATAAACAATAAAATATGTATCTGATTTTGTAAAATTAGGCTTAGGTTTACGATTATCTATTGCAGCCCAATAATAGTATAATTCATCTCCTGGCGTAAAATTGAGCGCTTTTAAGTCAATAGATTTGCTCAACTGTGCTGATTTGAATGCCTTTTGTGTGATAGGCATTTTTACTTCACGAAACTTTACATTTTCACCGCTACCTCTTGCCAAAGTCGCAATCATATAGACCTCATTTACCATAAAATCATCCGAAACTTTGGCGTTCAACTGTACTGTTTTCGGGTCTTTGAGGTAATGAAAACTATATAATTCTTTGCTGCTTGGCTCAATTTTAGGAGCTGCGTCTGGTAAGGCCTCCAAGCGATAATAGTCTGAAGCATAAATCAATGAATCTTTCCAATAGGCTTTTATGGCATATAATCCTGAGCTCAACAATTGATCTTGGTAAACATATTTATTTTCTTTCTGTGTAAAAGGAAGTTCAACGCCTCTGGCATTACTAAGCTTAACTTTGAGTTGGTCTTGATGTGAAAATGTCAACTGCCAAGTCAAATTTGAGCCTACAATTGCTGAGGCATTCAGTTGCTCGGATTGAACGGTCTGCAAACCAGTATAAGCTGGTGGAACGACTGTTAACACTGCTTTTTCAAATTGGGGTGGTACTGCTGGTGTATCTTTTTTTCCTGAAACAATTTCTGTCAAAGACTTTTCGGATAGTTTTTGAACAAAAGATTGGTCAAACAATACAGTCAATAAAATTGATATACCAACGGCTCCCAGATAATACCATAAATGGTGTGTAAAAACCCAAGGTGTTTGCAGATTTCCTTTTTCGAATAAGCGATTAAGCTGGAGTTGCTCTGCAATATTAAGCTCGTTTTTCTCCAATAAATCTAGGCTATATTCAGTATTATCGATTTTTTGATGCACTAAGCGAATGGCTTGTTGGTGTTTTCTGGAAAAGAAACCTTTCCAAAAAGACCAAGCCAAAGCAACCACAAAAGCTAAAGCCCATGTCCAGATTGCAACGGGAAAATAGTAATGAAGCCAAATCGCAATCACGCCGAAAACAGATAGCCCTCTGAGTAAATCTTCGGTATGCAATTGCCATTTAACTTTTGATATGATTTGTGAGAAAGGATTCATGCGTTTCGGTGAATTGCGAGCCAACGCTCAAGACTAAGCAATAAAACCAAGAGAGTGATTAATACTGCGGTAAACCACTCTGTTTCGAGCGGTTTGACTAATTTTTGTTCCTTAAATAAGGCTTTCAACTGGCGATTTGAAATGGTGTTATTCTCAGCTTTGATTCCTTGAAAATCTAGAATTTTCTCTAATAACCATGCAGGAAATTTTCCTTCAAAGACCGCATCATCGGTTTGGGGATTCATTGAGTTTGACCACTCTATGACATTCGAAGCCAAGGACTTTTGCGAATACTTATCACTTTCTGGAATCAAATAGAGTACTTCAGGATTTAACACTTGAGGAAGTTGACTAGTACAAACTAATTGTGCTTGTTCCTTTCGGTCTTTATCCAAAAGTTGAATCGGAAGTTGATACACTTCTTCAATTGCTTTCAAACTCGCTTTCAGCGTTTTCTGAGCAGATTCAGAAGTTGAAATCCAAACTTTCAAAGCGCCTTTTTGTACTATTTCTGGATTATTGGCGGTTACTATTCCTAATTGTCCTTCGGGATTTATACCTACATTTTTCTGTCCATCTACTTGCCAAACCTTTGCTTGATGTTGTCTAGTACTATCAGGAATAGCGTGTAAATTCAGTGGCGTTGGGTGATAAATTACAGGCAAATTTGTCAATGACTGTTGGTTCACCACATACAATTCCACAGATTGCTTTGGATACTTTTTTCCTAACTCTACAAGCGCATTCTGTAATACACTTGCCTTAGTAGCTTCTTTAGGCTGTTCGGACAAATCTTTCAGTTCAGTTGGAGAATTTTCTATCCAAAAACACGGTTCGCCTTTTTTGAGAGCCTCCTCTATTTCAAATCGAAAGTTATTGGTAACCAATGTATTCGACTCTATCAGATGGATTTTAGAGAAAGATGAAGACGTTTGTAAGGTATTCCAAAGTGGCTTGGCTAAAGCCAAACACAGCAATAGCACAATTGCCAAACGCAATACTAATAGCCAAATATTATCTAATCGTATGCCTCTAGCTTGTTGTAAGTTTTTTTCGCTTAACCACTGAGTAGCAGCCCAGTCTAGTCGTTTACCTTGTTTCTGATGCCAAAAGTGAATCAGAATCGGTATCGCTAGACCCAACAAGCCCCAAAGCAATGTTGGCGTATTAAAATCTATCATTAGAATAGTCAAAATTTGAAAGTTCAAAATCAGCTTGATTCATTTTACATCAAAGTATTTCTCTTATGATACCCGCAATAGGGTCTTTAAGACTGATTTTTTTCCAGTAAACAAAAGGCACTTTTAAATCTGATTCGATTTGTGACAAAAACGATTCGGCATTGGCTTTTACTTCGTCCTTAATTTGCTCTGCCTGAAGCTCCACTTCTTGTCCTGTTTCCAAATCTTTGAAGCGGTAAAATCCTTTTAAATCAAAATCTAGCTCATGTTGTCCAAGTACCTGAAAAACATAGATTTCTCGTCGTGGATTCGCTAATTTTTTCAACAATTGAATCCATTCATTATCCAACTGTAAAAGGTCTGAAGCAAAAAAGAGTATCTCTTTTTGTTTTTGTTGAAAAACGGGAAAACTCTTGGTATCGCTTGTCCATTTTCCTGAGGCTTCTGCTTTTTCTAGAGCGTACAAAATCCGTTGAAAAGCTTGCTTTCCAGAGGCTACCAAAGTATGTACTTGATTGTCTTTGAGTACATATAAACTTAGTTGATCGCCTTGTCGAAAACCCATGTAAGCAATAGAGGCCAACAAGATTTTACAATATTGTAATCTACTTACCCCTTCCTCGACATAGTTCATCGAACCAGAAAGGTCGAGTACAAAACGGATATGATAATTACTTTCTGTAGAAGACTCTCGCACCAAATGTTTTTGAGTACGAGCAAAAAGCTTCCAATCTATGCGTTTGGGGTCGTCCCCTATTTCGTAATGTCTATATTGCTCAAATTCAATCCCATAGCCATATCTTTTACTGGCGTGAATCCCTAACATAAGTTCCTCACTTACCAATTTGCTGGCTAATTGGAGATTGGTAATTTTTACTAATTCGGAACTGAGTAAAGCCATTCTTTGAGTTGTGAGTGATGAGTTTTGAGTGATGAATTACAGTTTGTCCTTCAACTCATTAGCCCATTAATTATCATCTGTTGAGTTACACTATTTTCCTGAAAGCATGGCTTTGATTACATCATCAGGAGCAATTCCTTCGGCCTCTGCACGGAAATTTAGGGAAATACGATGGCGTAAAATAGGATAAGCTAGCGTATGGATATCCTCAGGAATAACAGCAAAACGTTCGCTCAAGACTGCACGGGCTTTGGCACATAATACCAAGGCTTGCCCCGCACGGGGTCCAGCACCCCAGTCGCACCATTCTTTTACAAAAGCCGAGCTAGTTGTATCAGGACGAGTACTTCTTACAATACGGTTAACCTCCTCTATCAATTCATCACTAATATGAACTTGACGTGTTAGTTTTTGTAAATCCAAAATGTCCTTATCGCTCATTACTGCTGACAAAGTTGGCTTTCCTGAACCTGTCGTACTTTTTAATACTTGTAATTCTTCAGCTTCGGAAGGATATCCTAATTTGATATATAACAAAAAGCGGTCGAGTTGTGCCTCTGGTAATGGATAAGTTCCCGCTTGTTCGATAGGGTTTTGCGTAGCAATAATCAAGAAAGGCTTTGGCAAATCGTAGTTGGTACCCGCATAAGTCACCTTGTATTCTTGCATGGCTTCGAGCAAAGCAGCCTGCGTTTTGGGTGGCGTACGGTTAATTTCATCGGCTAAAACGATATTGGCAAAAATAGGTCCTTTGCTAAATTTAAAGAACTTCTTACCCGTTTCATGATCTTCTTCCAATATCTCCGTACCAACAATGTCCCCTGGCATCAAATCTGGGGTGAATTGGATACGTTTGAATTGCATTTCAAGTGCCTCCGAAATCGTTTTTACCATAAGGGTTTTTGCTAATCCTGGCACACCTTCTAGTAGGCAGTGTCCACCAGCCAAAAGGGAAATAATAATCTCGTCAATAGCCTCTTCTTGTCCGATAATGACTTTTGCGATTTCCTTTTTGAGTAGAGGTAATTTGCTTACCAAGGATTTATAATATTGAAGCTCTTTTGTTTCCAGTGTCATTTGTTAATGAAAATATAGTGAGATGGCTCTAAATATTTAGCCATGGGTAATTGTCGTAAGTAAAATAGTCAGTCAAAACGACTTCAGTCTTTAGTAGATAAGAAGCACTAATGACTGATTTGACTTTAAATTAGGATTCGTAAAATCTTAAATTGTCAATGCGTAATTGATGATGTTTACGCCAAACTTAGTATTATCTTCGGCAAGCCAGCGTTTATTGCGAAAATCATAGTCCCATTCGCAACCATAATCCTTGTTGCTATACAATACGCCAATACGTCCGTTGATGGTAACAGCTTTGAGATAATCATGCACAAGGTCGTCACCCCAGCCATTTAGTTCGAAACTAGTTGTGGGCGGACCTTCAAATTCGAAGAAACATCGATAAATTTCGTGAGTATTAGGAATCTTTTGAAGGGCCTTTTGTCCAAAAGTTTTAGCCATTTCTTGCTCGAATGACTTTGCAAATAGCCCATCAATATCGTGATTACAGTCGTCTACGAATACAAATCCACCGTTTTGTACATATCGGTGAAAAATATCTCGTTCTTTACTCGAAAACTCTACTAATTTATGACCACTCAAATAGCAGAAAGGGCTTTTAAAAATCTCGTTACTACTCAATAAAACCACTTTTTCCTTTTCATCGATTGGAATAGTGGTGTACTCAACCAACGAATTAAGCAGATTGGAGGGCATTCGTTGATCGGTATCCCAGTCGCCTGAGTTATATTGAATACGAGTAAATACAAATGGTTTCATAATTTTGAGAGTCGTGATACTGTAAGGGCTTTGGGCTTTGGGCTTTGGGCTTTGGGCTTTGGGCTTTGGGCTTTGGGCTTTGGGCTTTGGGCTTTGGGCTTTGGGCTTTGGGCTTTGGGCTTTGGGCTTTGGGCTTTGGGCTTTGGGCTTAAGAAAATTTGGATTCTCTAATTTTATACTCAAATTTTCTCTATAGTTTAAAAACTAATTTGGATTTGAGATTTCTGATTTCGGAAATATAAAAACCTTCAATTTTACCGTAATATCCTAGAAAGTCTCTTTTACTTCCGAAATCAAAAATCAGAAATCCGACATCAATTCATCACTTTACTACACTGCATCCGATAATGAAGAGAACGTAAACTCACGAATCTTCATTGGAGGTACCATATAGTTGGCGTTTGATTCAGTACTTACAACACGCTCCGTTTTACCCAACATTTCTAAGTTGTTCAACATAATGATAGGGCTTTCGTTGAAGCGGAAGTTTTTTACTGGATACTTAATTTTTCCATCTTCTATCAAGAAAGTACCGTCACGTGTTAGACCAGTTTGTAATAAAGTCTGCGGGTCAACAGGTCGAATGTACCAGAGTTTAGTGACCAAAATACCTCTTTTAGTACTCTTAATCATTTCTTCTAGCGTAGCTGTGCCACCTTCCATAATCACGTTGCTTGGGAAAGGAAGAGGTTTAACTTTTTTCTGTTGAGCCCAATACCTTGAATAGGCAAGGTTTTTAACCACACCTTTTTCTATCCAAGACACTTTCTCTTGTGGTTGACCATCACCTGCCCAAGGAGCCCCAGGGAGCGCAGGATAAGCAGGGTCAGAGAAAATCGTGACACGTTCGTCTACAATCTTATCTCCTATTTTAGTTTTTCCACCTTGTTTACTAAAAAACGAACGACCTTCGTCGGCGCTACGAGCATCCATATCAAAATAAATACTTTCGAGCAATACCGCTGCGGCTGTTGGTTCGAGGATTACCGTGTATTTACCAGGCTCTAATGCTTTGGCATTTTTAGAACCAACTGCTTTTTGCATCGCAATCTTTGTGGCAGCTACCGTATCCAATTTTTTAACGTCGTTGTACCCTCTAGTTACATAACCCGAACCTGTACCGTCCTCAGTACGAACGGTCAGGGAGAAATTAATACCTGAGTCTTTATAATAAGCAAACAATCCTTTCGAATTCATCATGGCCGAAAAGCCTTTTTGATCTTCTAAAAAGCCTGCTGCTACTAATTTTTGCGCACGTGCCAACTCCAAACTTTTGAAGACCATCTCTGCACGTGTATCTGGGGTGATATTTGCAGTGTCTTCAACGTAGCCCAATGAGTGGCTTTTGTACTGTTGTGGTCCTAGAAGTCCTACATACTCAGGATTTTCAGGAGCTAGGCGAGCCAATTCCTCCGAGCGACGAACAACTTTTTCTAATGAAGCATCGTCAAACTCGTCGATGGTTGCCACACCTACTTTTTTGCCAAATGCAGACTGCACTTGGAGATTTTGATTGATTAATGCACCACTGGTCGAAACCTCGTTACGTGCATAACGAATATTTCCACGAATGTTTCCTAGCAAATTAGCCTCACATTCGTCGGATTTTGAATAGCTCATCACCTTTTTCAACAAGGCTTTTGCTTCTTCTTCGGTTAATATTACTGACATAGTTTTCTTGAGAAGTTAAAGTGGATTAAAGGTTGGTTGCTACTAGATTTTACGAGCTGTATTAATGACATTTACGCCATTGAAACGAGCCGTTGAACTACCATGTGATACGGCACTAGACTGAGAAGGCTGACCTTTTCCGTCGAAGAACGAACCACCTAAACGGTAATCACGATCGTCACAAATCTTCGCACATGAATTCCAGAATTCTTGTGTGTTAGATTGGTAAGCTACATCTTTGAGCATACCCACAATTTTTCCATCTTTAATTTCATAGAATAACTGTCCACCAAATTGGAAGTTATAACGTTGCTGGTCAATAGAGAACGAACCGTCGCCAATGATATAAATACCTTTTTTAACGTCCTTGATCATTTCGTCAACCGACAAAGGTTCTTTTCCTGGCGCAAGCGAGACATTTGCCATACGTTGGAACTGAACAGAAGACCAGCTATCGGCATAGCAACAACCATGAGATTCAGTTTCACCAATGATTTTCGCTTGGTCACGAATGGCTTGATAATTGACTAATTTACCATCTTTGACCAAATCCCATTGCTTGGTTTTAACACCTTCGTCATCCCAACCTACTGCGCCTAACGAACCAACTTGTGTTTTGTCAGCGAAGAAATTGACGATATTACTACCATAGTTAAAATTCTTGCTTTGCCATTTGTCCAAAGTAGCGAAAGAAGTACCCGCAAAGTTTGCTTCGTAGCCTAATACACGGTCAAGCTCGAGCGGGTGCCCTACTGACTCGTGAATAGTTAACCAAAGGTGAGAAGGGTCAAGGACAAGGTCATATTTGCCAGCCTCCACAGATTTAGCCGAAAGTTTCTGTTTTACTTGTTGCGAGGCAGCGATGATATCTTCCATCATATCATAGCCTTTGTTGTAACGAGTAGTTACACCTGTTACCTTATCCTTAGGGTTAGTTTGAAGGTATTCATAACCCATCCCCGAAGGAGCACTCAAAGTCTGACGATTTTCGAATTTACCTGTTTTCGGATCAATAGCCGTTACCGTAAATACAGGCCAGATACGATGTACATCTTGGTCGATATACGAGCCATCCGATGAAGCAAAGTATTTTTGTTCGTTTACCAAAAACAAAAGAGAGTTAACGTAGTTTGCGCCATTTTTCATAGCGGCATCATTAACGCCCAATAATAAATCTACCTTTTCCTGAATAGGTACTTCAAAAGCATTTTTCTGGATCGGTGCTTTCCAGCTTACTTCACCAAAACCTTTTTGTGGTGCTAGTTCCACAGGCTGACTCATGAGTTTTGCATTGGCTTTTGCAATGGCAACTGCTTGCTCTGCCGCTCTAGCAGTATCTGCCTCTGTTTTGGCATCTACTACCGCTGCAAACCCCCAACAACCATTGGCAATCACACGCACACCTACACCATACGACTCGGTGTTGACGATGTTTTGCACTTTGTCTTCACGAGTAATCACAAACTGGTTGAGATAACGACCAATACGAACATCCGTATAAGTTGCACCTTTTGCCTTGGCAGCATTGAGCGCTGCATCTGCCAAACGTTTTTTCACGGCTACATCGATACCTTCATTGAGAAAGGATTCGGCAGCAACGGACCTGCCCATAATCGGAATATTAGGAAGCATCATTGCTCCTAAACCTAGACCCGACATCTGGATAAAATCTCTTCTTTTCAAGTTTTTTTTAGTTTATTAATTGAAAAATCGTTTAAAAGAGGCGTTCTCTCAAAAATCTTTTGTAAGTAGTTATTTGTTAAATGTTTATTAGTTATTAGAAAGTCAAACCCTTCAGTCAGTCATCAACTAAAATATCAATTATTGACCAGTTTTTTACCCTTGCGGAAATTTTCGTTTAACAAATCAACTTATCACAAATAACCTATTAAGACCATAAAACGCTTACAAAAGGCAATAAGAGCCTAATTGAGAGGTTTTCCCAATCTTAATTTACCAAAATTTCAAGAAGATGCCCAGCTAGCCAATGGCTGATTTTGATGAATGGCTTTTTTTCGTTGTAAGCGGAAAAGGATTTCGGCAATGGGCCATCGGCTGTCAGCAATCAGCTTTTGGTAATATAAAGCTGACTGCCGATAGCTGATAGCTAAAAGCTATAATACCTATACTGCATCCGATAAGCTACTGAAGGTAAAGTCACGGATTTTGAGAGGTGGTACCAACGACCCGCCAATACGAGTTGGCTTGCCCATAGCCTCAAGGTTGTTGAGCATAATCACTGGACTTTCGTTGAAACGGAAGTTTTTGATTGGGTATTTGATTTGACCATTCTCAATATAGAAAGTACCGTCACGTGTAAGACCCGTGTATAATAATGTCTGTGGATCAACTGCACGGATATACCAGAAGCGAGTCACAAGAATCCCTTTATCGGTACCTTTGATTAAATCTGCCAAAGATTCTGTGCCACCTGCCATGATAAAACCACCAGGATTTGGCACAGCTTTTACGCCTTTTTTCTCAGCCCAATAACGTGAGTAAGTTAGGTTTTTCACCACGCCATTCTCAATCCAATATACTTTTTCTTGTGGACGACCATCACCAGCAAATGGAGAACCTGGAATTTCGAGATTCATTGGGTCTGAGTAAATATTTACTCTTTCGTCGAATAGTTTTTCGCCTAAACGAATACCTCCTCCTTTTTTACTCAAGAAACTACGACCTTCGTCAGCATTACGTGCATCCATGCTTCTCATCATATTTTGAAGCAAATCAATAGAAGCCGCTGGCTCAAGGATTACTGTATATTTACCCGGTTCCAAAGCACGAGCTGAAGTAGATGCCATTGCTTTTTGCATCGCTATCTCAGTCGCTTGCTTTGTACTCAATTTTGATACATCATTGAAATCACGAATGGCATAGCCTGAACCTAAACCGTCGGCGGTACGTACTGTGATAGAGAAATCTACCGAAGTAGCTTTGTTGTATCCAAAAAGTCCTTTGCTATTGCCAATGGCATTAAAACCTGTGCGATCTTCCATATAACCCGCAGCAGTCAAGTTTTTCTTGCTACAAGGGTCGATACTATCAAATGCCGCATTGGCACGATAATCTGGAGAAATATCTGCTGTTTTTTGTGAAAAACTTGCAGGCTCTAAATATTGTTGTGGTCCTAAGGCAGGAACAAATTCAGGGTTTTCTGGTGCTAAACGAGCAATTTCTTCGGCGCGTCTTACGGCTTTTTCCAAAGACTTATCGTCAAATTCGTTAATCGTAGAAGTACCCGAACGCTTGCCAAATACTGCGGTAATAGAAAGTGATAAGTTGTATGATTCTCCACTCGTCGAAACCGAGTTACGAGCATAACGGATATTACCCGTGCGACCTCCTGAAAGTGCCACACTCATCTCGTCTGCTTTTGAAAAAGACAAAACCTTATCTATGATTTTTTTAGCTTCTTCTTTCGTTAAAATCGTCATTGTTGATGCTGTTTAAGGTAAGTTTTAGATTTTTCTTCCTGTATTAATCACATTCACCCCGTTGAAGCGAGTAGTGGCACTACCATGCGACACAGCACTCACCTGCGAAGGCTGACCTTTTCCATCGAAGAATGAACCGAATGTACGATAATCATCTTTATCACAAATCTGAGCACATGAGTTCCAGAATTCTTGTGTATTTGACTGATACGCTACGTCATCGACCATTCCTGCAATTTGACCATTTTTGATTTCGTAGAATAACTGTCCACCAAATTGGAAGTTATAACGCTGTTGGTCAATTGAGTAAGAACCACGTCCAATGATATAGATACCTTTTTCAACACCTTTAATCATGTCTTGTACGTTCAACTTCTCTTTACCCGGACGCAAAGAAACGTTTGGCATACGCTGGAATTGTACTGAATCCCAGTTGTCGGCATAGCAACAGCCATGAGATTCTTTTTCACCCAAGATATTTACTTGGTCACGAATCGCTTGGTAGTTTACCAAAACGCCGTCTTTAATCAAATCCCATTCTTTACAAGGTACACCTTCATCATCGTAACCAACTGTACCCAAAGTATATGGTTGAGTTTTATCAGCAACGATATTCACTAATTTGCTACCGTAGTTAAATGATTTGGTTTTCCATTTATCCAACGTAGCAAAACTTGTACCTGCGTAGTTGGCTTCGTATCCTAATACACGGTCAAGTTCGAGAGGGTGACCTACTGATTCGTGAATTGTCAAACCTAAGTGATTTGGGTCAAGCACGAGGTCATATTTCCCAGCCATTACCGACTTGGCAGTCAATTTTTCTTTGGCTTGTTTAGCAGCAAAAATCGCATCTTCGACCATGTCATAAGAATTGCGGTATCCTACCAAACCATTTGGTCCAGGGATTTTTTCAGAAGCTAAACCATCTAAATACTCATAACCCATACCCATTGGCGAAGAAATCGCATCACGGGTCTTGAATTTACCAGCTTGCTTATCTACCGCAGTTACGGTAAATGTTGGCCAAATACGGTGAACATCTTGATCGATATATGACCCGTCAGTTGAGGCAAAATATTTTTGTTCGTTGATGAAAAACAAATTGGATGTAACGAAGGCAGCGCCATTTTTCATAGCTTCACCGTTTACATTCATCAACAAATCGATTTTTTCTTGAACAGGAACTTCGAATGAGTTCTTTTTGAGTGGCGTTTTCCAAGATACCTCTCCTACTCCTTTTTGTGGCGCAAGAACTACAGGTTCTTTCTGGATTTTCGAGTTTGCTTTTGCAATAGAAACAGCCGTTTCCGCGCATTTGGCAATACCTTCAGGCGTAACATCGCTTGTAGCAGAAAAGCCCCAAGTTCCGTTAGCAATCACACGAATACCTACACCATAAGATTCGGCATTGACTACGTTTTGAACTTTGTTTTCACGGGTAAATAAATACTGTTGGAGGTAACGACCGATACGAACATCGGTGTATGTGGCGCCTTTGGATTTAGCAGCGTTTAGAGCTACGTCTGCTAAACGTTTCTTTGTTGCTACGTCGACACCCGAACCTATTAAGTGCTCGGCTGGAACAACATTTCCCAAGACAGGTATAGCTGATGCACCCATAAGCGCACCTAAGCCCATACCAGATAACTGGATAAAATCCCTTCTTCTCATATTGGGGTTTGCTGATTGAAGTTAAATAAATTTTGAAATAAGATAGATTCTGTAAAAGAGGTTATCAGTTTGAAAGTATTTCTGAATAGTTACTTTTACGGTTTTAAGCCCAAACACAAGACAACATTATTTCGTATTAATAATTATTGGTATGTGGATTTATTAATTTTCAATTTTCGACCTAAAAGAGAACATGTAGGTCGTGTTGCCATGTTATTGTGTGATGCTTAACAATAAAAATACAAAATCTGGACTATTATCCAATACGTTATTCGACAAAATGCGGGCTTTTATCGACATCTGTAAAAGAAAATATTGGCACTAAGTACTTTTTACAGAAGAAAATTGGGCAATTAGGACTTTTTGTAGGAAAGATTGTTTCGCGGATTGGCATTTAGCATTTGGGTACAGGCAATCGGGTTTTGATTTAATATTTGGAAGCGGTGGTGTTTGAAAACTTTCGTATAGTTCCAATTATCAAACGACTATTTGTAACTTTACTTCTTTGTGATGCCTCCACAATTTACCTTCTCAACCCAACTTGTATTATTCTATGAAAAAGACTTTAGCAATAGGTTCTGTAAATATGATTCTTTGGGCAGCCAATACTAGAGGATTAGACACTTCTGATATTTTAAAAAGCCTGCGGATTTCGCCACAAAGTTTACAAAACCCTGATGAAAGAATCGAAATAGCTAAAGTACAAACTATTTGGAAAGCTATTGTCGAAAAGCTCGGTGACCGCTCACTTCCTTTACAAATGGGCGAAATTATCAGCCCTATCTCTGTGGGTATTTTGGCATACGTGATGATGCACGCTCCCAATTTGGGTAAGTCTATCGAAAAACTTTGTCAGTATCAAGACATTGTTTGTAATGCTGTAGAAACAACATTTCATCAAAAAGAAAAACTATCAGTTATTGACTTACGAGTTAATTCTGAGGATATGATTTACCCTGAGTTTGCACTCGAATCCGAAATGTCAGTCTATGCTAGTGCTTTCAGAGCACTTACACTTTCAGAATTCAAACTTTCGGAAGTCCACTTTGAACATAGCCCCACAAGCGATTTAGCAATATATCAGAGAATTTTCCATTGTCCCGTATTTTTTGAAAGTGGCAAAAATTGGATGGTATTTGAAAGTTCTCAGCTTGAAAAACCTATCCTCAATGCCAATGCAAGCCTATTTCCTGTTTTTGAACAACATGCCCAAGATTTACTTGCTCCTTTACAACTCAAAGTTTTGTTTAGCGATGTTGTAAAAACAGAAATAGTCAAATGTTTGGTTGGACAAGAACCTTCTCTCAATCACATTGCGATGACCTTGGGTGTTGGAATAAGAAATATCCAGAAAAAATTAAAAGAAGAAGGTAAAAGCTTTCAGCAATTATTGGATGAGGCTCGAAAAGAATTAGCTATCAAGCATTTGAAACAGCCTTATTCTAGTACGACTGATATTGCATATTTGTTAGGCTATTCTGAACCAAGTGTATTTTATCGTTCCTTTAAAAAATGGACTGGACAGACGCCAAGTGCATTTAGGGCGTAATAAATAATCCTTAACTGGGTAAATGAGTGATTAATTTTACCCTCAGTAGAGATGTCCGAAGGATTCCAAAATATAAGGTATATATCTCTCATTTCCGAAATCAGAAATCCCAAATCCGCAATAGTTTGAAATCCTTCGCACACTAGTTACTTACAATTTTATTTTGCATTAATACCTATGATTGGTATCCTTTCCATGACAATGCCGTTTTTATTGCCTCCTCCAACGGAGTTTCTTTAAATTCAGGGAAAAGTCTTCTCAACTTATCATCATTCAATACCACTGTATTTTCATAGAGATAGGTCATTTCCTTAATCTCTTTTAGGACAGGAATAAAAATAGCCAACAAATTTATCATCCATTTTGACATTAATTGATATTTGGCTGGCTGTCCAGCTTGCTCAGCAATTTTGGCAAATAGTGTTCGCATAGATGCGTGTACTTGCCCTCCGTAATTATATACTGACACCTCCTCTACCTGCTTAATCTTCATTAATTCAACCATGATTTTGGCAGCATCTGGCGTATAAACCGTCTGGTGAGGAATATCCATATTGCACAACCAACGCATAGGCTTACCCTTGAGAGCATTCGCAAAAATGGGACGAACACCTTCATTCATTACATTGGGACCCCAAAAGTCTGGAAGACGCACAATGAGTAATTTGCATAGGTTATTTTGCGCGGCAGTACGCATCATGGCTTCTAATTCTACGCGAATTTGACCTTTTACAGCACAAGGGTTTTCTGGACTTTCCTCCATAATTGGAGTCTGAATCAATCCATAATTGTAGATATTACC
Organism: Flectobacillus rivi; assembly: GCF_030056655.1. Taxonomy (NCBI): domain Bacteria; kingdom Pseudomonadati; phylum Bacteroidota; class Cytophagia; order Cytophagales; family Flectobacillaceae; genus Flectobacillus; species Flectobacillus rivi. The sequence continues at coordinate 595,496 of NZ_JASHIE010000001.1, forward strand.
AGGGAAAATAATTTGAGCTTTATTTAAGCTGGCTGCTTCGATAACATTTTGTGTAGCCTGTTGCATATTACCCTTCCACGCTTCATAAGAATAATTAATTCCGTGGAATATCACCTTTTTATCTTGGGCAAGAGTTTTCAATAAAGCACCATTTTGTACATCTCCTTCTACAAATTCAATCAATGGCGTTTGATCAAAAATTTGTTGAGCTTTATGTATATCTCTAACCAACAAAGTTACAGGGATTTTTTGCGCTACAAGTTCCATGGTAAAAGCATATCCGATGCTTCCTGTTCCACCTAAAATAAGAATATCTGAGTTCATAGTTTTGTTTGTTTTGATAGTACAAAATTGGCTCAGATAAGCATTCTTTTAGATGACTAAAAGCGAATGTCGATATGACAAAAAGCGAAAAATTAACTTAAATTCTCACTTCGCAGAATAAACAAAAACGCCCCTTCACCGTAGCGAAGAGGCGTTTGAATAAAAGCAATAAATGATTAAGTTGATTTGTATGAGCTTCAAACTTCTAAACTCAACGCTCACAACTCAGCACTCAATCTTATTGTTTAGGGTTCTTGATTGGAGCACTACCAGCAGCAGCAGGGTTGTAAGCCAACTCATTGTCTGGTACATCCCAGTAATCTAAGTATCCGTAAGTAATAGACGCCTTTGTATTGATAGTTTTACCATCTTTAGAAATAACCACTGCATTTTTGCGACCACTATCCAATACACCCCAACGACGTGCATCGTAGAATGCTAAACCACGGAATGCTAAAGCCACACGTCTTTCTTTACGAAGTTCTTCTTTTACTGTAGCCAAGTCTGTCGAAGCAAGAGCTGCCAAGCCAGCACCTTGGTAAGTACGAATATTATTGATGCTAGTAGCTGCACCAGCAATATCGCCAGTGTACAATTTAGCTTCAGCTTTCATCAATTCGTTTTCTTCATAGCTACCCAACATGTATAACTCGGCCATACCAGCAGTACGGTTTGTATAAACCATAACGCCAGCCAAACCATTACCGCCATCTTTGATACCCCAACGAGTGTTGAAAGCATTACCACGGTCAGAGTTACCAACCCAAACAGCAAATTGGTTGAAGTTATTAGCTAAACGCTTGTCACCAGCATTAAAATCTTGAATCAAACGTTCAGAGATTTTGAAGGTACCACCTGATGCGTTAGCACCTACACAACGAGCCGCTACAGAGTAACTCAATGGTGAGAAAATATCACCAGCAGTGTTAGTGTTACCAGCAAATACAGGGTCAGAAGAACCAACACCAGCGTTAGTCAATGTTAGAATTTGATTCCATTGAGCAGCAGTCATCGAAGCCACAGGCGTGTTTACGATGATATTACGTGCTTTCAAAGTGTTCAAGTTCTTGATAAACTGTGCTGTTGTAGGAACTACTCCTTTTCCTGTTTGGAAATAACTTGGAATCAAAGAACCCAATACTGATGAATAATCAGCGGTATTAGTGATTGCTCCTAATAAAGCAGCAGCTTTGTCGTAGTTAGCGTTAGACTCGTCAATGATTTTTTCCTTCGCTAGGTAATTTCCATTTGTCGAGCTTGAAGCATTATTAATCAAACCAGCATAGTAGATAGAACCGATACGAGAATAAGCAAATCCTTTCCAAAGGTAAGCCCAAGCTTTAACAGTGTTCTTTTTCGTTGCAGCATCGCCAGAGAATGTTGTTTTTTCAACAACTTCCAAGATAGAGTTTGCAGCATTGTTCAAACCGTACATCAAAGCCCACTCATGGAAACCAGGGTTACCTCCTTGCTGAGCATTTACGTTAATATTACGAAGCAACGTAATTTGCTGGCTCGGAGAGTTAGGGTTTGCTACAACTGAGCCGTCATCCAAAGTTACTGAGTTTGGTGCCGACAAGTTGTTCATGTAAGTGTTAGCAGCTTCAGCAGCTACTACATCACCCATCATTTCATGAAAACCTACAACGCCATTGTAGAAAGCTCCTACAACGCCATCATAGTATTTGTCACCAGATGAAGTGAAACCATTAATATAGATTGCACCTTGAGCCAAACCAATCACCCCAGATTCTGTTGCAGCACTGGCAGGTGTTGGTTGGTTAGGGTTTTGAATATCGAGTTGGTCTTTGCACGACATCATCATACTACCCATGAGTAGTACCGAGAGTGCAGTAATTTTTATCTTTTTCATTCCTTGTGTCGTTTAAACTGAATACTTATTTCTGAAAATGAAGACTAAAAATAGCGTCTTCTATTGGAGAAAATTTGGCTGACTAGAAACCGATATTCAAACCAACTTGGTAAGAACGAAGGTTAGGCATAGTGTTGTGGTCTGTACCTCTATCCCAAGCAGAACCGTTTGAACCAGAAGAAATCTCTGGATCCATACCAGTGTATTTAGTGATAGTAGCCAAGTTACGACCAGTCATTACCAATTGTAGTTTTCTGAAACCTTTAATACCGAATGCTTTTACTAAGTCAACAGCAACAGAAAGGTTACGCAAACGAGCGAATGAAGCATCTTCGTAGAAATAGTTTTTCGTACCGTTACGAGAAACCTCAGCATAAACACCACGATAGAATGCAGACCATGCGCCAGTTTGTCCATTGATAGTAATTGGCACTTGGTAATCAGCGTGAATACCATCACGGTACATCCATTCTTTCGTTTGGTTGTACAAGTGTGAGCCATATACCCAGTCAACTTGGAAGTTGAAATTAACGATACCTTTCCAGCTAAAGTCATTAATAAACGACATATTGAATTTAGGGTTAGGATCACCAAAAGCGAATTGTTTTGTTGAGAAATACGGTGCTTTTGTAGTTTTGTTTACTACCCAACCATTACTTGCTACTTCATAATTACCACGGTTTGCTTCTGCAATTGCGAAAGTTCCGTCTGGCAATTTTTCATCTAAACTATGGATACCAAAGAAACCATACAACTGACCGATTTTTTCACCAGCTTTCAATACATAACCTGTCGAACCAGCAGCAGAAGTAATAACCACCTCAGCACCACCACGTACAGCTGTAATTTCAGAAGATTGCTTACCGAAGTTGGTAGTGAAGTTCCATGAGAAATCACTGTTCTTGAAGATAGAAGCGTTCAATGAGAATTGGAAACCATGTGATGCTAAAGAGAATGCGTTATCTTTCAAAGTACCCACCCCTGTTGATGGAGCAGCATCAATGTTATAAATCGCATTGTCTGTACTTCTTTTCCAGTAACTAGCGTTGATAGACAAATCATTCATCCAAGGTGTACCTTTTGCTAATGATAGGCCAATATCTGTACCAATCTCAAGTTCTTTCGAAACCTCTACGTTCAAGCCTGGGTTAGACTGTGATAATGGGAAATAGAAAGAGTTACTTGTACCGATTGTTTTAGTATTCAAAGTTACATAACGGTCAAATTGGTTTGGTTGGATACCAGCCTCTCCATACGCTGCACGAAGTTTGAATTCTTCAATAGTACTTGCCACTTTAGAATCTTTCCAGAAATCAAATGCTGAAAGGCGAACATAACCATCACCACGAGGGAAAGTAAATGGTGTTGAAGCAGCACCAAACGCAGAAGAGTAGTCAGTACGGAAACCACCAGAGATACCTGCTACTTCGCCGTAATCAACACGTTGGTTTACTAAATAACCATACGTAACGAATGGGATTTTGTAATCACTAGCGATACGGTTTGTAGGAGTCTGTGACGCGTTAAATGGCGTGTACGTAGGCAAGCCTAAACCATAAGTAACATATTCTTTGTAATAACGATCTCTCCAGTCAAATGATACTTGCGTTGAAGTACGAATTGGCAAACTCAAACCAAAATCTTTTTGGAAATCAGTTTTAAAATAAGCTGATGCCAAGAAGTTTTGGAAGGTTGTATTATAAGTATAGTTATCTAATTCACCTGAACCATCTGTACCATAATTACTGTAGAAAAACTGTTGATCTACAGCATTTTTATTTCCGTTTTGATTTAGGTAAGTATAGATATTTTCTTGATGCTGATAGTTGATACCATATTTAGCATCTAATTCTACAAATTTTGGAAACTGATAGTTCAAAGAGAAATTTTGAACTACATCAACCTTATTAATCAATGAAGAAGTATATTGATTCACAAAGTTAGGGTTCGCACCGTTTACCCCTACAGCATCACCAAAATACACAGGATAGTTTCCATCAGTATCTTTGAAATCGTAATTAGCAAATGGACGAGAGTTGAATACTGAGTAGATGATACTTCTACCTGTTGCGTCATTAATCGTATTTTTTGTATAAATCAACTGAGTAATTGAACGCAATTTCAAGCCTTTAGCCAATTCTGTACCGATATTTGACGTAAAGTTTGTTCTACCAAGACCACCCAAGTTTTTGAAGTTAGTTTCTTGTTGAGCGTGTGACAATGACATACTGAAATCACTCTTTGCTGTACCGCCTGCAATTGACACCGAATGTTGGTGGTTAGTTGAAGGTTGGAAGAACATCGAGAAGTGATCGTAATACTGCAAGTTTTTGTCGTAAGGCTTGTTGATTTGAACAGTTGGGTCAGTCGAGTTCCAAATAACGTTTTCTGAATAAGAACCGTAAGTAGGATCCAATGTCAATGGTTTACCAGAACCTCCAACAACTTCATTGTTAGCGTTTGTCACAAAACCATGCATATTAGCTTTTTTCAAACCACCCACGTTCAAATATTCAGAACGGATTACGCTAGAAGATACGTCGATAGTCAATTGACCATTTTTACCTTTTTTCGTAAACAACTGAATAACACCGTTTGCACCTTGCGCACCATAAATTGTAGCAGCAGCAGCACCTTGAACAACTTCAACACGGTCGATGGTATTCAAATCGATTGAGTTTAAGTCAGTAGTACCTAATTGGATACCATCCAACAAAATCATTGGAGTAGTACCACGGTTGATCGTGTTAATACCACGCAATAAGATGTTTACTGGCTGACCTGGCATACCATTACCAGAAGTGATTTGAGCACCTGCAATTTTACCAACCAAAGCTTGGTCGATAGATGCTGATGGTACTGATGGTAAATTTTTAGCACTTACAGACTGTACGTCAATAGCCAATTTTCTTTTGTCTACCGCAGCACCTGTACCCGTTACCACAACTTCAGAAAGTTGTTTTGCATCCACAGCCAATTTTACGTCAATAACCGAACGGTTACCAATCGCTACATCTTGACTTGCCATACCTACAAAAGAGAATGAAAGTGTACCACTTGAAGGCACTGAGATAGAGTAAACTCCATTTGCATCAGTTTGGGTACCTTTAGCTGTTCCTTTGAGTTGAACAGTTACTCCAGGAAGACTAGAACCGTCTTCAGCAGATGTCACCTTTCCTGTTACTTTGCGGTCTTGTGCCATAATAAGGACACTAGAAAGCATAGTCAACAAGAAAGTCATTAATAGACTTTTTCTCATGAACTAATTTAGTTAAGGTTGATAATATTTGTTAAGGTTATTTGTGCCAAATTATAAAATTATCAAGAAACTCACAATAGGATTTCAAAATGATATTTTGCATTTTTTCAAAATTACCTTCGTTTTTTCCTTAAAATCTACCAATTAGCCAATTTTATTCCTGTGTATTTTAATGCGTTAGTACCTAATTTTTTCTATATACGATTCAAATTCAAGCATTTTTATAAGTATTAATTACTATAAAATATACCACTTAAGTAGTCTAATAACCGTTTAAAAAAAATTCTAATCAAATCTTAATTTTTTTTAAAAGTGTAGACTTGTATAGTCATTTTTAGCATCTATATTATGCTAAATCAAATATACATTTTCTCAAAATTGAACATTTCCAATGTAAGACCATTCATTTCAAACGCTCGTTTGAGATAGCCCATAAAACAAAAAACCGAGCCCAAAATAGGCTCGGTTTTAGGTACAATTCAATTGTCAGTTATTGAATCACGTTTACTTTGTAAAAAAATGGTGAACTATAAAAAGCTCCACCTGTAATATTGGGTCCAGTGTTTGTATTAGTATATGATTGGCCATTAGTAAGCTTCATAGTACCTGTAATCTCAAAGCTATCTCCTACTGATATATCGCTTGCCGTAAGTTTGGTTGCTGACAACGCTTCGGCTGCCGTAATAGCAATCGTAGCACGTGGATAACCAGAAGTTGGGTCTTTCGTAAAACTTGAAGCAGCAATGCTCTTCAAAGTTAATTGTGCCGTAGTCTTAGTACCATTAGCAGGCGTTGCATCCACAAATTTGATTACCAAGTCATAAGATGAAAACAAGGCTCCAAAGTTAGGGGTAACAGCCTCTGCCAAAAACTCCATTTTACTAGTAGTTATGGCTGATACTTTGTATGTAAACGAGCTTGAACTTACCGGATACGGAGACACTGTACGAATGTATCCTCCTGTTTCTAAGGCATTCAAGTCGATAGGCTCAATCATTTCGGTTTTGCAAGCTCCTACCAGAAGCCCCAAAACCAACAAAATTGAATATATCTTTAAATGTTTCATTGTATCAATTGTTAAACTTTAAAAAATTATCGCCTATTTGAATAAACTCGCAGGATTATTATCCCAGAACACAGGCAAAGTCATATTGGCTTTTTGTTTGGCATTGACATTTCTACTCACAAACGCCGTTGGATAGTAGAATGAACGAATGAACGGTCCTGGATTAGGGTCAAGTGCTGGTTGCAAATTGAGTGGCATACCCGTACGACGATATAAGTTGTAAGCCTCTATTCCATTACCGTACAAAGCAAACCAATATTCTGTTGCAATCACGTTGAGTTTAGCCGAGCTTGTTGTAGCACTATCATAGGCAGCAAGCACTGCTTGTACATAGTTATTTACTTGGTCAGCCCACACAATGTTATTACTGGTTTCAAATGCAGTGATTTTGCTCGACTCAGCCGATGCCAACATAAACGCACGAACATCCGCCATTGATTTACGTAATCCAGATTCTAACAAAGCTCTTGCATCGCCAGTAGTACCTAAAGTCAAAGCCGATTCGGCCAACATAAAATCGGTGAAAGACGACATCAATATAGGCTGAATCCCTGCTCCTGCCGCTCCTGCTACAAGAGATACAGGTCTGCCCGCATCATTGTCATATAATCCCCCCGCAGGATATAACCCCCAAGCGGTTCTTTTCAAACCATCGGGTGGAATACCTTCGTTACTTAGGTGGTCACGTCCCCAATAACCAACATTTGTTGGTAAACAGTAGTAATCAGTAGCAGCGTAGTGATTAGGTTTCTGATTGGTAATACAACGGATTTCGTTCACGTCTTTTGAATTAACCGTTACCTGACGATAAAAATAGGCTCTAATACGAGGGTCTTTTTTATCATACATCAAACCCATATAAGCATTTGATTGGTAATCGCCTCCGCCTGTTGGTGAATATTGACCAGCATAACGTGGGTGACGGTTATCAGGGTTTACCTGAGTTGTTCCATACTTAAAAGTTAAGTTTTGAGTAGTTGTCGAAATCAATTTGTTTCCTGCAATCAAGGTATTAATTCCTGTTTTTGAACCTGCAGCATCTATCAATTTTCTATTCAAATAGATTTTCAGTTTCAAAGTATTCGCAGCACGAATCCAGTTATCAATTGTTCCACCATAATAAAGATCCACAGTCAAACCTGATTTTGACTTGGCATTAAGGTTTTCGATAGCCTTATCCAAATCTGCTAATGCAACTGTGTACAAAGTTGCACCCCCATCTACTTTTGGGTTAAAATTAGCGGGATCAAGTGCTTCGGTATAAGGAACATCGCCAAAAATATCTACGAAGTTCATCAATACAGACGCTCTCAATATACGTCCTACGCCTGCATGAACAAAAAACTCTCCTTGCTCTGCTAAAGGAATCAGCGTTTTAATATCATTCAAAATTCCAGCGTAAGCGTTGGTCCAAGCTCCGTCCATACCTCCTGGCGTTACAGCATTATCATAAATGGCTGCACCAGCGTTGAGCATACGAGTAAGGCGCATTCCTGGGTCGCCCACTTGGTTGAAGTGAGTAGCATAACTCACTTGAATTTGACTAGCCAAATAGTTAATATCTGTATTATTGGTAGTCACAGCGTTGGGGTTGTCTAATAAGTCGAGCTTACACGAGCTTATGACTATCGACATCAACGCGAGCCATAAAAAATGTATTTTCTTTATCATCATCTAATCAGATTTAAAGTAATTTCTACACCAAATTTCTGTGTAAGAATATTAGAACGATAACTTGAGAGAGCCACCGATTCTGCGTGCACTTGGTCCTGTCAAGAAGTCAAAACCAAGACCATTACCTACTCCTAAACCAAGGTTGTCTGTATCCAAATTCAACCCAGTTGGAATATGAAGGGCTTTGTACCAAAGGTTATTACCAGTTACCGACAAGCTTGCGCCCTTGATACCAAAACGATTTAAGAAATTCTTAGGTAGGCTATATGAAAGTGCTACTTCTTGCAAACGAATCGTAGAGCCATCGTACATACGACCTTCGTCACCAAAGAAGAATACGTTGTTGAAGTACACGTCAGAACCAGTAATTTGGATATTATTAGGTGTTCCATCTGCTTTTACCCCTGGAAAAACAAAGGTTTGTGCACGGTCATAACCTGTTTCTGGACCCGTTTCGATAGTCAGACCTCTACCCAATAAAGCTCCTGCCGTAGATGAGTATATAGCGCCTCCATGACGATACGATACCATGACGTTCAAAGAAAACTTCTTGTAATTGAAGGTATTAATCAAACTGGTTACAAAAGCAGGGTTAGGGTCACCCAAAATCACAGGAGTAGTTGTTGCCTGTAAGTTACCTGAAGCATCTATCAACAATCGTCCTTGTGCATCTCTACGGAAGCCCGTACCTTTAATAATGTTAAAAGGCTTTCCAACAATCGCATAGTTACCCAACGATGAACCGAAACCTGAAATTTGTACCTCTTGAATAGTCCCTCCCAAATCCAATACTTCAGGCGTATTTCTTGAAAAATTGAAAGTTGCATCCCAACTAAAATCTCCTTTAGTAAATGGTGTTCCAGACAAACTCAACTCAATACCTTGGTTACGAATTTTACCTACGTTGATGGTTGTACTGGTATAACCTGTGGCAGCATCCAATGGTGCTGAAGTAATCAGATTACGGGTATCACGACGATAAACCGTTAAATCGAAGCTCAATTTGTTGTTGAACAATTTACCTTCCAAACCAAATTCTGTTTCAGTATGAAGCTCTGGTTTTAGGTTAGGATTACCTAAAGTATTGTCTACAGAGTGGGTCTGAATTGGTCCTGTTGTAAACCAGCCTCTGGCATTTTGATTTAGGATGTTACGTGTTTGGTAAGGATTAGGAAAACCTGCTGAAGTACCAATACCTGCACGCACTTTTAAGAAATTGACTGTATTACTGGCAAGACCTTCAAAAGCAGTTGTTGGTACAAAAGACAAACTGGCAGATGGATAGAAAATCTGTCTATTTTCTTTTTCTACAGTAGATGTCCAATCGTTACGACCAGCCAAGTTCAAGAACAAATAGTTGTTATAATCGGCTGTTATTTCACCAAATACCCCCAAACGAGTTTGCTCACTTGTATAATTACTTGCTACGTTGTCAATAAAATTAGAGTGACGAAACAAGTTTCTCGCCAATTGGTTTTGACTGGTAATACTATATGATGAAAATCTATCATTTCGCATATTACCACCGATTTTACCTGACATGGTCAATTTGTCAGATAATGTTTTATTATACGACAATATCAACGAGTTATCCCAAATGGTATTCTTAAAGTTTAAGGTATTATACAAACCATTCACATAAGATACACCTCCTTTATTCAACATATATTCTTGCTGCTCGTCATAAGTATCCAAGCCTATTTTATATAACAAAAGTAAATCTTTCGCTAAATCATAGTTGAAAGTAGTAGCTGCGAAAAAGCGGTTTACTACGCCTGTGGTTTTATAATTTGCTAAAATCCAACGTGGATTGGGAATATCATTACCACTTCTGAAGTACACCGAACTTCCGTCGACTGGACTTTCGTAAGGCCAGCCCATCAAATCTACTTGGCGTGGTGTAAACAAAACGTTGGCCAACACAGAAGGGAAATCATTGGCATTGTTACCTTGTCCAGCACTCAACGGTGGTGCATATTGGTCGGTATTAGCAAAATTAAATGACGTAGTGGCTGAAAGCTTTTTAGTTAGTTGAGCATTCAAACCCAAACCAATATTTAATCTTTTCAGCCCGTTTTCAGGAATAAAACCTTGTTCTGCATTATATCCTGCTGATACGTTGTAACTCACTTTTTCGCCTCCTCCTGAAATATTCAGGGAAGTATTCGAAATAAGTCCTGTTCTGAAAAAATCGCTTACGTTATTGGGAAAAATTTCCATTTTGTAAGGACTCACCGACGCCACATAATCAGCCATTGCAGCACGAGTTGTGGTATTAGTAAAAAACGCATAAGGGTGAGTTGTCAAGGCTGTATTGGTATTTTGAGAAGGATACAAATACGATTCAGCCAAGGATGGTCCCCAGTTACTAAAGAAATATCCTAAGTTTTGCTGAAAGCCACCAACATAGGTATTTTGGTAACGAGGTAAATGAGCCGTGTTGGTAAACAAAGATTGCGTTACTGAAAACTCTGTTTTACGAGCTTTTTTAGTACCATTTTTAGTCGTAATCAAAATTACGCCATTTCGTCCTTGGTCGCCATACGTAACCGTTGCGGCTAAGCCTTTCAATACTGTTACATTTTCAACATTGTTAGGGTCAATATCCAAGAAACGGCTCGAAGAAGATTGTCCACCGCCAGTAAAGCCTCCACGAGTGTTAGTATTGGAGTTAAATGGAACACCATCGACCACAAACAAAGGTTGTACCGAACCCGTAATAGACGAGTATCCACGAATCGTGATGTTGGTTCCTGTACCCGATACCCCTGAAGTTGAGGTGATATTTACCCCAGGAATTTTTCCTTGTAAAACCCGACCAACATCCGCTTGGGGTCTGTCTTCCATTACTTTCTTGTCGAGCGTGGTGATAGAATAGCCCAAGGCACGTTTTTCGCGCACGATTCCTTGTGCTGTAACGACTACCTCCGAAAGTTGCTTGGTGTCACTTCCCAACTGCACATTAATAGTTGTTTGTGTTCCAACGGGAACTTCTTTGGTTTCAAAACCCACAAAAGAAAAACGTAAAACGGCATTAGCGCCACTAACAGGAAGAGAGTAATTGCCCGAAGCATCAGTTTGAGCACCTTTGGTAGTGCCGACCAGTGTAATAGATACTCCTGGTAAACTCGTTCCGTCTTCGGCAGACGTCACCTTTCCCACCACCTTACGTTCTTGTGCTTGTAAAAACGCACAGGACAATAAGGTAGCGAGAAAAGTCAAGAGGAGACTTTTCTTCATAAATTGTAGTATTTAGTAAAGGTTAAAAATTTGTATTGCAGTCTCAAATTATAACTTTTCCAATAAGAGACAAAATGACTTTTTAAGAAATTTGAATAAGTAGAAAGGGGTTTTGAAGAGATTTTGGAAAGAGGTAAAAATCAAAGTGGCAATCTATTGCCGACATTTTGAGTAATTACTACCAATTGGCATTTTTTGTAGACGAATAACCAATATGTGTCCAAGTAATTTCACTCAAAGGGTTTTTTATCATAGTTTTTTTTCAAAAAAAGCAATTTTTTTATCGATTTCTCACATTTATTACCAAATGTTAATTCACTATTAAAAAGTAATAATTTTCACAACAACAAAATATTGTACTATTCAAAGTTTATTTAAAACAAATTAAACACTCAGCAATTGAGGTAAATCGAGTGAGGAGGCAAAGTCATAACCCGCTTTAAAAATCTCTTTCGCTTTTCTCACGTCCTGAGGTTCAAAATTTACTAGAGCAGGCGGTTCTATCAGTAAATTACACTGTGCAAGGCGAGGTTTGGAGTTATTATTAATGGCTAAATAAAGACTTTTTTGAAGTACACTTGGTATTGATTTGATATTCGGATTTTTACCAAAAGGATTACAGTGACTTCCAATGATAAAATCACAACGTGATTGAAGCGGCTCAATAGGCATATTATTCAACACCCCTCCATCAACAAGTACTCGCCCATCAAACGTTACAGGTTCGAACAAGCCAGGAATACTACAAGATGCCAAGACTGGCTTGATGAGTTCTCCAGAAGAATAAAATACACTTTCTCCCTGCATAATGTCTGTGGCGTTCACAAACAAAGGCAGTTTAAGATTTTCGAACGAATTGTGTGGAAGATATTTGAGGTATATCTCCTCTGCTTTTTGCATACGCAACAAACCCAATCGGCTAAATGCAGGACGAAAAGCCTTGAGGGTATTGGAGGAAACCACTATTTCAAAAATATGATCAGGAGAATACCCTGCGGCAAACATTACTCCAGCAATAGAACCTGCGCTACATCCTGAAATGTAATCAATAGGGATTTTTTGCTCAACTAATGATTTGAGTACTCCCAAATGAGCAATACCCCTTGCTCCTCCTCCAGATAAAACTAAGCCAATTTTTTTCATATAGATGTTATCTGTGTATCCGTTATCTGTGTATCCGTTATTTGTGTATTTGTTATCTGTTAATTTCATTTCACTATCCTCTTCCTCACACCTATCTTCTTTTCACTATCCCCTAACCCCTATGCCCTCGTCCCTATTCCCTTTTTCTCTATTCCATCTATAATTTACTCAACTTCTCTTATCTTGCAAATGTTTAACAAGACAAAACTCAAGAACAGTTATGAATCTTTACAGTATCGATGCTGGCAACTTCAAATTAGATGGAGGTGCAATGTTTGGAGTTGTTCCAAAAACTTTCTGGAACAAATGGTCACCTGCCGACGAAAATAATCTTTGTACATGGAAGATGCGATGTCTACTTATCGAGCAAGGAAATCAGCTTATATTGGTTGACACAGGTATGGGCGATAAACAGGATGCTAAATGGCAATCGTATTATTATCGACATGGCGAATCAGACTTAATCAGTTCTATTCGGAAGGCAGGATTTTCGGAAAACGACATCACTGATGTAATCTTAAGTCATTTGCATTTTGACCATTGTGGAGGCGCTGTACAATGGAATAAAGCCCAAACAGGCTTCGAAAGCACATTTTCGAATGCTAAATATTGGACACATTCGAAGCACCTAGATTGGGCACTAAACCCCAATATGCGTGAAAAAGCGACTTTTTTCAAAGACAATATTTTACCGCTACAAGAAGCAGGACAGCTTTATTGTATCGATAAAGACCAACCTTCATTTGAGAACATAGAGTTTTTATTGGCTGATGGTCATACCGAAAAAATGTTGATGCCCAAAATAAATTACCAAGGACAAACTGTTTTGTTTGTGGCGGATACGATTCCTTCGGCAGGGCATATTCCTGTACCTTATGTGATGGGCTATGATATCCGACCGCTCCAGACGATGGAAGAAAAGACAAGTATTCTTTCAAAAGCAGCTGAGGAAAAATGGGTGCTCTTCTTTGACCATGACCCCAATCATGACTGCGCAACGGTCGTTTCAACAGAAAAAGGATTCAAAATTGAACATACATTTCCGTTGACTGAACTATAATAATAATTAGTCATAGGCTGATGAGAATTTACAAACAACTCAACCGCGTTTATCTGCTAGTGAATAAGTATTTCTTGTCAGCCAACCGTTATTCTTGCCCAATTCACGAAAAATTATATTGCATTAACACTTTGGCAAGGTTTTAGTGTTACCATTTACTCAGTTAGCAAAACAATCTGTATATAACCACTAAAATTTTTCTGGTTTATTGTAAATAATTAATATCTTTATGTGGTTTTCAGCCATACCCATAAAATCATTGATATTAAATTTCTTACGAAAAGTCCGCCCAACAAAAATCTTCGTATATAAGGCAAGATGTGATTGCTAACACCTTTTAATTTGTTACAAGAGCGCTTCAGCCTCATATACCACTGTCAAATTATGATTACCAACATGTTGAAGAAAGTTTTACTTGTAGACGATGACTCTGTCACTTTATCACTTTGTGATATGGTCATAAAACGCTTTACCTTTGCCGAAGAGGTCGATAAAGCGCAAAATGGGCAGGAAGCAATCGATTATTTCAACGATATTGTAGATGATTCTAACAATACGAATATTAGTGTGCCTGCAATCATTTTCTTAGATTTGAATATGCCTGTTATGAATGGTTGGGATTTTCTAGATGAATTTATCCGTAAAGGATTTAATAAACTTTTTCCAGAAACTCGCATCATTGTTCTTTCATCGAGTATCGACCCAAGAGATATACAGAGAGCCAGCAATTACGACATCATTATCGAATTTATCAGCAAGCCCCTTACCTTGAAAGTGATTAAAGAGATCAAACAGCACTCTGTGTTAGTTCCACATTTCTCTTAAATATTACAAAACCAAGATAGCCGACTTGTCATTATACTTCTCTATACTACAGATTGTTAACTAGACTATTGTCATAAAATTCTTGTTAACAGAAGTATTTTACAGATTTTTTTTGATTTTATTTCCTTCTCTAAGGATTCGGATATTTCAATACTTATTCTATTTTTGTAACCGAGTGCAATGTAATTATGACATTTCACTCGGTTTTTTATCTCTAACCAAAGAATTTACTCTTGGTTTCCAAACCCAGAGTTGATTTATGCTATTTTGTTATGAGTCATAGAAGCAATTCTATTGACGAGTTTCTGGTGCACTGATACCGCATTTTATCAAACCCATTAAGAAACGCTCTTAGTTACAACTAATTGATTCGATGAAAATGAACCGCCTTTACTGGTCTGCCCAAATTTTTGGATGGCTAGGTTTTAGCGTATGTATGCTCTTGGCTATTCTCCAATCGCCACTTACGATTTGGGAATGGATGATGCTTGTCATACCTTTTAATATTATTGGGCATGCTATTGGCTATGCACTGTATAGCATTCTTGCCAAATTTCAATTCAGCTTACATTTGCTCAATCGCAATATCAAGTATAGTTTTGGCTTTCTGATTGTTTCTGCGTTACTGTTTTCGCTTGCCTACAAAGGATGTTTGACTCTTATCTTACCTTCTCTAGATAGCATTACTTGGACCCAAACATCAGCTATTGGTCTATTAGGCGCAGGTATTTGGCTTTCTTTATACTTGTCTATTCGTACAGTAAAACAGTTTTACGTGGATCTACGTACAGAAGCAACTGTTCAAAATCTCATCCGAAGCACCGAATTAGATAGCCTGAAAAGTCAATTGAATCCTCATTTTTTATTCAATTCCTTAAATTCTATCAAAGCTTTAGTTAGAATAGACCCTCCCTTAGCTCAAAAATCCATTATTCAATTATCGGATATTCTCAGAAAGTCGCTAACCATCAGCGAAACGCCAATGATACAGCTCATGGATGAGCTACTGATGATGCAACAATATCTTGATTTAGAAAAAATTAGATTTGATAAAAGACTTACCTATCATTTCAAGCTCGAAAATCAATCCTTGAATTTTCGTATTCCTTCCATGTCCTTATATCTGCTTGTAGAGAATGCCATTAAGCATGGAGTAAGTAAGTTGAGAAAAGGCGGTGAGCTTTTTATTCACACCCGAAGCGAAGAAACTCATTTGTATATTATCGTCAGAAATACGGGAGTTCTTGAAAAGAAGGATAATTTTTATGGAACAAGCCTAAAAAATCTTGAAAGAAGGCTCAATCACATGTATAATGGCAAAGCGAAATTGCTTTTTAGCGAACAAGAAGGTATGGTTATAGCTACCTTGTGTATTCCGATTGAGTAGGACAATTTCAGATTTATGATTTGGAATTTCCAACAAAAAGAAAATTTCAAGTCTTCAGTATAACACATCTGATATGGTATTCAATTAGAGACAATGAAAAATTAAATTGTATTATTACTCTTTTGGTAAAAGCCATAGGCACTAAGCAAAAATGCATTAATAATTTCGCAAGAAGCTTTGATTCTTTTTGCGTACAGCATAAAGCCTAATGCCTATTGCGGGCAAACTTAATTAAAGTATTTCTTCAATTGGCTGCTTTTTTTGAGCTCATTCAAAATCTCCATGGTGAGAGGTTTGCTAATAAACTCAAGTACAATCTTATACTTTCCAGCCTTTACAAAGTCTTCTGGGTCGATAGTCGAAGAAAGGATACACACCTTAGTTTCGGGATATTGAGTAGCGAATTTTTGAAGATAAGCTTTCAAAAAATCCCATCCATCCATTACGGGCATATTCAAATCCAAAAAAATCAGTGTAGGAACAATTCCGTCTGGAGATGTACCATCTTCTAGTGCATAAAATATGTCTAGTGCTTCTCTTCCATTTTTTACTGTCTGAACCTTCTTCGAAAAGCCACTATTCTTGATGGCAAACTCACAAAGTGAGAGTGCTATCAAATCGTCATCTACAACGAGTACACTTTCAATCATCATTTTAAATTATAAATTTACGAACCTCAAATAATTAAGTTAGGGTAAAATGAAGGTCTTTCCAGCGCAAAATAAGTACCCACTTCTAATAAGGTATTTTATCAATACTTATTTATGAAATATTGCTGTTATATCTACATCAATAAAACCTAACTTTTATTCTGAATTACTAATTAACTAATACTATTTTAGACTTTCATACAAAATCGTATAAGCGAAGGATTTTCGTGTATAAACCAGATTTTCATTTATCTCAAAATCATGTCTTACAGTAAAGCGATTTCGTTTATCTTATTTAATCAATTAATCACAAAAAAGGTAATTCTCATTTAACACTAATATCAATTAATTTTTCTTGAAAGAAACAATAAACGTAGTCCCAACTCCCTCTTCACTTTGTACGTCGATCATTCCTCCTAAAGCTCTTATCTGCGAATTAATGATGTATAGCCCTAAGCCTTTACTGTCTGGGTGATGATGAAATCGTTGATACAAACCAAAGATTTTATCGCCATGGCGCTGTAAATTGATACCTATTCCGTTGTCAGCAAAATAAAGTTTTAAAAAGCCCTTTGTTTCTTTAGTAAAGATTCTTAGCTCAAGATTACGATCAGGCGATTGGTATTTAAAAGCATTCGTAATCAAATTTTGGTAAACGGATTCCAGATAAGTAGCATTAAAATAGATTTCTTTTCCACCCGAAAAATCCATTGTGATCGTTACTTCTTTATCTTGACGCAAATAAGTCAATCTTTCTAACGATTTATGAAGCTCATTTTCTAAATCTAAGGATTGTTGCTCAATATTAACATTATTTTTGATAACTAATATGTCCAATAAATCATTTACCGTATGATTTAAGGCATGAGTTGACTCTTTAAATTTTTCAAGTAAAAATAAAGTCATTTCATCCTTGACATTATTAGGATTAATGAGGTCTAATATTGCCAAAAGGTTAGACAACGGTGCTCGCAAGTTGTGCGACGTAATATAGGAAAACTGCTTTAGGTCCTTATTACTTTCTCGCAACTCTTTAATGAGCATTTCACGTTCATCTTCGCTTGTTTTTCTACGAGTAATGTCTCTACCCGAAATAAAAATCAAATCTTCTGCTGGAATTTGAGTCACTGTGCAATTAATCCACTTAATACTATTATCCACCGCCACACAGCGTAGTTCAAACGGCGAACTGACCCTATCATTACGTAATTCATCTAGGGCGTTTTGTAAAATCGGCCAATCTTCTTGATAAATAAATCGATGAATCGGTTTGGTGGTCAAAGTATGCTCATCGTAACCCAATACCTTCTTGAAACCATTATTGACCTGCGTCATAAATCCACGAGGATTGGCCATACCCATCAAATCTCGACTAAATTTGAAGATATACTGAAGTTGCTCTTCGGAGTTACGTCTGCGGATTTCGTAGCCCAATTGGCGACATATACTTTCGACTAAATTGATTAACGCAATATCTTTCCGACTAAACTTATCACTAAAAAAAACCACCCAAGCCACATAATTATCTTTATAACTAATGGGCACCGAAAACGCAGAACGTAATCCCAGTTCTTTGGCCAGTTGTTTTCGTTGAAACAACTCTTCTGTATTCAAATCTTCAATCCAATACGTTTTCTGATGCTTAGATTTGCGTCTAAACACCGTTTGTTCGATAGGGATAGAAGTAAATGCAACTGGGGTAGCAAAAGTTTGTAAATCAACAGGAGCATTGGTATCAAAATCATGAGTTATCATTTTGATACTATCGCATGAAGAATCAGTAAGCCAAATCTCACCGTATTGCCACTGAATATATTCTCTTACATATTTGAGAATGGCGTTGAGTCCATCCAATAAATGAGCTTCTTGTCGAAGTTTTTCTACCACCTCCAACACAAACGTACGCTCATTTCGAGCCCGCAACTGCTCTGTAATATCAATAACCATCACTTTGGTTGCCATTACATTGGTCAACTGAATATCCGTTGCGGTAACCTCCACGTCTATGATTTCACCATTTTTTTTCAGGTGTCTTACCTGCCAATGTCTGACAGGGTTTGATGAAACAATGTCTTTCGGAAGATTTTTGAGTTGCACCAAATCTTGTGCTGGTCGGATATCCCTTAAGGTCATTTGGAGAAACTCTTCACGAGTATAGCCGTATTTTTGAATAGCGGCCGTATTTACCTCCAAAAATGCATAACTTTCATTATCATAAATCCACATAGGATAAGGATTATGAAAAAAGTACGCACCCAGTTGGTGATCGAGGAATTGGATTTGCCCCTCCTTTTCCTTTCTATCATTTATATCAATAATCGCACCAATGATGCGAAAAGGTCTACCAAACGAATCATTTAATATATAACCCCTCTCGTTGACCCAAGTATAACAACCATCTGATTTACGAAAACGATATTCAACCTCCCAATAGCGTTTGGTATTATCGGCCAATGATTTTTGAATGGTACTAACTACCCTTTGAGAATCGTCAGGATGTAGTTTTGCTTCCCAAAAATCAAATTCTTTATTATATTCATCATTGTTGTATCCTAAAGATTCATAAAATTGCTTCCCAGAGCGCTTAACTTGGTGATGAATCAAATCTATATCCCATACAGCACCAAGGGCAAGGCCATCACCTAAAAACTCTCTATTTTCAAAATATCCTCCTGTAGAATCAACAATAGAAAAACAATCTTTAATCACTTTCTCAACACCTTGCTCATCATAATCGCCCTTTATCAAATAATGTTTGGCACCATTGATCAACGCCAACAAGGTAGTTTCAGGCGAAGCCACTTCACACAAAGCCACAATGGGTAATTTGTGATCGACCCAGTCCATAATTTGCAAGAAAAATTCTGCATCTTGATGATGCTTCAAGTTCAAATCGACAAACACCAAGTCGAACTTCATTTCACCGAGCAAAAAATCCTTGGTTTTTGCAACAGTTTTAGCATGTACAATATGCTCAGTCAGAACACCAGAATTCTGAATACAATCCAATAAAAGATTATACTCCTCGTCATGATCCTCGACAATTAGAATATTTAATTTTTTAGCAAGTAAACTCATGGTAATCAGTGGTTATCCCCTATCTCTTCATCGAAAGTTAAAGATACACATCTGAGAAAAAAAATTGGAAGAATATTCGTCAATTAGTCGATAGCACGACACGGTACGACGATTTTGCAAGAAGTTAGGAGTTCTATTAATAGTGATTATGGTTTTCAATCATTTGAGATTTCTCAAAATAAAAACGAGCTATTAAACATGAAGGAAGCCTTGATGTTTATTAGCTCGTTTGCGTGCTATATGAAATACTGACGAAGGCGGCGTTTATTAAATACTAAGGAACGTTTACGTCAAAATTTCATTTCATACTTCACCATCACTCCCGATTGGCTTTCTGAAATTTTCTTCACTATCTAGAGCGACGAGATGTAAACAAATCGCTTGTCTCTATAATCGCTTCAATACATGAAGAAGCAACAATAGCTGAAAGTAAAACAATTACTGTGGTCATTTTATTTAGTGATTATTTAAAATATTATTTAGTGATTATTTACTTGGATATCTATAAATCTAGCAAGAATTTTCTCAAATCAAATTGTACAAATATTTCATACAATATTACAAAAAAATATTTATTTGATAATGATGATATTTAGTCTGCCATTAGTTATTTGATATTTGCAATATTTCTTATGCTATCGAAGAATATTCCCTATAATATTGGTAATCATGAGGATAAATGTGTAAAAAAATACTTGCAAGCCCTATAGTTAGGATAATTTTATCGACTCAAAACCATATTTCATCTCTAATTTAAAATTCTCCTTTAACTTTTATAAAAACGTATCAACACTTATTATTCGTCAGTAAGCCCCTAAATTCTAATTAGCTTCTAATATTTTATCTTAGTGACAAAAATGATATTTTACTAATTTTACAGTTTTATTGGTACTAATAAGTTTTATTATTCCATAACCATTGCTCAATTAGCCATAGGTAAGATATTTCTGCTCTGATTGCTTTATCTTTGATTACCATACAGACGATTAAAATACTAAGTAAACTTTTCCTTTTCATTAAATTTATGTTCTCTTTTTTCAAATCCCAACAAAGTAAACAAAATCGAATTATCGAATTTCTATCCAATCAGGTGGCTGTTGATATTCACTCTCATCTTTTGCCTGGCATTGATGATGGTTCTCCCGATATTGAAACTAGTTTATTATTGATAGAAGGGCTTCAAAATATGGGATTTAAAAAGCTCATTACAACGCCTCATATTCGAATGGAAGTGTATCCAAATACCCCAACTATTATTCGAGAAAAATTGGCTGATGTAAAAAAAGCAACTCTTCAGAAAGGCTTAAATGTCGAACTAGATGCTTCTTCAGAATACTACATTGATGATAATTTCACAGAATTACTTCAAAACGAAGAAATTATACCATTTCCTCAACCTCGATATATTTTGGCTGAATATCCTATGATTGCGCCCTTAATGAACTTCGAACAGAGGGTTTTTGAGATGACCAAAAGAGGCTACACACCCATTATTGCTCATCCAGAACGATATAGATATTGGCATAAAACACCTGAAGCTTTTGAAAGGTTAAAGGATTTGGGATGTCTCCTACAATTAAACATACTTGCCATAGAGGGCTATTATGGACCAGATATTAAAGACTGTGCCAAATATCTACTTAAAAATAAGTTGTATGATTTAATCGGTACCGATTTACATCATGAGCGCCATTTAGGTAGATTGAAAAAACTTGGAGAACTAAATAAGGAAATGCAAATTTTGGAAAACTACAACTTTAAAAACAAACAATTATTTATGGATGTCTAGACTAATTTTACTTTAGAATATCCAGCTCTACCTCATTAACACCTAATATTATATGACTAAAAATTGTTACCCATACTTACTAGATCCTTGCCCTCCTGAGTTTAAAGATCGACCGCGTTATGATGTAACTATTCCATTCGAAAACATCATTTATATTCAGGCAAATATTAATTATTCAATCATTAAGCAAATTGAGCGTCCTCCTGAGATTTTCTCAATTACTTTAAAAGAATTATTACCCAGACTTGTAGCCAAGTCTAATCAATTTATTAGAGTTCATAAAGCCTTTATCATTAATCTAAAATTTGTGGTCTCTTACAATAAAACCTCTTTGATGCTATCTGATGGCACCATTGTTCCAATTGCAAAACGTCGTTGGAAGGAAGTTGCTCAAAGGTTATTATAGAATAAAAAGGGCGATAGAAATATAAATCTATCGCCCTTCTTTAAGCAAAATTAATATTGCAAGCCTATTAAATGCCTCAAATCAGCCCTTCTTTAGCATACCTATATAAAGCAGCTATCTTTTTCTCCTGCATCTGCCACAAAGTCTTTTACTTTTTGTTCCTGATCTTTAGGGCAAATCATTAAAACATTGTCATATTCGGCTACAATAAAGTTCTCTAAGCCTTTAATCACAACCAATTTACCTTGAGGCGTTTTGATAATACTATCTTTCACATCATAAAGCATAGTATTTCCATCTATTACATTACCTAAATCATCTTTTTCAGACACTTCATACAATGACTTCCATGTTCCCAGATCAGACCAACCTATATCTCCTAACACTACATGTACGTTGTCAGATTTTTCCATAATGGCATAATCTATCGAAATACTCTCACAACTTTGGTAGGCATTATGGACAAAATGTTCTTCTTGTTCTGTAAAATAGGCATCGTTACCAGCCTCAAAAATTTCATGCAAACGAGGGGAATGCTTTTGAAACGCTTGGCAAATACTTTTAGCTGTCCAAATAAAAATTCCCGCATTCCAAACATACTCTCCGCTAGATAAAAACTCTTGTGCTAGCGCTAAATTAGGTTTTTCTCTAAAGGATTTCACCTTCTTTACCTCTCCTTCGTTTTGAGTATATTGAATATACCCATAACCTGTATCAGGACGAGTTGGACTAATACCTAAAGTTACTAATACATCACCTTTTGCTGAAGCCTCAAGCGCTGTCACGATTTTAGACTCAAAGGCTTTTTCCTTGAGAATAATATGATCGGCTGGCGCGACTACAATATTGGCATCAGGATTTGCTTTGGCAATTTTGTACGAAGCATAAGCTACACAAGGGGCAGTATTACGACGAATAGGTTCTGCCAATACTTGTTCTTTACGTAAAAATGGTAACTGTTCTAATACCAAATCTACATAATCTTCACTGGTTACTACATAAATATTCTCATGAGGGCATATTCCCTCAAAACGATCTGCTGTCTGTTGCAACAATGTTCTACCTGTACCAAGTACATCATGAAACTGTTTTGGATTAGTAATACGACTGAAAGGCCAGAATCTTGTTCCTACTCCGCCAGCCATGATGATTACATAATTATTATTGGTCATACCTTAAAAATTTCAATATTTAAAATTAAGAGTATCCATTTATATTTATTACTAATAGGCGTTAGGTTCACCCTTAATCATATTATAAGCTGTCATAAAAATGATTTTGATATCTAACCAAAAACTCCAGTTTTCGATATACCAAATATCAAAATGTACTCTTTTTCTCATTAAGTTAAAGTCCGTCGTTTCTCCTCGGTATCCATTAGCCTGCGCTAAGCCTGTAATGCCTGGTTTTACCCAGTGACGAACCAAATAATTATCGATTTTACCCATGGTCTCAATATTATGTTTTACGGCATGTGGTCGTGGACCAACCACCGACATATCACCCATAATAACATTTAAAAACTGAGGTAACTCATCAAAGTTTGACTTTCTCAAGAATCTTCCAATCTTTGTGATTCGTGGGTCATCTTGCCCTGCTTGCATAAACTTACCTGATTTATCCATATCTGGGGCATCTACCAACATAGATCTAAACTTAAAACATTTGATTGGTTTACTTCCTCTTCCCCAACGTTCTTGAATGAAAAAGACAGGTCCTCTAGAATTCAATTTAATCAGAATAGCCAATATCGGAAACAGCCACGAAAATACCAATACACATACCAATAAACTAAAAACAATATCAAAACCTCGCTTGAGGACTCTCCAATGTAAATAATCCAAAGGTTCATGACGTACGGTAACAATCGGAAACTTACCAAACATCTCAACACTAAATCGGCTTGAGTTAAAGCGGAAATAGTCAGGGATAATACGAGTACGTACTGCTAATTTATCATTAGTTTTGATAATAGTATCTAACTGCTCTTGGTCAAACTTCTCTAGAGTAATGATTACCTCATCGGCATCTGTATCATGTAAAACTCTTTCTAATTCATCTGGAGTTCCCTTATACATTCCATTGAGATGCACAGGCTTAAAAGTATCTACAAAACCTACTACTTTATAGCCGTAATGTGAGGTTTTGTTAAGCATTTCATAAAAAGACATTCCTGTATCACTAGCTCCAACAATAACTACTTTACGAACATTCTTGCCATTGATTCTACGAAACTGTGCTATTTTTTTTGCTAAATATTTTTTGATTGTTAAGACAATTGTAGCGATTACAACAAAAAGTAAAACCACTTTACGAGCATGCATACGATCATCCAACATAAAGAAAGACGTAACCAACACCATCATTTGTACCATGATGTTAGGTAATACCAATAGAAATTCATCAATAAACTTAACTGTACGAAAATCATCATAGAGGTTAGTTGCTTTACTTGAAAAATACCAAGCAACCATCAAAAAAATAACAATTCCCCCATCTAATTTACTAGGCTCTCGACCACTAATCGTTGCTGCCATTACAAATGACACTGCAACAAAAAGTATGTCTGAAAATAACCGATAGTGCCCTAAACTTTTCATAATTCTAAACTGCTGGATTGAATATGTTTCTGGAAAACATCCAACAAAAATATTCCACTAATTTATATATAACCTTTACTTGGAACAAATTTAAGCTCAATTAGTTATTTATAGGTAAATAACTAATAAGTATTCTTTAACCTCTATTTACAAAAGCCTTTATCTTCGATTCTATAAGCAATTCGAGTAGATTCCAAGTATTTATTCAACTGTTTGTATGGCCATGTTACTCCTCCATCAGTACTGGCTCTAAAGTCATACGTGTTTTTTTCTCTTACCTTATAGGTTTTGGCTTTAGTATTGGGTCTTCTCATCTCAATCAAGTCTTGCCAATTATTTTTACCCACAGCAGAATATTGAATTTTAAAAGTTGCTGGCAGAGCCTCCACATCAATTGATTTACCTGCAGAACAGACTATATCAAATGCCACTTCCACAGACGGTGGTGTCGGAATACTACGAACATCTACTTCCACCGACTGCGGATTACAAAACTCCAATTCTTTGGTAGTAGCTACTGGTGTCGTCTTATTTCCGCCCCAATACCCGTTATAGTTATACACTTTCAATTGTATAAATTCTGCATCTTTGGGTAGATAAGTTAGCGCAAATGACCAGCCATTACCAATACCCGGATAATACTCTCGTAATACTTGATTTGTTTTTGAATCGACAAGTTGACAATAGTAACCCATATCTACATCATTAAAATTACTTTTAAATACGAAGGTAGGTCCTTGTCTACATATTTCTCTATCCCAGCCAAGCACCCAGTCAGTAAGATGTGTGATATTAACCTTTGCTACCAACTTATTTCCTTCTTGCACTACTTTTGCCTCCCCCTCCACCTTCCATAGGTATTTATCCGCATCATAACTAAATATAGGAATCCCATCACCCGCTTTAATATTGACTTTTGTTCTTGGATTATAAGTCGCAGAATTCAACTCTAAAGTTAGTGTAATCGGTTTTGAAAGATACTTTACAATCTGCCCCTGCTCATTACTCATCACCATCGAAACAAAGCCAGCCAAGTAAGGTAAATCAAAAGGATTAGGTAAGGATTTCCCATTTACATCCACAGGATTAGTCGCAATGCCGTTGGTTGGTAGAAACCCTCTTGTAGCTCCTCTGTTATCAAAGTGTTGAATTGACAAATTAATATTACCCGACACTGATTTGTTATCTATATCTGTAAATTGCGTTCCTGCTTGTAGTAATAAACTGGCATTCTCTGCTTTCTGTGTGCCAGTAGATATTGTCTGATTAGCGGATAATCCACCACTTTGTACGTTCGGAATGCTTACCTCTTTACTAGTTACACCAGATGGCGGGGTGTTTTCATTAAATATAGGAATCCAAACGCTTTGATTTGATTGACTATTAAAAACAACCATTCGAGTAGCTTTGGTATATCCATTGGCATCTGCCACTATCGTAAACTTAATCGGTTTATCGATACTAGGAATTACTTCAGGGGATACTGCCACTATTAAGAGGCCTTCTGGGCTAACTTTAAATTTTTTGGTATTCAAATTGGTCACCACCAAATTTGAATCTTGTCCTGCAAAACTAATTTTTAAATCCGATGGCAATGTGCCAGAAGGATTGTAAAAATGAATCTCAATTTTAGCCTTTTCAATGGGATCTTTAAAACCTAGCTCAAAACCCTCCAGAGGTGATTGACAAGCCCAAAAACCAACCAAGGCTATCATACATAAGATGAATATCTTTTTCATATTTATTCCTTTTTGGAGTTTTCGCTTTTTCCTAATAAGTACTTCAATTGAAAATTCAAATTGGGGTAGTACGAATAATTTCGAATATTACGCTCTAGTTTAGGAATTTGCTGGTCTAAAGTAGTAGTCTCTAAAAAACCTTCATAGCTCACTTGTAATTTTGGACTTCCCATATAGCTCAATCCAAAATCTATTCCTAGTAATACTCTATTTTTGTATATATTCCCCAAATAACCAAAACCCATCGCAGGCATCCAATCAGACCATTTAATTCCGAGATTGATACTCCCAAAATCTGTTGCTTGTATATCAATTCCTCCTAACGACACTCCTGTTTTGGTAGTTACATTGAACAGGTAATCTTGTTTTAGATTATATGATACCCCAGCAAATAAGTGCCACCGCTTTTTCTTAAAGGGAAAGTAGTCAAAGTAAAATGCTCCTACTTGCTTTTGAATAGTTGGTTTTATATCCAAGCTTTTTTTGTCAGCCAAATTGATATGTACAGAATCATTGAAACCAAACTGCACCCAGTGAAAACGTATTCCAAAATGAGGGTACTTTTCTGGATAGTACGAGATTTCCGGTCCAACTCCCATGGTCGATGCAGATACCCCTAACCCTATATCTTGAGTAAACTTTTGCCCATTAACCATCACGGTACTTAAAAGACAAAATATTAGCATCAATGAAAATTGATTCATTTTAGGCATCATAAGTAAGGCTTTTTGATAAATGAACTTAAAATCTGTTTTAATACAATTACTTGTTATTGGAAAGGCTATTTAGTAGCAAGAATATTATGTGTATTTGAGTTAATCAAAGATAGGCTAATTCTTAGAATTGTACAAATACTTAACTTTCCTAATTATTTAATTGAAGGTGAAAATGCGTAAACGGTATGCTCAAAATTCTAGAGAACGCTAAAAAAATAGGGTTTCAAGAAAGTTTAAATTTTCTTGAAACCCTAAAAAAATATCAATCACAATAAAATACAATTTAATTACCTAATTCTTCTAAACAAACCTTAAGGCTATCTCTCCAATATGGAATTGCCACCCCTAGATTTTGTTTAATCTTAGTTTTGTCCATCACAGAATAGAAAGGTCTTCTCGCTTTGGTCGGATACTCTGAGGTTTTTAGAGCTTTCACTTTTACCGTTAAATCAGCCAATTCAAAAATGGCAGTAGCAAAATCATACCATGAAGTAACCCCTTCGTTACTAAAATGATATAAGCCATACGCTTCAGATTTTGACTCGATGATATGGATTATAACCTCAGCCAAATCAACTGCATAAGTAGGAGAACCCACCTGATCAACGATTACGCCTAACTCCGAACGCTCTTTGCCCAGACGGATCATCGTTTTAACAAAATTATTGGCAAACTCTGAATACAACCAGCTAGTTCTTAACGTAAAATATTTTTGTGTTGTTTCCTGAATAGCTATTTCCCCTTCCAACTTCGTCAAACCATAAACACCAACTGGATTTGCAATGTCCTCTTCTGTTAACAAGCCTGTCTGATTACCTTCAAAGACAAAATCTGTAGAAATATGTATCAATGTAGCATCAAACTCAGCACTTAATATAGCCAAATTTGCAGCACCGTCTTTATTGACTTTTCGAGCAATTTCTACTTCATCTTCAGCTTTATCTACCGCAGTATAAGCTGCACAGTTGATTACATAACTTGGGGTATATTGTTGGAACAATGCCTTTAACAGCTCTAAATCAAGGATATTTCCCTCTTTTTCATCTAAGTAAATTAAGTCACTGATATTCTTTTGCTCTGCAACTTTCTGTATGCATTGTCCTAATTGTCCAACGCCTCCAAATACAAGTATATTCATGTTTTCGATTAATGTTCAATTGGTTTTTTACTAGTTCTATAAATAAGCATTACATTGAGACTAAGCCTACCTTAACGAACTAATAGTAGTAGAAACCACTTTGCTTACGTCACCTGAAATAATATCACTTTCAGTGAATTGTGTAAATTTAATTTCTCCATTAGGGTATCTTTTATAATCATGTATCATACAAATCACCCCATTCTCTTTCTGAATTATATCAGGGTATGACGCCCCTTTCCTTCGATCAATTAATAATTTATATGGCCATGTTTCACCGTTATCTTTAGATAAAAAAGCCGTCAACATTTCTCTTTCTGTACTTGCATTCATTACTAGTAATATATTTCCTGATTTTAATCTACCAACATAGAAACGACTTACAGCTGTTGGCCCTAAATCTTTGAATGCAATTTGGCTAGACCAGTTCAAACCACCATCTGTACTTACACTCGTAAAAATACCTTTTTGTGTTCTAAAGAAACATTTTAGAGTGTTCATACCTAAATCTAGAACCATGGCCTCATCATGCACTCGTGGCTGGCTAGTTGGTATTTTTACAAATTTTGTAGGAGCCAATAAAAGCTTGGGAGTATTCCGATAAACTGATTTGTATAGAAACACTCCATTATATTGAGGTAAAGTCTGTTTAAAAAATTCACCATTATAAATACCCTCTGTTATGTTCCACCCTGAAACTGGAAATAAAATTGATGAACTATCTACACCTAGATGTATAGGTTTTACATTCATTACCCCGTTAAACATTTTTTGTGGTGAAGAAATTTTAATCTCATTTAATTCATATTTCATTCGAATACTCCAAGTACCTCCAATTCCTCCATCCCACATACCAGTAGAGGTTGTCCAATTCATTCTTAGTACTCCATATCTATCAGACCAAAACGAAGGGTCAAAATGCCTTACACTATCTTGAATTGGAGCTATTGTTAATTTATCTAAATCCCAACTCTTACCATCATCTTTACTCGCTGCCACCGAAATATAGTTTCCGATTTCTTCATCCTTAACGCCAGATATCCATGCTGCATATATTATACCTTTATCATATCCTATTGACGAACATCCCTGATAACCTCTAACTTTACCATTAGGATTAGATTTCGAATCGTATAAAAAAAGTGCTTTTGAAGAAGAATCTATAAGAATACTACTGTATTTTTCATCTATATCTACTGGTATTACAGTCCCATTGTAACCATTACACGATATTATTATGAAGCCAACTACAATTGCGGAAAGGATAAATAATTGTCTGAGTTTCATTAGTGGTGATTTTTAAGCGTTTTATAGAGATTAGAATTTACATTAATTTTTTGCTAATAAACTACGTTGTATCTGAAATTAAGCGCTACTATAAGGCCATACAGGAATGATAGAATTTGATGAAAATTCTATTTAGGTCTGAAAATAAAATCAAATATAACTTAAAAGTATATCACACTTGATAGATTAACAGTAATATATTCGATATATCTTATGTTGTATTGGTCCAATCAAAAAAATATTATATATATAAATTATATTATTACATAATTCATAAAAGTAGTTGGTTATTTCTTCTCGTAATCTTCAAAACCTCTGTGATCTGCCATTTTGTATAGCTCATCGTTTGGTAATGACTTAAAGTATTCGTAAGTGATCTTTAAACCTTCTGCACGATTTACTTTTGGTTCCCAACCTAAAAGCTCCTTCGCTTTCGTAATGTTTGGTTGGCGTTGTTTCGGGTCATCTTTTGGTAATGGTAACGAAATCAACTTCTGGTTTGTACCTGTCAATTTGATGATTTCTTCACCAAATTCTTTGATTGTAATTTCATCTGGATTACCAATGTTTACTGGATAAGCATAGTCGCTCAACAACAAACGATAGATACCTTCTACTAAATCGTCAACGAAACAGAATGAACGTGTTTGTGAACCATCACCAAACATCGTTAAATCCTCTCCACGCAACGCTTGACCAATGAATGCTGGCAATACACGTCCGTCGTTCAATCGCATTCTAGGTCCGTAAGTATTGAAGATACGAACGATACGAGTTTCTAAGCCATGATACGTATGGTATGCCATCGTCATTGCTTCTTGGAAACGTTTTGCTTCGTCATATACTCCACGTGGACCTACTGGGTTTACATTACCCCAATATTCCTCTGTTTGTGGGTGTACCGTTGGGTCACCATAAACTTCCGAAGTAGAAGCAATCAATACTCTTGCATTCTTAACACGAGCCAACCCCAAACAGTTGTGGATACCCAATGAACCTACTTTAAGGGTCTGAATTGGAATCTTCAAGTAGTCAATTGGAGACGCTGGTGAAGCAAAGTGAAGAATATAATCTAATTCACCTGGAACGTGAATAAACTTCGATACATCGTGGTGATAAAACTCGAAGTTGGGTAATTTGAACAAGTGCTCAATGTTCTTTAAGTCACCTGTAATGAGGTTATCCATTGCAATAACGTGATAACCTTCCTTGATAAATCTATCGCAAAGGTGAGAGCCTAAAAAGCCTGCTCCACCTGTGATTAATACTCGTTTCATATTGTTTAGATTTCGCGATTTAGTGAACGAATATCTTTATAATTTACTCATTCACTAAATCACAATTCACCATTATTTAACTGCGTCTCTACCTATTGAGTAATAAGTATAGCCTAATTCTTTCATTTGGTCTAATTCATACAAGTTACGACCATCGAAGATTACTTTGTTTTTCAACAACACATCCATTACCTCAAACTCTGGGGTACGGAATTGTGGCCATTCTGTCATAATCAATACTGCATCCGCATCTTTGATTGCTTCATAAGGACCTTTTGTGTAGGTAATTTTGTCGCCAATAATACCCTTCACATTTTCCATAGCCTCTGGGTCAAATGCCTTGATAGTTACGCCCTCTGCCAATAATTCTTCGATATTGTACAAGGCTGGAGCCTCACGAATATCGTCGGTATATGGTTTGAAAGCTAAGCCCCACATCGCAAATACTTTACCTTTCAAATCGCCACCGAAGTGTTCTTTAATGGTTGGGATTAACTTCGTCTTTTGACCTTCATTTACGTTCATGACAGCCTTCAAAATCTGGAAGTCATATTGGTTGTCAGAAGAAGTTTTTGCTAAAGCCTGAACGTCTTTAGGAAAACAACTACCGCCATAACCAATACCTGCAAACAAGAAACGTTTCCCGATACGAGAATCCGTACCAATACCACGACGAATATCGTCTACATTGGCTCCTACTTTTTCGCAAAGGTTGGCAATCTCGTTCATAAACGTGATTTTAGTAGCCAAGAACGCATTTGCAGCATATTTAGTCATTTCAGCCGAACGCTCATCCATGAAGATAACAGGATTACCCTGACGAACCAATGGTGCATATAGCTTGTTCATCACAGCTTTTGCTTTCTCAGAACGAGTACCAATTACCACGCGGTCAGGCTTCATAAAGTCTTCTACAGCCACACCTTCACGCAAAAACTCAGGATTGGATACTACATCAAAAAGTTCTTCTGAAGCATTTTTAGCAATCGCAGCGTGTACTTTTTCGGCTGTACCTACTGGTACAGTACTTTTATCAATAACCACTACATATTGGTCTAGGATTGGACCTAAATCATCAGCAACTTTCAAGATATATTTTAAATCTGCTGAGCCATCTTCACCTGGAGGGGTTGGCAATGCCAAAAAGATTACCTTAGCATCTTTGATTCCTTCTGCCAAATTGGTCGTGAATTTCAATCTCCCTTCAGCAGTATTTCTGTTGAACAATACGTCCAAGCCTGGCTCATAGATAGGGATGATGCCATTCTTCATTTTTTCGACTTTCTTTTCGTCGATATCCACACAGGTTACTTGGTTTCCTGTCTCGGCGAAGCAAGTCCCTGTTACAAGACCCACGTAGCCCGTTCCAATTACAGCGATTTTCATGATTTTTTGAAAATGAATAAGATTATTCAGTAAGACGACTCTTCCTAATATAATTATTAGGAAATACATGTTTTATACATTAAAAAGTTATGCGCAAGAATGAAGTCTGGTATGAAGTAACATGAATATCAAACTTTTAGAGGATTGTTATGGAAAATTAGATCTATTTTTCAAGAATCTATAAAAAAAAATTCTAATAAAAAATAAAGGGATACCAACCAGATATCGATGAGCCAATCTCCTTGGTTCTAGTACAAGACGATAAAGCCATTCTAAACCAAATTTAGTTACAAATTTAGGAGGGAGTTTTACTGAACCACTAATCCACTCAAGGAATGCTCCACCTAGAATAACGACTTTCGCATTTAGCCTCTCTCGGTTCTCTATTATCCATTTTTCTTGAATCGGCATTCCAAAGCCGACCAGCAAAATATCAGGACAGAATTCATTAATTATATCAATAACCTTGTCATTTTCATGGTTTGATTTATTAAAATAACCATGATAACCATCGAGAATTAGTTTATAACCATTCTCATTGATTTTTTCAATTGCCTTTTGGAAAACACCTGGCTTTGACCCAAGTAAGAATATCGAGTAATGCTCCGTTTGACAGAATCTAAAAAAGTCCCATAACCATCTATTGTAAGCAATTTGAGAAGGTATTTCTTTTCCAAGAAAATAAGCACCCATCTGTATTCCTTTTCCATCACAAAGTACAATTGAACAGGAGTTCAAAAAATTGGCGAACCACTCTTCTTCATAAGCAATATTTGCAGAATAAATATTTAAATAGTCTATAGTAGCCTTTTGTTCATTAACAATCAGCCCTTTAATTTTATCATGTAACTCACTCAATGTCAAAGCATTAACCTTTGTTTTTAATATTTTAATTTCCTTCATATAATTTGTTTGAAGCTTCTTGTATCAATTACACGTTAACTATCGAAAATTAGAGAGCACTTGAGGCATAGTGAGATAGATACCCGTTTAGCATTACTGACTTATGGAATTGTTTAAAGAAATCACTCTCTTTCATTAAAATAGCATTCAATTTATAGCGCTCTAAATTTTGAGCCATTTTCTTAATAGCATTCGCTAATCCAGATGTATCTCCAGATTCAATCAGAATACCATTATCCTGAACAAGAGTCTTTGAAGATCCTACATTGGTTGCAATAATCGGAATACCTAGGGATGTAGCTTCTATGAATACATTAGGAAAGCCCTCAAATATTGATGACTGCACTAAAGCATCGGATATACTTAGTAAAACATTTACATCTTTACGGTGCCCTAAAAATTGAACTTTATCCAATAAATTCATTTCTAGACACATATTTTTCAACGCATTCTCCAGAGGGCCTTCTCCAACAAATAATACTTTAAAATCGATGTCAGCGATAATTGTTAAAGCTTCGACAAGCATTTTTTGATTTTTTTGCGAAGACAGGCGCCCCAAACTAAGAATAGTAAATTTATTCTTGATGCCTAATTCTATTTTTACATTTTCTATATCATCTCCTTCAATCGGAGTCAGAAAATCACCTCCCATGTTAATAACCTTATTATCGTGGTTTGGGAAAAATGGAAGATAATGCGCCTTTAAAATATCAGATAGATAAATTATAGTTTTGGGCATTAGAAGATTACTAACACCGTTATTAAGATAAATGTTGTCAAAATTAAAACAACTTTTTATCCCTAACAGCTTTTCTGCTGCAACCAAGTAAGGTAAAGTGGCTCTTTTATGTCCTTGTAAAAAAGTAATATTATTATCTTTCAAAGATTTTATTATCCGAAATATATTTTTATACTTACGCGTCTCAACTATAATATGTTTCACTCTTTTATCCAACGAAGCAGCACTTTTACCATTAGGTGCAAATAAAAAAACCTCTTTAAAATGGTTCACATAGTTATTTACAAAAAAGAGTACACGCTTCTCCTCACCTCCAAAATCAAAGTCTGGAATAATTAGTGCTATGGCTTGAGTTGATAGATTTTTAAAACTCATTTCGCTTTATTTAACTTTTACACATTATAAGATCTTATATCAGTTGATTACATTCTTAAGGACTGAATAATACAAAAGATATGTTCTCAGAGATTAAAAATGAAACAATGTTCTCATTCGCATTATCAATCTCTAAAAATCTAAATTAGGAAGTATGGATAACTATGTATAAGGAAATTATAAACCAACCTCAAAATAATTCTGGATACGATTTTGTTCTACAAAAATATATTGTGACAAATAAGTTCCATGACATAACTTATATATTCAGTCATTAAACTAAGAATTTAAGTGTACCTTTTAATTTCTAAAACCAAAAGATAAGCATAGTTCTAAAATTAATCTATTCTAAAATCTATTAATTTCTTATATCGAATATACTTTGGATCTTTCATCAACAAATATTCACACGAAATCACACTATGCCCTAGTCTTTTAGCATAATATAATAATGAGCTCCCAAAACCAATAATATTAAACTTGTTTACTTGCAACAGGATTAACTCAAAAGGGATATTTCCAGGTAGCTCTATTAGTACAAAATTATTAACGAAGAAATAGTCCTTTATTATGCGTTTATTATCTTCACTTTGTGCGGGGTGAAATTTTACAAAATTTTTATGTTTAGCAAATTTTTCAATTATCAATTTAGTATTACTTAAATACGCTTCTTTAGAGGCAAATTTCTGCTCTATAGCTGCATCAAATATAAAAACAGGGAAATCAGTATCGATGTGAACTTCAACATCGATACTAGGCCAAGTAATGATATTAGATTTATGTGGCAAAGCGCTAAATGTTTCTGCAGAAATGCCAAATGTTTCAACATGATTTCTGTATTCTTTTTTTAATGTTGAAACATTGAACATATTGTCTGTAAACCAATAACGCCTGAATCCTGAGGTAAAATAAGTAAAAAGTTTTTTCAGGGACTCTCTGAATGTTAATTTATTGAGACCTATTGAAGATGAATAACACCCTATACCTTCCTCAATAAACTTAATTCCTTTACAATGTTCGTTTGTTGCAATTGCTTGAAGGAGAAAAACACCAACATGTGGGAGATAAGCAACATAATCATTGTTAATCACTGTTGATAGCTTGTGATCTACTTGCTCAACTAATTTATTAAGTTTCCAAAAGAAAAATTCTTCTCCTCTTTTCATTGAACTGGCAAAAAGATCAGAAAAATCAACTTGAGCAAAGGTGATTGGGATAATCGTATTCTTATAATTTCTTGAATATACAAATACAACATCCTCATTTTTCAAATTGAGAAATGATACAGTTCCCAAAGCTGTCAAGAAAGTTGTATGCGAATGGATATAAAATAAATGTCGCATTATCTATTTATTTAGCATTATTTTTTCAAACATTTCAACATATTTATTCAAAATTACATCATCCGAATACATATCTTGAACCCATTTATCTTGACTTATTCTTAACCTTTCATAATTTTCATTATGTGTTTGGATAACATTTATCAATACTCTTGAAAGGTCTTTAACATCACCAGTTTTAAATAGATATCCGTTAACTCCATCTATTATCTCATCACTAAATCCAGGTTGGTCAGAGGCAATCACTGGAACATTATAATTAAATGCTATTTTCAACGGCCCGCTTTGAGTAACAACTGTATAAGGTAATACTAAATAGTGATTCTCAGAGAATAAATTTGGAATCTCACTATTGTCTATAGCCCTAATATTTAAATCAAAAATCTCAGGATATTTTATTCTTTTTTGATAGAAATCCCAGTTCTCACATGCACCTGCTATTACAACCCTTATAGATTCAAACCCTTTTTCATATACGAGACATGCAGCATCAATTAATAAATCAATATTTTTCTTAGGTCTAATGCTACCAAAAGTAAAAAAAGAAACAACATTATTGTCTTTCGGTAACGTTGCCTTACCAAAAGATTTTAATGCTAGCGGAATCATAAATACCTTATTACTGGGATATTTATTTTGAAAAAGCTTAGATTGTGATAGTGAAAATAGGTTATTAATTCTAAACCAATTGTAGGTTATAGAATAAACTACTCTGTAAATCAGCTGAAGATTAAATCCTGAATGAACTTCTCCTTGGTGTGCAGTTAAGATAGTTTTTTTTCTGTTGAAAAATAGTATAGCTAAAATAGAAAAATAAGGGGTTGGTACATAATTAAGATAGTATAAATCTCCCTTTTGTTTAATTAAATTAAAAAAAACAGCGAAATACGTGAATAAATATCTTGGATCTCTATATCTATATTTGCAAAAAATATAGTTTACAGAAAGTCCATCTATACCATTAAATTTTTCAAAGTCAGCTCTATTATAACGCGCATCTTTCGAAGGAATCATTACTGTCCAATAAATATCATATTTTTCTAGTAATTTAGGGATAATATCTATATCGCAATCAATGAAGTAATCCGGAGTAACCCATATTATTTTCTTTTTCATGACGTTAATATTGTATTAAAGCTCTTTTCAAAGAGCGAGTTAAATTTTTCCATATAAATCCTTGTTGCTATCAAATTATCTTCGAAAAAACTGTAATTCGAAATATTCCTCAGAATTAGATCACAATATTCCTTGGCACTTTCCGCTATAAGTACAGGAATCTCATTTTTATAAGGAACACCAATTACATTGTGAGGATGCGTTACTAATAGCTTACCATGAGCTAATGCTTCAAATGTCTTGATTTTCAAACCAGTTCCGTGAAAAACGGGATTTATTGTGATATTTCCGAGAGCATAAAAGCTTTCAATTTCTTCAATGCGACCAATTAATGACACAACATTTGAATACTTTCCAAGTGCATTGCAAATACTTCCCCCAATGATTAAATTGATACTACTGTCAAAAGATTTGATCATTCCTAATACATTTTCTATAAACCAAGTTATAGCCTCTATATTATGATTATTGGAACTTCCAAAAAATAATACATTTTTACTTCTCACAATAGTACTCTGCCTAATATCAAATTTCCCAAAAACACTTAAAACAGGTTTTGTTGTTAATGTCTGTAGAAAAGAAGCCTCCTCATCCTGCAATACGGCGATATAATCTGATCTATTTAATGCTTTTTGTTCCTCCAATTTTGTAGTAGAAAACCAGTCCACTCCTGTTCTTTTGAATCGATTGGTAAATACATCATGAACATATAATACTTTTTTTACTTGTTCTAGGACATTGAAGAGTTTACTAAGCCAAATATAATTTACCCAAACAATATCAAAATTGTATAATTTTTGATATTTAGAAATTGCTTTTCCCAAACCAATAGGAAACCAATCATCAACTCTATATTCATGAGTGAGTAAAATATATCTTCTTAAAAATTTATAGAAACGTTTGCATAGTTTGTAATATGGTGGCTTGTAAATTAGGAGATTATCCTGCCAATAATTTTGCATTAATTTTACCTCTTCAGGAGAAACACTATCACTAACACACATGAAAAACACATCATGTCCTAACGACTTTAGGTATGACGTATAATCCAACAAAATACTTCTACTACCATTATGGGCTGGATGAGAAGAAGCAGGATATACTACTAATATTTTTTTTACTGATGATTTCATAACATTGAATCTATTAATTGGTTTCTGAACCTTCGATATTTCACTTTGATATTTGCTTCTCAACGTAAACACATTCATACAGATAGAATACAAAAACAATTGCTATTAAAAAGTCTGAATTATATGTCGCATATGAATTTAACCCAATAAGGAATATAAATACCATAAAAAGCTTTAGGTATAAAAACTCAGATGGTAATTTTACTTTAAATGTTTTATAAAAAATAACGAGGTAAGCAATTATAGCTAATGGACCTAAATAGATATATAACCCTAGAAGCCCCAAATCATCAATAAAAAACCAATCTGTTTTTTTTAAATTTTCAGTAAATCTACCAAATTTAGATTTTGTACCGTAAGGAAATCCATTTCCTAATATTTTAGTGTATGGTGATGGTTGAAAATCCCCAATGAAATAGGTTGCAGCTTTGATTCTAATATAATCCTCCGCAGATTCTAAGTCTTTTGATGTTGTTTCACTTAGTTTCTGAAAAATTTTTGAATCAGATATGGTTTGACCTCCTAAATACAATACAATAACCAGTATAATTTTAATATAAATGCTGGAGTTTCTCAAAATATAGATTCCAGAAAGAAGCAATGTAAAGATAATGTATGTCCTAGTGAGACTAAGTATAATACAAATTAAAGAAAGTCCCATCCAGATGAACCATGAGGAACCTTCCTTATTACTAATCTTATTCAATGACATAAAATAAAACAAATAAATAAAGCCGAACCCTCTAAGTTGAATTCGTTGAAACCCTCTGGAAAGATCATGCTCAGAAAATGAATTTCTAAATATTTCAACTGGATAGATTGTAAAACTTATCAAAAATGCAAAAACAGAAACTATCCCTAACACTTTTATTAGAAACTCTATTTGATTAACTTCTATTCGGCTCCTTAGTAAATAGAAATAAAGATTGTATCCCAAAACAGGGAACAGAGATGCGTATAATGAATCGGAGAAGGATTGCTCCCAAAAAAAAAAAGAAGAAATTGAAGAAATAACTATACTTATTATTAAAATTTTAACTCCCTTGCTCAATAAAAGTTGATATTTTTGTTTCAAAAAAAAGTATACTGTCGACTCAATTACAACAAGATTCAAAATAGTATATAGATATTTACTAATATCTGACATCTCAATTAATGATGGAGAAATAAAGTTAACAGAGCAGAATGTATATAGAAAAATGAATACATACTTCATTTTCCCAGTCATAGCATTTCTCGTATTTGTAAGTTGCATATTCTCAATAATTAATTTAGTTTGTAAATTTCAAGACTTTATCCTTGTATTTAATACTAACAAGCAAGGCTATCACAGCCCCAATCGAAAGTAACCCCACTCGTATCCATATAGTTAAAAAATAAGAATAAAATGAAAAAGCAAATACTGTGATATAAATCAACAAAGCTAGAACATAGTATTTGTTTTTAAACCTAATACTTATAGCTCTTTCGAGGAAATAAAAATGATAGATTATGTTAAGAATTCCAGAAACAATAAATCCAATAGACAATCCCTTTGCTCCATACATTGCCCCAAATAAAAGGAAAGGAACAGATACAAATGCGTACAGTAATGATAACTTTGATAGTAAAACTTGCTTATTTGCTGCACTTAATATAGTACCTATTAAACAAAAAAGTCCGAATAATACCGTAAACCAGCACTGTAAAGATATAACATCTGCTGCTCTTCTATAGCTTACGCCATATAATAACTGTACCATTTCTTCTCTAAAAGTGCTAATTACTAACGCACCAGAAATACCCAAAATAAAAACTAGAAAAAAAGATATTTTTATGAGTTGGTTAAATTTAGTTGTATCCTTTACAAATAATCTAGACAAGTTAGGGTAAAGACTATTCAGTAAAGTCATTAATAATAATTGTATTGGAGATAGTATTCTGAAGCTTATGTTAAAAAAAGCAATTTCATCAGATGTGGATAGTTTTTCTAAATACATCACTGGGAATTGGGACGAAAACAGCGTAAATACCGCAAGAATGTAAAATGGAAAACCCTCTTTCAATGAGGTTAATACACTTTTAGAAGAAAAACTTATAGAACCTACTAAAACATTACTTCTTGATAATAGTGTAGCATAGCTAAGCGTTTTCAATATTTGAATAATAACTGTAAAATGAAAAACATTATCCAAAGTCAAATATACTTCATCACTCCAAATTATTACAAACGTCCAAACAAAAGATAAAGTCACATTTATATAGGCTGAAAACTTCATTTTTTGAAGGCCAAATGATATTGACTCCATTGTATCCCAATGCAGCATCATAAAGATGTAAACATATAATAATGTAATATTCGTATCATTTAATTTTATCTCACTGAAATACCTTATATAAAAAAAAATGCAAATAGATACTAATAAAAACATTAAGGTTCTGCTGAGAGTACCATTAATCAAAAGTTGTATGGGAGCCATCCCTTGTGCAATATTTCGTATGATTACATTCCTTAATCCAAGAGACGATAATACTACACTTATTGCCCCAATAGATATAATTAGGCTGTACAATCCAAAAAGATTGGGTTGCAAAAACTTCGCAATTTTAATACTACTAAGTATTGTCAAGAATTGTATAAGAATATTAGAAATAGCTAATACTGAAAAATTTTTTACAAGTGACTTTGCTAAAAGTCTTTTAATAAATTGGATCATACTTTGAAATAGTTTCGAATATGCTAGTACGAAGTACCCTATTAATAGGGTATTTCAAGTTATAGGGATAATATTTTAATATCTAAAGCCTTTCATTATGCCTACTGCCATTCGATATTCCGAGTAATAACCTTAGCTGGGACACCAGCCACGATTGATTTTTCAGGCACATTACTGGTTACAACAGCGCCCGCTGCAATAATTGCACCATCTCCAATATGTACTCCTTTGAGTATAGTCACATTCATTCCAATCCAAACATGATTACCTATAATTATAGGCTTTGTTTTCTCATGTGAAATATTTAAGATGTCATGGTTATCTGAATCACGAATACAAACATTCTCAGAAATCACTACATTATTTCCAATTTCTATTCTCTCAAAACAGCTTAAATTTAAATTATTATTTATGTAGCCTCCACCAAGTTTTAACAAAGCGTTATCATTGATATAAACTCTACTCCCCGAATAAATTCTAAATCCATTTTCTACAATTACCTTTGCATTATTCCCCAGATAAAAAAAGGACGAAAATGGTTCATTATGAAACCATTTGGCATTAAACATAAAGATTCCAGAAACAACGTCAATTTTAGCGGTTTTACGAAAATTAATATATGAATTCTTGCCAATCAAAAGCTTACCTTTTGATATACGCGATATATTTAAACTTGATAAAATATTTACATCCCTTATTAGCAATAAAAATTTACATATTTTCTTGAAAATTTTCATATTGTTTTGTAATTTCTTAGTTGTTCTTAAATAAGTTATTTATATCAATCAAATATTTGTTTTTTTGCTTCTGAGTATTCAAATAGAAACGGATGAAATTATATAACTTATAAAAAAATTTCTTTTTCTTGCGATTAATAGAAATGCCTACATGTCGATGCGTCTGAGTGAAAACTATGTTATTAGTATCTATATTTGTCATATATCCCGCTTGATATAATCTTTTCGACAAATCCACATCCTCAGCCTCTCCCCAATGAAGTGACTCATTATAACCATCTATAGATTTTAAAATTGATGTTTTAGCTATAATAAATCCACCATCAACATAAACTGTAGGATTCCACTCTAAATATGATAATGCGCCAGCTTTAATGCCTAAAAAATCAGTAAAATCCCTTTCGTAATGCATCCAATCTTGGACTCTTAATGATTGAGTTTCTTCATCAAAAACTTTGTTTGCTAAAATTTCGAAGGTATTCCCGTACTTCTTAACTTTTTCATACCAATCTTCTGAGAAAGAAATCCTATCATGGAGTAATACTAAATTATTGTAACTAGCGTTATATATTATACGATTCTTTTTGGCTGTAATGGGTATTCTTAAATCCCAGTATAAATCCGAATCATCTAACCACACAATATCTTTTCCTAAATCAAACTTTGGTTGTGGTCCACAAATTAAAATTTCATAATTTGGAATCTTGAATTCTCGAATTTGCCTAACAATATTAAAAATTCTATCATCTTTCTTTCCATCACTCACAATACCGAAACTCCAAGAATAAATACTCCCTCCCACATTTGCACCATCAGATACCTTTTCAAAAATAAACTTTGTTATTGTATCTTTCTGATCTTTCGAAATAAGTTTAAATCTCTTACCTAAAGACAATGATAATTCATACAAAAAAAATGATAATGGTCTTACATAATGACCTCCAGAATATAACTGCCCGACAGTATAATAGTCTATTACAAGATTACCTCCAACTTTCAAAAGTGAATCTAACTTTTTAAGTGTATCTCTTAAAAAATCAGTTCTTTCAAGAAAAGCAAATGTGAAAATCTCTTCAAATTTACTTCCTTCGTAGTCGCCCACGATACTCTTAGATGGAACAAATAACTCTGTATTCAATTTCACAAAATCTGACGAAAACTGTAAGCTGCATTCCTCAGGAATTAAAAACGCTTTTACTTTATTCATAATTATCCATGAAATAATTTAAATCATTTGGAGTACCCAATCCCCATACTGCACTATTTGGAAGAACAGTACCATAAACATCTTTATGATCATTGAGCATTATATTATATATTTCAGCTATGTACTTTTCACCATTTACTAAATTTCTCCCATCTTGAAATGTTTTGATGTAATATTTATAGTAATCGGCAAAAGATTTGAAATAATACAATCCTAAAGTAGCTACTGTTGATATTGGTTTTTTTTCTGCTATTTCTATAACTTTATTCTTGTCGTCAAGCTTTATAAAGCTCCACTTATCACCTTCAGCATAAAAGCCAGGAATATAACCATCACCTTTAATTTGATTCCTAAGAATATTATGTTGCTTGACAAACGTATCGATATTATATATCATTAACTCATCATAATCTCCAATAAACTCCTTTGCTTTTAATACAGTTGTTGCTTGTCCATCAGTTGTATGGTCTATTAATACTATATTGAAGTTATTTATACCAATCAATTTGCACTCTTCAGTAATAAAGCTTACTGGCTCATCCTCATTTCTAGCAATAAAAATAAAATCATCAGTAAAAAAATCATCCAATGATAACATCGACCAATGAAAAAGAGTTTTTCCTAATGCATGTATCATATATTTGGGACAATTGTATCCAGCGTCACGAAAACGTTGCCCTCGCCCAGCCATAGTTATAACAATTTTCATCTTACAAAGAATAATAAAGTTCTAAGCCTCTCATCAAAAATGCTTTTTGACGTTTCAAATCATC
This sequence comes from Flectobacillus rivi, assembly GCF_030056655.1. NCBI lineage: Bacteria > Pseudomonadati > Bacteroidota > Cytophagia > Cytophagales > Flectobacillaceae > Flectobacillus > Flectobacillus rivi. The sequence goes on from NZ_JASHIE010000001.1 coordinate 638,435, forward strand.
AGAATGTAGGGGAACCATACTTAAAAAAAGTAAGCTTTCTATAGCTAATATTTGCCTATTAACTACACCATTTTCGGCCATTAAGTTTAAAAATAACGAGGATAACTCCTCTTGTTGAGATGATTTATATATAGTTAGTTCAAACGACATTGCATTGTCATGTTCAAGTAAAGAATAGCTATCGTTTAAGATTAAATCATAGAAACCATGTACACTATGCGATATTTTTGCTAAATCATAGCGAGGATCTCCAAATACTGAGGAATCAATAAAACTACCCCTAGGGTCAATTAACTTTACTACTCCTGTTTTGATATCGTATAGAATGTTACTCAAACAAAAATCTCCATGTATCACCCCAGCAGTAGTTGTAAAGTAGGTAATATTAGAATCAATAAACGATTCTAAATTTTCAAGTAAAGTGGTTAAGGATGGATATTCCTTTTTATTCAAAACTATATTACTTTCAAAAAAACGTAGAAAGTTAGAATCTTTTTTTAATTCTAATAGTCGCTGTTTCGTTTTGTCAAAATAAAAGGCTTTTATAAAAACATCATCAACACGTCTTTCTATTTTACTAAATTCTCTTTGAATGGATAAAAGCTTTTTAAAAATTTCACGCCATTGAGATATTGATATGTTACTAAATAGATATAACTGATTTAGTGTCGGATAACTATAATACTCCATCTCTACAAAAAAAGGCTCGACATCAACTGAGTAGGAATATATAGTTGGTATGAGAGACTTCAATCTTGCTGGCAAATTCACATACCAATTTATTTCATCGATAAATTTCTTTGTATAGTTACTAAGTTTCTTTATTTTGCCCCAAAATAGGTCGATTTCGAAAGAGTTAAAATGCCTTGCGTTAAGAAATCTTGCCTTTGATTTATAAAAGGTATCTAAATGCCCCAAATCAATCCAATCATTATCATTAATTGGTACCAATTCCAATTTGGAGCGATAATTTAAGTATTTTTCTAAAGCTAAGTAAAATGAGTCTGTTTGCGTAAAAACTACAAATTCGTTCTCTAACTCTTTTCTTAAGATTGTCTGGAAAAGAAATGCATCATAAATATGTAAAACACCAGTTATAACATTTCCAACTTGAGGGCGATTTATAATGTTTTTATCATAAATATGAACTTTTGCATCAGCAGATATTGTTGTCCATCTAAATTGATCCTCAATACTTGAAGTAAAAATAAAATCGGTTTGTTCTTCAAAACCTGATATTAAGTTTAACCTGTTAAAGACAATTGTATCTCCAAAATTAATGATAAGATTGTCACCATCTTTAAGTTTACATGATTCTAATATTTTAAGGATAGAAAAACCTAATTGATTACTTAACAATTGGTTATCTGATTCAATATATACTAATTCAGCTTCAATATTTTTATTTTTGATATAATCATCAACTCTATTAAACTCGTCATGTAAACCAATCAAACATCTATCATAAGAAAAGGAGCTAAGAATATAATCCAAAGAGGTTGATGTTCCAAGTGGTAATAACACAGGGGGTATTAGACCGTAATCTAATTGCATTTCAGCAGCAATAAAACGAGCAGATGGAATAATTAAAATATTTGCCATAACTATATTTTAGCTTTCAAAAGTTCATTAATTTCTTCATGACTATACTTTAAAAACTCATCTGGTCTAATAGATTTATCGTCAACATAAAAACCATTATGCCCACACCAAGGTTTACCAAAAAATATTTCGTCAAATGGAATATCGTGTTTTTCCAACCATTTAAATAATGTTTTACCAGTATTAGCATTAATTCTGCCTAAATTACCTTCGTAGGTACGCATATTTCTCGCTGTGCTCAATATAATATAATACCCATTATCTTTATACTCCTTTAATTTTTGAATCATATCTGGAAAAGGCTCAACATCTAAATATGTTTCCCCTGCTTTAGGACTTCCACAAATTGTACCATCAATATCAAAAACTATTACATTATTCTGTTGTACCATATTTTATTTCGTTAAATAGTATAAACTATCAATTTTTAGCTATCAAGATCTTTAAAGCTTTTGATATAATTATCAGTCATCTTAAATAACTCAATGTTATTGTAGGCAATGAATGTTATACCATTAGCTACTGCAGCATCAAAGTCATTAATGGAATCCCCAATTAAAGCAACGTCTTGTGGATTATAATTGAAATTTTGTAAAATATTTTTTACAAGTTCTGTTTTGGGAGTTGGTGAACCGTTTATTGTTTTAAAAAAATTAGCTAGACCAATTGCTTCGCAGATAGAGGTCAATTCTTTTCCATCTGACCCTGAAACAATATGCATTTGAAATTTATCCGATTTGTCTTTGATGAATTCTACACTGTCACTTATAAGCAAGCTTTTGTCTAATAGTAGGTCAAACATGATATTAGAAAATGAGCCTGCTAGTTGTAAAACCCGTTCTTCACTAACTACCTCACCTCTAATGACTTCAAAAAAATAACGAAACTTAACATAACGAGACAGTCCTCCATTGCTATTGTGAAACGCCATTAGCTTCTTGACTTGCTCTTTTGGATACTCTAAAAGAACCTCTTCAAAACCTCTACCTCGAATAGGCATGGAATCCATGATTACTCCATCAAAATCCCACAATAAAACTTTAAACTTTAAAATACTTTTCATAGATTATCTCCGCTAATTTAAAATCGTCTTCCCAATCAATATCAAATGATTTTATTTTATCTAAAACAAAAAAAGCCGGGTTCAAACCGATTCTATCACTATACTTGTAGTAGTTGGAAACACTGTTGATATAAAATGCATGATTTATTTCATATAGTGGTTTTAAGTCTTGAGTTCTTGGCCACTTAACCTGCGATCTATCATGATTAATACACATTTTAGATTCTTCATCCCATAAAAATTGTTGTATTTTAGTTACACTAAATAAACTGTCAAATTCTTGAGATGCCAAAACATTCCAATATTGCTTCACTGCAAGCTCATAATCGTATTCTGTAACAAATGGTGCTGTAGCATGAACCCAAAAAATATGTTCAGAATTTATAATGCTTGGGATATAATTAATAAATTCTTCAATATTAGTAGAAGATAAACACAAATGCTCAGGACGTTCAACAATTTTAATCTTTTGAGAATTGAAACTATCTGCTACTGAAATTGTATCTGGGTCATTTGTGGATACAATGATTTCATGTACGGATTCAACTTTGAGCAATTGTTCTAGTTTTATTTTTAAAATTCCGCCACTTATACCTGCAAAATCTCTTGTATTTTTATTTATTACTCTCTCACTACCCTTTCTGGTAGGTAAAAAAAAGGATATCTTATTTTTCATAAATGTAAGAATATACAGAATCAAACTTCAACTTTTTGTACACGCTTGGAGTCAAAGAGGTTAGTGGAGATATATTATCGTTAAATAAGGAGAAAAGTGTTTCATTTTCCTCTGTTAAATCACGTTCTTTTTGAGAAAGCTGCACATCTTGGTAGCCATCATATCCTACTATAAAAACTTTGCTAGAATTAAGGAATATTGCCGTTTGAAGGGCTAATGCCGTATGTGAGTCCTTAAATTTATCCGTAAACTCAACACTGGGAAGCTCAAAGCATTTTTCTCTAACAGTGCTTGGTATATAAGTACCCATTTTGCGAGGGAAAGGAGGTAAAACACATATTCCTTCAAAATTACCAAAGTTATCAAAAACTTGTTCCATTCTATGTCCCTCATTTCCTACTAAACAGAATACCTGCTTATTGGGGATTGTGTTGTAGTGAGAAGCATTTTTAGAACTTGCATGAATTACTGTCATATTAGGATTACTTAGAATAAATTCCATAACCCCTTCGGCATGGTCCACAGCAGTTTTACCACCACCTATAATTAATATCTCATCTATACTTTCTGTACTTTCAAAAATAGGTAGTCTTTCATTGTCCTCAACTTTTGCCTTTTGATTCTGAAGAGCCTGAATAATACTATTGAAAGAATAAAAACGTGTTGTTACCCAATCCATCACATCTTTTTGTGGCAGAGAGTTTGAACCAGATATCATATAAGGCAAATTAGTTCCCCATTCATACTTTTTTAGTAATGTATCAAAGGAATTGACAACAGTCCCAAGTGCATTAAAATCTACATCCAGCCCCTCCTTTGAATTAAGTGCTGTTAACAATAGCTCGGTCTTTAAATTTCCTGCACCGCGTCCCATACCCCAGATTGTAGCATCAATGATATCTATTCCTTGAGATATTGCTGTTAGAGAGTTAATTAGTGCTAGTTCAAGATTATTATGCCCATGAAAACCCAATTTACATTTTGTATTCTCTCTAACTAGATTCATTGTTTCAATTACATCCTCAGGATAAACACCACCATATGAATCAACCATATAGAAATAGTCGGCTATTCCATCAACATTTTTCAATTCTTTTATAAAATCTCCATATTGTTTCCATTTCGACATATACATCACATTAAATCCTACTTCAAACCCTAACTTTTTCACTCCCTCAGCCAATACTAAGGCTCTTCCTAAATATTCAGGATCAATGGCAATTCTAACCATATCCACTAATCCAACTATTGGCCCAAGTAAATCTTTAATATGCTCTACTCTAATATCCTTTTCATTAAGAATAATTACGATTTTTTTTAGGGATCTCTTTCTTATGTCCTCAAGCTCATAAATAGGACAGTAAAAGTACTTACCTAAATAACCTTTCATTGGAATACTACGATAACCTACTTCTAAATAGTCAATAGGTAGATTATTCGTAGATTCAAGATATTGATTAACAAGAGATTTATCAAAATCCCAATTGGTATAATATCCACCATCTCTTAAAGTACAATCAAGAATTTTTGCCATTTCTTATAATGTTAATAGGATTATTGGAATAATTGAGTTCTAATTGTTAGATGCATCATTGGCATAATCTCCATAGCCGTAACCATAGCCGTAACCATAACCATAACCGTAGCCGTAATATCCACCTGATTTAAAGTTAACTCCATTAAAAATAATATTCAATGATCTAATCTTCCCCTGCTTTTCTAAATCATTAACTATATTGAGCTGGCCTTTAAACGTATAATTCTGCCTAACAACGTAAATTGCTAAATCTGCATTCTCACCAATTACGATTGAATCGGTTACTAATCCAATGGGGGGAGTATCTAAAATAACATAATCAAAGGTTTCTTTCAGATATACGATTAAGTCTTTGAATTTCTGCATCGACAATAATTCAACAGGATTTGGCGGTATTGGTCCACTGCTTATGACAAACAAATTTGGATCAATATTGGTCATTTTAATAATATCTTCCCTAGACTTTGAACCAATTAGGTAGTTAGTGATACCTGAATCTCGATTAATTCCTAAATACTCAGATACTTTAGGTTTTCTTAAATCTAACTCTAAAATCACAACTTTTTTGTTTAGAATCGCCAGACTTGACGCTAAATTTAGGCTAATAAAACTTTTTCCCTCCCCAGAAGCAGAAGACGTAAATAAAATTACCTTATGCTGATTAGCTCCTCCACCCAAAAATTGTAGATTAGTACGAAGCATTCTGAACTGTTCAGAAATTATACTTTTTCCTTTCATATCTATCAGTGGAGACAATGATTCTTTAGGCTTTTGACCTATCTCTCCGAGCACTGGAACCTTGGTTAATTCCTCAATTTCCATTCTTGACATTACCTTGTTGTTTAATAAAAACAATAGATTTATAAGACCTATTGGAAGGCCAAATGCCAATAGTAATGATATTGTATATACAATACTTTTCTTAGGTTTTATGGGAGTTGTAGATACATATGGTTGATCAACTAATCGGCTATCAGACACAGTGGAAGCATAAGAAATAGCAGTTTCTTCTCTTTTTTGCAGAAGTAATAGATACAAGCTTTCTTTAATCACCTGTTGTCTTTTTATACCTACAAATTCTCTTTCTTTGTGTGGAATCTTTTTAATTGCACTCTCAATTTGCGTATTGATTGAAGATAGACTTCTTTTGGTAGCAATTATATTCCTCTTCTGATTTTGAATATTTTCTTTTAAAGCCTGTTTGGTGTGTGCTATTTGAGTTAAAATTGTCTCTTGTAAAGGGTTACTAGCATGCATTGTTTTTGCATATTTTTCTCTTTGTAATTCTAACTCTGAAAGTTTAGTTACTAGACCAATTAATACAGGGTCTGTATTAATGAACGTTGCTGGGGCAATAGTATTTGAGCTGTTATTTACATAATATTCCAGATTGTCTAGTACTTTTAACTGGATATCGACCTCGTTCATTTTAGTATCATTTTCTTTCACCTTTTCCAGGAATAAGTTGGCTTCAGCACTCAAATCAGTGATTCCTTTTTCACTTTTATAGTTTTCTACATCCTTTTCAACATTGACAAGTTCACCAGTAATTAACTTAAGCCTATCCTCTATAAATCTCAAAGTAGTTGCAGCCTCTTTATTCTTGTCTTCTAGGGAAGTTGCAACATAAGCATCTATGAGTTTTTTTAGTATTAATTTGCCCTTTTGAGGAGAGGTTTCTTCCAAAGATAAGCTTAAAACTGTACTTTTGGGGTTTGATTGACTTATTTTTAACAAGCCAAGATATCTATCGACTATGGTTTCTTTTCTATAAAAAGCCACCTTGGTAGGTTCTTGACCTTTTACATAAAATCTTGAATTAAAAAAAACCCTAAATTGACCAAAATTAGTCTTTATTGGTTGACTAAATAGAAAAGTTCCTTTTATCGAATTAGACTTATTTTCTATCCTTAAATGCTGATTATCTAGAACTTCAATTATTAACGGGTCCAAGAACGCATCTTCAGTAAGTCGTTCTGCTTGTATCCAAATTGGAGAATTTCCAAACAATTCCTCATCCCTTTTGTACTTTAGATCTCTGTAATACCCTGTTGTTAAATTTAGATCCTCAACAACCTTTTCCATTAAGGTTCTAGATTTTAATACCTCTATCTCATTTTCAACAATCTTATTTCCACCAAAAGAAGATGCCAAATCTTTTAAAACATCATTCCCAGCTCCAAGCCCTTTTTTTTCGTCTTTGATAAGTATCACAGAGGACACCTCGAAAACAGGTCTAACATACCACAAGTATGCAAGTGTACCTAATCCAATCAAGAGGAAGCTAAATAAGAATAAGTACCAATAGTGAATATATTTCCCTAAAATCTTTCTTACATCTATATTTTCTTCTGTTTCTAATTCTTTAATATTAAATGAGTTTGACATAATTATAATTGTTAATCCAAGTTGTAAAATGAATCTAATTTCTTAAGTTCAAGATTAGAATACCTAATGCAGAAACTATTCCTGTAAATATGGGAACTAGCTGATAATTTTGATCAGTGGAAGTTGCCTTTGTTTTCAATGGTTCGATATAGATTACATCATTTTGTTCAATATAGTAGTATGGGGAAGAAAGTATTTCTCTAGAAGTTAAATCTATTCTAACAAGTTCTTTTTGTCCTTTAACCTTTTCCCTAATTAAAAGAATATTATCTCGTTTTCCGAAAATGGTTAAATCTCCTGCCATTCCTAAAGCTTCAGGAATAGTCAATCTCTCTTCTAAAAGGTTAAAAACACCTGGACGATTCACTTCTCCTAATACTGAGAATTTATGATTCAGAATTCTAACATTCACAGTTGGCTCCTTCAAAAACATTTCAAGTCGTCGTTCAATTGTATCAGCTGCTACCTGTAGGGTCTTATCCTTCAAATAGACTTTACCAATTAAAGGCATAGCTACAAACCCCAAAGAATCTACATAGTATCCAATTGGTTGATTTCTCCCAACACCCGCTGAGACAGAGTAGTTCATTACCGTCAAATTATTAATATTAGGTGTGTTAAAGATAACATTCGATTCTTCACTTAAACTACTCACCATAACCGCTAAAATATCTTTAGGTTGAATTGTCTTGATAGATGGGGCAGAACCTTTCAATGAAATATATCTTGTTGTATCCCCCTGAAAATACACAATCTGTTTAGTCTGGACACAAGATGTCAAAGTAGAAATAATACCAAATATCACTAAAAGGTAAATCGTTAATAAGCGTTTAAATGAATTTGTCTTCATTAGCTTGGATCAATAATTAATTGGTGAAATAAATAGCAAAGATTAAATACCGATATTCAATGCCATACTAAATATGTTTTCTTTGTAGTTCAAACTTGGAAAATCGTCTGACTGGTGTTGTCTGCTTTTGTATGACATTCTTAAGAATATATCATGAATAATTTCGTACGAAGTTTCTACACTCCATTCACCGTACCGTTTGACCTTACCCCAGAGAAAAGGAGTAGCTCTTTCGTATTGTTGCATATACCCTGTTCCTTTGTCTCCTTTTTGTACATATTGATAAGTGGTTTTCAAATGCCAACCTCTTCTAATGCGCCAAAGTGCACTCATATATACTTGACTGGCATTTGTCCCTAACCAATGTCCCAAATTATAACTACTATTGGTATAGGTTTGTACATTAAAAAAGTTTTCGTACGCAAATGGTCTAATTTTAGAATATTCCATCGTTAATGAGATATTTCTAAAAGGGAAATCTGCCACACTCATACCTACTTGGTAGGCTGTTTGGTTACGTGTATTTGCTGAGTCTCCAGCGATTCCACCCAAGCGAATTTCATCTATAAAAAAGCTTCCGTACAAATGCGTTTTCTTCAAATGATTTCTAGAACTTACTTGAAAAAACAATTGAGAGTTAGAGGTTGTGTTGTTTTTATTCCCTCCCAAGTAATGATCTATACCAACGTAAGTTATAAGAGGAACAAAAAATACAGGGTTAAAATGACTATTACTGTAAATAACCGATTCGCCTGCCGTAATATACAAACCCTTGATAGGTCTAAATGTAAGCGCGTGCATAGCCAAGTATTTAGGACGAAACTCATAATCATTCATTCCTTTTACCGAAGTAGGTCGGATTGTAGTAGAATCTACCACATCAGAATTCAACCATCCATGTACATAACTTAAACTTAGCCATTTAACGGGTGCCAGCTCTAACCTAAAGTTTGGGTATGAAGGTGCTTTTTCGGACATAATTACTTTACCACCTTCGCCATATCCCAGTACCACAGGTGTTTTACCCATAGAGGCATGCCCCCATTTCCACTGAGCTGTCACTTGGGCATTCAAAACATTGTATTTATAAGTTCTGTTGTCCCAACGTATTCCAACACGTCCTTGCTCTGGGCTAAAATCTTTTTTATAATCTAAAGAATCTAATGGACCGCTAAGAACATAATCTCTAAAATCTACAGAAAAACCTATTGATTTACCAATGTAGCCGTAAGCCCAAATACCTTTATAGAAATTGGTAGTAGAATATCTATTAGAACTTTCTGTTTCGTAGCCAATAATTGGTTGCACGTTCATGGTAAAATTCTCATCCTGAAACGCTGCATATCTAAAGCGGTCTCCAATCTTGGACTTTAAAATACTTTTATATTCTCCTTCGAAACCAGATTTAGGATCCTTGCGCCACCATAAGGTATATTCTTTCAGATAAAAAGCTAACTCTTCTCTTTCTAAGGGAGTTAAAGCTGTGATATTTTTAGATAATTCGTCGAGCTTTTTATAGATATAATCTTTGGATAGTGGCAACGAAACATCATTTAACTCAATCACTCCTTTTTGTGCCAAACGGCTAAGGTATGGGTAAACGGTATGGTAGGTAGGCTCATAAACCACTTGTGCGTGGGTATTCCATGTGAGGGTTAAGCATAACAAAATGCCTAGAGCTTTTTTGTACCACTGCATACGTTTATTAGAGCTTTTTTATGTTAATGAATTTATGGATAGATTATATGACTTATATTACATTACTCAAACGAACGTTTGTTAAGAAGCCATAAAGTATTCGAAAGTAACCTTATAATACTTTTTGAGATTCAGGATTAAATATTGTTTTGAATAAATTTAATTTTGCAATTTGTGGAAAGGAGATGTAATTTACCCTCAAAGATACCTTGCTTTTAGGGATTTATTAATTAATCTTAGTTTAAGAAGCCAATCACTTCGATTTTTTCGGTTGTATTGTGATTAAATATTGTGCAATATTCTTGAAATAATTCAAAAAACCTAATTTTGCCTTATTAACAATATTCTATTGTATGGCTGATTATATTCAAAATAAAACATCATCAAATCAATAGATTGCTAATGCTTTATTTTGTTTTTCTTTAATCAAATTTAAGAATACACTTTTAATTTTCAACTACAACTCCTACGCATATTTATTAAACGGCAATACATTATCTACAAAAGTCTAAATAGTATTGGTAAAGTGCAAAAACGAATATTTTATATTTATTTTCTTACACTATGCTATTGAGTATTGACGTTATCAACTAAAAAAAATTTAATACCTAAGCTATTTAGAGGTACTTAGAATAAAAAAATATAGATGATTTATGGCCATCCAACTCTTTGGTTTTCTTAAAACTCTTTGCGATTTATCAAACGAAAGTACACATAAAAAGTCATACCTTTGTTAGATTATTGAGCAAATAACAGGATAAGTGATTCAACGGTAATGTAGAAGACAAGCCATATTATCTGCTTTATTAATGTTTGTGATTATATTTGAATTCATTTTGGTCGTATAGGCTCTTGCTTTTTTTTGAAGACTTTATCATTTATGTATATGTTGCCACGTACAAAGAATAGTATCTGTAAGTACATTCTGCTATTATTATTACTACCTAATATCTCGTGGGCGCAGAATAAGTTTTTTGTACCACATAATACCCTCACTTTCGGTATTGGTACAAGTAGTTATTATGGCGATTTGTCAAGTTATAGCCGTCCTGTTCAATCAACCCTCGATGAAATTCGTTGGAATGTGGGTGGTTATTATACCCATTATTTTACCAGTCGTTGGGGAGCACGTGTAGGACTACGATATGTGCGTATAGCAGGTAATGATTTTAATATGCAGGGTGTCGATGGAAAATTAGATCGTTTTGCTCGCAATCTTCATTTTAGAAATGATTTAAAGGAACTAAGTACTGTAGGAATTTATAATCTCAATCCAAGTCCACGCTACTACAGCAAACGTCAAATTTTTAGTACTTATTTGCTGGGAGGCCTTTCTATTTTTTTACATGATCCAATGGCAAAAGCACCTACAGGTGAATGGGTCAAATTACGCCCACTCAATACCGAAGGACAGGGATTGCCAGGCTATGACAGTCCTTACAAGGCATGGGCCGCTGCTGGAGTAGCTGGGGCAGGTGTACGCTTCAGACTCAATGAGCAGTGGGATCTAGGATTAGAAGGTTTATTACAATATACTTTTACTGATTATTTAGATGATATTAAAGGTAGCTACGCAAACCCTAATGATTTGGCAGTTTATGGAAGTTTGAGTGTAACAATGGCTAATCGTTCGAGAGAAGTAGTAGATGCATATACAGGAAAAAATCGTACAGGAGGTGTCCGAGAGTATGTTCTAGACAAACAACCTAATTTTGATCCTGCCCAAGATCCATTCACCTCTACTACTATGCAGAGTTATGGTCGTACAGGACAATTAAGAGGAAGTTCTCAACTCAAAGACAGCTATATGACACTAAGCATTCATTTGATTTATCATCTTCCTAATGCTGTTAGATGTCCGAGCTATTGATTTAGTGATTTAGTGATTTAGTGATTTAGTGATTTAGTGATTTAGTGATTTAGTGATTTAGTGATTTAGTGATTTAGTGATTTAGTGGATAGTTTTGATTCTCATAGTAAGTTCCTGAATTCATTTCTTTTTACGATTTTTTAGTTATGATTATACAGAAGAAGACACCATGAATCTTCTTCTGTATAATCATAACTAAAATCATATAAATTACTATCAATTTACTCTATTTTCAAATAGAAATCCTTCCTTTCTTTTTGTGCAGGATAGCATGATTTCCAATCTTTTTCTGTGATTCGACCTGTAATCCAACGATTATTAATTTTTACACGCCATTGACAATTGATTGGCTCTACACCGTAAGGTCTACAAGCAAAAATAGCAACTCTTCCTTCATTTGTATAGCCTATACGTAAAGGTAAGATATTTGGAGAGTCTTTAAAATCTATGCCTTTGTGCTTTTGCCACGTTTGTCCATTATTATAAGAAACTTCTGTATCCCACAGGGTAAAATTAAGTGTCGGTTTTAAGTCTAATAGTGAGATATTTGAATTAGCAACTTTTATTTTGGCTCCCAAATAAGTCAAAGCGCCAATCGTTCCATTGTAGGCGTCTTGATTGAGACCATCTTTGGGTCTATCCCAAATATTCCAATAATCTGCGCCAGAAAAAAAAATCATCATACCTTGCATAAATGCTAAATGACGAGGCAGAAAAGCGCCGAATCCTTGAGGGTCGTAGCCTATATAATCATTAAATAAATAGCCTCCAGAGGTATTGGGAAATGGTGGATTTCTGTCAGCGATCACTTTGGCTTGAGAACAGTATTTTCTTTGATCTAGATGTGCCCGATAGGCACCTGTTTCTACTAAATGAATTACCTTCGCCAGATTGTGACCTGTGTTCGCTTGGGTACCGAAATGATTTAAGGTTCTTAATACTCTTCCAGACTTATCCTTCAAAATAAGGTTTTGATCGTAACCATCTTCTGCATGAAAAGAAATTTCTTCGGTTTCTACAATTCTTTTATTATCAGATACACGCCATCCTTTTATTAAACCTACATCACCAGCTTCAGTCCAAATTGGATTTTGTCGAATTCCTGAGTATTCAGATCTGTCAATGGGATAACGCTCTTGCTGAAAGTTACCAAAACCAGGGAACGTATTGGAATACATAATGAGAGCATATCCTGTAATGGCATCTCCCATTCCCTTTAAAAAGGCCATGTACTTGTTCTTCGATTTATTATCTGGTCCATTCGAGATATTCATCTCTGTGTCCATTGTTTGGAACATCATTTGAGTTTTGCCTCCTACAGCATCACCCCTACCAAATGCTCCATGATAATTTAGTCCCGCTTCGTATAGCTTTTGTTCAGACTCGTTGAGAAAATATTGCTCACCTTCAGCAGAATTCCCTTTAGGTGGGTACCCAAAAAAGCCACGACGTGTAGGCTCGATAGTTGAAATAAAATCTTCATAAGAAATTTCTTTTCCTGTTGCATCTTTACAGGGAGCTTCATACTGAATATTGGGGTACCGCTCTTGACAAGGACGATATTCTGGGTGAACCAAGCTCACATATATTCCTCTTGTGCGATGGTCGATTCCTTTTTTCTGAAAAACATCAATAGGCTTATCGAAAACTACAGCAAAAGCTGGGGTAGGCATCCCTCCCATTAATGAGTCTGGTGATAAGGTGATTGGTGTTGCAGGAAACTTTTCAGGAGAATAAGTGTCTGTTTGTGTCTCGACAGGAACATTTTCGAAGAAATTAGGATAACTATCATACACTACCAGCGATTGCTGTGACAAGCTTCTTTTATCATTGATAGGACGAAATTGAAAAGGTATTTCGCTTTTTCCACTACAATTTACGCCACTAAGTCTGGCAATATAATTTCCTTCGGGTAATGTACCCAAATAGGCTCCCACTGCCGAAGTTATTGGCTTTACTGAGCCAGTCAAAAGTACTTTTCCCTCTTTCAGGATTTCCCATTTGACTTGATACGCTTCGCAGGAACCAAAGTAAATATTAACAAAATTAGAGTTATAAACTTGTTGCACTTTTAGCACTTTAAAAAAAGGCTTTCCGTCACAAGAACAGGGCTGAATAGGTTCGTTCTGCTCAAGCTTACTTTCACGATTGGCACATGCCAAAGTAGCTAAAGCAATTAGGATGATAAATTGTTTCATTGAGGAAGAATTAGGCACTTATGAGTGCTGAATTGTGAATGCAGAGTTTTGAGTATAATTTTATGATTACTAATCAGTAATGTACGAAGGATTCCAAACTATTGCTGATTTGGGATTTCTGATTTCGGAAATAAAGTAAAACTTTTATTTTTAAAAAAATATAGCAATTTACACTTCCGAAATCTAACATCCGATATCCAAAATCTGAAATTATTGAAAATCCTTCGACCCCTTACGTCCGTACAACAATCTACTTTTTCAACTCCAAAGATACTTCAAAATTCATATATGAGTTTTTGCTGGCGTCAATTGGTCAGTGAAATTCTGACCAAGGATGCAGATTATGAGCACAATCCAATAACCGATATTCTATTAACTAATAACGTCTTCCTACTTGTAAAAGATACTATTTACCTCTTCGATAGGTAATCTCAAATCGTAGAGTAAAGCCTTGATTTTTTCGTTGCGGGCGTACTCGTGATATTGTTCTATTTCAAAACCAAACAGTTGTTTGAATCGTAGAAAAAACAAAACAGGTGATAGTTTTGATTGAGCAATAATAGGTCTCAACTGATGTGGAGACATCGTTATGGTATTTCGTAAAAGCCCTTCTGCTCTGAGCAAACAATACATTTGCCAAAGATTAATCGCTTTCTGTTTCATTTTACGGCCTCTCGCTGCATTAGCAAACAAATCGTCTAACATTTTTAAAGGTGATTGGTAGGCATTGGGATAAAACACATCTATATGCGAAAGCTTAGCTTTTTCGTGAAAAGCAATTCTTTGTGGCCAATAATAGAAAAACGGCATTCTTGCTTGCACGATATTGCCAAATGGCCATTGATTTATCCAATGATCTAAAGAGTGAATATTTCGGATAGTCACTACCTTAAATTGTACAAAGGCATTCTGAGGTATCATGATGGAGAGATTCGTAAATGAACTCAAAAAAAGCACACCCTCTTTTCCCTCAGAATCTAGGGTAATATCGTGAAGACAATGATGATTCATTCGAAGTTTCATCGGCGCAAGCGACTGAAAAAATATCATCGTGAATGCTCGATGGTTTACTCGATTGGGGTGGGTCAATACGACCGAATCTGAAGTGAAAAATTTTCCTTCCCATGATTCATATTGTGTATTTTGCTGCTCATAAGTAACCTGCCCAAACATGGTATTTGTTTGGAAGGGGAAAATATTTGCTCCAACCTTACCTTGACTTTTGTGTCTTAGCAAATGGAGTAATTCAGACAAATCTGTTAGAAATGGTACATCAAACCTAGTGATCATAGCTATTGCAATGTACTCGTTCCGAGTTTTTATAAAGAAGGACTACTTAGTGTTAGTGCTGATTTATGAGTGGCGAACTGTGCATGTAAATTTTGAATTATCAATATTTTACATCGTTTCGCTTTTGGTCATCAACTATAGGCATTTGGCAAAAATATTTTCATTATTTCCCTAGGAATATATTTTAAAATTTTAGCCTACTGCATACAACTGAGTACTATTTTCATGAGATTAGTCATGATTTGTTCATTTTTAAACCTTCAACTTATACTTAACGGATTTAGTAAAGGAATAATTATTTTCATGTTGTTACTCTTACTAAAATAAGCCCCCAATTAGAAATCAGAGGCTTTATCATCGGACTTGAAGGACGCTCCGCTCGCATGGTTCATTCCTTCCTATACTTATTGTATCTATATTTTAGTAATGGACATTCTGTAGGAATGTAAAGTTGTATTTCATTATGGAATAATGTAACTGAGTTTTCTATTTTCTTTCAATAAATCTTAGGACATTGAATCCCTGGAATGAAGATATACCTCAGTTTAATTGTAAATGTTGCATACGAATCATTCCCGTCGACTGTACCTCTTGGTGAATTAACACTTGGATTTTGACTAATTGCAATACCAGTTGGGTCGTTGACAAAGGTGTTTAATTTTGTTAATCTATCTCCTCCTGTGGAGGCAGCAATACGTTCAGTTGTACGTTGAGACATGGCAATACCGATACTTTTTGTTGGCTCGGTAAAACGACTATATACTACAAGTGGTTGTGCATAAAAGCCGCTCACATCATCAATATAATCAAAGAACAACATTCTATAGTTGAGTTCTGCGATTAAATCTAAGTTTTTCGTAAGCTTTGTTTTTAAGCCTACACTAATGGGTATATTAATTCCCCAATTTTTATATTCTTTTATATCAGGATAATTAGGGCTTCCTTGTCCTTCTGTTGTCAGGGGTCTTAAATCAACCCATTCATTGCCCATCGATGTAGGTAATTTTGCCTGTGGGTTATGTAAAAAAGCTCCCACTCCTATACCAATAAATGGTTCGAAAGTAGCACGTTTTTGAGGTGTGCTGGCAATGTTAAAGGGTGTCCATCTTCCTTGTAGCGTAACTTCTTTTACGTTATTTCTAAAATGTAAATTTCTTAGAAAATCTGATAGATTATTGGAGTAGTAATCATCAGCTCCTAGGGCAACCCATGAAAGGTTTATGCTAGCTTCTAATTGGCGCGTGATTTGTCGGCTTACTCCAACGGTAGCAGTCCAGCGTAAAGCATTTGCCGTAGAATTGACAAATTGATTCATAGGTGCCAAATCACCATAGTAACTCGAAACGCCACCTCCAAACTCAATCGAGGTATATTTTTTAAAAGGTGGTCTATACTGTGTAAAGCTGGTATAGCTCAATAAAAATAGCAAGATTAGGCCAGTTGATTGCCTCATAGGTCATAATTGAATAATGAGTGAGTAATATAATACAGAGAATCATAAAGGTAAACGAATATCCCACACTGATTAGTTTTCACTATTTTCAGTTTACGATGACTTCAATGCGTTGAGATACGGTAAATGTTTTCTATAATTCTTACTTAAGTTATATTTACTCCTTTACCTACTTTAGACCTTGTTTAATTTTCAGATTTTGACATAAGAAAATTCTATTCTTAGTACTCGTGTAAAATATTTTGAATGTAAAATATTGATCGTGAAAATCACATTTATCATTTAGCACTAATACTGTATATATCTTTAATTCTCTCGAATTGAAATTTCTAATTTGGGGCTTATTTTTTCTTGGCAAAATTCGCTTGAAAATCATTCCAAGAAACAGTTTTATAAGCATTGTCTCCAAAATAATGAAGTACCATCTCTATGTTTGGAGCTTCATAATACCCTTGGAGAAAGTTAAGCATTTTGAGCTGTTCATCTACAAATACTAATGTTGGAAATTTAATAGTCCCTTTTAGTAAATGTGTTGCCATCGGGTTCATTTTGTCTTTTGACTCGTAAGTATGACCTGCAAAGGTAACAGGGCTAGCATCAAAAGCATCTAATAAAACGGGGTAATAATTCTGGTTAATATAAGTTGCAATGGCTGGTATTTTCAAAACTTTCTCTTCAAAATCATGACAATAATGACAATCCTTTGAATATACTTTCCACAAAATCTTTTTAGGACTTTTGGTATATAGTTTATCCATTTGTTCTACGGTCAACCATTTTACTTGTGTTTTTTGTTGTGAAAAACCTTTGGTATTAATGACTAAAAGAAGAATCAATAAGAGATATGAGCTGATGCCTTTCATGTACAACTTGGGATATTTTTTGATAGCCTATCAGATTGTGTAGTTCTGAACCAGAATAAACATTTTGCAGAAGTTTTGATTTGTTAACTTTAAGTAAGGTATATTTTCAAAACTGAACGCTATTTGACTAGCTTCATCACTGTCATTGGCATACAAATCACTGGGGCACATTCGGCTACACATACTACATAAGGTAACGGAATAGGTTCGCACAAGTCACTTGTTGTGACGAGTTTAATATTGCTACCTACTAACAAATTGGGCTTTGTTCCAATCCCACAAGCTACATACACATTATATACATCGTTTGTTAAACCAGAGAATGTTGTTGAAGATTGAATAGATTGAATTACTCCTCTCCCATTGGTTAATACATATTGAGGATTTACTCCTGCTGAAATAGGTACTGTAATACTATTGGTAGTGGTATTACAATCACAAATTGACATATCTACCGCAGTACTTTTCCAACAGTGATCAACATTGTTTAGGTTCAAACCTACCTCTACCACTGGGGCATTTGCTTGTGAATTGTCCCATGTAATAGCCACAGCCTTGTAACTTCCAACTGCTACATTATCAATGGTGGTGGCATTTAATGCCGATTTGTACTTAATAATATTTCCTCCATCAACCAGCACAATATAAGTTACAATATTCGTTCCTTGGCTCTGTCCTGTCAAGTTCAATGTGATTGTTCCTGGCTTAAAATTACAGCCTAAATTTTGTCCAAGTGAGACAGCACTTGTTACAGCTACAAATAAGATTATTTGTAAAGCTCTTACTGTGACAAAATATTTCTGTATTAAATTTTTCATAAGATTATTTTTAGCAAATTTTCTAGCCAACTCAAAGTAAAGAAAAAAGGGGAAGTCTAAGCTTCCCCTTAGACTTTGTTTAGAATCCAAGCACCCCTGGATTAATATCTGTTGGACAGTTCACTGTTGTGGTTGTCTCATTTGAGGTTTTTGGTGTTCCTCCATTTGAGCTTACCACTGCTGTGTTCTTGAACACACCACTGAAGTTAGCCTTCACATTGATGCTCAAGCCTACACTCTGACCTGCTGGAATCTGCGTTGAGCCATTGTTGGTACAAGTCACCACCTGACCTACTGCACTACAAGTAAAGCCGCCTGTACTTGGTCCACTCACAAATTGTAAGCCAATCGGTAAGTTATCTGTTACTGTTATTGTACCAGTCGTAGCTCCCGTTCCGCCATTGGCAATATTGAAACTATAAGCAAAGTTCGTGCCTACTGTCGCTACCACTGGAGCACTCTTCGTGATTGTTAAGTTTGCCTGCGGTAAAGCATTGATGGTCGTCGGTACTTCGTTCGATGGTTTAGGGGTCGTTACTGGATCTCCACCTCCTGTTACATAAGCCGTGTTCTTCACTGGTAAGCCCGAAGCTGGTGCTGTCGTTGGATTTACCGTCAAGACTATCGTACTACTACCATTCGCTGCTATCGAAGTTGTTGTTGTACAAGTCACTGCTTGACCTGATGCGCTACAAGTCCAACCTGATCCACTGAAGGTCACATAACTCAACTCACTTGGTAAGTTATCCGTTACTGTTATCGTACCTGTACTTGCTGCTAATCCTGTGTTGTTTACCGTCAAAGTATAGTTGAAATTCGTACCTACCGTCGCTACACTTGGTCCAGTTTTCACTACCACCAAGTTTGGTGTTGGTGGGTTCGAAATCACCGTCGTTACACTATTGGACGTTTCAGTGCTAATGTCTCCACCACCTACTACACTACCTACGTTGGTGTAAGTTCCTGCTTGCGTTGGTTTCACTGTCAAACTCATCGAGCTGCTGCCACTCACTGCTATCACTCCACTATTTGTACAAGTTACCAATTGTCCTGAAGCACTACAGCTCCAACCATTGCCACCACCACTCACAAACTGTAAACCATTTGGTAGATTATCTGTCACGGTAATTACTCCTGCAGTTGATGCCGTTCCTGAGTTATTCACCACCAAAGTATAATCATAGTTCGTATTCACAATTCCTGTTACTGGACCTGACTTGCTAATCAACAAGTTTGGTTTAGGTGCTGGGGTGATATCTGTCGTTACTGGGTTCGATGGTTTTGGTGTCGTACTTGGATCTCCACCTCCGATCACACTTGCCGTATTAACTACTGATGATCCACTCGCTGCATCCAATGCCTTCACTGTTAAGGTTAATACATTGCTACCATTCACCGCTACAACATTGCTCGTCATACACGTCACCGTTTGACCTGCTGCACTACAACTCCAACCTGTTCCACTGAAGCCTACATATTGTAAGTTCGTCGCCAAAACATCCGTTACCGTTATCGTACCACTCGTCGCTGCATTTCCGGTGTTGTTTACCGTCAAGGTATAGTTGTAGTTCGTGCCTACTGTCGCCGTTACTGGACCTGACTTCACAATCGAAATACTTGGTTTCGGTGTTGGGTTAATCGTTGTCGTTACTGGATTTGATGGTTTTGGTGTCGTACTTGGGTCTCCACCACCACTCACATAAGCTGTGTTGATGGCTGGTGAGCTCGCCGCACTTACTGCCTGTACTGTCAAGATGATGTTTGAGTTGGCATTCACAATGATGGATGCACTACTCGTACAAGTCACCAACTGACCACTCGCACTACAACTCCAAACGCTACCCGCACTACTTGAGCCTACAAAGGCTATGCCTGTTGGTAAATTGTCTGTTACGGTGATTAATCCACTGGTACCTGCTGTACCATTATTACTTACCGTTAAAGTATAATCAAAGTTACTACCCACGGTTACTGACGATGGTCCTGCTTTAGCTATCACTAGATTTGGTTTAGCTGGTTCATTAATCACTGTCGTTACTGGATTCGATGGTCGTTTGGCTACGATGTCTCCACCACCACTTACCCAAGCTTTGTTCACGACGGTACCCGTCACCGAACTTACCACTGTCAAGTTCAATGAGCTACTACCACCTGCGGCGATACCTGTCGTAGTTGTACAACTTACCAACACTCTACCACCTGCTAGCGTACTACTGCTACAACTCCAACCTGAGCCTGAGCCTGATACAAAACTCAATCCCGTAGCCAAGGTATCACTCACCACGGTTGTTCCAAAGGTACTTGTCGTTCCGCTATTGCTTACTGTTAAGGTATAGTTATAGTTGGTACCTTTCTCTGCTACACTTGGTCCTGATTTAACAATCGCTAATTCTGGTACACATACCACATAGCCTACTGCATTGGTGATGTCTACACAACTTCCACTAACACCATTGATGGTTCCTCCTACTGTTAGCCCTGATACACTTCCTGTGTAACTTACGCCATACACATTGTAGACTCCATTGCCATTGTCACTGAAACTTGGACTATTCGAGATAGAGAGTATTCTTCCTTTTCCATCTGTCAAAACATATACGTTAGTCTGTCCTGGTAAATTCGTCTTCCCTGTTTGACCAACCGTGAACACGCCTGTTGCATTGTTACAATCACATATCGAGATAGGGACGGCTACTGTTTTGCTACATGAACTCACAAGGTTGATATCACCTCCTACTGTTAAATTCGGAGAAACGCTATTGGTATACGTCACCGCCACGGCTTGGTAAGTATTAGCACTTACATTCGCTATACTCATCACATTCACGGGTGACACATATTGGATTATACCTGACGAATTCGTCAATAC